>NZ_AXCE01000012.1:0-850009 GCF_000475395.1 Labrenzia sp. C1B70
CTTGTTGCGCTCAAATTTTTCCTTCGCCATCGGCGTCGCTCTCTGTCCAATACTCGGTTCGGTCGAATTAGGTCGAGGCGGGACGCGTTCCGGCGCCTTGGACAGATCCGCGAGCGACGAATTGCTTCCCGTTGAACTTCTTGTCAGGATTTCCGGGCGAAAGAGCCTTCCGTTCCGGACACTCCGATCAGCACCCATGATGGAGCGGGTGAAGGGAATCGAACCCTCGTCGTCAGCTTGGAAGGCTGCTGCTCTACCATTGAGCTACACCCGCACAACGAGAGAACCAGGAACGATGGTGGAGGAGGTTGGATTCGAACCAACGTAGGCATAGCCAACGGATTTACAGTCCGTCCCCTTTAGCCACTCGGGCACTCCTCCATCTCGTCCTGCTTCACGCCGAAGCGATCAGGATGGCTTACCGAAGAGCCCGCCCGGAAGGGGCGAGCAATCCCGTGGCGCGTGTTATGCAGATAGGGCCCCGCCCTGTCAACGCCGATTTTGCAAAGAATTGAACAAAATCAGCAGGACGCTCGAAACAGACGCTTCGAACGTGAGCTATTGCCAAGGCCGATGGCACCACCAGATTGCCGCAGCACGGCTGTGATGTCACGGTTCCCCTGCGTTTTGCTGAAAATCCGGCATCACGCGACCCCAGCCTGTGGACAACTTTCATCAACGCGCCCGTTCCTTTGACGAGGCCATTTGTGCCAATTCCTGCACCTGCTGCCCTTTTGAAAAACCAGTCGGACACGACTGCACCCTTGAGCAGATTCTCTTGTTGTTGTATCTACAACAAATGTCATCTTCTCTCAAAGATATCGATTTCCAGCACATGGGCCGAACCTGCCTCGGTCACGCTGCCCGGCGCACCGCCAATCTTCTGACCCGTCATTATAATAGGCACATGGCAGTTCTCGGCCTTGAACTGACCCAGGCCCAGCTTTTGGCTGCGATAGCCGACGGATCTGCAAGTTCGGCGGCAGAGATCGCCCGTTTTCTCGGCATCGACCGATCCACGCTGGCCCGAAACCTCAAGCCTTTGGAAGTTGCCGGTCTTGTAACCCGGCAAGATGGCAATGGCCGAAAGGTTCTTCCAGTGCTGACACAACTGGGCGAGGCAAAGGTGATTGAGATCCACCGCACCTGGCTCAAGGCACAAGAAGAAGTCAGCACATTGCTTGGCCCGGACGGCGCTGATGCCGTTCGCACCCAGATGTCCACGTTGCGCAAGGCGGTTCACATTCTGGAAAGCCAGGAAAAACCTGCCGCAGACACTGCCTCCCAATCAGACCCCGACGAGACCACCCTTACAGGACACCAATCATGAGCGATCCCCAGACCCTGACCGAAAACGGCAAGACCCACACCCTTGGCGCGCTTCCAAAGGCAGCCTTTGCCACCATGACCGGGCTTGATATCTTTGAGCGCATGATGGCAGGCGATCTGCCTGCCCCGCCGATCATGGTGCATTCCAATATCAGGATGAAGGAATTCTCCGAAGGCCGGGCCGTCTTCACCGGCCTGCCAGCACGCGAGTTCCTGAACCCGCTCGGTACGGTCCATGGTGGCTGGATTTCGACGCTGATCGACACGGCGCTGAGCTGCGCGGTACACACCACGCTGCAGCCCGGCGAATTCTACACCACCACATCGCTCAACGTGAACATGGTTCGCCCGCTGCTTGAAACCAGCGGAGAAGTGGTTTGCGAGGGTCGGATCGTCCACCGCGGCTCCCGCCTGGCGACCTCCGAAGGCGATCTGCGGGACGCGAACGGCAAACTGATCGCCCATGGCACCGTCAGCTGCATGATCCTGAAGCCCTCCTGAATTTGCGAAGGCTTTTTCACTAGCTGCTTAGTCGAAAGTCACTGAATTGCTCATCGACTTATTGGAGGACCCCACTCGAAATATAGTGTTAATTTCGAGACAAATTTTGCCTTGGGAAAAACATGAAAACAAAGATCGGCGAACTGTTTTTAATTTTGGGCGTTTTATCGTCGTTGGTTGGTGTACCCAGTTTCTTTCTATTTTTAATATGTTCAATTTTGTTAGGAGGAGACGCACTCAACGGACACGTTATCGGAGACCAGCACTTTGTATGCGCTCATGGTGAATGCAAAGAAGTCTGGCCCTTTTTCTTTAACATTTCCTGGTATTTGGGTGTTGCGATGATTTCGACCCTCACACCAGCAGTCTTCTTGGGAGCGACTTCTCAATGGCTTCTCAAAGAAGAGAGATCTAGCCAACAAGAAGGTCAGACCAAAAACTAACTGCCCGTTATTGCCTCCATACAAACTATTCGGAACCGGATGTGGAAGAAGTTCCCCTTCCCCTCCACGAAAATTGCCGCTAGAGCATGCGCCATGAGTGACGACAAGAAACCATTCCGTGCTGGCGGCAAGCCGGGCTTTCGCGGCAACAAAAAGTTCTCCGGCAAACCTGCGCCGCGCCGTCCGGGCCTCCCCCCGGAAGGCCCGGTGCTGCTTTACGGCCTCCACACCGTTGAAGCAGCCTTTGCCAACAAGGATCGCAAGCGGCTGAAGCTGTTCGCAACGGACAATGCCGTTCGTCGCCTCGAAGAACGCGGCGTGACAATCGATGTCCCTGTCGAATCCATGATGCCCCGCGCACTGGACCGGATGGTGACGAAGGATGCTGTCCATCAGGGCATGATCCTGGAAGCCGATCCCCTTCCCGCTTATGGCGCCGAGCATCTGAAAGGTGCGCGGCTCGTGCTGGCACTTGACCAGGTCACGGATCCGCACAATGTCGGCGCAATCCTGCGCTCGGCTGTCGCGCTTGATGCCGATGCGGTGGTAACAACCGAACGCCATGCGCCGGAAGAAGGCTCCGTTCTGGCGAAATCCGCTTCCGGTGCACTCGACATGATCAAACATGTCCGGGTGAAAAACATGGCCCGCTTCATCGCCGAGATGAAGGACGAAGGTTTTTCCTGCATTGCCCTC
This sequence comes from Labrenzia sp. C1B70, assembly GCF_000475395.1. Lineage (NCBI taxonomy): Bacteria > Pseudomonadati > Pseudomonadota > Alphaproteobacteria > Hyphomicrobiales > Stappiaceae > Labrenzia > Labrenzia sp. C1B70. The sequence continues at coordinate 2,970 of NZ_AXCE01000012.1, forward strand.
GACAGCGATGGCCCGGCAAGTCTTGAACAGACACCGTTCAGCGACAGGACAGTTCTGGTACTGGGCTCGGAGGGCAAAGGCGTGCGTCAGGGTGTGCGCGAAGCTTGCGGCCTGACGGCCCGCCTCGACATGCCGGGCGAGATTCGCTCGCTCAACGTTTCAAATGCCGCTGTACTGTCACTCTATGTGGCGCGGATGAAAATGGGGCTTTAAGGCCCCTCTCCTTTCACCATCCGATTCAAAGCGCCTCTCCACGCGCTGCAGTCACGGAGCTGGTGGCAGTTCTGTTCGCCCGCGTTGCCTCCGACCGGGTCAAGCAAGGCGCCAATAGCAGACTGATACCGATCATCGGTGCCAGCACCATGAGAGCCGCCCGAATACCGAAGGCATCGGCGAGCGGCCCGATGGTGAGCGGCCCGACCAGAAAGCCAAGCAGAGCCACAAAGGAAAGCACGGCGACATTGGAAGCCGCACTTCCTCCTGGCGCTGCGGATGCCGCGGTCACTCCAAGGGGAAACGCGAGCGCTGCTCCCGATCCCAGTACTCCCAGACCGAGAAGTGCAATCGGCGCGTTCGGTGCAAGCCATATCAGGCTCAGACCGATCAGTCCGATGAGCGCAAGCACCTGCCCCAGGCGTCCTGGCGCCGCAACCTGGCGCAAGCGGTCTCCCATGAGCCGGGTCGAAGCCAGACACAGCGAAAAGATCGAGATGCCCAGCCCGGCGAGGCCCGGATTGGCGGCAAAGGCGTCCCGGAGATAGACCGCAGCCCAATCCGCAACGGCCCCTTCCACCAATGTCGTTCCAAAAGTGAAAAAACAGACGCCAAGCAAAACCGGATGTGGCAACCGGAAACCGCGCTGCTCGGGTTTGGCCGACTGCCCTTCGGGCGGCAAAGGCAACCGCAGGATTACAGGCAGCACCAGGACCTGAACCAGGATCGCTATCGCGATACCGGCCACAAGGGGCGACAGGGCAAGACCCGCCACAGCCGAGCCAATCAGCGTTCCAGACAGCAGTCCGAAGCTCCAGCAACCGTGTGCTCTGCTCATGATCTTGTGGTGGGTGCGCGTCTCGTAATCGTCAGCCAGAACATTGAGCCCGAGTTCCAGGATGGACATCGATCCGCCGACAAGCGCGAGTGCGGCCATCAAAAGCCACTGGGTTGTCGCCATGAAGGGCAACAGCATGGCGAGAAGAAAGACCGGATAAAAGACCAGCGTGATCCGCTTGGCGCCGATCCAGCCTGCAATGCGCCCCGCGATCATCAAGGTTGTCAAAGTGCCGACCGGCGCCCCGACGAGCGCAATCGCCAACTCGCTATTGGTCAGTCCGAGCGTGGTCTGGACACCTGGAATATGCGGCAGCCAAGCCCCGAGTGCGATCGGCTGCAGATAGAAAATGAGGCAGATGCGCTGCGCTTCAGTCATTTAAATCGATCCAATTGGCGCACATGATTTCGAGCAGAACCACATGTGTCACGGCAGATTTTCCACTGAGGGTGAAACGGAAGTGATGACAGGACCGAACAGTGTTTGGTCTATCCAGCCTGCCTTCCGGTAAAACCAGAGGAGCCCGCGCAGAAAGCGACAGGCTGATATTCAGAGTACGCATTTATGGGTGCAAAACCCGGTTCATGCAAGCTGCCGTCCCCCTCTTCGCGGATCCCCTTCAGCGCTTGCGAACGCTGGTTTGGCGGATGCCGCAGTTTGGACGTCGCCAAGCGTCCACCTTGATCAGGAGCACATCGGCTATGCGGATCAGTGCTTGATATGCTGCACGAGCATATTATCCCAAGGCAAGGAAATGACTCCGTTCCAGGGAACTTGCAAGATGGCAGAGCGCTGCCCCTCTGACCGAGAAATATGCCTCTTGATTGCGCCTACGCCACAACTGCTTCCCTCAATTTGCAGGAACGACATTGGAATCGAGACGTCGCGATACTGAATTTCTGGGTCGCAGAAACCCTGCGCATGCGAAACTATCCACAGAGGCCAACCAATTTTCGAAATTATCAGAGAGGTTTAGCTGGTTTTCCGGAATCAGAATCGAAAAATGCAAATCAGGGCATGGACAAGTGCGCCCAATCTGGTAGAAGCCATCCCCGGCGCCGGTATAGCTCAGCTGGTAGAGCACGTGATTTGTAATCTCGGGGTCGCGGGTTCGAATCCTGCTGCCGGCACCATTTCCCCCATTCAGCTTGAATCTCTATTGTTTCGCTCGCCGCTGGCACTGTGCTATCGCGTGCCTCGGGCGACACGGACCATATGTTTTCGCCACGCGTTGCAGCCACCCTGGCTCTGCATCAATGAACGCCGCAGCATCTTCTTCATACCCTCCTGGCGCAGATCCAGTTCACTCTTGCTCCAGATCGCGTCGAATGCCGTGCCGACGGCTAGCGGTCTCAACTCGCTGTTTCTGGAAAAGACCCGCTCGCAGGCAAGATCGAATATGGCCTCGCGCTGGTACTCGTCAGCCACGGACCGTGCCGCATAGAGTGCCATTTGCTGGCAATAACGCATCCAGGCGGATGCAAGGGTTTTGGCCGGTGTTTCCAGCCAGCTCGTGTGAGTGTTGCCGCCGTGGTAGAGCTTCCTGTAGAGCGGCCGGTCGAGATAAAGCATTTCTCCCTGGATCGCCTGGCGCATGATCCAGGTACTGTCGGCGAACATGTTGTCGAACCGGTTTCCGGGAACGGTCAGATCACGTAGGTTTGGTGGTGTCCGATTGACCGCCCGAAAACTGACGCCGGCATAACTCATCCCGAACACCTGACTGATCCGCGCTTCCAGGTCTCCGCTCACGCTTTTGCTGCGGATGATGTGTTCATCCGGCCTGCCGACGGTCTGAATTGCGGTGCAAGCGCTTCCGGCAGAGGGTGTCTTTTCCAGAAGATCCACAAGAGCGGCGTAATAGTCCGGCTCAATGGTGTCGTCTTGCGGCAGGATGGCAAAATACGGCGTCCTCACCCTTCTGATCAGCCAATTGGCGTTTTCCACCCAGCCGAGTCGTCCCCGCTGATGGTAGACACGCATGTTTGCTATGCGCCGGAACGGTTCGAAGGTTTCCCGTTCGAAACCGCCATCATTGGAAATGACAATACGAAAGTCGCGAAAGCTCTGCTCCTGCACCGACGCAAGCACCCGTTCCAGAAACCCGTTCGGCCGGTAGGCAGGAATACAGATTGTCAGACGTGGCCGTTTCCATGGCCATATTGCAGGAAACTTCATGAGGCGATGACTTGATGAACCCGGCTTGAAGATGCCAGCGCGTCCGCCGCTTCAAGCGCGAACATCGGTGCGGTCGTGTATTTGCCCGGATCAAGGCTGCAATAACCATCGGCCAGGAGGCTGGGGCCTATTCTGCTGCGCTTGTGCAGATCGCTCACGCGATCGTCGATATCACTTGCACCCCTTGCGTCGATAACTCCGCCGATCAACGGTGCTTCGTCCGTCTCGGGAAAGCGCAGGAACTCAGCTAACTTCGGATAGTAGGCTGCAAGTGCGGCAACGGAACTGCGCACAATTTCGGCCTTTCGGGAAGAAGCGATCTCTGGGTGCGGAAGCAAAAGGTCGCGTGTGCTGGCGAGCATCATCGACGGGTACCAGGACAGATACACCCGGCCTGTCTCATACCGCACGACATCCCCGTATCGCCCCAACATGAGCGTAACATTCGCCAGATCTTCGACAACATCCGGCAGCAGCACCGCCATTTTGTAGCGCAGGAACCACGAGGCATCATCAGCAAAGCCGCTGGCATGATCAAGAAAGCGGCGCTGCTCCCAGGCGGCGTTGAGCACCCGGTCAAATGGTCCGTCAGCGCGATGTTCACCAACCACTTGCCATCCGGACAGGCTTGTCTCGAAACGCGTCACCCTGTGATTGGACCGGAACTCGATTCGCGGGTGAGATAGAACCGCTGCGCGCAGTGAAGCAGCAATGGCTTGAGTGTCGACGGATCGTTCCGGCGTTCCGAAGGCCGCCTCGATCTTGCCAGCTTCAGAGCCATAAGGATGGGAGGTCAGGCGCCGGAAGGCCGGTAGATCCACTTCGCCGAGGTAGTCTGCATTTGGTGCCGCTAGCCGCTCGCGGAGGATATCCTGCACCAGCACAAAGTGCTGTTCTACCGCACCCGCGGAAAGCTGAGACCCCTCGGGAACGGCATAATCGAATGGCTGCGTTACGGAAGAAGCGAAAAGGTCTTGCGCCATCCACCGGCACACGATGGACCGGAATTGAAGCGCGCCGTCGATCATGCGCCGTGCGGTCAGACCTGAACTGTCCCCGCCGTAAACGAACCCGAGATGGATCTTGCCTTCGTTGACCAGCGATGCCGCAGTCAGCGGTTCTGCTCCGGCATCGTAAAGCACGACGCGGTTACCGCGATCAGCAAGCTCCAGAGCTGCGATCGAGCCGGCAATGCCGGCCCCCACAATCGCCATGTCCCGGCACGATTTCATCCAAGAACGACCGAAATCATGTTTCCCCACACCTGTTCCGGAACGGGTTCTCTTACCTCAAGCGCAGCAAACCGACCAGTGGAACAGATACATTATCGGCCGTCATTCCACGTCGCCGATGTATTTTGCCTGGTTGATCAGCTCCTGGCATTTTGCTTCGTTGCCTGCGTGCCGTTCCTTGTTCGCTTCCTGGAGCAGTGCGCGCATCTTCTCTGCAACAGTGATGTCGATACCCTCCCTCTCGGAGTGGGTAACGGCATTTTCAACCTTGTCGATGTCCGCCTGACAGTCGGCAAGTGCACCATTGGTAGCGACCAGCATCAGCCCTGCGGCCAGAAGACTTCCGGCAAGCGGATTGCGATAGCATCTCATGTCATTCTCCCTTTCGGACAGGCTGGTCGTCGATTGCGGCGAGACGCCTCAATGGCGACCAGGCATTCACTGCATGCGGTGATGCAGATCCATCATGATCCAGAGACTGCCGCCGACCATGATGAAAATGAGCACCGCGGCAAAGGCCAGAAAGAACAGGTTTTCGACCGGGGTGGATTTCAGGTCGATGTGTAGAAAAAAGACCAGGTGAACAATCACCTGCAGAACCGCGGCAACGGCGATGACGAAATATACGGCACTGCCTGTGAGCAGTCCGCCCCAGACCAGGGCGAAGGGAATTGCCGTCAGCACAACTGCAAGCACAAACCCGGTGAGATAGGTAGACAGGCTGCGTTCAGCGGAATGGTTCATATGTGCCCCCTATAGAACGCCCGGCAGATAGACCGCCGAAAAGATCCCGATCCAGACAATATCGAGAAAATGCCAGAACAGCCCGAGCCGCATCAACCGGGAACGAACCGGCGGCGTCAGGCCCTTGACCATGATCTGGCCAATCATCACCACGATCCCGAGTGCCCCGAACGCAACGTGCAGTCCGTGTGTACCTACCAGCGTGAAGAAGGCAGACAGGAAGCCGCTTACCTCCGGACCCGCACCTTTTTCGATCATTCCGGCAAATTCACTCAGCTCCATTGCCAGAAACGCGAAGCCGAGCAGCAAGGTCACAAAGAGCCATTGGACCACGCGGCCCTTCTGGTCATTCATCAGCGCAATGCTCGCCATCCCGAAGGTCAGGCTGGAGACCAGCAGCAAGCCGGTTTCAACGGCAGTCCTGCTGAGATCGAAGAGCTCTTTTGACGTCGGACCCGCTGCGGAATTTTCCGACAGGACAGCGTAGGTCGCAAACAACAGCGCGAAGATGACCGCGTCTGTCATCAGATAGATCCAGAACCCGAATTCCCTGGAATGAAGGGAGTGCTTCTCTTCCTCTTCAAGGATGGTTGCAGCAGACATTGGCCCCTCCCTCAAACCGTTCCGGACAACGGTGCGCCAGAGGCGGCACCGCGCGGCACAAAATCGCGCATGTCGTGCAGGTCGGCTGGCGAGATCTGAGCGAGGCGTTCACGCTCGATCCGGGCGACTTCTGCTGCAGGCAACACGAATTCGCTGTTGTCGTCGGACGCCCGGATACCGACACATACGAGGGACAGCACAAAGCTCAGGGCGACGAGCCACCAGATGTACCAGATGAAGGCAAAACCGAGCACAAAGGCCAGCGCACCAAGCACCGGGCCGATCCAGGTGTTTTTCGGCATGACGATGTCTTCGTAATGCTGCGGCGGCTGATAGGCCTCCCCCCGGATCTTCATGTCGTGGAACGCGTCGATATCGGTCACCTCGGGCAGAACCGCGAAGTTATAGGCAGCTGGCGGTGAGGACGTCGCCCATTCCAGGGTACGACCGTTCCACGGGTCCCCCGTGATGTCCCTGGCGGATCCCCATTTCCTGGCCGAAACGTAAAGCTGGATGGCGATGCAGGCGATGCCGCACAGGACGAACAGAGCCCCGATCGCAGCGACGATCAGATAGGGTTGCCAGGTGGGGTCGGCATAATGCTCCATCCGCCGGCTCATGCCCTTGAAGCCAAGGACGTAGAGCGGCATGAAGGCGAGATAGAAACCGATGATCCAGCACCAGAAGGACCGCATGCCCCATTTGGCGTCCAGCTTGAAACCGAAGGCTTTGGGGAACCAGTAGTTCATGCCGGCGAAATAACCGAAAAGAGCGCCCGGGATCAGCATGTTGTGGAAGTGCGCCACCAGGAAGGTGGAATTGTGCATCAGGTAGTCGGCGGGCGGCAGGGCCAGCAGCACCCCGGTCACGCCACCGATGACGAAGGTCACCATGAAGCCGATGGTGTAGACCATGGACGTGTGAAACTCGATCCGGCCCTTGTACATGGTGAACAGCCAGTCGAAGATCTTCACCCCCGTCGGCACCGCGATGATCATCGTCGCGATGCCGAATATGGCATTCACATTGGCAGACGAGCCCATCGTGAAGAAGTGGTGCAGCCAGACTGTGAACGACAGCAGCGCGATACAGGCGGTTGCATAGACCAGTGAAGTGTAACCGAACAGCCGCTTGCGCGAGAATGTCGCCACCACTTCGGAAAAGATACCGAAGGCCGGCAAGATCAGGATGTAGACCTCCGGATGACCCCAGATCCACAGCAGGTTGGCAAACATCATCATGTTGCCGCCGTCACCGTTGGTGAAGAAATGGAAGCCGAGCGTACGATCGAGTGTCAACTGACCGGCGACCACCGTCAGCGCCGGAAAAGCGAAGGCAATCAGGATGGAAATGCACAGTGTCGTCCAGGTGAACATCGGCATGCGCATGAAAGTCATGCCCGGGCAGCGGTTCTTGACGATGGTCACGATGAAGTTGATGCCTGAAAGCGTACTGCCCACCCCGCTGATGATCAGCGCCCATAGCCAGTAGTCGACCCCCACGCCCGGACTGTATTCAGCCCCGGAATATGGAGGATACCCGGTCCAGCCGGCTTGAGAGAACTTGCCGACCACAAGCGATATCAGCACCAGCCCGGCACCGGCTGCCGTCATCCAGAGGCTGACGGAATTCAGGAACGGAAAGGCGACATCCCGCGCGCCGATCTGTTGCGGCACGATGATGTTGATGAGCCCGGTCAGGAACGGCATGGCCACGAAAAAGATCATGATCGTGCCGTGGGAGGAGAATATCTGCTCGAAATGCTCCGGCGGAAGGTAACCTTCGCTGTTCAGGGAAACCGCCTGTTGCGCCCGCATCATGAGGGCATCGACAAACCCGCGCACCAGCATCACCAGAGCCAGCACCACATACATGATGCCGATCTTCTTGTGATCGACACTGGTCAGCCAGTCTGTCCAGAGAACTTTCCATGCGCGCAGCCAGGTGATCAGCAGGAACACGGCAATGCCGCCGCCAACGGTTACTGCCGCCCCACCCATGGCCACCCAGGAATAGAACGGCAGGGCCTCAATCGTAAGACGTCCCAGCATCAAACAGCCCCCCGGCAGATGAGTTCGGCGGCCTTGCTTTCGTAAGGGCCGACAATCGGCGCGTATTTGCGCAGGATGATCGAAAAGAGATCCGTCTCGTAAGACGAATAATGCCGGACTGGATCGGCAACGCTCTGCTTGTGCAAGTCCACATAGGTCTTGGCGTCCAGCACGTCAGCGGATCCTGTTGCCTTTTCCTTCCAGGCGGTGAAATCCGCTTCGTTCATGGCATGAGCCTTGAAGTGCTGGTCGGAAAAGCCGTCGCCGGAATACATTGTGTTGCGGCCGTTGAAGGTGCCTGGACCATCTGCGATCAGGTTAAGTTCAGAGCGCATGCCCGCCATGGCGTAGATCTGGCCACCGAGTGCGGGGATCATCAGTGAATTCATGACCGTGTCGGAAGTGATCTCGATGGTCAGCGGCCTGTCTGCGGGAAAAGCCAGTTCATTCACGCTGGCCGTGCCGAGTTCCGGGTATAAGAACAGCCATTTCCAGTCGAGTGCGACGGCCTGCACCTTGAAAGCCGGCTTATCGGACGCCAGGGCCTTGTAAGGGTCGAGCCTGTGGGTCGCATCCCAGACAATGGTTCCGATGACAATCACGATCGCAGCTGGAACCAGCCAGACCACGGCTTCAATGCCCCAGGAACCATCCCACTCGGGCGCATAATCCGCGGTGTTGCCATTACGCTTGCGATATCGCCAGGCGAACAGCAGCGTTAGTATGATCGCAGGAATGGCAACGATCATCATGATACCGAATGCCGTGAACAGCAGATCCCGTTCCGCCAACGCAATAGGCCCTTTCGGGAAGAGCACCGGCGCATCGGAAAGCGCACAACCTTGTAACAACGGGAAAAGGCATACGAGGCCGACCGTCGCGGCAGACCTCAAGGCAATACGGACCCTTAGTCCGGCAATCCGATCAACCATGGCACCCCCGTTGAAAAATGGATAGGGACTGTCTGTTTGCAACACTTGTGGCGGCGCGCCCGCCAGGAACGATATGCTTTACTTTTGAAAAGCCTAGCCGAGCCCGCGCGGCATTGAAAGAGCGAAAGTTGCAGAAGCCGGCAGACACCAGCAAACAGGTTAGCCAGACAAGTCGAGCAACGCCTGCAGCATGAGGTTCGCCCCCTTCTCGATATCCGACCAGTCGCTGAGTTCTTCGGGAGCATGGCTTATGCCGGCCCGGCTGGGAACGAAGATCAGCCCGGAAGGGCAGAAAGACTGCATTGTCTGGGCATCGTGACCGGCTCCGGAAGGCATCCGCCGCGCCGGTAATTCGTTGCGTTCGGCAAGGTCGGCGAGCTTGTCGGCAAGCTCGCTATCCAGCGAAACCGGTGACAACCAGCTCCTCTCGGTCTTGTTCAATTTCAGTCGGTGCCGGTTTGCGACACTGTCGGCGCTTTCCAGAAAACGCGATTTCAGCCCCACCATTATCTCTTCCGACGTGTCACGCAGAATCACCGAAAAGACTGCGCGACCTGGAATCGTGTGGGGATGGTTCGGCGAAAGTTCGACATGACCAATTGTAAACCGGCTCTGGTCGGTGCCGTGCATCTGGATCAGATCCGGAATCGTCCCGGCAAGCTCGGAAAGCCCGGCAAATGCATCCGCCCGCAGATGCATGGGTGTTGTCCCGGAATGATTGGCGATTCCCGTCAGTTCCAACTCCAGATAACAGACACCGGAAACCTCCTCGGCGATGCCGATGGGAAATTCTTCGGCTTCAAGAACCGGCCCCTGCTCGATATGGAGTTCCAGAAAGGCATTTATCGAACCGGCCGGCCGGGCTGCTTTCAGGATGTCCATCGGCTCGAGACCCAGACTGTTCATGGCATCGCGCAGCCGGATCCCGTCGGCATCAATCGCCTGCTCGATCCATGCCGGAGTGATCGCCCCGGATATGGCCTGTGAGCCGAGCATGCCCCCGAAACGGCCCTCTTCTTCGGAAGTCGCGGCAACTTCGATCGCTGTCCGGGGCGTTATTCCGGCATCCTTCATCGTTCGCACGCATTCCAGCGCAACACAGGCGCCGAGTGCTCCGTCAAAAGCCCCGCCATTGACCACGGTGTCGAGATGCGATCCGGCCATGACGCACGGCCCGTCCTCAGGTCCATACCGGCCAAACAGGTTGAGTGCGCCGTCTCTCCACACCTGCAGATCGTCGGCCCTCATCTGTGCCTCGAACCAATCCCTGCACTCCAGATCGACCCGAGTGAAGCCTGGTCGCGTGTAGCCGCCGGTTTCAGGAACAAAGCCGAAGCGATTCACTCCGTTGAGAAGCGTTCTGAGACGCTCCGGGTCGATACGGATTGCGTGCTGCAGCATCCTTGTTTCCCCCTTATTTATCAGCGCTTAAGCGTTTATCTGGCATCGAGAGCACAACCCTCGAGCGAAAATAAATATGAAATAATTATTGCAGCATTGCAATTAATCATGATTAATTATTCGTCAGAAACAACGAGGGGAATGGTCATGAAAAGATTCCTAGCCGCGGCTTTCGCCTCGGCCTTCCTCGCCTTTGCACCCCAGGTGCAGGCGCAAACTCCGCCCAATGTTCTGGTTGTCGGCCAGATCGCGGAACCCAAGTCACTCGACCCGCACGCCGTCACCGCGGTGAACGATTTCCGCATTCTGGTGAACTTGTATGACGGACTTGTGCGCTACAAGGACGGCACTCTGGAAGTCGAACCGTCCCTTGCCGAAAGCTGGACCATTTCGGAAGACGGCAAGACCTACACGTTCAAGCTGCGTGAAGGCATCAAGTTCCACGACGGTTCCCCCTTCAACGCGGAAGCGGTGAAGTTCAACTTCGACCGTATGCTGAACGAGGAAAACCCTTATCACGATACGGGTCCCTTCCCGCTCGCGTTCTTCTTCTCCACTGTTGAGGACGTGGTCGTCGACAACGAAACCACCGTCACCTTCAACCTCAGTGCCCCTTACGCGCCGTTCCTGTCGAACCTTGCCTATCCGACGGGTCTGATCGTCTCGCCCGAGGCCGTCAAGCAATACGGCAAGGATTTCGGCCGCAATCCGTCCGGTACCGGCGCCTACAAGTTTGCCGAATGGGAAGCCAACGCCAAGGTGGTTGCCGTCAAGAACGAAGACTACTGGGATGGCGCTCCGGACCTGGAAGCGCTGATCTACCGTCCGATCACCGATGCCAACACAAGGATCGCCGAAATGCTGTCCGGTGGACTGGACGTGATGGTTGAAGTTCCGCCGGACAGCCTGCAGCAGTTCAAGGACGATTCAACGTTCAAGGTGCTGGAACAGGCCGGACCTCACGTCTGGTTCCTGATCCTGAACACCCGCGAAGCACCGTTTGACGTCAAGGCTGCACGCCAGGCCGCCAACTACGCCATCAACAAGAAGGCTCTGGTGGAAAACATCCTGCAAGGTACGGCTGACGTCGCAGCAGGGCCGACACCTCCTGCCTTTGCCTGGGCCTACAACGAGAGCCTGGAGCCCTATCCCTACGATCCGGAAAAGGCCAAGGAACTCCTGAAGGAAGCTGAATACGCCGGACAGGAAGTTACTTTCTATGTCACCGAAGGCGGCTCCGGCATGCTCGACCCGGTTGCCATGGGCACGGCCATCCAGGCCGATCTCCAAGCCGTCGGCATGAAGGTCAAGATCGAGACCTATGAATGGAACACCTTCCTCGGCAAGGTGAACCCGGGTCTGCAAGGCAAGGCTTCCATGGCGGAAATGGCATGGATGACCAATGACCCGGACACGCTTCCGTTCCTGGCCCTGCGCACCGAAGCGATGCCCGAACAGGGCGGGTTCAACTCCGGCTACTATTCCAACGCCAAGGTGGACGAGCTTCTGGAAAATGCCCGCGAGGAAACCAACCAGGAAGAACGTGCAAGGCTCTACAAGGAAATGCAGGAAATCGTCCAGGAGGACGCCCCCTGGGTCTTCGTTGCCAACTGGAAACAGAATGCCGTCACCAAGGCATCGGTTGAAGACTTCAAGCTGCAGCCCTCCTTCTTCCTGATGCTTCAGGACGTCAAGAAGCCTCAATAAGACGACACGTCTCCCGGCGGACCTTGAACGGTTCGCCGGGATTTTCGTATTCGGACCTGCACGCAGCAAGTGCCGAAGGAAACGTAAAGGCGCACCCCGGCGACACAACACTCCCTCATCCTGAGGAAGCGCAAGGCGCTGTCTCGAAGGATGGGCCACTTGCTCCGGAGTGTGCCGCCCATCCTTCGAGACGCGCATAAATGCGCTCCTCAGGATGAGGTTGCGGAGGCGGCAAGGCTTCAGGAAATGGCCGGCCGCACTCAGAAAGAGGGAGAGACCATTGGCTTCCTATATCGCCAAGCGTCTGCTGGCTGCCATCCCGGTCCTGTTCGGGCTGACGATCATCGTCTTCCTGATCATGGCGATGATCCCGGGAGACCCGGCAACTGCCATTCTCGGCTCCTACGCGACACCGGAAAATGTCGCCAAGCTCAACCGCGATCTCGGCCTCGACAAAACCCTGTTCGAGCAATACGTCATCTGGATCGGCAACCTGTTCCAGGGTGATCTCGGCCGCTCCTACACGCTCAATCGTCCGGTGCTGGATGAAGTGATGGAGCGCTTTTCAGCGACCCTCATTCTGGCCGGGACCTCGCTCATCCTGTGCTCGATCTTCGGCCTTCTTGCCGGTATTGTTTCCGCCGTCCGTCAGTACGGCTGGGCGGACAAGATCATCACGCTGCTCGTTCTGATCGGTATCTCGACCCCGTCTTTCTGGCTCGGCCTGCTGCTGATCCTGGTGTTTGCCGTCAATCTGCGCCTGTTTCCGGCGTCCGGCATGTACGCGATCTACGGTGGCGGCGACTTGCCCGACCTGATCCATCACCTCACCCTGCCCGCGCTGACGCTTTCGGTCGTCGCGACCGGCGTCATCGCCCGGTTGACACGCACCGCCATGCTGGAAGTGCTGCGTCAGGACTATATCCGCACCGCCCGCGCCAAGGGCCTGTCGGAACGCAAGGTCATCTACAAGCACGCATTCAAGTCGGCCCTCGTCGGCGTGGTGCCGGTCATCGGCATCCAGGCCGGCTTTGTCATCGGCGGTGCTGTCTATATCGAGACGGTGTTCCAGTGGCCGGGCATCGGATCCATGCTCGTGACCGCCATTTCCACCCGCGATCTGCTGCTGGTCCAGGGCGGGGTTCTGGTGGTCGCCGCCGCCTATGTTCTCTTCAATCTGCTCGCAGACGTGGTGCAGACCATTCTTGATCCGAGGTTGCGCTGATGAGTGACACGACCATGAGCGCCCCTTCCAAGGAGAAGGCAAAGTCCTCGCGCCCGGGGACACTTGCGCTGCTGCTCAACAATTCGCTGGCAACCAGCGGCCTTGTCGTTCTGGTGCTGATCTGTCTTATCGCGCTGGCAGCGCCGATCCTGCCGCTGGCGAACCCGGACGTTACCGCCCCGGCAGACCGTCTTCTGCCGGTCCTTACCGAAGGACACCTGCTTGGCACCGATCACTTGGGCAGGGACATCCTTTCGCGGCTGATCTGGGGGACACGCATATCGCTTGCCGTCGGTCTGTCGGCAACAATAATCGCTGCCTTCTTCGGCTCGCTTCTGGGACTGGTCGCCGGATACGCAGGCGGGCGAACGGACACTCTGATCATGCGCGGCATCGATATGGTGATGGCGTTTCCCTACATTCTGTTGGCACTGGCCATTGTCGCCGTGCTCGGCCCTGGGCTGCTCAACGCGCTTTACGCCATCGCGCTCGTCAACATACCGTTCTTTGCCCGCAACATTCGCGGTATCACACTCGGGCTATCCCGAAGAGAGTTTGTTGACGCAGCACGGCTGTCCGGCAAATCACCGGTACAAATCCTGTTTCTGGAAATTCTGCCCAACGTCTTGCCGGTGATCGTCATCACCATGTCGACGACCGTCGGCTGGATGATCCTGGAAACGGCCGGCCTGTCTTTCCTCGGCCTGGGGGCCCAGCCGCCACAGGCAGACCTTGGCTCCATGCTGGGTGAAGGCAGAAAGATCCTCTTTACCGCGCCGCATGTCTCCATCATTCCGGGACTGATGATCTTTGCGCTGGTCATGAGTATCAACCTCTTCGGCGACGGTGTTCGCGATATCCTCGACCCGCGCCTGCGTGCCGGGTCCCTCACCCGGCCGGTCTCTCGAACAGCGGTGCATCGCAAGCCCGACGAGATCCCCGCGCCTTCGGAAAAGGGCGGTGTGCTGGATGTCCGTCAGATGCGCACCGAATTCCAGATCGGCAGCTCCGTTTACAAGGCAGTCGGCGGTGTTGATCTGAACCTGAAAGAGGGCGAATGCCTGGGCGTGGTCGGAGAATCCGGATCCGGCAAGTCGGTAACGGCCATGTCCATCATGGGCCTTGTGCCGACACCGCCCGGCCGGATTGCAGGCGGTGCCGCCTATCTCGACGGCGAAGATCTTTTTGCGGCAAGCGACCGGCGTATCCGGGACCTCAGAGGCGGCTCGGTTGCCTATGTCTTCCAGGATCCGCTGTCGACGCTGCACCCGCTCTTCACCGTTGGTGATCAGTTGACGGAAGCGATAACCACCCACCAGCCCATGTCCGGCTCGAAAGCACGGGAAAAGGCCGTTGAACTGCTTTCGCTTGTGCGGATCCCGAATGCGAAGGAACGATTGTCCGCCTACCCGCACGAGCTTTCCGGTGGCATGCGCCAAAGGGTCTGCATTGCCATGGCGCTCGCCAACGATGCCAAGGTGCTGATTGCGGACGAGCCGACCACCGCGCTCGACGTCACCGTGCAATCGCAAATCCTGACGCTGATGAACGGCCTGCGCCGCGAACGGAACGCTGCAATCCTGTTCATCACCCATGATTTCGGCGTTGTCTCCGCCCTTTGTGACCGTGTTGCGGTGATGTATGCGGGCCGGATCGTTGAAACGGGAACGACGGAGGAGGTTCTGGCGAATCCGCGTCATCCCTACACCGCCAAGCTGATCGAATGCGTGCCGGTTCTGGGCGAACCGGACCGTCGTCTGGATGCAATCGAGGGCCGCCCGCCCGTGGTCAACAACCTGCCGGACGGTTGTGCCTTCGCCGAACGGTGTCCGCATGCACAGACCTCCTGCCGGACCGGTGAGATCAACCTTGAGATGTCTTCCGAAACCCGCGGTGTGCGCTGCCTCTTTCCGCTGAATTCCGGAGCGACCGCATGAACGAGATAAGCCAGAACCACATGGACAGCGAAGCCCTTCTGACCATTCAGGGTGTCGAGCGCATTTTCGGCGGCGGTCGGAAGCTCTTTGGCGGTCATTTTCCCGCCGTGCACGCGGTTCAGGGTCTCAGTCTCGACGTAAAGAAGGGAGAGACCCTCGGTGTCGTCGGAGAGTCGGGCTGCGGCAAGTCCACCCTCGCGCGCCTCGTCGTCGGTCTCGATCTGCCGACTTCCGGCTCGATCACCTTCAACGGCGAGGATCTTGCGGCACTGGCAAAAAAGGACCGCAACGCTCTCGCCCGCAAGGTTCAATATGTCTTTCAGGATCCGGTTGCCTCGCTCAATCCGCGCAAGACCATCAGGACCATCCTGGAAGCGCCGCTCAAGCACCTGACAAACCTGAATTCCGATGGTCGCGAGAAGCGCCTTGCCGAGCTGCTGCAGGCGGTCAACCTGGCGCCGGAGTTCCTGGAACGCTACCCGCATGAATTCTCCGGCGGCCAGGCGCAGCGGATCGGCATTGCGCGGGCCCTTGCGGCCGGGCCGGAGCTGATCGTGCTTGATGAGCCCGTGTCTGCCCTCGATGTGTCGGTGCAAGCCCAGGTGTTGAACCTGCTGGACAAGCTGAAGGACGACTTCGGCCTCACCTACATCTTCATCAGCCACGATCTTTCAGTGGTGGAAAGTGTCAGCGACCGCGTGGCGGTGATGTACTTCGGCCGGATGGCCGAACTGGGTCCAGCCAGAGAAATCTTCCGCAAACCGCTACATCCCTATACGGATCTTCTAATGCGCTCCGCGCCCGCCCCCGGGCGGCACGACCTGATGTCGGAAGACGCCTCTGCCGAATTGCCGGATCCCTACAATCCCCCTGAAGGCTGCGCCTTTGCCGCGCGCTGTGCGCACCGCACGGATATCTGCGTTGCCGGCAAACCGTCACCAGACGAGGCCAAAGGCGGCAACAATCACGTTGCGGCTTGCTATCACCCACTCGGGAAGGCATAGGCTCCCCAAAAAACAAGGCAATGCAGTTTAACCGGTCATGAGAATTCCCGAAGGAGCGACAGATCCCAAGACACGGAAACGCCTGCGGCGGCCCGACATGGTTGCCCAGCAGATCCGCGAACAGATCGTCGAAGCCGGTCTGCGCCCCGGTGACAGGATTCCCGCCGAATGGCTTCAGCCGGAAACGGTCAGGGTGTCACGTGGTTCACTGCGTGAGGCTTTGAAGGTACTGGAGTTCCAGGGGTTGATTTCAACGCGCAGCGGCCCGGGCGGCGGTGTCTTCGTCGCATCGGTGGAGCCAGGTGAAGCCATCCGCATGCTGGACAATCTGTTCCTGTTCGACCAGCCGACGATTGCCGACATCTACACACTCCGGAAACAGCTTGAGCCGGAACTTGCCGCCTCGGTTGCCGGAACACTGACAGACGAAGGTTTTCAGGCCTTGCAGGGCTGCATCCGGCTTTACGAGGACGAGCCGAAGACGGCGGAAGAAGAATATTCGCAGCGCCTGGCCGAGCTTGATTTTCACGAAGAACTGGCCCGGCACTGCAAGAACCCGATCCTGGCCTTCACATGTTCCTTCCTGCTCAGCCTGCTACGCGACATGACGGTCTGCCGTTCGATCTACAAGGAACCGAACCCCGCCCTGCGCGAAACGGGACTGCACTATCAGGTGCAGTTGCTGCGGGCGATAAAATCGGGTGATGCCGAACTCTGCCGCATGATCATGCGTGGTCATATGATCGAGGCGGAAAAATACATGAAGGAACGTGCCGCCATGCGCACACGCGGCAGCACGACGGCGCAAGCGGTCTCGTCCACGAGCAGCTAGGGCACAAGAGCCGCTCGCCTTTCCTCAGTCCGGCCTTGCGCTGCAAATGGGCCCATCAACCTGGCCGGAGCCTGCTCGAAGGTGAATTTTCCATTCTTCATCCCCCAGACCGGCCGGATGATTTCCGAAACGATCTGATGTCCGCTCACGGCCGGCAGCGCCACGAAGGTGGCCGCTTCGCCGACTTCGATCCGGTGAGCCTTGTTGATCAGCCGCCGTGGTGCAGCCGTTACCATGTCAAAACAAGCCTTCAGGTCTTCCGCTGATCCGAGCTGGTGAACATTGGCATAAAGATTTGCCATGCGCGGCAAGGAACAGTCGCCATAGGGCGTGAAGGGATTAAGCACGTTGTTTGTTGCGACCGTGCAGCAAACGCCGTGTTCATGAAAGACATGCGCCGGCGCGACCCCGCGTGGCACCAGGCTTTCGCTGCCACGCCCCATCAGAAACAGATCCGTCGACGGCAGGACGGTAAGCGCGATTTCAGCGCTTTTCAGTATTTGCACCGCCTCCAGAAGGTCCTTTCGGGAAAGGGCCGACAGCTTGGTGACATGGCCGATCGCGACCCTTCCCTGCCAGCCGAAGGCGACTGTCTGGCGAGCGATTTCATCAAGATGACGCCAGGATGGATCGAGATCGAAATCCAGATGGAAATCGAGATCGACATCATGGCGTTCGGCCATTTCGAACAGACAGGCAATCTGGCCATTCGGATCGCTGTCCGTATAGGGACACCCGCCCAGCAGGTCCGCTCCGGCGGTGAGCGCCTCTTCCAGCAATTCGGCAGTACCCGGGTTGTTGATCAGCCCTTCTTGCGGAAAGACACATATCTGCAGGTCCAGCGCCCAGGCGAAATCCTGCTTCAGCCGCTGAATGGCGTGAAACCCCGTCAGGCCGATGCCCGGATCAATCTCCACATGCGTCCGGATGGCGTTGGTGCCCTGGGTAATGGCCTTTTCGAGAACCTTTCGACCACGGTCGTAGACGTCGTCTTCCGAAAACCCTTTCTTTGCCTCCGCAACTGACGAGATCGCTCCTTCCAGCGTACCTGTCTCGTTCCGACAGCGGTCGAGAATGCAGGCTTTGTCGAGATGAAGATGGCTCTCGACGAATCCCGGCACCAGGAGAACGCCGTTGCCATTCAATTCTTCCGCACGCGTGGGCAGGTCGGCTCCTATCGCCGAAATCTTTCCGGCCCTAACAGCAATATCGACAGCCGCATCAGCGCCCTCCAGCAGGACGTTCCGGATTACTAGCCCGCTCATACCCTCGCCTCCATGCGAGTTTCCTGTTCATTGGCGGCGCCGAGATAGGCCGCCGTCAGCCGCGGGTCCGAAGCCAGATCCGCAGCCTTGCCTTCAATCACGATACGGCCTTGCTCCAATACGTAGGCGTAATCTGCAACGGCGAGAGCAAGCGTCGCCATCTGGTCGACAAGCAGAATGGTGATGCCTTCGTCCCGCAACTCGCCAAGGATCGCATAAAGCTCCTCAACCATCGCCGGAGCCAATCCAAGCGAAGGTTCATCCAGGAGCAGGATCTTGGGTTTCGCCATGAGACCGCGGGCAATTGCCATCATCTGCTGCTCACCGCCCGAAAGAAGCCCTGCGCGGCTGTGCAACCTGTCACGCAGGCGCGGAAACCGCTTCAGATGAGCTTCCAGTTCCGAGCTGTTGACATCCGAATGTCTCTTGTAGGCACCCAGTTCGATATTCTCGCGCACTGTCAGTTCCGGAAACACCTGGCGACCTTCGGGAACCAGCACAAGACCACGCCCGACGAGTTCATGCGGCTGCATGGCCTGTGTCTGCTCGTCATTCAGGATTATGCTTCCGGTGACCGGCCTGTGCAGACCCGAAACGGCAGAAAGAAACGTCGATTTTCCTGCACCATTCGCCCCGAGCAGAGCCACCATTTCGCCTGGCCGCACCTTGAGTGATACCTCTTTCAACACCGGTGCCGCGCCATATCCTGCAGTCAGCTTTTGTGTCGAAAGAACTGGCGTTTCTTCCGTATGCAGCGGTTTTATGCGCGGGAAGGCCGTGGCGCCACCGGTGCCGAGGTAGGCTGCAATCACTGTTTCGTTTGCCTGGATCTCTGCCGGGGTGCCAAAGGCAATAGGCTTGCCGGCGTCAACCGCCTGGATCCGGTCCGAAATCCCCATGACCAGCTCCATGTCATGTTCAACGAGCACAACTGCAGGCCCCAGGTCGGCAATATCCCGCAGCAGCATGGCGAGCTTGTCCTTGTCGGCACGCATCAGTCCGGCTGCCGGTTCATCCAGAAGCAGGATGTCAGGTTTCAGGGCAAGCGCGCGTGCGATCTCCACCAGCCTGCGGTCGACATGTGGCAGGTCACCGGCACGCTTGTCGAAGTCCCCTTCATAGCCGCAGTATCGCAACAGTCCTGCCGCCAGCGACAAACGATCTGGCGACTGAATGTCGGACCACGGGTCGCCGAAGGCACCGCGCCCCAGCCCGGAGACGACATTTGCAAGCACCGTCAGGTTCTCGAAAAGTTTGGTCGTCTGGTAGGTCCGGGCAATCCCCGATCGAGCAACCGCATGGGCCGGTAGCCCGGCAAGGTCCCGGCTTCCAAGCAGGATCTTTCCCTGCGTTGGACGGTAGAACCCGCCTATCATGTTGAGGACGGTGGTCTTTCCCGCACCGTTCGGACCGATGATGGATGTTACCTCGCCGGGCTTGATCCGGAAGCTGACACCATCGACTGCCCGAACGCCGCCGAACGAAATGCCGAGGTCTTCAATTTCCAGTGCACTTGAGGAAAGCCCGCCCTGGAGGAACTGCTCGATGTCTGCGGAAGAAACCGGTGCCACGCTTCGGCTCGACTTCGGAATGTAAGACGCCACCGTGCCGACCAGCCCGCGAGGCGCAATCAGCAGCACGCCCACCAGCAAACCGCCAAAGAACAGCAGCCGGTATTCTGCAAGATCTGAAAGGAACTCCGGCAGCAGGACGGTTACCAGCGCACCGGCGAGTGGCCCCAGCACGGTGCCGGCGCCGCCGATCAGGATCGCGAAGAGAAAAAGGATCGACTGCGAGAACGGGAAATTGCTCGGCGCGATGAACATCATCAACGGCGCAAACAGACCGCCCGCAAGCCCGGCCATCGCCGCCGCAATGGCAAACGCGGCCGCCTTGACCGCGAAGGGCCGATATCCAAGCGAGGCGGCTGCGGTTTCAGCATCGCGTACGCCCGTCATTGCCATGCCCCAGCCGCTTTCGGCCAATCGGCGAAACAGGTAGAGAGACAATCCGGCAAGCAGGATGGCCAGCACCACCAGTTCCCGCTCGCTGAACACAAAGCCCAGGATCTCCGGCATCGGAAAGCCCATGAGGCCATTCTGACCGCCGGTCAGGGAACGCCATTCCACTGCGCCGTGTTCGACAATGAACGCGAAGGCAATCGTGACCATTGCCAGGAACGGCCCCGCCATACGGACGGCAGGCACCGCCAGCAGAACGCCCGCGATCCCCGCCACGAGTGCGGACAAGGGCAGTGCCAGCCAGAAGCTCAGGCCAGACAGGGTCATCACCGCCACACCATAAGCGCCGATGGCAAAGAAACCCACCTGGCCAAGTGAGACCAGACCAGTCAAACCATAAAGAACGTTGAGACCTGTCCCCAGGATGGTCGTGATTGCAACAAGGCCGATGACGAACTGCGTGTAGCCACCGCTTGTCACGGCCATCGCACAGGCTGCAACAGTCAGAACGAGCAACGCGCTGTCGAGAAGAATTCGCTGGTTCAGAAAGGGCACGGCTCTTCCTCAGACTTTCTTTACGGCGGGACGACCGAAGAGACCGTCCGGCTTCAATGTCAGTGCAAGGATGATCAGCGCAAAGACAACGATGTAGGTGGAAGATGAGCCCAGGTAGGCCGTTACCAGGGCTTCCGTCACCCCATAGAGAAAGCCTGCCAGCATGACGCCGGCTGCCGATGTCATGCCGCCCAGGATTGCCACCGCGAAGGCCTTGAGCCCAAAGAGAGTTCCCATGTCCGAATGCACGGAAAACAGCGGCGCGATCAAAAGACCGGCACATCCGGCAAGCATGGCCGAAATCGCAAAGGAACCGGACACCATCATGGTTGTGTTGATCCCCATGAGCCGTGCTGCCTGATTGTTCTGGACGACGGCAAGCAGCGCCCTGCCCTGCAAGGTCTTGCGGAACAGGAAGTGCAGCGCCAGAGCAACACCGATGGCGGCAATCGGAATAAGCAGTTGCTGCGGATAGATGCCCGTGCCGGCGAACTGCCACGTGGTCTGCGCCAAAGGCGAAAACAATGTCCGCGGTTCGTTGCCGAAGCTGAAGAGAACGGCGTTGTCGAGAAAGATGCCGCCCGCGACGGTCGCCATCAGCCAGGCCTCCGAATTGCGTTCCACGAAGGGACGAACCAGAAGTATTTCAACAAGCACGCCAAAAAGGCCGCAGCAGGCGATCGCAAGCGGATAGGCGATCAGCCAGTTCAAGCCGAGCCGTTCGGTAAAGACAAAACCCAGAACCGCGCCCAGCATGACAACGCTGCCTTGCGCGAAATTGACGGTGGAAGAAACGGAATAGGTGATCTGAAAGCCGAGCGCGATCAGCCCGTACATGCTTCCAAGGCCAATGCCGGTGACAAGGGCGGCGATCAAGAGGGTCATGGGTGGGTCCTGGCGGGTGAGACGGGATCAGGGCTAATTCAAAGGAAAGAAACCTCCCGCGGGCCTGCCGCGGGAGGTGACATCATCAATCTTCGATCGGGATGATTTCGCCTTCGACGAACTGCGCGAAGACATAGTCTTCAGGCGCGATCGCATCCTGGTCCTCCGGCGAGAACGGGTCGGTATAGGTCTTGATCAGGCCTTCGACGTTCTCGATGTCGTACATCGCCTGTCGGATAGCCGGACCATCGGTGGAACCGGCCTTCTCGATGGCAGCAGCCAGCAGAAGCATGGCGTCATAGGCATTGGCGATACCGGTTGCGGGTGTCACATCGGCCATGGTCTTGATTTCGGGAAAGCTTTCCTGAAGCTTCGAGAACATGGCCTCGCCCTTCGCATCGCCCTCCCGGAACAGGTAGGTCTGGATGAAGTGGAGCTTCTCGCCGCTCTTGCCGGCCAGTTCCGTGAACCGTCCGCCTGCCGGGCCCCAGTGCGATGCCATGGCAACGTCCCAGCCCATCCGGTCGAGCGATTTCACCACCTGTGCGGTCGGGGCAACGTTTGCCACCACAAACAGGCCATCCGCGCCGTTTTCCTTGAGGCGCGTGAGCTGCGGCACGACATCGACGTCGTTGGACTCGAACTTCTCGATACCCGCATGCTCCATGCCGCGCTTCTCGAGCGCTTTCAAAAGCCCCTTCTCGTTGGACTCGCCCCATGGGTTGTTGATGAGGATCATGCCCGGTTTCTTGGATCCGTATTTGGTGACCAGATACTCGGTGATCGCTTCATCGACATATTCATCAACGGCGGAGACGCGGAAGATGTAGTTCTCTTCAGCACCATTCTTGGTGATGCCGGTGCCTGCAGCCCACGGGCCGACAAAAGGCACCTTTGACTGGTTTGCAAAGGGAACGATTGCAAAGGAGACCGGCGTGTCCAGACCGCCGATCAGAGCCGCAACGCCTTCGCGCTGGACAAGCTCACGTGCGGCGACAAGCCCCTTGCCCGGGTTGCTTTCGTCGTCGCGGCTTACAAGTTCAAGCGGTTTGCCAAGGACACCGCCCTTCTCGTTGATCTCATCAATCGCGATGGTCAGGCCACGTGTAATTGCCTGTCCGGACTTGGCAGACTGACCGCTGAGCGCGGCAACAAGGCCGATCTTGATTGTATCGGCGGCGAAGGCCGGAAGGCTGGTGGCCAGGGCGAGACCGACAGCACCTGACATCAGGACGCGGCGTGTCACCTTCGGAAATTTGCAAGCGGATTTCATGAACGGCTCCTCTGGTTTTCCGGACGACACGTCCGAACGCCACATCAAGAGCAAGTCAGATGCCAGTTTACTGATCTCTATATATTTCAATTACTTACCAAATTTCAGCCTTTACAGACCTTCGATGACATCAGAATTTCGCTTAAATTGCATGCAATCTTTGCATACAAAACTTGCATGCAAAAAACCGGACAGGATTTATGCTCCGGAAGGCCATTTTGAAAAGGACGCCCCATGCTGGACGAAAACAAGGACACCCTTCCCGAGGAAGCGCAGATCGTCAGGGAATATCTCGACGCTTCCATGAAACCCGATCCGGATCTAGCTGCGACATACGTTGCCGACGATGTGACGATCACGTTTACGGGCGGACGGGTATTCAACCATCCGTCAGGTCCGACCGGCTTTAACGCGAAGCGGTACAAGTGGGTGAAGAAGAAGATGGACCGTTTCGACGTTGCCCGCGGGGCGGACGGGGTTGTCGTCTATTCTGTCGGGACGCTTTACGGCGAATGGCCGGACGGAACCGCCTTCGAAGGCAACCGGTATGTCGACCGGTTCGAAGTGCATGACGGCAAGATCACAAAGATGGATGTCTGGAACGACAGCGCGGAGCGAATTCTCACCCGCATGGGCATTGAAGCCTAGTCGTCTCCTCGAACCGCGCGAACGTAAGGTTCCAGGGCATCGAGATAGATGCCCTGCCCCTTGTTTTCGGGCTTGATCAGCGCCCGGTCAGCCACGGCCCCCAGGTGGTGTCGCATGAGATCTCTGGCCCGATCCTCATCGCCCTTGGAAAGAGCATCAATAATTTCCCGGTGCTCCTGGATCCCGCAATCAGTGGAATGCGGCCGTGAGTAAAGCGCCAGCGTCAACCCGCATCTATAGCCGACATCTTCCACGTAGCGGATCAGAACCGGACTTTCCGTGAGCTGCGCCATGAGAATGTGGAATTCCGTGGCAAGCCGGATGGAGACAGGCTCAGGTCCCTTTTCAGCGGCAATTTCCTTGTCGAGATGCGCATTCAGTGCATCAAGGTGCTTCTGGGAAAATTCAGCGCTCAGCCGGGACACCACGAGGTCTTCGATCTGGCATCGCAGATCAAACAGATCCCGCGCCTCTTCCAGGCTGGGGGTTGCGACAACGGCTCCCCTGTTCCGTCGCAGTTCGACAAGGCCTTCCGCTGCGAGCCGTTCCAGTGCCTGGCGCACGATCGTCCGGCTCGACCCGAAACGCTCACCCAGCGAATCTTCCGGCAGTTTCATGCCCGGTAACAGGGCACGCTCAAGGATGGCACTGCGCAGGGCTGCGCAAATTTGTTCGGAACGATTCATCAGTGCTTCGGATCACCAGCTGATTTGCCGCTCAAACAAATCAAATAGCTGCAGATTTGCCAAGTGTCCGAATGCCTCGATTTTCAGCTCCGGCTATTTCCCCTCGCACAGAGAAGACCTGATTGAATTCAAATCCTTCACCTTGCCCGATCTGACGGCCTGTTGCCCGAAAGACCTGCCCCACTCCGATGAGGACCGGACCTTCCAGTCCAAGCAAATCGACACCGCGTTCAAGTTCGTCCAGCGTTCCCGACCAACGCTTTTCGTCGGTACGGGATATTCCCGAAACGGCAACGACGGGGGTCGCAGCGGACAAGCCTTCGGCAATAAGCCGGTCTCTGATACGGCCGGCCATGCGCGCCCCCATGTAGAAAACGGTCGTGGTGGCCGGGTCGGTAAGCGCAGCCCAATCTACGGTTTCCGGCAAATCTCCCTTGCGCGAGTGGCCGGTGACAAACCTGACCGACTGTGCATGGTCACGGTGTGTCAGGGAAACGCCCAGGCGTGCCGCCATGGCAGAGGCTGCAGTGATGCCGGGAACAACGGTTGCCGGGATGCCTTCGGCAGCAAGACGGTCGAGTTCCTCTCCACCACGGCCGAAGATCATCGGATCTCCGCATTTGAGCCGCACCACGTGTTTGCCCTGTCGTGCCAGCAAAACCATCATGTCGTTGATGTCTTCCTGGCGGCAACTTTGCCGGCCGCCTCTTTTTCCGACCAGCATCCGCCTGGCTTCTCGACGCGCAAGTTCGAGAACCGCGTCATCGACCAGATCATCGAAGAGAATGACATCAGCCGATTGCAGCGCACGCACGGCTTTCAGTGTCAGGTATTCGGCATCGCCCGGCCCTGCCCCCACAAGGGTAACTTTGCCTGCGCCAGACGTCCTCGCATCCTCCAGAAGTGCTTCGGCGAGATGCTCTTCCTCTTCAGGCGCCGAACTGCCCGAGAAGGCAAGATCGGAGATCCGCTCCCAGAATCGGCGCCGCTGTGCCCCCGCGTCCAGCAGGGAAAGCGTCTTTTCCCGCAACCGGCTCGCCAGCTGCGCCCATCCTTGCAGACTTTCAGGCATCAGCGTCTCGATCCGCCGTCGGATCGCCTGGCCAAGAATCGGCGCGACCCCATTGGTCGAGATACCGATCACGACCGGTGACCGGTTTACGATGGACCCGAACTGGAAGTCGCAATAGGCGGGGTTATCGATCACATTGACCGGAACCCCCATGCGCCGCGCGGCCAAAACAAACGCTGCGGCTTCTTCGTCACTCTCTGCATCGGCAATCGCAAGGGCTGCGCCCTCTAAGTCTTGCTGCGACCAGCAGGACCGGTGATGTATGAAACGCCCCTTGATGCTGCCGGCCGCAAGAAGTGCCTCGAAAGCCGGCTCCAGTTCCTGTGCGTGAACATGTACGTCTGCCCCGGCAGCAGCCAGCAGCTCCGCCTTCCAGGCGGCAGCTTCCGTGCCGCCTGCCAGCAGGACTTTTCTTCCTTCAAGCGGAAAGAACAGCGGCAGGCTTGCAAGAGCCCCCACGCGTGCCGGACGGCTCCGGCGCTTTACCTCAGCTGGCTTGCGCAATGTCGGCATCATCGAGGCTTTCCTTTGCAATTTCATCGAGAAGCGTCTGGATTTCCGAGCGGCAGGAGCCGCAATTCGTGCCGGCTTTCAGTGTTTCACCGATTGCGCTGACACTCGTCGCACCGCAACGTGCGGCTTCGGCAATCTGGTTGCAGCCGATCTGGAAGCAGGAGCAAACCAGCGCCCCCGGATCAGGCCTGTCGGCCGGCACGCGTCCGGCAAGAACCCGTGCCCGCTCCTGCGGCGAAACGGGCCCCTCACCCAGCAGCCCGCAAGCCCATTGGCGCGAGACTTCCACCGGGGATGCGGAAAAGAAGAACGCTGCCTGCAGCACATCGTCCCGCCACTCAGCCAAACGTCTCCAGCCAGCGGCACCGTCCGATATATCGGTCGTCTCGTTGCTGGACGAGGTCAACGCAGCTGCGATTTCCGCGAAATCCGCATCGGCTTTCGCCGCGAACTCAAGCCGGTAACCGCCAGGAACAGGAGCAAGGGCCCAGTAGTCGGCAGCGATCTTCTCCGGTCGCTGGCGCAAGACGGCAAAACCGAACCAGGCCATTTTCGCTTTTGCCACAGCCACAGGCGTGAACTTGGATCCCGGCTGTCCGGAATGAGGGTCTGTCTCAGGCGCCATGACCGCATCGATGCGGGCTTTCGATGCAAGCTGGTCGGTCCAATGCATCGGCACGAAGACTTCTCCCGGGGCGACCCGGTCTGTCAGCAGCGCCCGCACCACCACGGCCCCATAAGGGCTTTTGACCGTCACCAGATCTGCCGGGTCGATCCCGAGCTTTTCGGCATCGATCGGATTGAGTTCGGCAAAAGGTTCGGCGAAATGCGCGGTCAGGCGCGGCGTCTTGCCGGTGCGCGTCATGGTGTGCCACTGGTCGCGGATCCGGCCCGTATTCAGGGAGAACGGATAGCGGCGCTCTGTTTGCCGCGGAGCCTTGAAAACGACAGGCACGAACTGCCCCTTGCCGCTTTCGGTATAAAATCCTCCTCCGGCAAAGAACCTCGTATCAGTTGGTAGTGCCCCCGCCGGCTGCGGCCACTGAAAGGGCTCCATGGCATTGAAATCGGCATCGGACACGTCCCGATAAGAACCGATATCGAAATCACGGCTGCCTTCGTTCCGATAGCCCGAAAGCTCCGCATGCTCACGGAAAATCGCCGCAGCCCCTTCATAGGAAAAGGCCCCGGCAAAGCCCATGCGCCTTGCGACTTCGCTCAGGTGCCACCAGTCGGGGCGAACCTCACCGGGAAGCTCCAGGAACGCACGCTGTCTTGAGATCCGGCGCTCGGAGTTGGTAACTGTTCCGTCCTTTTCACCCCATGCGGCTGCAGGCAGCAACACGTTCGCATAAGGAACCGTGTCAGCTGCCCGCGTTACTTCCGAAACGACAACAAAAGGACATGCTTCCAGGGCTTCTGCCACGCCATCTGCATCCGGCAGACTGTCCACCGGGCTTGTCGCCATGATCCAGAGCGCCTTGATCCGGCCTTCCCGCACGGCCTTGAAAAGCTCAACAGCTTTCAAGCCGGAGCGATCAGCCACGACCGGGCTTTGCCAGAAATCCTGCACGATCCCGCGGTGCTCGGCATTTTCCAAAGCCATGTGGCCGGCGAGCATATTGGCCAGTCCGCCGACTTCCCGGCCGCCCATGGCGTTCGGCTGACCCGTGACGGAAAAAGGGCCCATGCCGGGCTTTCCGATCCGTCCTGTTGCAAGATGTGTGTTGACGATGGAATTGACCTTGTCAGTCCCGACGACTGACTGGTTGACACCCTGGCTGTAGACGGTGACCGTCTTTTCCGTCCGGGCAAACATCTTGTAGAAGAGTGCGATATCCTGACGTGACAGGCCGGTCTTTTCGGCTATCTGGCCAATTTCACAAGGTCCTGCAGCTTCGACAGCCTTTTTAAGGCCTTCCGTGAACCGATTGACATAGCTTTCATTCACGACAGACGCCTCAGCCAGGAAGGCGAGCAGACCGTTGAAAAGGGCAACGTCCGTGTCGGGCTTCAATTGCAGATGCAGATCGGCGATGGCGCAGGTCGCTGTCTTGCGCGGGTCCACTACGACCACCCGCAACGCCGGGTTGGCAGCCTTGGCCGCTTCGAGACGCTGGAACAGGACCGGATGACACCAGGCGAGATTGGAGCCGACCAGCACTACAAGATCTGCCAGTTCAAGATCTTCATAGGTTCCCGGAACCGTGTCCGAGCCGAATGCTCTCCGGTGCCCGGCAACGGAAGATGCCATGCAAAGACGGGAATTGGTGTCGATATTCGCCGAACCGATGAACCCTTTCATCAGTTTGTTGGCGACGTAATAGTCTTCTGTCAGGATCTGGCCAGACACATAAAACGCAACGCTATCTGGTCCGTATTCCCGAATGGCATCCTGAAAGTTGCGCGCGACAAGATCGAGCGCGTCATTCCAGTTGGCGCGTTCGCCGTCGATTTCCGGATAGAGCAGTCTGTCATCCAGCGAAAGCGTTTCTCCAAGGGCCGACCCCTTGGAACACAGCCGGCCGAAATTGGATGGGTGCTTGGGGTCACCTGCAACAGTCACCGTCCCGTCCGGGTGCCGGGTCGCGAGGACGCCGCAGCCGACACCGCAATAGGGACAGGTGGTCCGGATTGTTTTTTCTTGTTCGGTCATGCCATCAATCCCGGTTCTTGATTTACCAGGCGTTGTAGCCAAGGTATTTGCCCGACATCTCGATCTTCACCCGGTCTCCCTTGGGGTTCTCAACACGGGTTACCGACATGTCGAAATCGATGGCCGACATGATGCCGTCGCCGAATTTCTCATGGATCAAAGCCTTGATTGTCGGGCCGTAGACACCGACGATTTCATAAAGACGGTAGATGCACGGATCCGTCGGCACGGTCTGCGACCAGATCTTTGTTGGGCTCTCCTGCAGTACTAGCGCCGCTTCCTGCGGCAGACCGAGTGTCTCCGTGATTGCCTTTGCCTTGTCTTCCGGCATGGCGTTCATGCCCATGGCCGCCGAATGGGTCCAGACAGGCGACATGCCGATCGCTTCGGCAATGCCTTCCCATGTGAGCCCCGCCTGGCGCTTCGCCGACAGGATCATGCTGGTAACGTCTTCACGGGTAAGAGCGGTCATGAAAATCTCCTATGAATTGCCGAAGAGTTGAAACAACAGGATGGCGCAGAGCACCGCGAGAACAGCAGAGACGATCTGCCAGAAGCGGACCGGATCCCGTTCCGCCAGAGGGACAAAACGATCTGAACTGAAGGCCGGGTTCGGGCGACGAAGATCTTCCAGGAAGGCGCTCAGCGCTTCGTAGCGCTTGCCCGGCACGGGATGAACCGCGCGGCAAAGCGCGCCATCGACCCAGTCCGGAACCCGTTCCGTGACAGCTGTCGCACTGCGATAGCGCAGTGCAGCCTGTGCCCGCTCACTGGTTGCCCTGGCAACGGCCGCACCATAGGGCAAACGCCCGGTCAGCATTTCGTAGGCGATCACACCGAGCGAAAACTGGTCGCTGTACTCAGTCCCGAGGTAGCCGAGAAACACCTCTGGCGCGGTATATTGGTGGGTGCCCAGGATCTCACCCTTGTCGAGCGAAGGAGCGGCTTCCATCACGCCGGCGATCCGCACCGACCCGAAATCGATGATTTTTACCGTACCGGACGTGTCGATCATGATGTTTTCCGGCCGCAGGTCCTGATGGACCATTTCCTTGCGGTGGAAGGCCATCAATCCCCTGGCCACCTGCTCCAGAATCCCGCGCACGGTCTCGAGGCTGGGGTGAGGATTGTCGATCATCCACTGGCGAAGCGTCTGGCCTTCGACAAACTCCGATGCCAGAAAAAGCGTCTGACGGCCCTGCGGATAGGTGGAAGCCTTCAACACATGCGGCGATGAAATCCGGCGTGCAACCCACTCCTCCAGCGCGAACCGGCGCAGATAGTCTTCCTCTCCGCGTAAATCGAGCGACGGAAACTTGAGCGCCACCGGTTCGCCGGTTTCTTCATTTTCCGCCAGATAGATGTGGCTGCGGCTGGTGGCGTGCAAGCCGCGTATCAAACGGAACCCCTCATGGGTGCCAGGCACCTTCGGCAGCGGCGCCGGTGGCAAGGTGCCTTCCCCGTTCAGGAGATCATCTGCACCGGGTTCCGCGATGTCGATCACCCGCACGATCTGAACGGTCAGATTATCGTTGCTGCCTGCAGCCAGCGCCTTTTCGACAAGTGTCCTGGCTGTCTGATCGAGAGCTTCGCCAGCCAGCACGGCGTCGGCCATGTCCTTCGCCCGCAAGAAGCCATGGACGCCATCCGTCGTGAGAACAAACAGATCGCCCAGACGAAGATCGAACACGGTATAATCGATATCGACAGATTGCCCGACCCCCAGAGCCCTGCCGAGATAACTCTCCTGTTCGGAAATCCGGACAGTGTGGTCTTCCGTCAGCTGTTCCAGGCTCTGGCCGGAAAGACGCCAGATGCGGCTGTCACCGACATGGAAGAGATGCGCCTTACGCCCCTTCAGGACCAGGGCAGAAAAGGTGCAGACATGGCCCCTGTCGAGATCGTCGACCTGTTTCGTCTGGCTGAAAAGCCAGGAATTGGCGGCAGAGATCACCCGGACGGCAGAGGTCTTCACTGTCCAGGCTTCAGAGGTGCAATAGTAATCGGAGAGAAAGGATTTGACGGCCGTTTCTGCTGCGACATGCGCAACCGGACTGGAGGAAATGCCGTCCGCGACAGCAAGTGCGATACCCTTGTGCACCAGGGCCGGGCCGTCCGGCACCATGGCGCCATGAAAGTCCTGGTTCAGAGCTTTCCGTCCGGCAGACGAATACTGGCCGGTTTCGACGCTCAAGGTGGTATGGCGGACTTGCATCAGCACGGGAAAAGGCTCCTCGGGAAAAGACGCTCCGCCGCCAGTGACGGCGGAGTGTCACACTTATTCGGCAGGCGCTGCGACCGGCGCCTTTTCGTAGCCTGCCTTGCGGGATGGCGACGTCTTGTAGTGGGTGGCGTAGATCATGCCGCCGACGAAGGTCAGCCCGCCGACCAGATTGCCGACAACAACCGGAATTTCGTTGTAGGCAAAGTAGTCGAACCAAGTGAAGTTGCCGCCAAGCATGATGCCGGACGGGAACAGGAACATGTTCACGATGGAGTGCTCGAAACCGAGATAGAAGAACACCAGGATCGGCATCCACATCGCCATGATCTTGCCGGAGACAGAGTTCGACATCATCGCGGCCACGACACCGGTCGAAACCATCCAGTTGCACATCACTGCGCGGACAAAGACTGTCAGCAGCCCCGCCCAGCCGGCGGCGGCATAGCCGAGCGTCCGGGTTTCACCGATCTGGCCAATCTTCTGACCGACGGCGTTCGGTTCCTGGCTGAAACCCATGGTGAAGATGATCGCCATGAAGACCGCCGTGGTCAGGGCACCTGCAAAGTTGCCGGTAAAAACCAGGCCCCAGTTCCGGAACACACCGCCCCAGGTGCAGCCCGGACGTTTAGCGATCACGGCCAGCGGCGCCAGCGTGAACACGCCCGTCAGAAGGTCGAAGCCCAGCAGATAGAGCATGCAGAAGCCGACCGGGAACAGGATCGAGGCGACCAGGAAATTGCCGGTATTGACGGCGATGGTCACGGCGAAGGCGGCTGCAAGGGCAAGGATGGCGCCTGCCATATAGGCCCGGATGAGCGTGTCCTTTGTGGACATGAAGATCTTCGCTTCACCGGCGTCGATCATCTTGGTGGCAAATTCCTGTGGCGTTACATATGACATCTGAATTCCTTTCGCGAGAGTGCTCGGCCGGTCAGACGGCTTCGTGGGAATAGGAAAGGTCGACAAGGATCCGGCCATCCTCCAGCCGGACGGGGAAAGCTGCCGTGCGGCCTTCGTCAGCTCCTTGCGCGGCTCCCGTTTCCAGGGAGATCACCCAGTTGTGCAACGGGCAGGTCACACATCCGTCATGCACAATGCCCTGACTGAGAGGCCCGTTCTTGTGCGGACACTTGTCTTCCAGCGCAAAGACGTCGTCCTTGGCGGTGCGGAAGATGGCGATGGTCATGTCGCCATTCTTCACGCACCGCGCTCCCTCCCTAGGAATGTCTTCAAGGGTGCCGATATGGACCCAGTTACGGATGTCGGCAGTCATTCGGCAGCCTCCTTCGTCAGAACAGCCATCGGCTTGAATTCATGCTTGTCCTTGCCGGAGACACGCTCCGACCATGGGTCGACCTGGGCGAATTTCTGGGAGAAGACGAAACGGTCGAAATACGCCACGCGCATCGCCTTATCGTCCATGATCTGGCGACGGATCTCCTCCAGACCTATGCGTTTAGCCCACTTGTAGATCCGCTCCAGGTAGTGGCCCTGCTCGCGGTACATCTGAGTGAGCGCAGCAACATGCTCGATCGCCTCATCCTCGGTCTTCACTAGGCCCAGAACTTCCGTGCCCTTGATGTCGAGACCGGCAGCTCCGGCGAAGTGGATCTCGTAACCGCTGTCGACGCAGATGATGCCGATATCCTTGCAAGTGGCTTCCGCGCAGTTTCGCGGGCAGCCGGACACCGCCATCTTCAACTTCGCCGGGGTCCAGGAGCCCCACATGAACTTTTCCAGCTTGATGCCGAGACCGGTGGAATCCTGCGTGCCGAACCGGCACCAGTCCGTCCCGACGCAGGTCTTCACCGTTCTCAGACCCTTGGCGTAGGCCTGCCCGGAAACGAACCCGGCCTTGCCAAGGTCTGCCCAGACTGCCGGCAGGTCTTCCTTCCTGATGCCAAGCATGTCGATGCGTTGGCCACCGGTGCATTTCACCGCCGGAATGTTGAACTTGTCGACCACATCGGCAATCGCCCGCAGTTCCTTGGACGAGGTCATCCCGCCCCACATGCGCGGGACCACCGAATAGGTGCCGTCCTTCTGGATGTTGGCGTGGACACGCTCGTTGATGAAACGGGACTGGTAATCATCCGCATATTCATCCGGCCAGTCGGAGACCAGATAGTAGTTGAGTGCCGGCCGGCACTTGGCACAGCCGCCGGAGGTGGTCCATTCCAGTTCCTGCATCACTGCCGGAATGGATTTCAGCTCCTTGGACTTAATCAGGCGGCGGACCTCGTCATGGCCCAGGTGCGTGCAACCACACATCGGCGTTACGGCCGCCGGGTTATAGGCATCGCCCAAGGTCACCTGCATCAGTTGCTCGACCAGCCCCGTGCAGGTGCCGCAGGAGTTCGAGGCCTTTGTGTGGGCCCGAACACCGTCCAGGGTCGTCAGACCCTTCTCCTTGATCGTCGTAACGATCTTGCCCTTGCATACGCCGTTGCAGCCGCAGATTTCCGCATCATCCGGCAAGGCTGCAACGGCCGCCGTAGGGTCCAGCGGGGACCCTCCCTGGTAAGCCTGACCAAAGATCAGCGTCTCGCGCATGTCCGAGACGTCGGTACCTTTTTTGAGGAGGTCGAAGAACCACGGACCATCGGAGGTCTCTCCGTAAAGGACGGCACCGACGATCCTGTTGTCTTTCAGGACGATGCGCTTATAGACGCCGGCCGACGCATCACGCAGCACGATCTCTTCCCGGTCGTCGCCTTCGGAAAAATCGCCTGCCGAATAGAGATCGACACCTGTCACCTTGAGCTTCGTCGCGGTGACCGAGCCCGTGTATTCGGAAGAAGCGCCAAGCAGATTGTCGGCAATCACACCCGCCATTTCATAAAGCGGCGCGACAAGCCCGTAACACATGCCACGATGTTCGACGCATTCCCCGAGCGAGAAGATGTCCGCATCGCTGGTGCGCATGTCATCGCCAACCAGCACACCGCGATTGACGTCCAGCCCGACCTCCCTGGCAAGGTCGGCCGACGGGCGGATGCCGACGGCCATGACGATGATCGAGGCTTCGATCTCGGTGCCGTCGTCAAGGCGGATGCCCCTCACCTTGCCTGAATCATCACCCAGGATTTCATGACTGTTTGCCTTGGTGCGCACGTCGATGCCGCGGCGTTTGAATTCCGCTTCGAGCAGGAACCCCGCAGCCGGGTCGAGCTGGCGCTCCATCAGGGTCGGCATCAGGTGCAGAACGGTTACGTCCATGCCCTGCATCTTGAGACCGGCTGCCGCTTCAAGACCCAGGAGCCCGCCACCAATAACAACAGCGCGACCGCCGCGTTTGGCCGCATCCAGCATCTTTTCCACATCGTCCAGATCGCGATAGGTCAAAACGCCATCGAGATCCTTGCCAGGAAGCGGAATGATGAAGGGGGAAGATCCCGTGGCGATCACCAGCTTGTCGTAAGAGGCGGTTATGCCGTTTTCCGAGGTCACCGTTTTGGCGTCCCGGTCGATCTCGGCAACCCGGGCTCCCTTGTGAAGCGTCACGCCATGTTCGGCATACCAGTCGTCGCCATGGGTGATGATGTCTTCGTATGACTTCTCGCCTGACAGCACGGGCGACAGCATCAGCCTGTTGTAGTTGACCCGCGGCTCTGCATTGAAAATGGTGACGTCATAAGCATCCCTGTCTTTTTCGAACAGGTTTTCGAGCATCCGCCCGGGTGCCATGCCGTTGCCGACGATGACAAGTTTCTGTTTTGTCATGGCTTTTCTCCAGACTTTCATTCGGCTGCTTCGGCCGCCGCGGTTTGACGGGCCATCCGTGCGGCCCGCTTTTCCTGAATGGATTTCAACTGGTCTTCGCTCGGGTCCGCACCGCCTTCATAGGCTTCCAGGAAGTCCAGAAGCTCCTCGCGGTAGGCGTAGTAATCCGGGTGGGCGAGCAGCTCCTTGCGCGACCTCGGCCGTGGCAGGTCCACTTCCATGATGTTGCCGATGCGGGCATTGGGCCCGTTCGACATCATCACCACCCGGTCAGCGAGCAGGATGGCCTCATCGACATCATGCGTGACGCAGACAGCCGTCACCTGGGTGCGTTTCCAGACATCCATAAGGACGTCCTGCAGCTCCCACCGGGTCAGGCTGTCGAGCATGCCGAAGGGTTCGTCCAGCAGCAGGAGCTTCGGCGACAAGGCAAAGGCCCGTGCAATGCCGACGCGTTGCTTCATGCCGTTGGAAAGCTCCGAAGCAGCCTTTTGCATGGCGTCCGACAGACCGACCTTGCCGAGGTAGTATTCAATCACGTCCCGCTTTTCGGCCCTGGACGCATCCGGATAGACCTTGTCGACCCCAAGCTCGACATTCTCGTATGCTGTCAGCCACGGCATCAGGCTCGGCGCCTGGAAAACGACGGCACGGTCCGGACCGGCCTGCGTCACATGAGTGCCGTCCAAGACGATGGCACCTTCGGTGATCTTGTTGAGACCGGCCACCATGGACAGGACTGTCGACTTTCCGCATCCGGAATGGCCGATCAGGGTGATAAACTCGCCCTTCTTCATTTTCAGATCGAAACCGTCGACAACCGTCAGCGGCCCCTTCGGCGTCGGATAGACCTTCTTCAGCTGAGAGAAGTCGAGATAACGGTCCTGAACCGCGGATTCCGATGCCCGCTCATAAGCCGCCGGAAGCTTGTCGGCAGGCTTCGGACGCTGGGTAATCGGAACGATGTCCGGCAGAACGATTTCCCGCTCCAGATCAGCGCCACGCTCGGCACCAGCCTCCATCAGGTATTCGGTGACTTCGGCGCGCAGGCGAATGAAGTTGTCATCGTGATTGAGTTCACCGCGATCGCGCGGCCGCTGAAACGGAACCTTGAACTCCGGACCGAGCGTTGCCGGTGTGCCAGGTTTCAGGGGTATGATCCGGTCTGCGAGAAGGATTGCCTCATCGACATCGTTTGTGATGAGAATGATGGTCTTCTTCTCTTCGTCGCAGATCGCGGCGAATTCGTCCTGCAGCTTCGCGCGGGTCAAGGCATCAAGAGCGGACAGCGGCTCATCCAGCAGCAGAAGTTCCGGCTGCATGGCAAGTGCCCGTGCCACGGCAACGCGCTGACGCATGCCACCGGAAAGTTCCGACGGCTTGCGGTCCCTGGCATGCCCCAGACCGACCATCTCGATGTACTTGTCGCAGATCGCCTTGCGCTCAGCGGCGCTCTTCTTCTTGAAAACGCTGTCGACGGCCAGCGCCACATTGCCGAACACCGACAACCACGGCATCAGCGAATAGGACTGGAACACGACGCCCCGATCCTGGTGCGGCCCGTCAATTTCCTTGTTCTTGAAGATGATGCCGCCCTTGTCCGGCTCGATGAGACCGGCCAGCAGGGAGATCAGCGTGGTCTTGCCGGTGCCGGAAAACCCGACGATGGCAATGAACTCGCCCTCTTCCACTTTCAGATTGATATCGTCCAGCACATCCGTCCGGGTGGCATTTTCGCCATAGGATTTGGAGACGCCGGAAATTTCCAGAAAGGACATATCCGTCTCCTTAGCGATTGGCCGAGAATGTGAAGGCGCGCTGCAGGGCAAACATCAGCCGGTCGAGCATGAAGCCGATGATGCCGATGGTCAGGACTGCGACCATGATCTTTGCGAGCGACTGGGAAGAACCGTTCTGGAATTCGTCCCAGACGAATTTCCCGAGCCCCGGGTTCTGCGCCAGCATTTCTGCCGCAATAAGCACCATCCAGCCCACACCCAGCGACAGGCGCAGCCCGGTGAAGATCAGCGGCAGAGAGGACGGCAGAACCAGCTTGGTAACGGTCTTCCAGGTCGGCAGCTGCAGAACACGGCCGACATTCATCAGGTCCTTGTCGACCGAGGCCACACCCAGCGCGGTGTTGATCAGGGTCGGCCACATGGAGCAGAGCGTCACGGTGACGGCGGAGATCAGCAGGGATTTAGACAGCCAGTCGACAGGATCGGCATAGGTTGCCGAAACGATCATCGTGACGATCGGCAACCATGCCAGCGGCGACACCGGCTTGAAGATCTGGATCAGCGGATTGATTGCGCCGTTGAAGGAGCGCGACAGACCGGAGGCAATGCCAAGCGGCACGGCAATCAGCGTTGCGATCAGGAAGCCGAGGCCAACGGTTTTCAGCGAGGTGCCGATCTGGTCGATATAGGTCGGCTTGCCGGTATAGTCGCGCCACTTGATCTTGTCGGTCTTGCCTTCAGCTTCGTATTTGGCGTTGCGTTGTTCCTGGCGATCGTAGAACGCAGCGGCCTTGTCACGCTCGCGCTCATGATCGTCCCAGAGGTTGACCGCCTGGCTCCAGACGGCCGCCGGCCCGGGAACTGCGCCCAGGGATGTCTGCACCTGGGGCGCCAGCGCTCCCCAGAGGACGAGAAAGGCGATGATGCCCAGAAGAGGAATCACGAGAACGCGTTTGAGTTCCCCCAGCTGCTCCTTCGGGCTGTCGCCTGCGGCAATTTTCAGGAGCGGCACGGTCCAGGAAAGGCCGAGCGCATCCAGCCAGCCGGCGGCCTTGTTGATCCGTGTGAAGAGCTTTTCCCGGCGTGCGGCACGGGCAAGGTCCTGACTGCCTGCGGTATCGGCATTGGCCATGTCGTCAATCCTTGTTCGAATTCTGTCGGTTCGTGTCGAATGAGAAAAACGAGCGGCGGGGCTGCAGACCGCCGCTCAAGTTTGGGGAAGATCAGCCGCCCACGACCTGGTTGCCGTCGACCACCTGCTTGCCTTTCAGGCCGATCGGAAGGCTGTCGATGTAGGCGTTCGGCTGCTTGCCGTCGTAGGGAATGCCGTCGATGATGTCCGCCGACGGGGTCGGAGCGCGGTAGCCGTCCGTTTCCCAGGGGAAGTCTTCCTTGGCCACATGCCCTTCCTCGACCAGCATTTCTGCGGCTTTTAGATAGATGTCGGGGCGATAGACCGACCGCGCGACTTCGTCGTACCAGCTGTCGGGTTTGTACTCGGAAATCTGCCCCCAGCGGCGCATCTGGGTCAGGTACCAGACGGCGTCGGAATAGTAGGGATAGGTGGCGAAGTAGCGGTAGAAGACGTTGAAGTCGGGAACGTCTCGCTTGTCGCCCTTCTCATACTCGAAGGTGCCGGTCATGGAGTTGGCGATCACTTCAGCGTCCGCACCGACATACTCCGAGCGGGACAGGATCTCGACGGCTTCCATACGATTGGCGTTGTCGTTCTCGTCCAGCCACTTGGCCGCGCGGATCAACGCCTTGGTAAGCGCAAGCGTGGTGTTCGGATATTCTTCGGTAAATTCCTGCGTCAGACCGAAGACCTTCTCCGGATTGTTCTTCCAGATCTCGTAATCGGTGATGACCGGAACGCCGATGCCCTTGAAGACTGCCTGCTGGTTCCAGGGTTCGCCGACGCAATAGCCATAGATGGTGCCGGCTTCCAGCGTCGAAGGCATCTGCGGAGGCGGAGTGACCGACAGCAGAGCGTCTGCCTGGATCTGGCCGGAGATATCCGAACTGGAATAGAAGCCCGGGTTGATATCACCGGATGCCAGCCAGTAGCGCAGTTCGTAGTTATGGGTGGAGACGGGGAAGACCATGCCCATGTTGAACGGCTTGCCTTCGGACTTGAACTTGTCGACGACCGGTTTCAAGGCGGTTGCCTTGATCGGGTGAACCGGCTTGCCGTCGTCCTGCATTTCCAGGTGCGGCTTCATCATCTCGAAGATCTCGTTGGAAACGGTAATGCCGTTGCCGTTGAGATCCATGGAGAACGGCGTCACGATGTGTGCCTTCGTGCCGAAACCGATGGTAGCCGCCAGCGGTTGTCCGGCCAGCATGTGCGCCCCATCCAGTTCGCCCGTGATGACCCGGTCGAGCAGAACCTTCCAGTTGGCCTGCGGCTCCAGGGTGACGAAAAGGCCTTCTTCCTCGAAATAGCCGAGCTCATAGGCAACCGCGAGCGGAGCCATGTCCGTCAGCTTGATGAAGCCGAAGGTGAGTTCGTCCTTTTCGACATCCAGCATCTCGGCATAGGCGCTGGATGCGGACACAAGTGCCGTGGCTGCCATCAGGGCGCCAAATGCGGTCCGGCGGGTGATATTCAGGGTCTTTTTCATTGTCGCGTCCTGTCCCTCGTTCGTCCTGCACCCTCTTCAGCCGGGCACAGGAGCAATAAAAAAGCCGCCGACCGAACCGCATGACGGGAGGAATTCCCATGCGGTTCAGATCGGCGGCTTTGCCTGTGCACCCGGCAGTGGGTGCGATATCTGGTAGGCCAGCGTCGGCCTCACCTGCTTAAAAGCACGAACTGTGCCAATTTGGAGAAATTAGCTTTTCTCTTTATTTACAGATACTTACTCTTTGTAAAAATTTTGACCATATGCTCAAGCTGCATATTTGATCATCGAAGCTTGCAGGCAACTGAACGAATTTTGTGCAACGCAACCAGACCGCCCCGGCGCCAGGCGAGCTGTCTCGGAAGTCAAAAACGGGCGCCGTCAAACATTTCGATGGTCATGTCTGTCGCTTCGCCGGTCAGCTCCAGAGCCTCCAGATAGGCGGTCGGAGAAAAGACCTTTTCAACTTCGCTTTCCGCCTCTCGCGAACGCTCCACCTGCCCCCAGCGAACCATCTGCTCGTAGAACCATTTGCCATGAACCGGCATTGGCGCTGCCTTGAGCCCACCCGAGAAGGTCAGGAAGTCCGGAACGTTCTTCACCGAGACCGGGCCCAGCCTGATGCGGCCCGATAGCGCTGCAAGGCAGATTTCAGCGGGGCAAGCCAGAAGGTCCGGCCTTGCGAGCATGTCGGCCAGCTCGGCATTGTTCTTCGGATCGGCGCACCAGTCGGCGGCTGCCGAAAAGGCACGCATCAGCGCGGCCAGCGTTTCCGGGTTGGCTTCGGCCCATTTGCGCGTCACGCCCAGCACTTTTTCCGGACTGTCCGGCCAGATGGCCTGTTTGTAGGTTGCTATGCGCCCCGTTCCGGCGTCGACCGCAGCCGTGTTCCAGGGCTCGCCAACGCAATATCCATCGAGCTGGCCGGCGGCCAGGGCATCCGCCATGACCTGCGGCGCCAGTACGGTAATCTCGACATCCCGATCCGGATCAATTCCGGCGGCGGCTAGCCAGTAGCGCAATTCATAGGCATGGCCTGAAAACGGGTGCACGACCCCGAAATGAAGCAGCGGCGCATCCGCCTCCTGCTGGTCGGCAATCACCCGCGCGAGCGCCGCACCAGTCGACGTCGGATCGCCTTCCGGATCGGCTCCGACAGCCGACATGTCCGCCCAGAGTGCGTTGGAAACCGTAATTGCGTTGCCACCTAGCCCCAGAAGCATGGGCGCCAGCATGGGCACGGCTAGACTGGTCAGGTTGAGGCTGGATGCAATCGGCATCGGGGCGAGCATATGCGCCACGTCGAAATGACCGACCGAAATCCTGTCTCGAATATTGGCCCAGGATGTTTCGCGGATCAGCTTCAGCGCGATGCCTTCCTGCTCGGCAAAACCGAGTTCGGCAGCAGCCACGACAACGGCACTGTCCAGAAGCGGGATAAATCCGGCGATAACAGGCTTCAAGTTCGTATCCATGATCTTCCTGTCCCCTGGTTGGCCGCTTCTCCCCACTCGGTGTTTTTTGTTGTCATCGCGTCAGTCTCCCAGAAGTCCGCTGGCGATCACCAGGCTTTGCGCCACATCAATGATCTTCCGGCTCTGGTTCATGGCCGTACGACGCAACAGGTCATAGGCCTCCTGCTCGCTGAGCCCCTTGGATTTCATCAGGATGCCCTTGGCCCGATCGATGGTTTTCCGGTCTGCAAGTTCAGAGCGCACTTCCTCCAGCTCCTCTGTCAGCCTGGAAAACGCACGAAAGCGGCTGATCGCCATATCAAGGATCGATTT
This sequence comes from Labrenzia sp. C1B70, assembly GCF_000475395.1. Lineage (NCBI taxonomy): Bacteria > Pseudomonadati > Pseudomonadota > Alphaproteobacteria > Hyphomicrobiales > Stappiaceae > Labrenzia > Labrenzia sp. C1B70. The sequence goes on from NZ_AXCE01000012.1 coordinate 43,478, forward strand.
AACCCGCTCCCGCTTGAGCCCGTCGACGATATAGGCCGACACCCCCGCATCGACGGCGGCCTCTATGGAATGGCTGTCCGACTTGTCGACGAACATCGCAATCGGTCGCCGCACCGCACGCGACACCTGAAACATGTGTTCCAGCTGGTCGCGATTCGGGTTTTCCAGATCGATGACAATCACATCCGGATTGATGTCGGCGATCTGACGAACCAGACCTTCCATCTGGTGAACAAGAATGACCCTATCGTGCCCGGCATCGTGCAATCCCTGCTCGATGATCGAGGCACGGATCTTGTTGTCATCTATAACCAGAATGGAAAGCCCGCCGCTCATGCCGCCATTATGCGCAGGGCTATTTTTTATGCAACAAAAATGCTGCGCCGCAACAACGCCGTCCTGTGGAGACATTCGGAAGTCACCCTGGAGCGCTTGAAACCGGACTTGCGAAAGACGGAACCAAAAGAAGATTTCTCCTCTGGACAGAACCCCACAGCCTTAGAATGATGCACCGGGAAAATTCAGGATGAAGGAAAGCGGGATGGCGGACACGTTTGAGCCCAAGGCGCATGTGGCCCACATGGAAAAGATGTTGGGGCTGACGATCGAAGAAGATTGGCGCCCTGTTGTGGAAATGCATATCGCCGCGATCGAGAAAGCTGCCGAAGCCGTCCTGGATTTTCCGCTGGAAGACCACGCCGAAGCCGCACCGGTCTTTGTTCCATGAGCCAGGACAACAGCAAACTGAACACCCGCTCCGCGGCTCAGACGGCCACAGCCGTCAACAGCGGCGACATCAAGGCTCTGGAAGTTGCCTACGCATCTCTCGAGGTCATTGAACGTCTCAATCCGACGGTCAACGCCTTTACCGACGTTCTGGGGGAGCGTGCACTTCTTGAAGCGCGCGCTGTCGATGACGCGATTGCAGAGGGCCGAACACTGCCACTCGCCGGTGTGCCATATGCGGTCAAGAACCTGTATGATGTCGAAGGCCTGACAACCCGCGCCGGCGCGAAAATCAATCGCGAAAACCCGCCTGCTTCTGCCGATGCGACTTTGGTCCGCAAGCTGAAAGACGCTGGCGCAGTTCTGGTCGGCGCGACCCACATGGGCGAATACGCCTATGATTTTACCGGCGAGAGCGCGCACGACGGCATCTGCCGCAATCCTCATGATACGGGTCATATGACCGGGGGGTCTTCCTCCGGATCTGCCGCGGCAACGGCTGCCGGCATGGTGCCGCTGGCAATGGGCTCCGATACCAATGGCTCCATCCGCGTGCCGGCCTCGTTCTGCGGCCTGTTCGGCTTGAAGCCGACCTATGGCCGCCTCAGCCGTGCAGGCACATATCCGTTTGTCGGCAGTCTCGATCACCTAGGCCCACTCACACGATCGGCAGAAGATCTTGCACTGATCTTTGACGTCCTGCAGGGCCACGACCCCGCAGACCCGGCCCAGGCAAACCACCCGGAGACCGAGACCCATAACCGGCTGCAGGAAGATATCGGCCCGCTGCGCATTGCCGTGGCAGGTGGCTATTTCCGCGACAAGGCCCTGCCGGATGCCCTGAATGCAGTGGATCTTGTCGCCAAGGCGCTTGGGGCAAGCCTTGAAATCGACATTCCGGAAGCTGCCCGGGCCCGCGCCGCGGCCTATGTCATCACGGCGGCCGAAGGCTCTACCCTGCATCTCGGCCGCATCCTGGAACGGCCGCAGGACTTTGACCCGGAAACGCGTGACCGCTTCCTGGCGGGAACCATGGTACCGGCAATCTGGGTCCAGCAGGCTCAGCGATTCCGGAGCTGGTTTCGCGACCTCTTCCGCAAGATCTTCGAGAATGTCGATGTTCTTCTGGCCCCGGCCACCCCCTTCCCGGCCCTGCCGTCAGGTACCAAGACTTTCACGATCGGCGGCGAGACCATGCCGGCCCGGCCCAACATCGGCCTGTTTACCCAGCCAATCTCCTTCATCGGCCTTCCCGCGGTGACGGTACCGGTCTGGCAGGAAGGGGCGACATTGCCGATCGGTGTTCAGGTGATCGCCCCTGCCTGGCGCGAGGATCTGGCGCTTCGTGTCGCTCACCACCTGGAACAGACAGGTATCTGCCGCGCGCCCGTCGCCAATTTGACGGCCTGAAGCCCGGTGAAAAGGGAACAGGCCCGCACCACAGGAAACCTCAGCCTGGCGCAACTGCGAGCGCTGGAAGCTGTGGTGCGCACCGGAAGCTTCACAGATGCGGCGAAGGAAATCGGCGTCTCCCAACCCTCCATCTCCAATCACATTCAGGGTCTGGAAAGCCGCTTCAAGACAAAACTGCTGGTAAAGTCCGGATATTCAGTTTCCGCGACGCCGGCTCTGGTCTCTCTATTGCCCCGCATCAGGGCCTTGCTGGCATTGGCAGGTGATCTGGAAACCGAGCTGTCTCACCACCGTGCCCTTGCGGCTGGTAAACTCAGCATTGGCTATTCAACCTATCAGCTCGCCATCCCGATCATCTCGTCCTTCATGGCGAAACACCCAACCATCTCGATCGAGGCCCGCGCCCTTGCAAGCCAGGACATCATCAACCTGATCGAAACAGGCTCTCTCGATATCGGCTTCATTACCGGACGCGAAATTCCGGCAGGTCTCGAAGGCGAACTGATCCTGAAGACACGCATTGTCCTGGCGGTTTCTCCCGAACACCCGCTGGCGAAAAAGGACAGCGCTTCCTGGAAAGACGTCGCCGAGCTCCCACTCCTCCAACGCGAAGGAAGTTCCGGTACCCGCAGACTGTTCGAAGCCGCTGCCACGCTTGCCGGGACAAGACCCAAGACCGCACTCGCTCTTGGCTCGTGGGGATCAATCGCAACGCTGGTCAGATCCGGCTCGGGTATCGGTGTCGCGCTGGAAGCGGAAATCACCGAGCGCGACGGTTGTGTCGGTGTCAAGATCGAAGACGCGAACCTCAACGCAAACCACTTTGCAGTCTGGCAAAAAGACATGGGTACGGTTGCCGCCATAGAGGCATTTCGAGCCGGTTTGCCCGCTTCATGACAAATAGAAGTCACCCGTCATTTGATAATTAAAACCTATACATTTCGATCTTTGATAGACCGAAAGGCACTTCCGTGATTACTGGCGCCTGACGTTTTCAAAACCACTGCACCAGAGTCGAATCCATCGCCCGCGACAAAGGCGTGATACTGACTTCGAACGGCTCCAGCACAATTCCAGAGACCGCCTGAATGGAACAGAGATCTTATGACCTTGCGATCGTCGGTGCCGGGATCGTTGGGCTTGCACACGCCCTCGCAGCAGTCAGGCGCGGCAAGAAAGTTGTCGTCATTGATCGCGACAGCCAGGCAAATGGCGCCTCGATCCGCAACTTCGGCTTTGTGACCGTCACCGGCCAACAGGCAGGCGACTGCTGGCAGAAAGCGTCGCGCAGCCGACAGGTGTGGGCAGAAGTTGCGAAAGCCGCCCGCATACCGCTGCTGCACGAAGGTCTGACCATGACCGCAAGGCTCCCGGAGTCGGAAGCTGTTATCGACGCGTTTCTGAAGACAGAAATGGGTGCGGAGTGTCAACGCCTGACACCCGCTCAGGCCGCCCTCAAGGTTCCCTGTTTGCGACAAGAGAAAATCACCTGCGCGCTCTATTCGCCGCTGGAAGTGCGCGTGGAATCGAAAGATGCCCTGCCCCGGATCGCCAATTGGCTGAAAGAAGCCCATGCCGTCGACTTCCTCTGGCAGACAAGCGTCAATTCTGTCGAGGCGCCGAAGCTTCAAACCTCGCGCGGGACGGTGCACGCGGAGACCGTGATCATCTGCCCGGGCGACGATGGCACGACGCTTTTTGCTGACCGGATCGCCACTTACGAAGTCACGCGCTGCAAACTGCAGATGTTACGCGTCGCCCCTCACAATCGTATCGACCTTGGCACCGCAGTCATGTCTGACCTCGGCCTTGCGCGATATCTTGGCTATGCCGAACTCCCCCAAGCAGAGCCTTTGAAAGCCCGGCTGGATCGGGAGATGGCTGATCACCGGGAAAACGGCATTCACCTGATCGTTGTCCAGTCCGAAGACGGCAGTCTCGTTGTCGGCGACAGCCATCATTACAGCGCGACACCCGATCCGTTCATCGACAAGACAGTGAACGACCTGATCCTGGGCGAGATGGAGACGATCCTCGATCTCGGCCCCTATGACATTTCTGAAACCTGGATCGGCACCTACGCCTCTGCCCCGGACCGCTGGCGCTTCACCGATGCGCCGGACGATAGTACCCGCATTGTCGTCGTCACGGCCGGCTGCGGTGCCTCCACCGCCTTCGCCATCGGCGAGGAAACCATTGCCGATCTCTATGCGTGAGGAAACAAGATGAGCAAATTCAAAGCCGTGGTCTTCGACTGGGCCGGCACCATGATCGACTTCGGATCCTTTGCCCCGATGGGTGTCTTCGTAAAGGCCTTCGAGACCTTCGGCATTACCGCAACTATCGACCAGGCACGCGGCCCGATGGGCAAACCGAAGTGGGACCACATCCGCTCCATGATGGATGATCCGGACATCTGCGCCCAATGGATCGCCAAATACGGCCACGCACCAACTGATGCCGATGTGGACAAGGTCTACAAGGTCTTCGTTCCAATGAACGAGGAAGTCGTCGCCGATTTCTCCGATCTCGTTCCAGGTGCTGCCGAGGTTGTCAGATTGCTTCGCGCCAAGGGCATGAAAATCGGCTCGACCACCGGCTATACCCGCTCGATCATGGAACGCGTGCTGCCGAAAGCTGCCGAACAGGGGTATGAACCGGACAATCTCATCTGTGCCGACGACCTGCCGGAAGGCCGTCCCGGTCCGCTCGGCATGTATCAGTGCTTCGTCGATCTGGTGGCCTACCCGCCGAGCGCGGTCATCAAGGTGGACGACACTGAACCGGGCATTGCCGAGGGTGTTGCAGCCGGCTGCCTGACTGTGGGTCTTGCGCTGTCAGGCAACTATGCAGGCAAGACACCGGAGGAACTCGCTGCACTTTCGAAAGATCAGGTTGACGCCCTGCGCCAGCATGCAACGGTAGAGCTGAAAAAAGCCGGCGCCGATTACGTCATTGATACGGTCGCGGATCTGCCAGCCCTGATCGAGAAACTGGAAGCGGAATGACACGTCCGAATATCCTGCTGATCACCGCTGACCAGTGGCGGGGCGATTGTCTCGGCACAGTTGGACACCCTGTTGTCAGGACGCCGAACCTTGATGCCTTCGCCGAAACGGCAACAGTTTTCGAGCAGCATTATGCGGCAACGGCTCCGTGCTCTCCTGCACGGGCCTCGCTCTATACCGGGCTTTACCAGATGAACCACCGGGTCGTGTGGAACGGCGCGCCACTCGATGACCGGTTCGACAATATCGCCCGTGCTGCCCGCCGGGCCGGATATACGCCAACGTTGTTCGGCTACACCGATACCTCACCCGATCCACGCCTGCATCACCCGAACGACCCTGTCCTGACTTCCTATGAAGGTGTTCTGCCCGGCTTCTGGGTACGCCAGCCTCTTGCCGAGGACGAAAAGCAATGGCTTTCCTGGATGGTCTCACGCGGCCACGATCCCGCAGGTTTGCCTACCATCCATCACGTGGAACCCGAAGAAGGTGAAAAAGTCAGCCTCAAGGCAGCCAGGTATTCGAAGGACGAAACCCAGACCGCCTTCATGACGGATGCCTTCCTAACCTGGCTTGGAGAACAGGAAGAAGACCGGCCATGGATGGCGCATGTTTCCTTCCTGCGTCCGCATCCACCGATTGCCGCTCCTGCCCCCTATAACACCCTCTACCATCCGGATGACGGACCGGGTTTCTCCGGGGCACCAACTGCGGCGGAGGAAGCTGCGTTTCATCCCCTAATGGAAGCCCTGCAGGACTATCAGCAGCTGGCCTCCCATTTACCGGGGACCACTGACTTCGTGCGTGATCTGACGGAGCGCGATCTCAGGCGGTTGCGAGCACTTTATTACGGCATGATCACCGAAGTTGACGCACAGCTCGGCCGGATCTTCGAGGCGCTGGAACCACTCGAAAACACGTTGGTTATTTTCACTTCCGATCATGCGGAGATGATGGGCGATCACTGGATGCTCGGCAAAAGCGGGTTCTACCGCGAGAGCTACCACATCCCCCTCATGATACGGGCACCGGGTGGCGGTGCAGCGAACCGGGTCTCCGCCTTCACGTCCTCGACCGATATCTTCCCGACGCTCCTGGATCTGCTGGATATCGAACCCGAGCATGCCCCGGACGGAGCCAGCCTGCTGCCGTACCTCAGCGGACAAACGCCTCTGTCCTGGCGAGATGCTGCCCTCTGGGAGTTCGATTACAGGCAATTTCTGAAGAAATGGCCGGAGAAGTTCCCGGCATCTGCCCATGAAGGATCCTCCACGGCACTTTGCCGCCTCGGGCCGGAATGGCAGTTCGTGCATTTCTCCGGAATGCCCAACATTCTGATGAAGGCCACCTGCACGTCCACCGCGCCGGTCAACGAGGCGGCCAGTCACCCGGACCTGGTGATCGCCAACCTTGATGACCTTGTGGCAACCCGGATGCGCCACAACGACGAGACCCTGGCCCGCACCCTGGTCTGGGACTACTATCGGGAATAGCGTGTACTTTCGCAGGTCCGCTTAGCGTGACGTTAAGCGTCGAGCGACAGAATGAACCCTTCATAGGGGCTCTGAAGAATGCGTCAGACTTTGCGGAAAAATCAGCTTTTCACCGGGATTGGACGGAGTGTTCTCCGGACCATGGGGCTGGCTCTCGTCGCCCTGCTCTCGCACCAGCATGTGTCCGCGGCCCCGATTGAGCTCAAGGTCATCGACTCGATCGATCCACCCTGGCCGTCCATAGGACGGGTAAATGTTACCGGCTTCAGGTCGACTGCCATGTGTACCGGCACCTTGATCGCACCCGATATCGTGCTCACAGCCGCCCATTGCCTCTTCAACAAGACGACCCGCAAGCCCTTTCCGATCGAAGACCTTCTGTTCATGGCCGGTGTTCGGCGGGACGAATACTCCGCCCGTCTGGAACCTGCATGCACCATCGCCGCTGCAGGATACGAGCCACGGCAGAAACCCAGATTGCGGGACGTACACAAGGATGTCGGGATCATTTTGCTGAAGGAACCCAGCACATTACCGCCCGTTCCGGTGCTTTCGCTGGATGACGCAACAGTTCTGACCAAGGACACACGGTTTCAATCCGCAGGTTACCGCCGCAGCCGCCGGTTTCTGCCAACCGTCGTGCCCGCTTGCAGGGTCATGGGAACCGCCGAGGACAGCTGGGTAACGGATTGCGCATCGGAAGCCGGCGCATCGGGCGGTCCGCTCCTGGTGGAAACGCCGAACGGGCTCCGTGTTGCCGGCATCATGTCGGCCAAGATCGACGCTGTTCGCTCAGCCATCGTGCCTTTCCTAGAATGGCAGGACCTTTTGGCCAATCCGAGCTGCAGCGGTGACAGTGCTCCGGCAGCCCCGCCACTCCGGTCATCGCTTGATACGGACAACTGACGACAATTCAGCCGACGGGCATAATCTGTACCGAAAGACAAATTTTCTCTGCACCAACGCCGGTTGCCCGGTTATGGTGCTATTCCCTGAATTCGGCCCGGAGCAGCTTCGCAACGCGTGCAGCTTTTTGGCCGGCAGACTGCCAGACGCAAAGACCCCTTGGCTCATGTACCAATCTGCGCCTCCTTCCAGTGCCGAACACTTCCGGCCGGTTTCCACCGACAAGCTTGCCTTTGTCGCCAGCGACACGGAGGAAGCACTCAAGGCTCAGGAAGACCTGTCCGCCCGCTACGGCAATGTTCCAGTGGCTGAAGCCGATGTCATCGTGGCTCTCGGCGGCGATGGCCTGATGCTGCAGACCCTTCACAAGCACATGGGCAGCAACAAACCGATCTACGGCATGAACCGTGGTTCGGTCGGCTTCCTGATGAACGAATACCGGGAAAACGACCTGAAGGACCGGCTAGCGCTGGCCGACATCACGACGATCCGGCCTTTGGAAATGACGGCAACGACCTCCGAAGGCATTCACCACGCCCTTGCCATCAACGAGGTGTCACTCCTGCGCCAGACATCGCAGGCCGCCCGGCTGCGCATCTCGGTCGATGGACGCGTCCGGCTGGAAGAACTTGTGTGCGATGGCATCATTGTCGCGACACCGGCAGGCAGCACTGCCTACAATCTATCTGCGCATGGCCCGATCCTGCCAATCACCGCACAACTGCTCGCGCTGACCCCCATCAGCGCCTTCCGGCCACGGCGTTGGCGTGGCGCGATCCTGCCGAACGGCGCCAAGGTCGATATCGAGATACTGGATCCCGGCAAACGCCCTGTCAGCGCGTCGGCCGACCACACCGAAATCCGACACGTTACCCATGTCGCAGTCCGGGAGGCGGCCGAAGCGGAAGGCGTGATCATGTTTGATTCCGATCACGGTTGGGACGAACGCATCCTCACTGAAATGTTCCGCTATTAGTTTCGAAACATCCTGGCGGAAACACCCTGTTAAGTATGATTGCCGATACTGCCAGCCACAGGCTCCGGCCGAATGCCCGAAGGCTTTGCCACCGAGGTGTTCTGAAGTCAGGACCGAGCGAGGATAACGAGGACATTTGCCGTCATGGCCGACACTGCCAAGGACCAGGAATATGAAATCTTGTCCCCGCCTTCGGACCTGCGCAGCAAGGTGCGGGAACTGACACCTCGCGAGGCCAAGAAATTCGATCCGGTCAAGGCGGCTGAAGCAGCACTCGAACGCTTGTCCTCCCATTTCGGAACCTGGATGAACAACGAGAGCGCCACCCTGCTTCACGCTTGGGAAGCTGTTCGCGCACAGGGATTGAACGACGACACTCTCGCCGCCCTGTTTCAGGCTGCACACAATATCAAGGGACAGGCCCTGACACTTGGTTTTCCATTGGTTGGCGAAGTCGCCGCCAGCTTCTGTCACCTGATCGAAACCGTGCCGTCTCCCGACAAGTTGCCCCTGTCCCTCGTCGAACGCTACGTCGAAGCCATTCGCGCAATGGTCGCCGAAGGTGCAAAGGACGAAGCGAACAAGACCGGCGTCGAACTTCTGAAAACCCTGCAAGGCGTGACGGAAGAATATCTGGCGCAATTTCCGCCGAAACCTGATGACGTCTGACGGACCAGTAGACCAATTGCCAACAAGGTTTATGCCGCAACGTCAAAGAGTTGATTGACTCAGGTTTCAAGCGCGCATAGCATTCGGCCTATTCATGGAGAATGGCCGTGAAACATTTTTTTTGTTTCTTTTTTCTTTTATTGCTGTCTTTGACTTCCGCACATGCCGAACGAAGGGTAGCTCTCGTAATAGGGAATTCCGGCTACGCGAATGTCGCGGAGCTGAAGAACCCCTACAATGATGCCAAGGGCATGTCGGACAAGCTGACGGACCTCGGATTCGATGTTGTCACAGGTCTCGACCTGAGCTTGAGGGACATGCGCCAGACCGTGCGCGAGTTCATCAAGAAGCTCGACAACGCAGACCTTGCCCTGTTCTTCTATGCCGGCCATGGCATCCAGGTGAACGGCGAGAATTATCTCGTCCCGGTCGACGCCGAACTCAGCACCCATCTCGACCTTGATTTCGAAGCCCTGCCCGCAAATCTCGTGCTCAATGCCATGGAGCAGAGCACGAAGGTCAACCTTGTCTTTCTGGATGCCTGCCGAAACAACCCGTTTACGGAAAACCTCGCCCGGTCCATGGGGACGCGTTCAAGCGCAGTCGGTCGTGGCCTTGCGAAGATCGGCTCCGGTGTCGGCTCCCTGGTTTCCTTCGCCACCCAGCCGGGCAACGTCGCGCTTGACGGCGATGGCGAGAACAGCCCGTTTACAACTGCCCTGATCAAGCATCTCGGCACGCCCGGTCAGGACATCACCCGCGACCTGGTGATGGTGCGCCGGGACGTTCTGGAAGCCACCAAGGGTCAGCAGGTTCCCTGGGACAATTCCTCGCTGACTGGCGAAGTCATTCTCAAACAGCTTGAGATGGTGCAGCCCATTGAACCGGAAAAGCCCGCGATCAATCCGCAGATCGAGCTGACCTATTGGGACTCGATCAAGTCAGGACAGAATGCGGCCTACTTCGAAACCTATCTGTCTCGGTATCCGGAAGGCCAGTTCGCCGACATCGCCCGGATCCGTCTGGACGAGATCAAGGCACAGGCGGAAAGCGACAAGGCCAAGCAGGCAAAACCGGACGCCACGGCTGAAATCACCTATTGGCAGACGATCCAGAATTCGACCCGGCCGGAGATGTTCGAGAGTTATCTCGGCAGATACCCGAACGGGATCTATGCCGACCTTGCCCAGCTGAAAATCCAGTCGATCAAGAGCCAGGCGGAAGCGGATGCGCGCCGCAAGGCTCAGGCAGAGGCAGAAGCCCAAGCCATCGCTTCTGCAGCAGCGAATGCATCGCCGGAAAGAACGACGGCCAAGCCTGCAGACGAAATCACCGTTGCCGCCCTGACGCCTGATCAGGCGCCGTCAACGACCTCGCCGTCCCCGGTATCGTTGTTATCGCCTGAAGAGCTTGCAACGGCTCTCCAGACAGAACTCAACCGGGTTGGCTGTTCGGTTGGCCGTGTTGATGGTGACTGGGGCAACAGAAGCCGTCAGGCATTGAGAACCTATGGCCGCGAAGCCGGGATCGATCTTGCCTCGCTCGACCCGGATCCTTCCATTCTGGAACAGCTCAAGAAGTCGACCGGACGCGTTTGCCCGCTGACCTGTGGTCGGAACCAGGAACTGAAGAACGGTCGCTGTGTCGCGACCAGAAAGCCTGAACCTTCCGGCAACAGCACAAAACCGAGCACACAAACCAAGACAACTGACAGCTGCCCGAAAAACCCGTCAGCCTATGGAAACAAGGTAATTGGAAAATCTCATGGCCTCGGCCGCCAGACCCTTACACACCCCTGCGGCAGGAAGCTTGCATGCAGAGGTTCTAGGGCCAGCTGGGTAAAGACCTGCACCTGGCTTTAGCTGTTCGGCTGAAGTCCGATTTATGAATGTTTGAAGTTGAATTTTTCTGGTGAGCCCGCGATCTGATTTCCGATCCCGAATCGCCGGATTACCCTTCGGGGGAGCAGCCGGTTTATTGCCCGATTGCTCCCGAGATCAGGTAGCTCTGGAGAATCGATTGTGAAGCAGATCCTCGTATCCCTTTTGCTTCTTGCGTTTGCCGCAAGCGCGGCACATGCCGAACGCCGAGTAGCACTCGTGATCGGTAATTCCGGTTATGAGCACGTCACTCAGCTCACCAATCCGGACAACGACGCCAAAGGCATGGCCGAAAAACTGACCAGTCTGGATTTCGAGGTCGTGACCGGCACCAACCTGTCGCTTCGGGATATGCGAAAGACCGTTCGGGAGTTCATCGCCAAGCTCGAAGGTGCGGATATCGCCCTGTTCTTCTACGCAGGGCATGGCCTGCAGGTAAGTGGCGAGAACTATCTGGTGCCGATTGATGCCGAGCTGAATTCTTACGTCGATCTTGAATTCGAGGCGATGCCGGCAAATCTCATTCTCAATGCCATGGAGCATTCCACCAAGGTCAATCTGGTGTTTCTGGACGCCTGCCGGAACAATCCGCTGGCTGAAAACCTCGCGCGGTCCATGGGCACCCGTTCCGGCTCAGTCGGCCGGGGCCTTGCCAAGATCGGCTCCGGGGTTGGCTCCCTGATTTCCTTCGCCACCCAGCCAGGTAACGTCGCACTTGATGGTGATGGCAAGAACAGCCCCTTCACCACGGCCCTGCTGAAACATCTCGGCACACCCGGACAGGATATTACCCGGGATCTCGTGATGGTCCGCCGGGATGTGCTGGAGGCTACCAAAGGTCAGCAGGTTCCCTGGGACAATTCCTCGCTGACTGGTGAAGTCATTCTCAAACAGCTTGAGATGGTGGAGCCCATTGAACCGGAAAAGCCAGCGATCAACCCGCAGATCGAGCTGGCTTACTGGGATTCGATCAAATCCGGCGAATCCATTGCCTATTTTGAAACCTATCTGAGCCGTTACCCCGACGGCCAGTTTGCCGACATCGCCCGGATCCGTATCGACGAAATCAAGGCAAAGGCCGAACGTGACAAGGCCCAGCAGAACAAGCCGGATGCAACGGCTGAGATCACCTACTGGCAAACAATCCAGAATTCGACCCGGCCGGAGATGTTCGAAAGTTACATTACCCGGTATCCAAAAGGGATCTACGCCGACCTTGCGCGGTTGAAGATTGAATCGATCAAACGCCAGGCCGAAGCAGAAAGCCTCCGCAACGCCCAGGCCTCAGCGGCCACGCCCAACCCGGCGCCTGAAAGAACTGCTACCAAACGCGACGAGGAAATCACCGTTGCCGCGTTGACACCTGACGAAACCCCGGCAGGCGTCATTCCTTCGCCAATCACACCGCTCTCCGCTGAAGAACTGGCTACGGCTCTGCAGACTGAACTCAACCGCGTCGGTTGTTCGGTTGGCAGGGTTGATGGCGATTGGGGCAACAAGAGCCGTCGGGCACTGAGGACCTATGGACGCGAAGCGGGCATCGATCTTGCCTCACTCGACCCAAGTCCCGCTATTTTGGACCAGCTCAAGAAATCAACCGGACGCGTTTGCCCGCTCACCTGTGGACGGAACCAGGAACTGAAGAACGGTCGCTGTGTCGCAACCAGAAAACCTGAACCTTCCGGCAACGGCTCCAAGCCGAGCACCAAGTCCAAGACCGCCGACAGTTGCCCGAAAAACCCGACTATTTACGGCAACAAGATCATCGGCAGAGTGCCCGGTGTCGGACGACAGACGTTGACACACCCGTGCGGCAGGAAGCTCGCTTGCAAAGGTTCAAAGGCCAGCTGGATATTGAGCTGTAACTGGATTTAGCTACACGGCTAAAGCCAGATTTAAGAATGTTTAAAGTTGAAGTGTGCCGGCGAGCCGCGATCTGATTTATGATCCCGGCCTGCCGGAGTGCCCTACAGCAGAGTAACCGGAATAGTTTTGCACGGCAGCTCCCGAGAGCTGGTAGGTTTGGAGAACCGCCTGTGAAGCAGATAATCGCATGCCTGTTGCTACTTGTGTTTGCCGCAAGCGCGGCACATGCCGAACGCCGTGTGGCGCTCGTGATCGGTAATTCCGGCTACGCGAATGTCGCGGAGCTGAAGAACCCCTACAATGATGCCAAGGGCATGTCGGACAAGCTGACGGACCTCGGATTCGATGTTGTCACAGGTCTCGACCTGAGCTTGAGGGACATGCGCCAGACCGTGCGCGAGTTCATCAAGAAGCTCGACAACGCAGACCTTGCCCTGTTCTTCTATGCCGGCCATGGCATCCAGGTGAACGGCGAGAATTATCTCGTCCCGGTCGACGCCGAACTCAGCACCCATCTCGACCTTGATTTCGAGGCCCTGCCCGCAAATCTCGTGCTCAATGCCATGGAGCAAAGCACGAAGGTCAACCTGGTCTTTCTGGATGCCTGCCGGAACAACCCGTTTACGGAAAACCTCGCCCGGTCCATGGGGACGCGCTCAAGCGCAGTCGGTCGTGGCCTTGCGAAGATCGGCTCCGGTGTCGGCTCCCTGGTTTCCTTCGCCACCCAGCCGGGCAATGTCGCGCTTGACGGCGATGGCGAGAACAGCCCGTTTACAACTGCCCTGATCAAGCATCTCGGCACGCCCGGTCAGGACATCACCCGCGACCTGGTAATGGTGCGCCGGGACGTTCTGGAAGCCACCAAGGGCCAGCAGGTTCCCTGGGACAATTCCTCACTGACTGGCGAAGTCATTCTCAAGCAGCTTGAGAGGGTACAGCCCGTCGAACCGGAGAAGCCCGCGATCAACCCGCAAATCGAGCTGGCCTACTGGGATTCGATCAAGTCCGGCGAATCTATTGCCTATTTCGAAACCTACCTGACCCGATATCCCGAGGGCCAGTTCGCGGATATCGCCAAGATCCGGATCGATGAACTCAAGAACCGTAGCGAGGCAGAAGCAGCCCGCAACGCGAAGCCCGACACCTCCGCTGAAATCGCTTTCTGGCAATCAATCCAGAACGCCACCCGGCCGGAAATGTATGAAACCTATCTGGAGCAATATCCGGACGGGATCTACGCCAAGCTGGCAAGGCTGAATATATCTTCACTGCAACAGCAGGCGGAAGCGGCAGCTACTGCCGCCGCTGCGGCAAAGGCAGCCAAGGCTGCGGACGCCTCCAACAGCACGTCCCCTGCGCAGGAGATAATCGTTGCTGCCCTGCCGCAGCAGGAAACAGTATCAACCGAACCTGCTCCAGCAATTGTTCCATCAACAAGCAGCCGGTCACTCTCGCCTGAAGAACTCGCCACTGCAATGCAAACCGAATTGAACCGCCTTGGGTGTTCGGTTGGTCGTGTTGATGGTGATTGGGGCAACCGTAGCCGGCAGGCTTTGAGGACTTTCAGCCGCGAAGCAGGTGTCGATCTTGCCTCGCTCGACCCGGACCCTTCAATTCTAGACCGTCTGAAGCAATCGACAGGCCGAGTGTGCCCGCTGACATGTGGCCGAAATCAGGAACTGAAGAACGGCAAGTGCATCGCCGTTCGGCAGGAGACACCCTCCAAATCGAACGAGAAGTCCAACTCCACTAAGACGGCACAATCTAGCGGCGCTTGCCCGGCTGATCCAACAGCCTCGTCCAGAAGGCTGGTCAGTTTCAACTATAGGCAGATCACCGCTGTTGCGACACATCCGTGCGGTCGGCAGGTGATTTGCAACAAGCCGCAGAGCAACGTTCATCCGTTCAAATGTTTCTGGAAGTAATCCGCTAAGAGGTGGACTGCGGCCTAAGCAGCGGCTGTCACCTGAAGGCCGCTGTTCTTCACCAATAGCCGAGCCTCGAGACGTGCAACGTCGATGGCGAAACGGCGTAGGAACGCAGTCACGTCTTCGTCCGCTCCCAGGGCGCCGTCCTGCATTTCGGAAAGCAGTGTTTCCGTTAGCATGCGGGCTTCGTCCAGCGCCAGATCATAGGTGAAGTCGGCATCCGCCTGCCGGGCAATGTCAATGGCCAGCAGAAAGGCCTGGTGAGCCCGTAGCGGCAAACCGGCCTTGCGGAGCATGGCCTGCAGCGCCGACCGACGAACCGTGACCAGAAGCTTGCACAGCCTCGGCAGCGGCACCTGGCCAAGGTTGGCAAGAGCGGCAGCGAAAAACCGCAAGCGTCCACAGCAGACCGCGCGCAGCAGCAACCGGGTGGTCAGCTTGCCATTGACACGTAGATGCTCGACGAATTCCGGCAGATCGTCTGCACCGGCTTCGAGAGCCAGCCGCAGCACGACCTTGTCTTCTGCATCGCTCAGGAAAGTATGACGCTGGTTTTCCGGAACGCGCTCCAGCACGATCGGATGATCGTCAAGGTTCTGCGCGAGCCGCATCAGCAACTGATAGCGCGTGGTCAACGGCAGGTCCCGGGTTTTCAGAAGCTGGTCGCAGAGGTCCGGCCGGTCTTCGAATCTTTGCGCGATACGCAGGAGGGAAGACTGCAGGATGCGGGCGCTTCTGTTTTCCAGAAGCTGTCTGCAGGCCTGCTCGCAGCCAACCTCACAGATGGCAGCGCAGACAGAAGCCGGCAATCCCTCACGCGAGGCGATGGCGCATTGAACGGCATCGCTGCCTTCTGCAAGAAGGTCGACCAGTTCGACATCCGTCAATATGGGAGAGTGCTTGAGAACCGGCAAAGCCACTTCGTCGACATCACTTGCGAGGCAGCGCACGACGTGACCGGGAGCGTAGGCGCTTGGCGCAAGCAGGCTCGCTATCGCTTTGCGGACGGCGCGGCTGGGGTCGTCGAGAAGAATCGTCAAGGCTGCAGCCATGCTGGTCTGTTCCTGGCTGCCAGGTTCGGCTGCCAAATAACGTTCCGCGAATTCTTCCGCGGCACGTATATCCAAGGTGCGCTCGTCAACTTCGTTCAGAGGGTGAAAGTCATGTGCGTTCATGGCGGTAAAACAATCTTCCCAAGAGTCGAGTGTGAGTCTGACATCAAAGGCTTAACGATCGGTTCACCATAATTTTGCCAGGTTCTCTGGCGAATGCCCGCCTTTCCCGATGGTGGCGGACATGAGACATCAGGCTTTCAGCCGGGTCTTTCAACTGCCCATGCTCAAGCCGGTGGCAGCAGGTCCTTTTGTTCCTCTTCTGCCTTCAGGCGCAGGAAACGCGTCAGGTCCAGCGGTCCGCCCTGATTCACCAGCGCCAGTTCCTGTGCCTGCACCTGGTTGGAGGCTCCGGACAGGGCGCTGACAAGGGCAGCTTCTTCCACAGCGGCGAAAGCCGACGCAAAGCGCGGGTTGACGCCTGCCTGGTTCGAAGCCGCGTCATTGCGGAACAGAGCCTCGAACGGATTGGCTGTTTCCGTCGCCTGGAAGGCCGACAGAACCCTGTTGCTTGCATCGAAATCATCACCATCAATGGCTGCTTCGCGTGTGGTTTGCGGCACCGGACGGTCCGGGGTCACAGAGCCGACACTTTCTTCCAGGAAAGCTGCGCTTGCCGTTGTGGTTGCCCCCTGCCCTGCCGTGCGCTCCGGCAGCGGCACATCCGTCTTTGCCAACTGGAACAGTTCGCCCTGAGGCAATTGAGGGCCTGTGGTGTCAGCTCTCGCGATCTGGCCCGGGCCGGCGGGTTTCGTCCGCATTGCGAAGGCGGCTGCCGGATCTCCCGCGAGATGATCGAAGGATTTCTGGTTGATCGTCGCAGCGCCGTCCGCAGGCTTTGCATTCGGCAGCGTGGCGACCTGCGTGAGTTCTCCCGATGTCCGCAGGTCCTTGTTGGTGCTGGCCTGCGCAATCATCGTGACGGCATCGTGCTTGGAAACGATTACCTCGTAAACTTCCTGCATCGAGCGGGCCTTGCCGTTCGAATGATAGAAGATCGGTTTGTTGGCGCGTGCCTGGGCGGAAAAAACCTTGTCGGCTCGCATGTCCGGGCTGGCGCCGGCCGCATCAATCAATCTGCTTGCGCCGTTGGCACCAAGAAAATGAGCCATATAGAGCTCGCCGTCGCTCGGTTCGCGCCCGATTCTGCGTTCCAGGTACTGGGAATTCTTCTGCGTGAGCGCCCCTGCCATCATGGACGAGATTTCCGGATCCTTCCGAAGGTCGAGAATCTCCCGCCGCATTTGCGGGTCGCTTACATAGAACTTTCCGCTCTTGGAGCGTTGAATCTGATCGGAGTATTTTTCAAGACCGTGTTTCGGACCAGCTTCCTTCATTGTCTCCAGCCAGGTGGATTCAATGAATTGGAACAACCCGGTGGCGCTGGATGTTCTGGCCTTTGCCGTTGGGTTGAATGACGATTCCCGCGCAGCTGTCTTCACCAGGTAGTCGAATGACGTCCCCGTTGAAGTACTCGCAGACTGAAACGCAAGCTCGATCCTAGACGCGATCGAGGCGGTGTCAGCAACTCGCATGACCCTGTCTCCTCGACGGAACCAAATTATCACTTCGTTAACTTTCAGCGTTAACTTTCACGCCCAAAAGGTTAACAAAACCTTAACAACACACAGGTGGGGATCTAAGCAACTACAGGCGAGTCTTTTTTCTTTTGTGCCTGGTCAGAACTACTTATGTCGAAAGCCGGTTATGTGGACAGACAAGAGGCTACCGGCCATTTCCTTTGGAAAAACGCACCAGGAAAAACATCGACTACTGCATTCGAATAACGCCGTTTTCCATGAGTCGGCAAGTCACAATAAAAGGGCGCCGACTTTGCCGGCGCCCTTTTCGGTCATGATCGTTCGGATAATCGTTAAACTTTGGGCCGGCCCATCTGGAACACCTCGTTCACCACGGCGTAGTCCATGTAGCCAAGCCGGGATAGCGGCTTGTAGAGCGTTACATCCACCTTGCCGTCGACAATGACGCTTTCATCGATGTGGACACCGACAACCTGACCGAAAACGACGTAGCTGTCGGTGTCGTCTCCTGTCAGCGTCTTCAATCTCAGGGTTTGAAGGTGCTTGCACTCCAGCGCAGTGACGGCCTTTGCAACGCGAGGCGCTTTCACCAGTCTTGAGGCAGCCATCTCCAATCCGGCCAGATCAAACTCGGAGATCTCATGTGCGACGGAGGCGGAGGACTGGTTCATCTCGTCCTTGAGGCCGAGGTTCGCCATGTTGCAGACGAACTCCCCTGTCGCGTCGATGTTGGAGACGCTGTCCTTGTAGCCGGTGGAAGAGAACATCACGATCGGCGGCGTATCGCAGACCGCGTTGAAGAAACTGTAGGGTGCAAGGTTGGCCTTGCCGTCCTTGTCGAGTGTGGAGATCCAGCCAATCGGCCGGGGTGCGACAATAGCCTTGAACGGGTTATGCGGCAGGCCGTGGTCGTTTTTTTCCGTTTCGTAGAACATGGGTCAGTCGGTCTCTGTCCAGGTGGATACAATATCGGCAAGGTCGGGGCGCGGACGCTCGAAAGGTGGCTGTGTCGGAGTTCCGATATGTACGAACCCCGCAAACCGTTCTCCGTCTCGCGCGCCAAGGTAACGGGCTGCATCTTCATCGAAGGCAAACCATTCGGACAGCCACTGCGACGCGAATCCTGAAGCTGCCGCGGCTGTCAGAAGGTTCATGCAGACGGCGCCGGCGGAAAGCTCCTGTTCCCAGATCGGGATTTTCGGATGCTCGGCTGCCTGGCTGAGAACACCGATCACCAATGGCGCACGGGTGAAGCGGGTCAGTTCCTTCTGGCGTTGCTCGCCGTCGAGCGGTCCGTAGAGTGCTTCATACCGGTCCGCCAGCCAGGAACCGATCGTGCGTCCCTGTTCCGGCCTGTAGAGAACGAAACGCCAGGGCGCCAGTTTGCCATGGTCGGGCACGCGCGCTGCAATGGTCAGAATGTCGTTGATCTGTTCTTCGCTCGGCCCCGGGGCTGTCATGGTAACGGAGGGGTGGGAGCGCCGCTGTCGGAGAAAGTCCAGAGTTGCCGGCGATCCGGCGCTGTTACTCGGCATGAAAAGATCCTGTCGGCCTGTTGCAATCGTAAGATCCACCTAATTCATTGACCGTAATTGTCAACTTTGATCGCAGCGTCTTGAATTTGCCCAATTTCCGGGCGCATTAAGGGACAACGCTGCAGTGCGGTGAATCTCGGGAAAATCGTCCTTGGCCCGTGATCGGTCAGATTGTACCGAGAATTCCAAAAAACGCACTGGAAACAGAAACATAGTCGTTGCCCTGCATCCGGTGCACTTGCACCAGGCAAACCGGACCGGATCTCCAAGGTCAGTTTCGGGTGACGAATGCCTCAAAAGACTGGTAAAAGTCTGCGAGTCAAAATGATAACGACGTAGGCATGGTGAATTCAGCCCCCCTCTCCGGCCAATCGGCTTTGAAGCGTGCAGTCAGATGCACTGCATTTTCGATAATGCTGAGCGCCGTCCTTTCGATGGGCCTTGCTCCTGCGACCTTGGCGCAGACATCTGACGTACCGCCGGCCCCTGCGGAAAAACCGGACCCGAACGCACCGTCTGCTGCCCCTGAAGAACCCATCATCAACCTGCTCGATCGCGAGCCGGAACCCCTCTTTTCCGATACGCTTGTCCCCTATGCGCCGGCCAGGGCATCATCCCCCGGTATCAAGGGTGGCTTGCGGCAGGGCGCTCTCTACCTGATGGCAAAGCTGACGCCCGACAGCCCTCCGCTGAACGAAGGGCTCATCTGGCGGATCTATTCGGAAACGACCAATGCCGACGGGCGCTTGCAACTTGTTGCAACGTCGCAAGGTGGTGATGCCGAATTCCGGCTCGACCCGGGCACCTACCTGATTCACACCGCCTACGGCTTCTCCCAGGCAACCAACCGCATCGTCATCGGCAAGGAAGTCCAGTCGAAGATGGTGACGCTCAATGCGGGCGGCATCAAATTCGGTGCGGCACTCAAGGATGGTGAAGACCTCGACGGGCGCGCCGTGGCCTTCGATCTTTATGGCATGGAATTCAATCAGCGCGGTGAACGCAACCTGATTGCCAGCAACGTCAAGCCGGGCTCCATTCTCCGTCTCAGCGCCAACACCTATCATGTTGTCAGCAAATACGGCGATGTGAACGCGGTCGTCCGGGCCGATATTCAGGTGCTGCCGGGCAAGCTCACTGAAGCGACGATCTTCCACAAGGCCGCCGGTATCACGCTCAAACTGGTCAACGAACGTGGCGGCGAAGCAATTGCCAACACCACCTGGTCTGTCCTGAGCCCGGGGGGGGACGTCGTGGTCGAAGCGACAGGCGCCTTCCCTGATTTCGTGCTGGCAGAAGGCGAGTATGAAGCCCTCGCCCGCAACAATGGCCGCACCTACCTGCACACGTTCCAGGTGGAACCGGGTGAAGATCGGGAAGTTGAAGTGGTCACTTCCATCAGCGAACTGGCCAGCCAGCAGCAGTCCAGCATCAACAACTGACCTGCGCCGTGTTCCCGGCGACTTTAAGATCTGACCGGGTAGCGACGTCTAACGCCGTCGGCCAAGCAAACGCCGGGTCCGTGTGGGCGGCGCCATCTCCATGACCTTGGTCTGCAGGAAATCCATGATCTCCTTCTGATCGCCAAATCCCGAAAGCGTTTCGAACGGAATTGCCCTGCCCGCGCGTGCGGTCATCACAGACCCGAGGATACGGCGGAACTCGCGCACAAGCAGCGCCAGACGAAGGGTCAGCGAGTATTTGCTGACCAGGTGGAACAGCCAGGAATTCTGCCCGTCGAAATAAAGCGGAAGGACGGTTGCTCTCGAAGACCGGATCATTTTTGCCGTGAAAGTCTTCCAGGGCAGTTCTTCCGCACGGCCGAATGGCTTGGCAGCCGTTGCCACGCCACCACCAGGAAAAACGATAATGGTCGTGCCTTCCTGCAGCAGGCGCAGCGCCTCCTTGCGAGTGGCCATATTGGTCTTGAGCGCTTCCTTGGTTTCCTCGAAATCGACCGGCAGCGAAAACGGCCGGACTTCCGGCACCTTCAGCAACTCGTTGTTGATCAGGATCTTGAACGGGCGGCCAAGCTGTTCCGCGAGTGCCAGGATCGCAAGACCATCGCCAATGCCGTAGGGATGATTGGCGATAAGCACCAGTGGACCTTCCGGCAGATCCTTCGGCGGCCATTCGCCATCTGCAACCGAAACGTTGAGGTTGATCAGGCCGAGAAGGTCGTTCCAGATATAGTCGGACGTGCCGACCATCGTTTCCTTCCACACCTCGTAGATGTTGACCAGCTTTCGCCGGCCGGAGAGACCTTCAATGGTGCGGATGGTCCAACGCTTCAGCGGTGGATGCTCAGGATTGGCATAACTGAATTCAGCGTAGTTCACGGCAGTCGTCTTGACCCTGATGAAACGGTGGCAAATCCGGAACCCAATACCAGACACCCTGTTTCATGATTGTGACAGCACATTGCCCTGATGCCAGGGCAATGTGCAAGCTGTCAGATTTTCCCTTAATGCCAGGGAAAACCTTACTTCAGGTCTGGCGGCGTCGCTTCTTCAACGAACGCTGCAATCGCCTCGTCGAGGCCCATCGGGGTCTGGTCCTTGGAACCGAGACGGCGAACGTTCACGGTCCGCTCCTCGGCTTCACGCATGCCGCACACGATGATCACCGGCACCTTGGCCAGCGAGTGTTCGCGGACCTTGTAGTTGATCTTCTCATTGCGGAAATCGGTCTCGACCTTGAGGCCTTTCGCCTTGAGCAGATCCGCCACTTCCTGGCCGTAATCGTCGGCTTCCGAAGTGATCGTTGCCACCACGATCTGCAGCGGCGCAAACCACAGCGGGAAGTGACCGGCGAAGTTCTCGATCAGGATACCCAGGAACCGTTCCATGGACCCGCAGATCGCGCGGTGGATCATCACCGGTGTCTTCTTCTCGCCGTCCTTGTCGACGTAGAAGGCACCAAAGCGTTCCGGCAGGTTGAAGTCGACCTGCGTCGTGCCGCACTGCCATTCACGGCCGATGGCATCGCGCAAGGTGTACTCGAACTTCGGACCGTAGAAAGCACCCTCACCCGGCAGGATGTCGGTCTTAACCCGGCCGCCCGACTGGGCTTCGATCTGCTTCAGCACATCGGACATGATCGCCTCGGCATGATCCCATGCCTCGTCGGTGCCGACGCGCTTTTCCGGACGGGTGGACAGTTTCACCACGATCTCGTCGAAGCCGAAGTCTTCATACACAGACAGGATCAGGTCGTTGATCTTGAGACACTCATCCGCCATCTGCTCTTCGGTACAGAACACATGGGCATCGTCCTGGGTGAAGCCGCGCACGCGCATCAGACCATGAAGTGCACCAGACGGTTCGTAGCGGTGCACCGCACCGAACTCGGCAAGGCGCATCGGCAGATCGCGGTAGCTCTTCAGCCCGTGCTTGAAGATCTGCACGTGACCAGGGCAGTTCATCGGCTTCAGCGCGAAGACACGCTCGTCCTCGGCTTCCGGATCGGCACACTGCACGGAGAACATGTTCTCCTTGTACCAGGTCCAGTGACCGGAAGTTTCCCAAAGCGACGTGTGCAGCACCTGCGGTGCGTTCACCTCCTTGTAGGTGTCCTTCAGAACCCGGCGCTTGTAGGCGATCAGGCTCTGGAACATGTCCCAGCCCTTCGGGTGCCAGAAGACAACACCCGGGCCTTCTTCCTGGAAATGGAACAAGTCCATTTCCCGGCCCAGCTTGCGGTGGTCGCGCTTTTCGGCTTCTTCCAGCATGTGAAGGTAGGCTTTGAGCTCCTTCTCGCTGTGCCAGGCCGTTGCGTAGATGCGCGTCAGCATTTCGTTGTTGCTGTCGCCGCGCCAGTAGGCGCCGGCCACCTTCATCAGCTTGAAGGCATCGCCGATCTGCCGGGTGGAGACCATATGCGGCCCCCGGCACAGGTCCAGCCACTGGCCCTGCTTGTAGATCTTGAGTTCCTGATCTTCCGGAATCGCATCAACGAGCTCGACCTTGTAGTCCTCGCCCTTGGCTGCGAAATAGCGCTTCGCTTCGTCGCGGCTCCACACTTCCTTGGTGAACTGTGCACCGCGGCCGATGATCTCGCGCATCTTCTTTTCGATAACCGGCAACTCTTCCGGCGTGAACGGCCAGTCGGCGCCCGTGTCCGGGTGAACGCGCTTGAAGTCGTAGTAAAAGCCGTTTTCGATCACCGGACCGATGGTCACCTGGGTACCGGGCCACAGTTCCTGCACGGCTTCGGCCATGACGTGGGCCGCATCGTGGCGGATCAGTTCAAGGGCGCGCGGGTCGTCGCGGGTGACGATCTCGATCTGGTGATTGCCGCTGATCGGGTCGGTGAGATCTTTCAGTTCCCCGTCGAGAGCCATTGCCACGGCCTTTTTGGCCAGCGACTTGGAAATGCCTTCGGCGACGGCGAGACCGGTGGTGCCTGCCGCGTATTCGCGCACGGAATTGTCGGGGAAAGTAAGTTCAATCATCGGTTTTCTCCTGCTCACTCCTGCAGACAAGGCAGGTAAGCTGTTCAAAGGAAATGGAACGGGCCGGGCATACGGGATTCAAACTAATCCGGCAACCTTTTCCGAAGCATTTCCCTTGATTTGGCCGGCGGTGTTGCCCTAGCGCGCCTCCAGGCGGCGTACGAACCAGCGGATAAGCTGATCCCAGACAGCGTCCTTTTCGGCAAGATCCTCAACCCCGTGATCAAGATTGGGATTGTCATTGATCTCGATGACCACCACCCGCTCGCCGATCACTTTCAGATCGACGCCGTAAAGACCATCACCGATAAGCCGCGCCGCCCGAACCGCGATATCGATCACTGCTGGCGGTGTTTCGGCCATGGAAACTGTCTTGAACCCGCCTTCGACGGCCTTCTTGCCGGTCTCGTGCCGCACGATCTGCCAGTGTTTTTTGGCCATCAGATACTGGCAGGCGAACAGCGGTTCTCCGTCCAGCACACCGATGCGCCAGTCGAAGTCCGTCGGGCAGTATTCCTGCGCAAGCAGGATGGCGCTTTCCTGGAAAAGCTCTTTCAGCTTCTCCTTGATGGGTTCGGCGCCCGTCACCCGGAACACGCCACGGCTGAAGGAACCGTCAGGGATCTTCAGAACGATCGGAGAGCCGAGTTTGGCTTCCAGGTCACCCGCCTCCTTCAGGGAGGACAGGACGATGGTCTTGGGCGTCGCGATGCCATGACTTGCCAGAAGCTCGGTCAGATAGACCTTGTTGGTACAGCGGATCATCGACACCGGATCGTCGATCACCGGCATGCCTTCCTGCACGGCGCGCCGGGCAAAACGGTAAGTGTGATTGTCGATGTTGGTGGTCTCGCGAATGAACAGCGCATCATACTGCGCCAGCTTGTCGAGATCACCCTTGCCGATCGGCACGACTTCAACCCCGTGGCGCGCCGCCACCTTGGCCATGTGCTTCAGCGAGGCGATGGAGGATGGCGGCAACTCTTCCTTGGGATCGGACAGAACAGCCATCGCGTATTTCATCAGTGCGCGCTGTTTCGGCGCCCGCCAGGGACGTGTCGTATAGCTTTCCACCGCTGCCAAAAATTGCGCACGCTCTTCCGCTTCGAGGTCATTTACCGCCAGCACGCGGATGCGCTTGATGCTGCGCCATTCGCCCTCTTCCAGCAGAACCTCCAGCACAGGTGCGCGGAACCAGTCGAACAAGAGCCGCGCGAACGGTTCAAGTGCAGGGTCGCCAACCTGGCCGAGATAGATCAGCAGCCGAGAGACCGCTCCAGCAGCCTCCGGTGCCATCTTGCGAAGGCAGCGGTTCAGCCGGTCTTCAAGTTCCGGCAAGGCATGCTGATAGAGTTGCTTGCGGGACAGTTCGATCATCGTCTCGACAACCGGCACCACGCGGTGCTGGCGTGCTTCAGCCAGAAGCGACGCGTAATAGCCTGCCCCCTGGTAAGCGTAGGAGCGCGACAGATTGAGAATGGTCGGCTTGGCACCGGTAAACAGTTTCGGGTGCGTCAGATACTCCCGCACGGTCATGACCTTGTGCGGCGTTTCCGTGTTGGAGAGGTCTTTGAGGTTGTCGACCAGAATGACCCAGGAAGACATTGGATCAGGCGTCCTTTCGTATCAGGATTTGGGCACGTACCGCGCTGCGGCCCCAGCGGGCCATGCGGTCGAATTCGGCAAAGGGAATGGGAAGATTTGCAGCATCTGCCGGACTTTCATGGCGCTCGCGCTCAAGCCACGGGTCATGAATGATGAGGTGGCGATCGTCCGCGTCATGCACAAGCACCCAATGCGGAACTTTCTGGCCGAACATGCGGTAGCCGGAAATGAGCACGATCGCGAGCGTACCGGCTGAAATCTCGGTCGCCAGTGCTGTTGCTTCCAAGGGGGTTTCCGAACGGGCAACACCAAGCTGCGCGGCTTCCGACCGGTAGCCTTCCTGTACCAGGGTCAGAACCTTGCGCTTTTCCGGGTTCCGAACCGAATTGAGAAACAGGAGTTCGTCGGGAAACAGCCTGACCTCGACCGAAAGCCCGCGCCGCGCAAGCGCATTGGCCAGGCCGAAGGGACCGCAGCCACCATGACCGGAGGCGAGATAGATCGTCGTTGCCTCCCGCCAGAGGGTGAGTTCCGTCAAGGGTTCTGCCGGAACCGACCGGTCGAAATGCCGGGCCGCCATCAGTGCACAGGCCGGGCCGCAGGTGAATTCGGTTGTCTGCGAGTAATAAGGCGCGTTGCCGGTGCCCAGCACCGGACCATGGAGCAGCTTTTCCATGCGCAACGCTGCGCAGCCATCCTCGTAATAGGCCTCTACCCTGCCCAGCATCCGGTAGCCGCTGCGCTGATAAAGTGCGATGGCCGCCTCATTGTCTGCACGCACTTCAAGCCGCAGCACAATGCGATCGCTGTCGAAAGCGGCAACTTCGGACGCTTCCAGCAGCTTTGCGCCAAGCCCCTGTCCCCGGCAGGCCGGATCCACAGCAAGCGAATAGAGCCGCGCCAGCGCGGTTGCCTGGCGCAAGAGCAGCAGCGCGTACCCAACCAGTCCGTCTGGACCGATTGCGACCAAAAGGCGTGCGCGAGGGCTCTCCAGAAATCGCCTGAAGCTTCGCCGGGAAATGCGATCGCCGGCAAAGGCGGCGTTTTCAATGCGAAACAGCTCGGCGAGATCGCCGGGCTCGGCAGTGCGAATGAGAATATCCCCGGTTTCGGCCTGGGGCGAAGCCTTGTCCATGGTGCCTTGAAAGACCCAAAGGCCGGTGCGCCGCACCCGGTCTCCATCCAACATTGGCGACGGCCCTGAGGCAGTTTAGAGACTGCACGGACCGGTCGGCGGCCTTTGCGGAATACACCGATTTGCAGGTGCTGTCTTTGAGAATTTTCGCTGCGGCAACACATTTTGCATTCAGGCCTTAACGGCCCGGAAACGCAGGCCTCAAGAGGCCTTCTCAGCCACAGCCAAGGGCGGCGGACGGCGGCGGATAGGCTGGGATTTGACAATCGAGGTGCTGGTTTCCGCCTTGTCCGAAATCCGGTCCAGAATTCCGTCGAGCTGATCGATGGAAGGAATGGCAAGTCGGGCGACGAAACAGTCTTCTCCCGTGACCTTGTCGCACTCGCAAAACTCGGGAATTTCCTGAATGAGTTGCTGCACGATGTGCAGCTTTCCAGGCAGCGGTCGAATGCGCACGATCGCCTGCAGACTGTATCCAAGCACCTTCGGATCAATATCCACGGTAAAGCCGCGAATGACGCCGCGCTCCTGCAGACGGCGGATCCGCTCCGAAACACCGGGCGACGACAATCCCACGTGAGCGGCCAGGTCTTTCAACGACATGCGCGCGTCGTCAATCAAGGCTTCAACGATCTTGATATCCGTCTCATCCATCTTCATTTCGAAACACCAATCGGCAGATAAGCTTACATTTCACAAAACAATATCAGCTTCTGCTGATTTATCAAAAGTACGCGCATCCATCTCCTTGGCAGAATGAAGGCCATCCTGAAACGCCTGGAGGCAAAAATGGACAAGACATTGCGCGGCGCCACCGAAATGACCGCCGCCATGACCATTCTGGGAACGATAGGACTTTTCGTGGTCCTTTCCGGCCAGGGCGCCATCGACGTTGTGTTCTGGCGCTGCGCCTTCGGTGCGTTGGCACTGCTTGTCATCTGTTCTGCCCAGGGCCTACTCCGCCGGCACCTGACCTGGAAGAAACTGGCCGTTGCCGCCATAGGGGGCGTTGCCATCGTCGTGAACTGGGCAATGCTCTTCACTGCCTATTCCGAGGCATCCATCGGCGTGGCAACCGCTGTCTACAATACCCAGCCGTTCATCCTGGTCGGCTTCGGCATTCTGTTTCTGGGAGAACGGATCACCGTCAACAAGCTCGGCTGGCTGGTCATTGCCTTTGCCGGTGTCCTGCTGATCGTCCAGGCAAAACCCGGCGCTGTCGAATACGCCGGTTCAAATTATGCACTCGGCATAGCACTCTCGCTCGGCGCAGCCTTTTTCTGGGCTGTCGCAGCCCTGCTGACCAAGAAGCTGACGGGAACGCCTCCACAGCTGATCGCCCTGGTACAGGTCTGTGTCGGCATCCTGATGCTTACCCCCTTCGTCAGCTGGAACGCTCTGCCGGAAGGTACAATGGCCTGGGGCTCGCTTGTCACGCTTGGCACCGTTCACACGGGGTTGATGTATATCCTCATGTATGGCGCCGTGCAGAAGCTGCCGACCTATCTGCAAGGTGCCTTTTCCTTCATTTATCCGGTGGTGGCGATCCTTGTCGACTATGTAGCCTTCGGCCATCAGCTGAAACCGCTGCAGCTTGTCGGAGCGGCCGCGATCATCATTGCCGCGATGGGCATGACCTTCGGCTGGCGGCTGCTTCGGCGCAAGGCTACGGCCTCTCCTTCATAGGGCCGAAGCTGCTTTCGCCCGGTCTTTTCCGGCCTTCGAAAGCGCGGCATCGCGAAGCTGTTTGGCAACCGCTTCCGCGCCGCCGCGTGTTTCCCGGATCATCGCCAGATCCTCTTCTTCGCTCCGGTTCATGGGGGCAATGGCAAGATCGGAATACGTCCGCCTGCCAGGCGATGCCTTTACCCTCCGGTAGATCCGGTAAACCCGCCAGACGGCAGATAGATAGACCCAATGTTTGGCGACGATTTCGGCAAGATACCGCGGATAGAACATCAGCGGATTTTCAAGCGGCAGCCCACCGCGTCGGTCTGTTCGGAATTTCAGGCGGAAATATCCGCCCTCAAGCGGATGAACGCCTTCGCATTCGACCATCAGCTTGAACCACATCATCAGGAACAATTTGTTGCCCGGACGCCCCTTGCGATGCGCCGCGGCTCTGCGCAACACCGTTTCAATGTGGCCATCCGAATAGTAGCTTGCCCAGGCCTGCCGATAGGCCTCCTCCCAATCCTCATCGCTCATGTTCGGGTGATGACTCACCCGGTGATTGAGATCGTACTTGTTGAGGTCTGGATCCATCCAGATGCCTTTGCTTAAAAGCACCTTGTGATCTTCGGATCCCGGAAGCGGTGTCAGATAAAAGAACTCGAGCAGATCGAGCGGAAGCTCCTTTTTGATGATCTCGACATCATGCAGGACCGACTCCTTGGTATCCCCCGGAAAACCGATGATGTAACCGGCATAGGTGGTTGCCCCGTGGGTCCGCCATTTCTGCAGCATCTCCCGGTATTCGGTAATCTTGTTCTGCCGCTTCTTTGCGGCCATGAGATTGTCCGGATTGATGTTTTCCAGCCCGATGAAGACCCGGTTGACCCCTGCCCGCGTCGCTTTCTCGATGAAACCGTCAATTCGGTGACAGAGCGTGTCCACCTGGATGATGAACTTGATGTCGAAACTCTCCTGCTCCCTAAGCTGGATCAAGCGGTCGAACAGCGGCTCCCATTCCCGGTTGCGGGCGAAATTGTCGTCGGTGATGAAAAAACGGTCGATCCCCTGTGCAACGTTATCGCGAATGATCTGCTCCAGATCGTCGGCGGAACGAAACCGGCTCTTGCGACCTTGCACGTTGATGATGGTGCAGAAGGAACACTGGAAAGGGCAACCGCGGCCAAGATCGAAGCTGGAATGCGATCCGGCCGTGAAGCGAATGTGCTGAGTGGGCAGGATCGGGGTCGGCTCCCCCTCCAGCGACGGCAAGTCCGCCATGAAATTGTAAAGCGGCTTCAGATCGTCGGAAAAGGCATCTCGGAAGACATCGTCCAACCGCCCGTCCTCGGCCTCGCCGGCAAAATAGACGACACCTTCCTTTTGCAACCGAACCATCTCTTCCGGCATTTCATCCAGCATGGATATGCAGCCGGAGACATGAAATCCGCCGATGGCCACCGGCAGACCAAGACCTAGAAACCTGCGGGCAAGGTCGGTCGCCCGGGGAAACTGGTTTGACTGAACCCCGACCAGCGCGATCAGGGCCTTTCCGCCTGCTTTTTGGATATCCCGGCCAATCTTTTCCGGACGAACCCGCTTGTTGGTTTCATCGTAGGTATGAAGATGGATGCGGACATCCTTCCCGAGAACCTGACGGTTGCGGGCCGCTTCTGCGAGCCCGTTCAGGCTGGCGAGCGTGTTGGAAGGAATTGCAGAGCGAAGCCACTGGATCGGATAACCATCGTCGTCGTAATGGGTCGGCTTGATCATCACGAAATGGAAGTCGCGTCCGCTCATTCTTCCCTCCGCCTTCTGGCATGAGAGGCAAGCGCTGCACCAACCTGACGTTGGGTCAACAACAGATCGGATGAGCGATTAGTCCAGACGATGTTCCGGCGGTATGTGCTTGCCGGTCCAATGACCGTAACGCCAGGGCAAAAACCAGTGCGCATCTGGCGGCAAGGTGTCGGGAACCGGGTCAAAACCGGAGGAGCCCAAGGGATTACAACGAAGAACCCGGGACAAGCCAACCCACCCCCCGGCCCAAAAGCCGAAGCGGCGAATGGATTGCTCGGTGTAATCGGAGCAAGTCGGCGCGTAGCGGCAGGTGCGCCCCATGAAGAGCGACAGGGAATGGCGGTAAAGCCAGATAAGCCCAATCGCTGCATATCCGATTGGTGACAATCGGCCATCCGGCTTTCGCGGTTCGTTATGGAGAGAACACATGGGACGCAGAACTGCGGTCACGCGACCGCACTGTCTTCCTTGGCTTTCGCCTCGATCTGGTCGAGCGCATCGACAACGGCATCAAATGTCAGAAGCGTAGAGGCATGGCGCGCCTTGTATTCGCGGACCGGTTCCAGAAACTTCAGGTCTTCAAAGCGGCCTGTGGGGGCCTCGCCGCCTTCCTTCAACATGGCGCGCATGGTCTGTTGCACTTCGCGCAACTCATCTGCGCGCGCGCCGATGATATTTCGAGCCATGATTGACGAAGACGCCTGGCCAAGCGCGCAGGCTTTGACGTCGTGAGCAAAATCCGTGACGACGCCGTCCTTCATGGAAAGGTCGACAATGACGGTGGAGCCACACAATTTGGAATGAGCTTTTGCGCTTGCGTCCGGATGCTCGAGACGGCCGATCCGCGGGATATTTCCGGCGAATTCAAGGATCTTCGCGTTATAAATGTCGTCGAGCATAACTCGCCTCTTCGTGAATGCCTGTGATGCGCGACACATTGATGGCGCACTGCTTTCATATATATACATCAGACGCCACGGCAAATTCGCAAGGGGCAGAGTGGTCGCAGTTGGTCTTTCGCATGTCGTTTGCACGCTAGAAACCGGCTCCTCCCGCTCAGAAACTGTGCGTTCGCTTTTTGCCTGGAGTATGATAAGGGTCCGCGGCTTGAAAAGCCCGAACCTTCTGATCTGTGCACCAGCGGGCGCCGTATGACGAGTGACAAGGGTAAAATTGCGAGGATCCCCATGGACGCTGTCCTCAAGCCGGTAGAAAAAACCTTCGAAAGAAAGTCACCGGATCAGTTGCATCGGCCAAGCCGTGAAGAAGCGGAAGCTGCAGTGCGCACGCTTCTGGCCTGGACCGGCGACGACCCGGACCGCGAAGGTCTTGTGGAAACACCGAAGCGCGTGGTCAAGGCACTGAGCCAGCTTTACAGTGGCTACTTCGAAGATCCGGCAGAGCATCTTGCAAGGACGTTCGAAGATGTTGGCGGCTACAAGGATATCGTCCTTGTGCGCGGCATCCCGTTCCATTCCCATTGCGAACACCACATGCTGCCTTTCATCGGCGAAGCTCATATCGCCTATTACCCGGCAGAAGGCGTCGTTGGTCTTTCCAAACTGGCACGTGTTGTCGACATCTACGCCAAGCGTCTGCAAACGCAGGAAAACTTGACTGCGCAGATCGCATCGGTCATTGACGACGCTCTGGCCCCGCGTGGCCTGGCCGTGATGCTGGAAGCCGAACACCAGTGCATGACCATGCGCGGTGTCCAGAAACCCGGTGTTTCCACGATCACCACCCAGTTTACCGGCGTATTCCAGGACGATCCCGCCGAACAGGCGAAATTCATGTCTCTGGTACGTGGCAAGGGTCTCTGACTTTTCAGCCCTTGCGTTATCAAGACGACAAGGGCTTTCTTCCCATGTGCAATACCCACCTGACTGAGCGCGGCGACAAGGCAACGGTCGAAAACGGCGATCTGATGATGCCGAAGTTTGACCGGGACGGCCTGATTGTGGCTGTCGTCACCGATGTGGCGTCAGGCGAAGTGCTCATGGTTGGCTACATGAACGCCGAGGCCCTGAAGCGGACGATCGAGACCGGCGAGGCCTGGTACTGGAGCCGTTCGCGCCAGAGCTTCTGGAAGAAGGGCGAAACCTCCGGCCAGATCCAGACCGTGCATGAAATCCTGACCGATTGCGACCAGGATGCCCTGGTCCTGAAGGTTTCGGTTGCCGGCAATGGCGCAACCTGCCATGTGGGATATCGCTCTTGTTTTTATCGTAAAACCATCAAAGGTGACGATGGGTCTGTGCGTCTGGAGCGCGTGGAAACCGAGAGGGTCTATGATCCCGACGAAGTTTACGGCAAGGGTTGAGCCCGGCAGTAGAGCCACCAGCCTTGAGCGAGGCTTATCCGCAAGCCATTGAAACATATTAACTTTCGAATTCTTGAAACAAAATTTTAAGTAGTATCCCGTATATCTCCACCCTCTCTCTTGTGCCTAAGTTTCCACTAGGCGCGAACAACAAGATCAAAATCCCGTGCCTGATTCCCTATCGACCGCAAGCTGAGGGAGAGGCTATGGCGGACAACACTGTTCCAAGCAAACGGGACGAACGGATTGCGTTCATCCTGTTGGCCGTTTTGCTTGCCCCGGCGCTTTCCGTCGCAATTGTTGGCGGCTACGGCTTTATCATCTGGATGTCACAGCTGGTCCTTGGGCCGCCGACGGGCTGATGCCATGTCTCCCGACCCTCATTTTTCGGCCAGCCGCAGAGCATTCCTGAAACTGCCCAGCCAACCGGAGATCCAGAGACTTCGCCCACCCTGGACGGACGAAGCCCTGGTTGCCGCACGTTGCACAAGCTGTAACGCCTGCAGCGAAGCTTGCCCCGAATCCATCTTGAGGCCGGACGACACCGGGCGGCCGGAAGTTGTCTTCGACGGCGGCGAATGTACTTTCTGCGGCAAATGCGCAGAAGCCTGCGCACAGGACGTCTTTGACATGAAGCGCACGCCGGCCTGGCCGATGAAGGCTGAATTTCAGCCGGGTTGCCTGCAGGATCATGGCATTGCCTGCCAGGTGTGCCGGGATATCTGCCCCACTTCGGCAATCCGCATAGATCTCACCAAACGCCCCTTTGGCCGGCTTCGCATCGAAACAGATGCCTGCACGGGCTGCGGAGCCTGTCTCCCAGTCTGTCCGCAGGATGCACTGGCCATTATCCATCCCAAAGAGGATGCCCAGACAGCATGAGCACAACAGTCCACATAGCCAGTCTTCTCGTTCATGCGCGGACCGAAGCGATATCCGATGTCGAGCGGGACATTCTTGCACTCGGCGGCGCCGAGATCGCCCATTCCGATGATCAGGGACGCCTGATCGTGACACTGGAAACCGCGAACGAAGCGGAAATTGTACAGGCCCTCACGGATATCCAGCTGCTCACCGGCGTTGTGAGCGCATCCCTTGTTTACCACCAGACAGACGGTGCGCCCGAGGCGGCACCGACCTCCCTTCAAGGAGACACACAATGAGCGGAATTAGCAGACGTGATGTCATCAAGGCGCAGGCTGTGGCGGCCGCCGCCGCGGCAGCGGGGCTCCCCGTGCCTGCGGCCGCACAGAACCTTGTTACCCATGCGCATCTGACCGACCTGAAGTGGTCCAAGGCTGCCTGCCGCTTCTGCGGCACCGGCTGCTCCATCATGGTCGCGACTAAGGCCGGACGCGTGGTTGCAACCCACGGCGACGCTGAAGCGGAGGTGAACCGGGGCCTCAACTGCGTCAAGGGCTACTTCCTGTCGAAGATCATGTACGGCAAGGACAGGCTGACGACACCGCTCCTGCGCAAGAAGAACGGTAAGTTCGACAAGGACGGCGACTTCGAACCGGTGTCCTGGGACGAGGCCTTCGACATCATGGCCGAGAAATGGAAGGCAACATTGAAGGCCAAGGGCCCGAAGGCTGTCGGCATGTTCGGCTCGGGCCAATGGACAGTCTGGGAGGGGTATGCGGCTTCCAAACTGATGAAGGCCGGCTTCCGATCCAACAATATCGACCCCAATGCTCGCCACTGCATGGCGTCTGCGGTCGTCGGGTTCATCCGTGCCTTCGGCATTGACGAGCCCATGGGTTGCTACGACGACTTTGAAAACGCCGACGCCTTTGTGCTCTGGGGCTCCAACATGGCCGAGATGCACCCGATCCTGTGGACCAGGATCGCCGACCGGCGCCTCAGCCATCCCCATGTCAAGGTTGCCGTGCTTTCTACCTTCGAACATCGCAGCTTCGATCTGGCGGACATTCCCGGCGTATTCGTTCCCCAGACGGACCTGATCATCGCCAACTATATTGCGAACCACATCATCCAGTCCGGCGCGGTGAACGAGGAGTTCGTGTCAAACCACGTCAATTTCCGGAAGGGCGCACAGGACATCGGCTATGGCTTGCGACCGGAAAATCCGCTTGAAGCCGCTGCAGCAAATGCCGGCAGCGGCGATTCCGAGCCGATGTCTCTCGAGGAATTCGCCGAATTCGTGAAACCCTACACACTGGATTTCGCCGCGGAGAAGTCCGGAGTTTCAAAGGAGCGGCTTCAGCAGATCGCTGAGCTTTACGCAGATCCGGACACCAAGGTGATGTCCCTTTGGACCATGGGCGTCAACCAGCATACCCGCGGTGTGTGGATGAACAACCTCATCTACAACATCCACCTGTTGACCGGTAAAATTGCCCAACCCGGCAATTCCCCCTTCTCCCTGACCGGCCAGCCGTCTGCCTGCGGCACCGCCCGCGAAGTCGGCACCTTCGCTCACCGTCTGCCTGCCGACCTCGTGGTTTCAAATCCGGAGCACCGGGCAACAGCCGAAAAGATCTGGAAACTGCCGGCAGGAACCGTTCCTGAATGGATCGGTGCACATGCCGTTCTGCAGAACCGGAAACTCAAGGACGGCGAAATCAACTGCTACTGGGTGCAGGTCAACAACAACATGCAGGCCGCCCCGAACATGATGGAAGAAGGCCTGCCCGGATATCGCAATCCGGAAAACTTCATCGTCGTTTCCGATGCCTACCCGACTGTGACGGCCGAAGCCGCCGACCTTGTTCTGCCAACCGCAATGTGGGTGGAAAAGGAAGGTGCCTACGGCAACGCCGAGCGCCGCACCCAGTTCTGGCACCAGCTCGTCGACGCACCGGAAGGGGCCATGTCCGACCTGTGGCAGCTGGTTGAGTTTTCCAAACGTTTCACAACAGACGAGGCCTGGCCGCCCGAGCTTCTGGCCGACAATCCCGATTACAAGGGAAAGACGCTGTACGAGGTTCTGTTCGAAAACGGCAACGTCAACGCCTTCCCCAACAGCGAGCGGGCGGAAGACTACGAAAACCGCGAATCCGACGAGTTCGGCTTCTACATCCAGAAAGGCCTGTTTGAGGAATACGCCCAGTTCGGCCGCGGACACGGCCACGATCTGGCGGATTTCGACACCTACCACCAGGTGCGCGGGCTCCGTTGGCCCGTGGTGGACGGCAAGGAAACCCGCTGGCGCTACAACGGCAAATACGACCCTTATGTGAAAGAGGGAGCCGCATTCGATTTCTATGGGAAACCGGACGGCAAGGCGGTCGCCTTCGCCCTGCCCTTTGAACCGCCCGCGGAAAGCCCGGATGAGGAGTATCCCTTCTGGCTGTCCACCGGCCGGGTTCTGGAGCACTGGCACTCCGGATCGATGACGCAGCGCGTGCCTGAACTCTACAAGGCCGTGCCCGATGCCCTCTGCTACATGCATCCGGACGATGCCGAGGCTCTAGGTTTGAGGCGCGGTGCGGAAGTGCGCATCAAATCCAGACGTGGGGAAATTCTCACCCGCGTCGAAACCAGAGGCCGCAACAAACCGCCCAAGGGGCTGATTTTCGTACCCTGGTTCGATGCCCGCCAGTTGATCAACAAGGTCACGCTGGACGCGACCGATCCACTGTCGAAGCAGACCGATTTCAAGAAATGCGCCGTGCGCGTAGAAGCAGTGTGAGGTGAGCCATGAAACGCTTTGCAATCGGCCTTGCCTGCGCCGCCCTGTTGGTTGCCGCAGCTGCCGCAGCCGCCCAGGAACACATCGCCACCATGCGCCCCGCAACGCCGTTGGCGGAAAACGGGACGCCTGCCCCGATGCCAAAGCCGGTGAACTCCGACATTCGCCAGGTGCGGAACTATCCCGAGCAGCCACCGCTGATCCCTCACACGATCGAGGGCTATCAGATCGACAAGAACTCCAACAAGTGCCTGAGCTGTCACTCCCGTACAGCCATTGAAGTCAGCCAGGCGCCAATGGTGTCGATCACGCATTTCATGAACCGGGACAACCAGTTCCTGGCGTCCGTCACACCCCGGCGGTATTTCTGCAATCAGTGCCACGTGCCGCAGACCGACGCCCGGCCTCTGGTCGAGAACGACTTTGTCGATGTCGATGAAGTGCTCGAATATGTGAAATCCAAAGAGGGGGCCAAATGATGCTGGCCTTCCTCAAAAGGCTCTGGACCACCATCCGCCGCCCGAGCGTGCACTACAGCCTCGGCTTTCTGACCCTCGGCGGCTTCATCATGGGCATAATTTTCTGGGGTGGTTTCAACACCGCGCTGGAGTTGACCAATACCGAGAAGTTCTGCACGGGCTGTCACGAGATGCGCGACAACGTCTTTGCCGAGCTTAAAACGACAATCCACTACTCCAACCGCTCGGGCGTGAGAGCCACCTGCCCGGATTGTCATGTCCCCCATGAATGGACAGACAAGATCGCCCGCAAGATGCAGGCCTCAAAGGAGGTCTGGGGCAAGATCTTCGGAACGATCAATACGCGGGAAAAGTTTCTGGAACACCGGCTTGAACTGGCCCAGCACGAATGGGCCCGGCTCAAGGCGAACAATTCTCTGGAATGCCGCAACTGCCATTCCGCCGATTCCATGGACATAACCCGTCAGAGTGGAAGGGCCTCTGAAGCGCACCAACGCTTCCTGTTCACGGGTGAAAAGACCTGCATCGATTGCCACAAGGGCATTGCGCATCGCTTGCCGGACATGTCCCAGTCGGCATGGCACGGGGAAAAACCCGAAAAAATGCTGAAGGAAGCCACCGCGTTTCTGGCAACACGGCAAGATTGATAAATCACACGTCGAAACAAAAAGGCTGGCCTACAAGCCAGCCTTTTTCATGTCAGGCCATCGTAATGTAGCTGCGCATCTGCTCGGCTTCGAGTTCAACCTGCGCAATCTTGAACTTCACGACGTCGCCGATGGAGATCACACCGGTCAGCTTGCCGTCCTTCACGACCGGCATATGGCGGAACCTGCCCTGTGTCATGCGAGCCATGACTTCGTTGATGTTGTTCTCTTCGGAGCAGGTAACCACGTTCTTGGTCATGACACCGGAAACCGGTGTTTTCAGCGCCGACACGCCTTGCGTACCGACCACGCGAACGATGTCCCGCTCTGACACAATGCCGTCAACGGCACCTTCCTTGTCGGAAACGACCACGGCACCGATCTTGTGTTTTGCCAGGGTTTCACAAATTTCGCTGAGCAACGCGTCGCTGCGCGCTGTGATAATATCGTGGCCTTTCCCACTCAGGATAGCGGCTACGGTCATTCAATCACCTCCCATGGCATCAATCGGTCCGTTTTACCGGACCAGATCAACCGACGCTCAATCGGAAGCGATCAAACGTCAATAGTTGATCGACCTTAATGTAGTCTGCCAGCCGGTCTCCGGAAGGAGATGTTCCTGCTGCTCGACCACTTTCGCACCGACTGGGGCCGGACGTCCATTCGAATCCGACAGGACGACCTCCAGTCGTCAGGTATCATGGCAAAAAAATCAGATCGCGCAAACTGTTGACCTTGCGTCTTGAACGCACTTTCGCTCCGCGTCAGGAATTCCGCCGCTGCGGCACGGGGTCAAACAGCGGGAACAGGGCAAGTCCGGCGACAAATCCACCAATATGAGCTTGCCAGGCAACACTTGCCGGCTGTCCCGCAACGGGACCGCTCATCAGGCCGAAGAACAGGTTGAGCCCGAACCATACCGCGACAAAAACCAGAACCTGTTGATTGCGAAGGCATTCCGCAAGCGGCTGCGCCGGTACGAAATAGGCCGTCGGATCGTTGCTGCGGATCGCTCCCAGCGGGCCACCACGCTCGAAAACGAAACGAATGGCCGCAGCCATCTGACCGGAAATGGCGGCGGATGCACCGATCATCGGCGCCCCTTCCCCCCAATGGGTGGCAAGATGAGCCAGCGCCCCGCCAACGGAACAGGCCGCCGAAAACAGCAGAAACCGGCCCACGCCAAACCGCCTGGCAACCGCACTGCCGAAAATCGCCATCCAGAGCAGGTTGAAAATGATGTGCATGGCGCCACCATGCAGCAGGCTGTAAGTGACGAAGGCCCAGAGGCTGGAGAGAAGATCAAAAGGCGGCAGACTGCCAAGATAGGCATATTTTACCGGCCAGAATGCAAAAAGTTCGATGATCAGATTGTCCAGGTTTGCCGGAAGGACCATCGCACGCAAAACGTGGATCGCAATCAGGATACCGCCAAGCCAGACGATGATCCCGGGCAGATTGAACACGGGCGGACCGGACGGCCGTTGGGGAGGTTGTTCCTTCTGGGCTTTTTCGCGCCGGGCGCGTTCTTCATCAATGCGGTAAACGTTCATGGACCCTCTGCCTTTCCTGTCTTTCTTCTAAGCCAGATCGAAGACAAAACAAGAGTGGTTCGACCGCCAGAACATGCGAAACCGGGAATTAGTGACTTCGACTTCACCGGTCACAATCCCCAAAAAGCCTGAAAATACAAAGCGCCGGCCACCTAAAGGTGACCAGCGCTTTGCGATGCCCCCCAAAACCGGTCGCGTCCCCACGACGCCCGTTCAGGACAGTTGTTCACTCTGGCCGGCGCTTGTTTTACCGAGGCAGCTCTTGGCGGCTGTACCTATCGGCCCGCGGCCTGACCTGCAACAACAGGTTCCTCCCACCCGCTGTCTATGTGAACTGAGTGTTAAGCTGACAGGCAACTGCCCCCAATACAAGCTTTACCGAAAATTAACCTTAATTTCTGACCGCCTCTCAAGCTTTCGCACCAACAAGCACTTGGCACGCGCCCTGCTTTGTAAAGGTCAAAAACCAACAGGGAAGCATTTTCGTCCCGTTTTGAAACAAGAACTGTCTTGAGACGAAACACCGGGCGCAAGAATGGCAAAGAGGCGAACCAGATGAAACACGGCGTAACGCAAACTCTTTACAACTACTGGGACAATCTTCGCGGCGCCCGTCCTGCACCGAACCGCAGTGAAGTCGATCCGGGTGAGATCCGTGGCCTTCTTGGTGATACCTTCATTCTGGAGACGAACGGTTCCAGGGACGTGCGCTACCGCCTCGCCGGTACACGTCTGTGTTCCGCACATTGCCGGGAACTCAAGGGCCGCAACTTCCTGCGCGGCTGGAGCGTGAAAGACCGTGAAGCCCTGGAAAGCCTGATCGCCGCCATCACCGAAGATGCGGCCGCGGCCGTAATCGGCATCAACGGCCATACGGAACGCGGACAGATCCTGCAGATGGAAATGCTGCTGGTGCCGCTGAATGTTCCAGGTGAAGGCAGGATCCGTGTCCTAGGAAGCTGTACTCCGATGGAAAAACCCTATTGGATCGGCCTGCATCCCATTTTGAGCCAGTCGATCAGCAGCCTGCGCCTGGTCTGGCCGGACGAGCGCCCCTATTTCGTGGATTCCCCTGCTTCCACGCTCAACCCGATCCTGCCGCGGTTTACCGCCGAGGGCATCGCCATGCCGACACCGCCCCTGCCGAGCGGTGCGGAGCGCAAGGTCGGACATCTGACCGTCTATTCCGGCGGCAAGTCCTGACCCGCACAACATAGCAAGTCTGGTAACATCCCTGTTCAACTGCGAAATCGGGCCGGCCAAGAATCAGCTGGCCCGAATTCATGTTCGGCACCGGCTGGTTTGCAGCCTCTATTCAGCTGAAAAGAAGTCCTTCCTTCCGGATTTTTACTCTCGCGTTATTGTGCTTTCTCGCCAGAGAGCGCTCGAATTCCGAACATCACGGCCGTACCCGCATTTTTATCGATCACAAGTCTGGACCTGTGCGCCTTCTGAGCTACACTCTTACACATCGTTAACCCCAGCTACCTAAAGTGCTTTGAAAGACGTCTTTTGAATCGCATCTCAGCCGGGGACAATGCGATTTGCGCACCGTTTTGGATAGAACAGGCATGAGCGCCGGAGTGGCAACAGCAACCGAAGGAAGCAGATCGATTCAAGTCACTGACCGCCGGCGCCATCAACGGGTCCAGGTCAATATACTGGGCCGCTTCATGCTTGAAGATCGGCGCGAATATCCTTGTCAGGTTATCGACATGTCGCCGGGCGGCATGGCCATGATTACACCGGTCACCGGCAGGGTCGGCGAACGCGTGATTGCCTATCTTGACCACCTGAGCCGCGTCGAAGGCAGGATTTCCCGCCTGATCGATGGTGGCTTTGCGGTTGAACTGCGCAATACGGTCCGCAAACGCGACAAGATCGCCAATGTTTTGACGTGGCTTGCGAACCGGGACGAACTCAATCTTCCCGAAGACCGCCGCCACGACCGCTTCGTGCCCAAAAACCCGATGACGAAGATGATCCTGCCGGACGGCTCGGAACAT
The DNA here is from genome assembly GCF_000475395.1 of Labrenzia sp. C1B70. Taxonomy (NCBI): domain Bacteria; kingdom Pseudomonadati; phylum Pseudomonadota; class Alphaproteobacteria; order Hyphomicrobiales; family Stappiaceae; genus Labrenzia; species Labrenzia sp. C1B70. The sequence goes on from NZ_AXCE01000012.1 coordinate 83,858, forward strand.
GTCTGCCGCATCATAGACGTATCCCTGTCCGGCGCGGCCATCGCCACGGACATCGTGCCGGAGATGGGCGACGCCATCACGCTCGGCAAGATGCATGCACGTGTCATTCGCCGCATCGAAGGTGGCATAGCCGTCGAATTTGCTGCCGTTCAAAGCCGCGAATTGCTGGAACATCACATATCGGCACCAGAGGAAAGCTGACTTTAGCTTTCTCATCAATCGCAAGTGCTTAAAACCCTTCAGACAGGCCCGGCTTTTTGCCGGGTCTTTTCGTTTCTGCGCAATTTTCCAGGTAGTCGCGTTTCTTTTCTGGTGGCCAGATCCAAAAAAATCAAAAAACTTTCATGCCCTTTTCTCACCCTTGAGGACGGGCACACGGCCCGCTCCAGACCGAAAACCAGGCGATTGAAAACCGATTTCGCACCACTCGAAAAACACCAATTTCTCGCTAATTCAATGACTTCTGGAGGATGCATCAAATTTTACGAAAATTTTCTTCCAACTTGAATTAAAGTAAATTCAAATAACGGTAAAAAGAAACTCAAACACTCATAAAATACAAATACAGTTTTACTTTGGAGATTTTCTCCAAGTAAAAATCATTGGGTCATCGTTGCGTCAGCCTTGGGGAGGGCGTTACGATGAAATTACTTCACAGAACTCTACTCGCTTCTGCAATGTTGCTGTCTTGCACCGTCATGGGATCGGTTGCACAGGCAGAACCCGGTCGCTTCATGGACATGCAAATGGTTGTCAAGGCACCCGTCGGCTATGACCAGTTCTGCCGTGACAACGTCTCGGCTTGTCCGAAGGAAACATACAAGCCGGTTGTCGTGAAGCTGGACGAAGCCCGCTGGAACGAACTCATTGCAATCAACAAGGAAGTCAATCGCCGGATTCATCCTATGACCGACCAGGACCTATTCGGCCAGGAAGAATACTGGACCTATCCGGTAAACGGATACGGTGACTGCGAAGAATACGTCCTTGAAAAGCAGCGGGTCCTGATCGAAGCCGGCTGGCCGAAAAGCGCCCTTCTGATCACTGTTGCAAAAGATACCCAGAACTCGGGTCATGCCGTTCTGACGGTACGTACGGACCATGGCGACATGATCCTCGACAACCAGATCGAGGCGGTGCTGCCCTGGTATTCGACACCCTACCGTTACATCAAACGTCAGTCCGCCAGCTCGCCCGTGCAGTGGACAGGTATTGCAGACACGCGCGTGACGACCGTCAGTAGCGTGTCCAACTAGGATTGGGATTGGTCCGGCTTCAGCCGGCCGCTTGGACGATCCGGTCGCGTCCCCACCCTCCCCATCCCTACCACGACCGGATCCAGGGAACCGGCCCGCCCCCCGCAGGCCGGTTCCCGCCTTTTCAGGCCCAGCTCATTCGGGATCGGGTCGAAGGGGGCAAGATCAAAGCGGGTCAGAGTTCCCGCAGGCCGGCCTTGAAGCGGCGCCAGTTGCGCACATATCCGTCAGCCGAGTTCGCAATCCCGTTCGCCGCTTCCAGCGGCAACGTTTTCACGACCTTTCCGGGCACGCCCACGACAAGAGAATTGTCCGGAATTTCCTTGCCTTCGGCAATAAGGGCATTGGCACCAATGATACAGTTGGAGCCGATGACAGCGCCGTTCAGAATTGTCGCGCCCATCCCGACCAGCGAATTGTCCTTGATCGTACAGCCATGCAGGATTGCCTTGTGGCCGATCGTGCAGTTGGCGCCGATGGTCAGCGGGTAACCCATGTCCGTATGAAAGACGCAGCCGTCCTGGACGTTGGAGCGCATGCCGACGGTAATCGGCTCGTTATCGCCACGCAGGACCGCGTTGAACCAGACGCTTGCGGCTTCCTGCAGAATGATATCGCCAATCAGCGTCGCATTCGGTGCGATCCAGTATTCTCCGTTTTCCGGAAAAACAGGGGTACGTCCATCAAGAGCAAAGACCGGCATGAGACCTCAGGTGTAACCAATCATGATCAGGGCAACGTTGATCACCATAACACCGGAACACATGCTCCACATGCCGGCAATCGTTGAAGACGCGACCAGCCAGCCCAACGGCCGCTTTTCGATCCTGCGTCCGCGAATGGCATTGCGCATGATGATGAAGGGTCCAGCGAACACGCAGACAAAAACGCCGGCGATAAACGACAGGATGCCCTCTCCGTCAAAGGCGAACTTCGGCGGCTGCTTCGTGATCAGCTGATAAAGGCTGCCCAGCACACCGGACGCAACAAATCCGGCGCATGCGATATATCCAACGATTAGAAGATTGAACAGCACGCCCGTTAACCCCTTGTTAACTCTTTCGCACGGAAAGTGATTAAGAATTCGTAAAGGGTCAAGAGCAAAGACTGTGCCGGAACGGCAAATGAGCGAAATCCCCTCAATTGAGCCACTTCGAGCAGTGTCAACGCCTTCCCCAAGCGGGACACCTGTGCCGTTTCAGGACAACCTGTCCCATATATGTGCACAGCCAATCAAGGGACTGAAGTCGTGATACCTGTCTCCTTGCCAGGCCCGATCAGAACCGATCCCCGCCACTTCACCTGGCTGGCGTTGGCAATGTGTGTATTGGGCACGGCTCATGTTGGCGGGAAGATCTACTCCTGGTCATCCGGCTGGCCGATGGAGGCAGGCATCAGACAGGACCAGCCCGTCCGCTTTGCGGTTGGCACGACCCGCTTTGAGCTTCCCCTGAACCTGATCGCGACGGCTTCGCAGAAACGGCAGGCCCTTGGTTCCGAAGCCGCGTTTGAAACACTTCGCCTGAACCTGCACTGGTCTTCCAGCGCCACGAAAAACAGCGATACGGGATGGGACACCCCTGCGACGATCCAGGTTGACCTTGAGAGCAATCCCGGCCGGGAGAGCCTGCGGGCAAGGCTTGATCCGTTCTACAGGCGTCTTGCACGCGGCGGCGAGATGAAGGGGCCTTCTGGACTGAAGGTGCTGAAATTGTCTGCGCGTGGCGCGCCTGCGACGGATCTCATCGTCTACGATCCGACCGTTCAAAACGGCTTCATCGCACGATGCCGCAAAGACAGCACTTCCGGAAAAGCCGGTTGCCACCGCGCCATCGTGTTCGCCTCGGGTCTGGAGCTGCGCTACAGCTTCGATCAATCGCTGCTGCCGGACTGGCGCCGTCTCGACGGCGACATCGTTGCCAGCATCGAAGGTTACCGGATGCAATGACCTGACTTGAGCGAATGGCGGAGAAATGAAAAAGGCGGCTCACCAGAGGAGCCGCCTTTTCACGTTACGATCGAAAAGTCTGAAACTCAGACTTCGTCCAGATCAATTTCAAGGATTGCCATCTGGAAGTTCCAGCTCAGATCTTCATCCTCATCGTCCCGGAAGATGACACCGATGAATTCATCGCCGATGTAAACTTCGGCAGAGTCGTCCTTGCGCGGGCGGGCCTGCACCTTGATGGTCTTGTTCTCGAACTTCGAACGCAGATAGGCTTCGATCTTTCGGATTTCATCGGGTTTCACGGCGCTCTCCTGTTCTTTGCCTTCAGCATCAATCTGGCGCGGACCCTACAGGAGCCAACGGAAATGCCAAAGCCTTTCCGCAAGCTTTCCCCGTCTTCCTGAAACCGGAATTTCAATTCGTCTGGCCGGCGTCTTCACCGAGCAGCTGATTCATGCTGCGGGCCGGTTCTGCGCACCCTGCCTTGCCGACGATCTTGGCCGGAACCCCGGCAACCGTCGTGTTTGCAGGCACGTCCTGAAGCACCACGGACCCCGAGGCAATGCGCGAGCAATGTCCGATTTCCAGGTTGCCGAGCACCTTGGCTCCCGCCCCCAGCAAGACACCGCGGCGGATCTTCGGATGGCGGTCGCCATCTTCCTTGCCGGTGCCGCCAAGGGTGACGCCCTGCAGGATCGAGACATCGTCCTCGATCACCGCGGTTCCGCCAACAACAATGCCGGTACCGTGGTCGATGAAGATACCGCGCCCGACGGGAACCGCCGGATGGATGTCGATCTGAAAAACTTCCGAGCTGCGGCTTTGCAGATAAAGGGCAAAATCCTTCCGGCCACGGCGCCACAACCAGTTTGCCAGCCGGTGCGTCTGCAGACCATGGAAGCCCTTGAAGTAAAGGACCGGCTCCAGGAAACGGAAGCATGCCGGATCGCGGTCGAAGACGGCAACGATGTCGACCCTGAAAATTTTGGCCAGCTCCGGCTCGTCAGCCAGGGCTTCAAGGTAGGTTTGCCGGATCAATGATGCGGAAACAATGTCCCGGCCCAGCCGGTCGCCAAGGCGATGAACGACGGCCTCTTCCAGGCTGTCATGGTTCAGAACAGTTTCGTAGACGAAGGACGACAGGGCCGGCTCTGCCGCGACCATCGCTTGTGCTTCATCCCTCAGTTGATGCCAGACCGGATCATGGGTCGGAACTTCTTTCAAACCGGTCTTGCTGATCGGTGCCGACATGGCCTGTCTCCTTTTCAAGCCGTCACGAGTGGTCCTTAAAATAGGACTGTCGTCTGATATTCCCAAATCAAACTTCCTGATATCAGATATGACCGTTTCGAATGAACCCCGATACCTGAAGATTTTCAGCATCTTGCTAACTGAAATCGCAATTTGAGGTTAAATCATGCCAACACAAACGTCCCTATCAGCCCCTTCCGGCAACCCGATGGTGATCCGCAACGGTCAGATTGCAGAGCTTGTGTTGAATGCGCCCGACAGAAAAAACGCGCTGCCTCTTGCCGCATGGCAGGCAATTCCCGGTCTTCTGGCAGAGCTCGCACGGGATCCGGATCTGCGCGTCTGCATCGTGCGCGGTGCCGGTGGCAAGAGCTTTTGCGCAGGTGCTGACATATCGGAATTCGAAACCATCCGCTCGACGCCGGAAGCCGCCAAGAGATACGACGACATAAATGTTGCCGCCTTCAAGGCGCTTAAGGCGCTGCCCGTCCCGGTCATTGCGGCAATTGAAGGCCCCTGCCTTGGCGGCGGCCTGGGCCTGGCGCTCGCCTGCGATCTGCGCATCGCGGCCCGTTCCGCCTTTTTCGCCATTCCTGCAGCAAGGCTCGGTCTTGCCTATCCGCCCGAAGCGCTCGGGGACCTGCTGGAGGCCGTTTCACCATCCAACGCCAAGAGATTGCTGTTTTCGGCCGAGCGCCTGACGGCCGAAAAGGCGCTGGACATGGGCCTTGTCAATGAAGTGGTGGATGACATGGATCTGAACCAGCACATCAACGCGCTGAGCAAGGCACTCTGCGCCAATGCGCCTTTGTCACTGAAGGCAGCCAAGCAAGCCATCAATCGCCTCGCCCAGCCCGGCAGTCAGGCGGACGCAACGGCTGACCTTGCAAATGCGCAGGTCTGTATCGACAGTGCCGACTACCGCGAAGGCTGCAGGGCCTTTCTGGAAAAGAGATCGCCGGTGTTCACTGGCATCTGACAGGATCGCAAGCCAAGCCCCGAAGCTGAATCAACCTCTCAACCTCTTCTGCCAGCAAGTTGAAACGACTCCCGTTTTCACTTCACAGCGAACACCCGAACGCGTCACGACGATTTGTCGGCAAACCTGCCTCAGGCCATTGCGGCATCGGTTTTGAGTGCGATCAGGAAGTCCTCTACCGCCCCGGCAAAAACGTCATTGCGATCGCCGGCAACCATGTGTCCGGCATCACGGATATCGGTGAATTTCGAGTGAGGCACCAGCGCCTGGAATTCGCGAACATGGTCCATGGACACCAATTCGGAGTTCTGCCCCCGGATCAGGAGAACAGGCACGGAAAGATTGCCCGCCGCAGCCAGCATGCGCTCTTGCGACTCCACCGCCCTGTCTTCGTCCTGATGATGCTTTGACTTCAGGAAAGCCGGGTCCCAGTGCCAGCGGTAGCGGCCATCTGCATGGAGGCGAAGGTTCTTTGAGAGGCCGGACAGGTCCTTGGGCCGCGAACGGTTGGGCAGATAGCGGGCGATCGCATCAGCGGCCTCTTCCACATCGGCAAAGCCGTCATCGACCCTGTCTCCCATGAAGCCCAGGATCTTGGCGACACCACCCATGTCGATCCGTGGCGTGATGTCCACCAGAACCAGCGCGGAAAGACCGCCCCTGTTTTCCTGTCCCTCCGCCAGCATACCGGCAAAGCCGCCAAGCGACGCACCAACGACAACCGGGTTCGCCTTGTGCAAGGCCTCAACCTGACTGGTGACAGCCACGAGATCCCTGGCGAAATCGTCGAATGTATAGTTTCCCGAGGCAACCCAATCGCTTTCGCCATGTCCGCGCTGGTCCAGTGAATAGACCGGGTGCCCGAGATCCGCGATCCTGCGTGCAGCACCGTCCCAGGAATGCCGGGTCTGGCCGCCGCCGTGGAGCATGATCACAGGCAAGTCCCCTACCCCGTAGCGATCCGCCACCAGACCGTTCTTTTCCGCGCCCTGGAATTCAACACGCTTCGGACCCATGCAACCTCCCTCGATACCCGATCAGCACACCACAGCGCGGCTTGCGCCTCCGGTGGCGTCAGGCCTTACGCTTCAATGTTGTTCAGGAACGCCAGAACGCCCTGCTTGTGCACCTTGTCGCCCACCGCAACCATGTGATCTCGGCCCGGGATCTCCAGAACTTCCGCATGCGGAATCAAGGCCGCCAGCTTTTGCGGTGACCCGGCGATATCGTCCTTCGTACCGACAGCAATCAACACCGGACGTTCAATGCGCGCGACGTCTTCCTCGCTGATTTTCTGCCGCGAGGAGCGCATGCAGGCCGCCAGCGCCCGGCGATCGGACCCTGTCTGCTCCGCAAAGGCCCTGAAGGCGCGTCCGGTGCGATCGGAAATGTCCTGGATGCGGTCGGTCTCAAGGGCTGTCGCAATCGGTTCCGGATCTCCGATGCCGGAAATCATGCCGTAGCCCAGACCGCTGAAGATCGCGCGGCGCACCCTGCCCGGGTGATTGAGGGTCAGGAATGCCGAGATTCTTGCGCCCATCGAGTAGCCCATGACATCGGCACGCTCGATATCAAGATGGTCGAGCAGGCGTTTGGCATCTTCCGCCATCACCGGTGCACCATAAGCTGCCGGGTCGTAGAATTTCTGACTGTCGCCGTGGCCGCGATTGTCGATGGTAATCACGCGCCTGCCGTCGCCTACCAGCAAATCGACCCAACCGGGATACTGCCAGTTCACCTGCTTGTTGGACGCGAACCCGTGGATCAGCAGGATCGGGTCCCCCTCACCTTTATCCTCATAGGCGATCCTAACACCATCGAACTCGAACTGAGGCATCTAAGACATTAACCCTTACGTAAACGGAAAACACAATTTCACGGTAGAGTAAGGGGTTTGGGCAGCGAAGGTAAAGCCCATTTCCGGCTCCAGGTGGAGCCTTGCTGCGGTTGTGGATCGCACATTCCGGGTCTACCCATATATTTTACAAATGGATATGGTCCGGAAAATTTGCTATCGGGGTCCAACCCTTTAGAGACAGAGGAATTTCAACATGGCGGATCATGTCGTCCCGCATTTCCAGAACTCCAGCGGACACGATTCGGTGGCGATCGGCGCACGGGAATTCATGTGCATCGGCGCAAATCCTCCGTTTGATCATCCCCATGTCTTCCTCGACATGGGTAGTGAGAACGAAGTGGTCTGCCCCTATTGCTCCACGCTCTACAAGTTCGACAAGACACTGCAGGCAACCGAATCCTCGCCTTCAGACTGCACTTGGACGCCTGTAGCGGCGTAACTTATTGGTCTGTCCATGAGCACGAATGGTGAGACCGGTCTTCCGATCATTATTGCCGGCGCAGGGATTGGCGGTCTAACGGCCGCCCTTTGCCTGCATGCTCAAGGGCATGAAATTGTCCTCATGGACAGGGCTCGGCAACTTTCGGAAGTTGGCGCCGGCCTTCAGCTCTCTCCCAACGCCTGCTCGGTACTCGATCAGCTTGGCTTGCTGGAAGACCTCACCCCACATGCCTATGCCCCGGATTTTGTGAAAATCTGCTCGGCAAAATCCGGCGAAGAGCTCGCCAGGGTGACCATGGGCACTTTCCTGAAGGAGCGACACGGCTATCCTTTCTGGGAAATCCACCGGGCAGATCTCCAGCGCGTGCTTCTGGAGAAGGTCCAGGCCAGTGACGGTATCTCCCTCCGCCTTTCAAGCGAAGTTATCGATCTGGAATCCTCGCCCTACGAGCACCTGACCTGCGTGTTCCAGGACAATGAGATCTCGGGAAAACTTCGTTGCAGGGCTCTCATTGGCGCTGATGGGGTCTGGTCCAGGACCAGGCGGCTCATTCCCGGACATGAAGACGCTCATTACAGCGGCCAGGTTGCCTACAGGGCCACAGTTCCGATCGATGCGGTGCCCGAGCGCTGGCGCCGCGATGCCGGCCTCTGGTTCCACAAGAGCGCCCATCTGGTGCATTACCCGGTTCGTGGTGGGCGGGAACTGAACATCGTCGGGCTGGTCGAAGAGGCCTGGGAGGACGAGACCTGGTCTGCAAAGGCCAACAAGGAAACCCTTCTGAAGATTTTCCGGGATTGGCCAACGGAAGTTCGCAATCTTCTCACGATCCCTGACGTCTGGTTGAAATGGGCCCTGTGCAGCGTGGACGCTGGAGGCCCCTGGACCCATGGCAATATTGCGCTGATCGGTGATGCCGCCCATGCGATGCTGCCGTTCATGGCGCAGGGGGCGGCAATGTCCATCGAGGACGCAGCGATCCTGGCTGAGCATATGCCTCAGGATGTCGAAAACATCCCCGCTGCCTTCAGGGCGTTTGAGCGGCAACGCAAACAACGGGTACAGCACATTCAGGGTATTTCTTTCAGAAATGCCCGCACATTCCACTATGGTGGCGCGATGGCCTTCGCCCGCGACACCGTTTTGCGCCTGTCGAAACCAACCAGTCTGGCTGCCAGGTTCGACGATATTTATGGCTGGACTCCCGGGCAATAGACCCGCTTTCGCTTGAGCCAGGCGTCAAGCTGGGATAAAGCCAATCCCCATCCATGTGTCAGGGAGTGTGAAGATGACCGGTCAGAGGGCAGATGACGTTGTAACCGCTGCGTTTCTGGTCATCGGGGATGAGATCCTGTCCGGCCGCACGAAGGACAAGAACATCGGCTTCCTCGCCGACTACCTGACTGCGCTTGGCATTGACCTCAAGGAAGTGCGCATTGTTCCGGACGAAAAGCCGGAAATCATCGGTGCCGTCAATGCGCTGCGGGCGCGCTACGACTACGTGTTCACGTCCGGCGGCATTGGCCCGACACACGACGACATCACGGCCGAAAGCATCGCTGACGCCTTTGGTGTTGCGCTGAACCTTGATCCGCGCGCTGTCGCAATCATGGAACCCCACTACCCGCCGGGACAATTCACCCCGGCTCGCCAGCGGATGGCACGAATCCCCGAAGGCGCAGACCTCATCGAAAACAAGGTTTCGAAGGCACCGGGCTTCCGGATCGAGAACGTCCACGTGATGGCAGGCGTGCCGTCGATCATGCAGGCGATGATGGACGCGCTTGCGCCTTCGCTGAAGACTGGCAAGAAGATGCTGTCGGAAACCGTTGCCGCAGACATGCCTGAAAGCCGCATCGCCGAGCGCCTCGCTGCCATTCAGGACGCGCATCCGCAAACCTTGATTGGCTCTTATCCGAGAGCGACGGACGGCAAGTTCACCACACAAATCGTGATCCGCTCGCGGGACGAGGCGATACTGATGGCCGCGGTCAGGGATGTCGCGGAAGCTGTCGCCGACCTGTCGGGATAATCTGAAGGACTAGAAATGGAAAACCCAGCCCAAGACAAAGCATTCCCCGTTTCCTGGGACATGTTTCACAGAGATTCCCGCGCACTAGCCTGGCGCCTTTCTAGCGAAGGCGAATGGAAGGCGATCGTCTGCATCACCCGTGGCGGACTGGTACCGGCCGGGATCGTTGCGCGTGAGCTTGGCATCCGCACCATCGAAACCGTCTGCATTGCGTCCTATCACGACTACGACAGTCAGGGTTCGCTCAAGGTCATCAAGCCGATCGATCCGAAGGTCATCGATCTGGAAGACGGTGAAGGTAGCGGTGTTCTGGTGATCGACGATCTGGTCGACACCGGCAAGACCCTGAAAGTGGTTCGTGAAATGCTGCCGAAGGCACACTACGCGACTGTTTACGCAAAGCCGGTTGGCGTGCCCATGGTCGATACCTTCATCACCGAAGTATCGCAGGACACCTGGATCTATTTCCCCTGGGACATGGGCTGGCAGTTCCAGCCGCCGCTTTCGAAAGAAACCGCGGGCTGATCCAGACTTCGCGAACTTTTGAGGGTCCTGCCACGTTTCCGCTGGAACCCTGTTTGTAAATCGACAATCGACCGGTCAGGCATCGCGTTTGGCCGGTCTTTTTGCGTCTGCCTTCAAGTCAATCCGCCCAGATATCTCTGCTCGCCGAAACAAAAATTCGACAAATCAGAACTTTGTCGCCTGTCATGCGTTTCCTCTCCGAAAACTTAGTCGTTACACGCTACGAAAGCCTATTTCGGAAAACGGAATGCTCAACAGACGTTTGTTCCTCGCCTCCGCTGCTGCCGCTCTTGTGACCGGCTGCGCATCCAGCCAAAGAACCGGACAACTTGCAGGACCTGGTTACCCAGCCGATGGTCTGGGAAGAGCTGTGCGCATTTCGCCCGAGTACCTTCAGATGTACCGGGCAATGCCGGAAGAGCCCTACCCTATTCCGGCAGTGGATCTGTCGAAGATCGATCCGGTCTACTACCGCCAACTGGTGACCTATGCCGCTCCCGAACCGGCGGGCACGATCATCGTCGATACGCCCAACCGGCTTCTCTACCTGACCATGGAGGGCGGCCAGGCAATGCGGTATGGCGTCGGCATCGGCCGGGAAGGATTCGCCTGGGGTGGCCGTGCGCGCATCGCACGCAAGGCTGCCTGGCCCAAGTGGACGCCGCCGGCTGAAATGATCGACCGTCAGCCAGAACTGGAGAAATACAGGAACGGCATGCCGCCGGGTCTCGACAATCCGCTGGGTGCGCGAGCTCTTTATATTTTTGAAGGCAATCGCGACACGCTCTACCGCCTGCACGGCACGTCGGAAACCTTGTCCATTGGCAAGGCCGTGTCGTCCGGCTGCGTGCGCCTGCTCCAGCAGGACATTATCGATCTTTATAACCGTGTACCAAACGGCACGCCGATTGTCGTGCGGCAGGCGTAACAGCTGCCGCCCAATTTGGCTTGACTTGGCTTGGTTTGGCTTGGCTTCGCTCAGGCGATGATTTCGACCGGCTTGACTGCATCAATGCCGTCCAGCCGGACATCGCAGCCGATTGCAAAGGCTTCCACTCCGGCGCGTCTGGCCTCGGCAAAGGCGGCTGCATAGGCAGGGTCGATGTCGTCCGCAAGGCTCATCCGGCTGCAATCGGGCCGCTGGACCAGAAACACCATTGCCGCGCGGTGCCCCTCGGCCACCATGTCGCCCAGTTCCACAAGATGCTTGGCGCCGCGGGCAGTGACACTGTCCGGAAACTCAGCAAGTCCTGCTTTACGCATCAGGTGGACGTTCTTCACTTCCACGTAGGTCTTCGCGCCGTCTGCACCTTCCAGCAGAATATCGATACGTGAGTTCTTGCCGTATTTCACTTCACGGCGCAGCGTCTGGTAACCTGTAAGTCCGGCAATACGCCCTGCCTCAAGCGCTTCTTCCACCAGCTTGTTCGGGTGTGCCGTATTGATGCCGACCAGAGCCCCGTCGGCCTCGATCACTTCCCAGGAATACTTGAGCTTGCGTTTCGGGTTGTCCGAAGCCGACAGCCAGACACGAGATCCCGGCTCCTTCAAGCCGAGCATCGAGCCCGGGTTGGCGCAATGGGCCGTGATCGCACCGCCATTGTCGTCCAGAAGAACATCGGCAAGGAAACGCTTGTAGCGCTTGACCAGACGGCCACTGACAAGGGGCGCGGAAAACTTCATGGCAGATCTCTCTCGTGCAGATCAGGACCCGACGGCCCCGTTCGTTCAGGTGAGCTTAAAGGTCACTTTGACCAGAAATCCGGATCAAGAAGAACCAGGATTGTGAACAGCTCAAGGCGGCCGACCAGCATGGCAAAGGACAACAGCCACTTGGCGCCATCCGGCAGCGGAGCAAAATGCCCTGCCGGGCCGATGACCGGCCCCAGGCCCGGACCGACGTTGCCCACGGATGTTGCCGCCGCGGAGATGGCCGTAACCAGATCCAGATCGAAGAAGGACAAGGCAACGGTTATGATGCCCACCGACCCCATGTAGACAACAAGGAAGGCCAGAACCGAGAAGGACAGTTCAGGCGTCAGTCTTGTTCCGCCGTACTCTTCCGACATGATCCGGTGCGGACGCACCATGCGGCGCAGATGCGCGCGGACAGTACCGAAGAAGACCAGGAAGCGGAAAATCTTGATGCCGCCGGTCGTTGAACCGGTACACCCGCCAACGAACATCAGAAGCAGCGCGATCCCGACGACCGGCGCGCCCCATTGCGAATAGTCGCCCAGCGCATAACCGGTTCCTGTCACGATGGAAACCACGTTGAAGGTGGCCCTCAACAGCGCTTCATCGAAGGGAAAGTGCATGTTGAGGCCGAGATAGACGGTCAGCGTCAAAGCCACCACAGCCAGAAACCCCAGCAATGCCCTCACCTGCGGATCGCGCCAGAGCTGCAGCGGATGACCGCGCAAGGCCTGGACGATCAGCACGAACGGCAAGGCACCGATGATCATGAAAACGATCGCAACCCAACCTGAGGCCGGATTGGTGAAATAGCCGAAGGATTGATCATGGGTGGAAAAGCCACCCGTCGCGATCGTGGTCAGGGCATGATTGAAGGCATCGAACAGCTCAATCCCCGTGACCAGATAGGCGACGATGCACAGGAATGTCAGGAACAGGTAGGCAAGGCCGATCAGCCGGATCAGTTCAACCGACCGGCTGACGATCTTCTCGGACCGATCGGAGTTCTCGCTCTGGAAAAGCTGCATACCGCCGATCCTAAGGAACGGCAGCAGCACGATGGCCATAACGATGATACCGACACCGCCCATCCACTGCATCAGCGACCGCCAGACCAGAAGGCCCGGCGGCAGACTGTCGATGCCGGTCAGAACGGTGGATCCCGTGGTGGTGAAACCGGATACCGCCTCGAACACCGCATCCGCGTAGCCGATGCCAAGCCACAGGAACGGCAGCGCGCCGAAGGCCGGCAACGTCGTCCAGGCAAGCGTCGTGAGAACGAAGGTCTGCCGTGTGTCCAGTCCCTCGCGCAGCGATCCGCCGACGGCAAGAGACAACAGCATGCCGATCATGCCGGTCAGAAGTGCGGAAAAGACAAAGGCCTGCCAATCGGCATTTTTCTGGGCAACGTCCACGATAGCGGGAATGAGCATGGCAGTTGCCAGGCCGACATACAGAAATCCGAGAACATTCAAAACTGGTCTGAGAGAAATCAAGTATCAGTCTTCCCGAAAAACGCTGTGTCGGTCGGCCGATCCGCGAATTGCCGCACCAACCACTCGTCCTAACGCCTTTCTGCCGATTTTCCAATGGCTTTGGCGCGCGTTCCCCGGAAGATGACGGGGATGACCATCCGGGTCTCGGTCAACAAAAGGCATGTCTCACACCGCCAATAGAGCTTGTCCTTACATTTTGGAACCGCCTGGCGAAGTTGATTGGCGTCTGTGCACGGGCACGTTACGCAGGAACAGCGCGGGAAACCGCCAATTTTTTTAGCCCTGTTCAGGATTTCGTAGCGAATAAGAATTACTTTTACGTGCTAATTGCCAATCCAGCTTCCTATACGTGAAATTGACAAGGATTTGGTGCAATAGAACGGCTCGGACTACATTCGCTTGTATTCAGGATCAGCCTCACCCTGGTGGTGATGGTGCTTTGCAGCATCGGGCTGGTCTCAGGGCTTGCCTATCTCGATTTGTCCAGAAGCACTCAGGAAAATGCCACCATCAGGCTGGACCGGGCCGCACGTGCCGCTGCTTCAATGCTGCATTACGGCACGAATGCAAGCTTCAATCCGGTTTTCGCTGATAGTGGTGAGCCGATCGTCATTCGCGTTTCCGAAGCTTCTGCCAAAGAATTGCTCCAGCCAAGCGAAAAGCTGGACGGCTTGATCGAAACCATAGGCAAGACCAATCAGGGCGCGGCGAATTTGTTCAGCTGGTCGGGCGAGACCAGATCCTTCGACCGCTTCGCCACCACCTTCAGCCATCCCAAGGGTGAGCCCCCGCCGGCTTTTTCCATCAGCGAAGGCCACCCCGCATTTGCCAGTCTTTCTGCAGGCCAGCCATATGCGGGCAATGTTCCGGTTCAGGGCAGGTTCCGCCTCGCCTATCTGACGCCGATTGTCACCGATGGCGGTAAGCTTGTCGGTGCAATCGCAGTTGATTTCGGCTGGGCAGACGACCTGACATTGGCAGAAAACCGACTGAAGACACGCATGGCCTCTGCAGCCATTGTCATCCTGTTTGCTGTCATCCTTGTGGGGGGATTGTTCCTGCGTTTCGAATTGCGGCCATTGCGCCGCCTGGCAAAGACAGCGGATGAACTGGCCACCGGCACCCAGCCAAAACGCATTCCCTTCACGGACCGGCGGGACGAGATCGGTGATCTGGCGCATGGTCTGGAGAGGGTCACCGACCTGCAGGACAAGCTTCACAAGCTTGCCTATACGGACCCTGTGACCACCGCAGGCAACCGTGCCAGATACTTCTCGGATCTGAGCGAAGCCTTGCAACGGGCAAGGTCCGGCACCTATTCGGCCTCACTGATCCATCTGGATTTCAATGGCTTTGCCAAGGTGAACGACACCTTCGGCCAGCAGGTAGGTAACCGGGTCCTGTTACAGGCCTACGCACGTCTTGCAAATATCTTCGGCCCGAGCGCGCAGATTGCTCGAATTTCGGCAGACGATTTCTGCATTCTCCTGCCCTTTGACAGCAAGGGCGCGATTGCAGAAGACTACGCGGTGCAGGCAATCGACATGCTGTCCGTCCCCTTCCAGTTGGAAGAAGGCGAAATCCGTGTAGAACCAAGCATCGGCATAGCCCTTTTGCCGCAAGATGCAGAGGACGCTGAAACGGCTCACCGTATGGCGGGACTTGCCTTGCGGGCAGCAAAGCGGAACGCAGGTGCACGATACGAATTCTTTTCTCCGCCCCTGAACGACCGCGTCCAGAGTGAAATGCTCACGGAGACGCTGTTGCGTGCTGCACTTCAAACCCGCCAGCTTGTATTGCATTATCAGCCCCAGGTTTGCCCTGCCGACGGCCGTCTCATTGGCCTGGAAGCCCTGCTCCGCTGGCCACACGAAAAACGTGGCCTCATCCCGCCGGGAGAGTTCATTCCGATTGCGGAAAAGACCGGCCTTATCCTGGACCTTGGCCAATATGTTCTGGAATCGGCGTGCAAGCAGGCCGCAGAGTGGCGGCAGGCCGGTTTCGAGTTCGGCCAGGTTTCCATCAACGTATCACCACTTCAATTCCGCCAGTCCAATTTTGCCGACACGGTTCGGCAGACCCTGAACGACTATGGCCTGCCTGCTAGCTACCTGTGTCTTGAAGTGACGGAAAACGTCTTTGTCGACACCAGGGAGCAGCTGGTTCTGAACATCCTTTCAGAACTTCAGCAGATTGGTGTCCAGCTTTCCCTGGATGATTTCGGCTCGGGTTACTCTTCCCTGAATTATCTGCACCGGCTGCCATTCCAGGAGCTGAAGATCGACCGAGCCTTCATTTCCGGGGCGGATACGCACCCGCAACGCGAACAGCTGTTTGAGGCGATCGTTCGGCTTGGACGCAGCCTGGGCTTGCGTGTGATAGCGGAAGGTGCCGAGACTGCAGGAGAATTCGCGCTGACAGTGACCCATCACTGCGACGGCCTTCAGGGTTATTATTGCTCCCCGGCCGTACCGGCAAACCTCATTCAATCGCAACTGCAGAGCTTCAGGGCAACCTTGAAAGCATCCGGCATCATGAACGACCCCGACCAGTCCTCCAAGAAACGAGCCTGATCTTGCCCGGGTATCTTACCCCGAGAGCTTTCCCGTCATCAGGATAGGCGCCGCATCCAGCTTGTGCGCGTTCATCATTTCGGCAATCTGCTCGATAGAAGAAACGAGGTGCGTCCTGTCCTCGGCATTCAGATCATCGAACTTTCGCACGAACTCTTCATGCAGAAGGCCAGGCAGGTTTGAGGCAACCTCTTTTCCACTTTTCGTCAGCTTGGCATGGACGATTCGCCGGTCCGAGACGGATCTGTACCGCTCGACAAGACCCTTTTCTTCCAGCTTGTCGAGAATGGTTACCACGGTCGCCGAGCTCAGGTCAGCGTTGTCCGAAAGGGCTTTGGTCGTCACCTCACCCAGATCCCGAATCCCTTGCAAAACAACGATTTGCGGGATCGTGAGCCCGGTCAGTCTGGACACTTCTCTGGAGCGCAAGTCAATGGCCCGGACGATCTTCCGGATAGCCTTGACCACTTGCGATGCCTGCATCGCCTGCATTATTACACCTCTATTAATTTGAACTCTAATGATTAGACCTCTATATAGTGCACGTCCAGTTACAAAACGGAGATTTTTTTCAATATGTGCGGCATTTGCGGCGAAGTGGTTTTCAATGGCAGTCAGGCAGACGTTGTCCGGGTCAGCCGGATGGCGGACGCCATGGCGGCGCGCGGCCCCGACGGTATGGGTGTAACGCAGCGCGGCCGGGTCGCCTTTGGCCACAGGCGCCTGAAGATTATTGACCTAAGCGAACGTGGTACGCAGCCAATGACCGACATGGCGCTTGGCCTGTCCCTGGTCTTCAACGGCTGCATCTACAATTACCAGGAGCTGCGATCCGAGCTGATTGGCCGCGGCTATTCGTTCTTCTCTACCAGCGACACCGAGGTCATCCTCAAGGCCTGGGCCGAGTGGGGCAAGGATTGCTTTTCCAGGTTCCATGGCATGTTCGCCATCGCCATTCACGAGCATGACAGCGGCCGCATTCACCTTGCCCGCGACAGGTTCGGCATCAAGCCGCTTTACCTGAGCGAAGCGAACGGGCGTCTTGCCTTCGCCTCCTCCCTGCCTGCACTTCTGGCAGGCGGTGGCATCGACAAGTCGATCGACCGGGTGGCGCTGCATCACTACATGAGCTGGCACGCTGTCGTTCCCGCGCCGCGCACGATCCTGAACGGCGTGCGCAAGCTGCCCGCGGCCACGGTGCGGACGCTTGAAGCTGATGGCACCTCTTCCGAGTACACCTATTGGGAACCGCGTTTTGAAAAGACGGCGGAAGACCTTGCCCGCAGCGCCGACGACTGGCGCGATGAAGTCCTGGAAAGCCTGCGCACAGCCGTTCGCCGCCGCATGGTGGCCGACGTACCTGTCGGCGTTCTCCTGTCCGGCGGTGTCGATTCCAGCCTGATCGTCGGTCTGCTGGCCGAGGAAGGCCAGAAGGGTCTTGCAACCTTCTCCATCGGCTTTGAAGAAGCACATGGCGAAAAGGGCGACGAATTCCAGTATTCGGACCTGATTGCCGAACACTACGGAACAAATCACCAGCAGATCTTCATCCCCTCCTCCGAGCTTCAGGAAAACCTGCCCGGAGCGATCAAGGCGATGTCCGAGCCGATGGTCTCCTATGACAATATCGGCTTCTATCTGCTGTCGCGTGAGGTCTCCAAGCACATCACCGTGGTCCAGTCCGGCCAGGGTGCCGACGAAGTCTTTGCCGGTTACCACTGGTATCCGAAGCTCAGCGGCTCAAACAGTCCGGTTTCCGATTATGCCACGGCCTTTTTCGACCGGACTGAAGCACAGATGACAGAGGCTGTTTCCCCCGCCTACCACTGTGCCAGGGATGAAAGCCTTGCCTTCGTCGAAGAACATTTCGCCCGCTCCGGCGCTGCCGATCCGGTCGACAAGGCCCTGCGGCTCGATACCAACGTCATGTTGGTGGATGACCCGGTCAAGCGTGTCGACAACCACTCCATGGCTTGGGGCCTTGAGGCGCGCGTTCCGTTCCTCGATCACGAACTGGTCGAGCTCGCCGGACGCATTCCTGCCGAGTTCAAACTCGCACAGGAAGGCAAGGGCGTCCTGAAGGAAGCTGCGCGCAAGGTCATTCCGAGTGCCGTCATCGACCGTCCGAAGGGCTATTTCCCGGTGCCTGCGCTGAAATACATCCAGGGTGACTATCTCGACATGGTGCGCGACACGCTTTCCAGTCAGGCCGCCAGGGAACGAGGCCTCTTCAACGAGGTTTACCTGCAGAAACTGTATGCCGACCCGACCAAATACATCACGCCTTTGCGTGGTTCCGAGCTTTGGCAGGTCGCGCTTCTGGAAATGTGGCTGCAGGCACAGGAGGTCTGAACATGGCCGAGAATGAACCTTCGCGACCGAAAGGTGCGTTTGACCACCGCCTGAAGCGCATGCGCCAGCATGGGCTCAAACCGGAATACCGGCTGGACGAGACGGAAGCCCAGAAGAACCGGTTCATCGATTGTGGCTGGGGACGGCTGGTGTTTGCCAACACCTATGGCGAAACCGAGAAACTGGTCGAGGTCCTGCGCAACGAGCGACCGGACAGACGCGACATCGCGTTCTATGTGCGTGATCCGCATGTACTTGTCGGCTCGGCCCCGCAGGAGCTGTTCCTTGACCCCTCGCACACATTCCGCCTGGATCTCGCGACCTACAGGCCGGCGCGCAATCGTCGCAAGGGCTTCACGGTACGGCGTTTGTCTTCCCGCAGTGATGCGGAGGCGATCAACGAACTTTATCTCACCCGTGGCATGGTGCCGGTGCCGCCGGAGTTCTTCTGGTCGCAACTCGATCCGCGTACCATCACGGTACTCGTGGCGGAAGAAGACGAGACCGGTGTCATCGTCGGCACGGCAATGGGCGTCGATCACAGCCGGGCCACCAATGATGCCGATCTCGGCAGTTCGCTCTGGTGCCTTGCTGTTTCCCCACAGGCCCGGTTTCCGGGCATAGGGGAAGCCCTAGTCCGGCGCATGGCGGAGGTCTTCAAAGGCAAAGGCGCACCGCACATGGACCTGTCGGTGCTTCACGATAACGAACTTGCCATTGGCCTTTACGACAAACTCGGCTTCGAGCGGGTTCCCTATTTCACCATCAAGCGCAAGAACACCATCAACGAGGCTCTGTTCGCCGGCCCTGCCGTTGAAGACAAGCTCAACCCTTACGCCACCATTGTCGTGAACGAGGCACGGCGGCGCGGTATCCAGGCGGAGATCATCGACGCGGAAGGCGGCTTCTTCCGCCTGTCCTATGGTGGCCGCTCGGTCGCCTGCCGGGAATCCTTGAGCGAATTCACCAGCGCCGTCGCCATGTCCATCTGCGACGACAAGGCCACCACGCGCCGGATCGTCGAAAGGGCCGGTGTAAACGTGCCTGACCAGATCCTTGCAGGATCCGCTGATGAGATCGCCGCGTTTCTGGAGCAGCACGGTTCGGTTGTGGTCAAGCCAGCGCGCGGTGAACAGGGCAAGGGCATCGCCATCGGACTGACCACGACCGAAGACGTCATGGCTGCGGTGGAAGTCGCCCGTACCTACTCCAATGATGTTCTGGTGGAGGAATTCGTGACCGGTCAGGATCTGCGGCTTGTCGTGATCGACTACAAGGTAGTGGCGACCGCCCTGCGCAAACCGGCCGAGGTCACCGGAAACGGCAAGGCCACGATTGGAGAACTGATCGAAATCCAGTCCCGCCGCCGGTCTGCGGCAACAGGCGGGGAATCCAGGATCGAAGTGGACGACGAGGTTCTACGCTGCCTCACAGCCAATGGCTTTCAGCTGGAAGATATCCTGCCCGAAGGCAAGACCTTGCCGGTCCGCCGTACGGCCAACCTTCATACCGGCGGCACCATTCATGATGTGACTGGCGAAACCCATCACACCCTGATCGAAGCCGCGATCAAGGCAGCGCGCGCAATTGAAATTCCGGTGACAGGCATTGACTTGATGGTCAAAGACCCGCGACAACCGGAGTACCGCTTTATCGAGGCGAACGAGCGGCCGGGGCTCGCCAACCACGAACCTCAGCCAACCGCAGAACGCTTCGTGGACTTCCTGTTTCCCCTGTCGGTGCCTCAACCCGTCAGGACGACCTTGAACCGGGCCGGAACATGACCTTGCTGAATATCGATATTTCCTATTTGAACGATCGACTGAAGGAACTTCTGAAAATCCCAAGCCCGACGGGCTATACGGACGAAATTGTCCGTCACGTTTCCAAGGAACTGGAGGCGCTTGGGGTATTTTACGAAATTACCCGCCGTGGCGGTGTTCGGGCGAGAGTGTCCGGCAAGTCGCGCCGTCCCGCGCGGGCCTTCGTATCGCATCTCGATACGCTTGGGGCTCAGGTAAAATCGTTGAAAGACAACGGTCGGCTGGAGCTGGTGTCTATCGGCCACTGGTCCGCCCGCTTCGCGGAAGGAGCCCGCACGACGATCTTTTCCGAAAGCGGCGCCTACACCGGCACCATCTTGCCGCTGAAGGCGTCGGGGCACACCTACAACAACGGCGTGGATGAACTTCCGGTCGGCTGGCCCTATGTCGAACTTCGCGTAGACGCCTATTCCAAGTCGGTAGACGACCTGCACCGGCTTGGTATCGACGTCGGCGATTTTGTTTCCATAGACCCGGCGCCGGAGTTCCTGGAAAACGGCTTCATCGTTTCCCGCCACCTGGACAACAAGGCAGGTGTTGCGGTGATGCTGGCGGCGATCAAGGCGCTGGTGGAATCCGACATCGAACCGACGGTCGACGTGTTCTGGCTGTTCACGATTGCAGAGGAAACCGGTCATGGCGCTCAGTCCATCCTGACGCCAGACATCGCGTCGCTGGTTGCCATCGATAACGGCACCACTGCCCCAGGGCAGAATTCGGACGAATTCGGCGTCACGATCGCCATGGCGGACCAGACCGGACCATTCGACTATCATCTCACCCGCAAGATGGTCCAACTCTGCCGGGACAACGACATCAAGTTCCAGAAGGATGTCTTCCGCTTCTATCGCTCGGATGCGGCAACCGCCATCGAGGCGGGTGCGGACGTGCGCACGGCGCTGATCACATTTGGTGTTGATGCCAGCCACGGCTATGAGCGCATCCACATGCACGCGCTGCGCTCGCTCGCCGAACTGGCGACCGGCTATGCCCTCAGCCCGGTGGAAATCCAGCGGGACGCCCGCGAATTTGCGGACCTCAAGGGCTTTACCCGTCAGCCGACCGCCGATGCCGACCAGACACTCAATCCGGAGACGGACGAACCGCTGCCGGAACCGGCGGGCGAATAACGCCCGCCGCCGAGACCGGCTCGTTCAGCGGTTGAGTTCCGCGATCATGTGCCAGTGCCACGACCCGGGCTTCGAGTGCACCTTGTCTTCCAGGTAGCTCAGCTCAAACCGGTCGAAAAGCGACACCAGCTCACTCGCATTGCAATAGAAATGCGGGTGATCCTTGTCGTCATCCCCCTCACGAACCCACGTGTCCGCGGCAATTTCCGTCCCGATCCCGAAGTTCGCGTTGCGCTTTGACAACATGGTTCCCTGGTAGATTCCGCCGGGTTTCAACACCCGGGCAATCTCCGAAATGGCTGTACGGACGATCGACGGATCACCGTGATAGATCACGTTGAAGGACAGGACATAGTCGAAACTGTCGTCCTCAAAAGGCAGCGACGTCATCGGCGCCAGATGCGTCGCAATCTGCATGCTTTCCAGTGCCGCGCTCTTTTTCAGCTCGGCCAGCCCGGCTTCGGAAAGATCCATCGCGTGGGTCTCGAACCCGGCGCGGGCAAAGGAAAGCGCATGTCGGCCAACCCCGCAGCCCAGATCCAGGGCCTTCACCGGCCCCTGCTTCTGAAGTCTTTCGATCAGACCGGCAACGTCCGCCTCCGGACGCAGCCAATCCGCGCGGCCTTCTTCTGTCTGCCAGCGCTTGTCCCACGCGAGATGGGCGGTATCGGTTTTTTCCAGAGTGTGTGTGTCGCTCATTGAGACGATCCTTCCAGTATCCGGCTGCGGGCGATTGTGCCAAGCCGCTCAACACAAAGAACCAGCACGAAGATCATCAGGATGATGGTCATCGCGAGTTGGTAGTCGAAAAAGTCCATGGCCACCTTGAGTTCGATGCCGATGCCCCCTGCCCCGACAAGACCAAGCACGACTGAGGACCGTGTCGCCTTTTCAAGCGCGAACAGCGAGGTCGTGATAAAGGAGGGCATCGCGGCAGGTACCACTGCACAGAAGATCGTGTCGAAACGCCCTGCACCGGCCGCTGTCAGCGCCTCGGTTGGTCCTTTCTCCACATCCTCCATGGCTTCAGCGAAGAAGCGTCCGCAAAAACCGATGGTGTCGACGGCAATCGCAAGCGTGCCCGCGAATGGGCCAAGTCCGACCGAAATGACAAAGACCAATGCCCAGACCAGATCCGGCACCGTCCTGAAGAGGGCAACCAGCAAGCGGGCACAGGAATAGACAGCCCGGGACAACATCGACGGCCGCGTCAGGCCTTTTGCGGCCAGGATCGCCAACGGCAGGCTGAGGACGATGCCGATAAGTGTGCCCGCGAGCGCCATCTGAAACGTTTCCAGCAACGCCTTTGACAGTTGCGGCAACCTTTCCAGCGAAGGCGGCCAGGCCCTCGACAGGAAGTCGACCAGCGCCGGACCGCCAGAAACCAGCGCGGAAAACGACCAGCCTGCCCCCTGAAACGACCAGACAACGAAGGCCAGCAGCGCGACATAGGCGACAAAATGAAATGCACCCGGGCGTTCGAACCGATCCGGCATGCGGGAGCGTTTCAATGTCAGGAGATCAGCCATAATGCTTCCCCAGATCCGCAACACTCAGGTTGCTGCTCTTCTCGTCCAGAACGACTTCCCCATGTCGGATTGCAAGGACCCGATCGGAGTAGGCGAGCGCCTGCTGCACGTTGTGCGAGGTGAACAGGAGCGTGATCCCCTCCTCCCGGGTGAGTTGGCGGAAGAGGTCCATCACTTCCTGGCCGGCAACCGGATCAAGGCTGGCAACGGGTTCGTCCGCGACGATCATTCTGGGCTGCTGCATCAAGGCTCTGGCGATCGCAACCCGCTGGGACTGACCGCCCGAGAGCTGGTCTGCCCGTTTCAGTGCATGGTCCGCGAGCCCTACCCTTTCGAGGCAAGACATTGCCCGGTCACGCAATGCCGTTTTGGCCAGAAACTGCGACCAGCCGCGCATGCCACCGGTGCGGCCAAGGTTGCCATGGATTACGTTGGTCAACGCCGAAACACGAGGCACCAGGTTGTGCTTTTGAAAGACAAAACCGACCTCGGTGCGAACCCGCCTGAGCTGGGGCTGTCGCGCGGAGGAAATGTCTTCACCGAACAACACAACCGAACCGGCTTCCGGCTCGATCAGGCGCAGCGCGCAGCGCAACGCGGTCGATTTTCCAGCACCGTTTGAACCGATCAAGGCAACCGCTTCCTCACGTCCCACGGAGAAGGAAACTTCGCGCAGCACGCTCCGGTCCTTGCCGAAAGACTTGCAAAGGCCTTCGACCTTCAGGTCACACGGCGTCTCCGTCACGGGCTGTCGGGCTGGGACCGCCGGCGCAATTGCGCCGGCGGACTGGAGCAGAGGCTGCGCCATTATTCGCCGATGAACTTGTCGTATTGCGGGAAACCGGCGGTGGTGTACATGGACCGCACCAGGTCATAGGCACCATCTTCGATCGCCACCAGATCCATACCCGAATACTTGTCGTTTTCCTCGTGCTGCAGGATCGCGGCGATGATTGATTTCTTGTTGTCGAGGATCGCCTGACGCAGGCTCTGCGCTGTCGCAGGATCGACATGGGCTCCGGCCATGATCATGTCGTTCGGCAGATCGCCGGAACGGGCGATCACCCGGAAAAAGCCGTTCGGGACGCTGTCATCCTTGTTGCGGGTGCCAATCCACGAATTGTGATTGATCCCGATGGCGGCAACATCACCCTTCTTCAAGGCTTCATGCGCAATGTTGCGCGAAGTATGCAGCTTCTCGATGTCCTTGACCGGATCGACGCCATAATCGGCCATCAGCTGCATCGGGCACAGCATGTTCGAGGTGGAACCGATGTCACCGAAGGCCACCTTCTTGCCCTTGAGATCGGCCGGCCGCGTAAGACCGCTGTCGGCTCGTACGACGACGGCACAGAAGTAGTCCGGGCGGCCAAGACCGATAAGCGGACGGGCTTCGGTCAGTTTGTTGATCACTATGTACTCGGCAGGACCGGTTACGACAAAGTCGACGCGTTTGGCGCGCAAGGCTTCAGCCGCCGCAGTCCTGCTGGTAACCGGGAAAAACTCGAAGGTGTGGTCTGTTGCATTTTCAAGGGCGTTCTTGAACGGCCCCCATTCAACCTGCAGCCGCTCCAGGCCCTCAACATCGGTAACGGCCAGTTTGAACGTGTCGGCCAGGGAAGAAGACAGGGAAACGGCAAGAACGGCAGCCGCGAGTGCGGCGGATTTCAAAAAGCGCATGACAGGAACTCCTCAGACAGCCGAAACAAAGCCGGCAAGGCAACAAGAGCGTAACGACACGCGCGCCGCGGAACGTGACTGTATTATGTAAATTTTACGAAATTTACATCAGAGAAAGATGGATTTACGAAGCATATAATTTCTTTAACTTCGAACTTCCAGACAAAACTTGGTCTTATTTGTTTTCCGGCAAATTTTCTCGATGCCTCTGTCGTAAAACTTCATAAAAGTATAATCGTATAGACATCTGTTCTCGGCACATGTCTGCTAGTTCGCTCTCCGTTTTTCGGAGGGCCCGATGCTGGTCATTGAGCAATTATCTAAAGTCTTTGGAGACCTGACCGCGGTGGACAGTGTCTCCCTTGCCATTCCCAAGGGACAGATGGTCGGCGTGATCGGCCGGTCCGGTGCCGGCAAGTCCACGTTCCTGCGCATGATCAACCGGCTGGCCGACCCCAGCCGTGGGACGATCCTTAACGAGGGAAAGAACATCACGGCCCTGAAGGGTCGCGATCTGCGGCTTTGGCGCGCGTCCTGCGCCATGATCTTTCAGCAGTTCAATCTCGTCGAGCGCATGGATGTGCTGACCAATGTCATGGTTGGCCGCATCGCCCACACTGGGTTCCTGCGCTCCATGACGCGATCCTTTACTGACGAAGACCGCGCCCGCGCCATCGAAGCCCTGGACCGGCTGGACCTTGTGCCCCAGGCGCTGCAACGCGCGGGAACCCTTTCCGGCGGGCAGCAGCAGCGCGTCGCCATCGCCAAGGCGCTGGTGCAGAACCCGCGCATCATGCTGGCCGACGAACCGATTGCTTCACTTGATCCGGCCAACGCCAGCCGTGTGATGGACGCCTTGCGCGAAATCAACCGGACGGACGGTCTTACGGTGCTGGTCAACCTGCACACGCTCGACACCGCCCGTGCCTACTGCGATCGGATCATCGCAATGAAGGACGGGCGGGTTCAGTTCGACGGCACGCCGGACGCCCTGACCAGTGAAAGGGTTCGGCAAATCTATGGAACCGACGATCTTTCCGATGACATCAACGAAGCAGTCACCTCCACCTCCCTTTCGACAACCACTTCCCGGCCGCCGATGAAGGCTGTCGGGGCCTGACCTTCGCGAAGCGGATCATCCGCTCTCGCTCTTGAAGCGGCCTTTGCCGCGCAAATCGCCGGATCTGCCGGCACCAAAGGAGACTTGAGATGAAGGCCATTTTTGCAGCAGCCGTTTCCGCTGCCGTTCTTGCAGCCTCCCCGGCCCTGGCGGACAGCTGGAAGGACCAGTACAAGACAGTCAAGTTCGGCATTCTTTCCGGTGAAAACGAAAAGGACCGGATTGCCCGTTACACGCCTTTCGAAAAGTACCTGGAGAACGAACTCGGCGTTGATGTCGAAATCTTCACCGCCGGATCCTATGACGGCGTGATCCAGGCCATGGCGGCCGACCAGATCGAATTCGCCTTCTTCGGTTCGTCTTCCTATGCCGCTGCCTACACCGAAACCAACGGCGGTGTGGTTCCGCTTGTCTCCCGCCTGCAGAAGGACGGTTCCACCGGTTATTTCTCGGTCGTCGCCGTGCGTTGCGACAGCGGCTACAAGACCCTTGAGGATCTGAAGGGCAAGACACTGGCTTTTGCCGATCCGGACAGCACGTCCGGTTACGCCGTGCCTTACTTCAACCTCAGCAAACAGGGCTACGAGCCGAAAACCTATTTCGGTGCCATTCCCTTTTCCGGAGCCCATGAAACCGGTGTGCTTGGTGTCTACAACAAGCAGTATGACGCTGCCGCTACCTACATCACCAACGAGGAAGACGGCATTCCGCAGCGCATGGTCACCAAGGGCATGATCGAGAAAGACGCGATCTGCACCATCTGGAAGTCACCGGAAATCACTTCCGGTCCGCTGGCTGCCCGCAGCAACCTGCCTAAGGGCCTGATCGATGCCATGCGCACCGCGGTCATGGAAATCCCGGAAAAGGATACGCTGGCATTCATCGAAATGACCGGCGGTGAAGACAGCACCCAGGAAGCGTGGATCGAGGTTGATCACGACCGTTACCAGTGGATCGTCGAAATGCGCGACTGGCTGAAGAAACAGCGCCGCGGCGGCTGACTTTTCAGAGCGAGGGAGGAAACCGGCTGATCCGGGTTTCTCCCGACGACCCGACCATCGTCATCCCGGGCGGCACTTCGCGTCTCCCGGGATGACGCCTGGAAAAACTTGTGGCGCAGAACGCTGCGGCGTCAGCGCATCCTGCCCAAAATCATTGGAACTAGAGGCATGACAGCGCTCTCCCCTGCCATTGACCGGTTCGAAATCGATTATGCTGCCACTCGCCGGTCAGCCCTCCGGGTAAACCTCGTCTCGACTGCGGTCTTCGCACTCTGCTTCTTCGCAACGGCGTGGTTAGGCGGTTTCTTCGACATGACCGACGTCACCCTGCCCGATGGCGACCGTGTGTCCATGTGGAAGATCTGGGCAGGATTGCCGCGGCTTGGAGAGTATCTCTACAAGACCTTGCCAGAGCTTCACCGCGAGACACTCGGGGCGGATCTTGCCGGTTGGTTCTGGCGCTGGAAGGTCTGGCTCTGGCTGCTCCTGGAAACGATCCTGATTGCCTATATGGCAACATTGCTTGGCATCATCGGTGCGTTTCTCCTCAGTTTCCCGGCGTCACGGAACCTCTCCCCCAACAGACTGGTCCTGAATGTCACCCGCCGGTTCCTGGAAATCATCCGGACGGTTCCGGATCTCGTCTGGGCACTCATTTTCGTTTTCTGTTTTGGCGTCGGCCCGCTGGCCGGTGTTCTCGCCATCGGTCTTCATGCCACCGGCGCTCTCGGCAAGCTCTATTCCGAAGCCAACGAAAATGCCGACATGCGCCCGCTCGAAGGCATCAAGGCGTCGGGCGGCACCTGGTTCGACCAGATCCGCTACGGCATCGTGCCCCAGGTTGTCCCGAACATCATCAGCTACACGCTGCTGCGGTTCGAGATCAACGTACGGTCCTCCTCCATCATCGGCTTCGTCGGCGCAGGTGGCCTGGGCCAAGAGATCCGCGTGGCAATGTCCTTGCAGGAATACACCGATCTTTCGGCCCTGTTCCTGATCGTCTTCCTCACCGTGATCGTCATCGACATGCTGAGCGAAAAGGTGCGTCACCGCATCATCGGCCTGACCGGAAGAGGCATCTGACCATGACCGCACAATCTCCAGATATCGCCCGCGCCAGAACGCTCGTACCAGGCGCCTTTTCAACGCCGCTCCGGACGCGCCTGATCCGTCTCGCCGGCTGGTCGGCTTTCCTTCTTTTGACCGGCTGGTGCCTGTGGGATTTCGGCTTTGCGCCTGAAAAACTTCTTCACGGGGCGACCCGCTTTGGCGATGTACTCGCCTTCATGTTTCCACCCCACATCTGGACAAGCTGGGCGGAATGGCAGGAAGTTCTGAAAGGTCTCGGGGAAACTGTTGCCATGGCGTTCATGGGCACGCTTCTGGGAGCGCTGGTTGCATTTCCACTGGCATTCCTGGGGGCCAAGAACATCCTGCCGCTGTCCTGGCTCCGGCTCGGTGTCAGGCGCGGTTTCGACGCCCTGCGGGCGATCGAACAGCTGATCCTCGCACTCGTCTTCATCCGCGCTTTCGGCCTCGGGCCGCTGGCAGGCATTCTGGCCATCGCGGTTTCGGAAGTCGGCACGTTTTCGAAGCTCTTTTCGGAAGCCATAGAGAACACCAGTCAAAAGCCGGTCGAAGGCGTGCGCGCTTCCGGCGGCGGCAGCCTGCAGACAATCCGCTTTGCGGTTCTGCCGCAGGCCCTGCCGGTGATCCTGTCGATCATCCTCTACAATTTTGAATCCAACACCCGCACCGGCACCATCCTTGGCATTGTCGGCGCCGGAGGCATCGGCTTCCTCCTCGCCGATCGAATCCACGCCTACCGCTGGCCGGAAGCCTGGACGATCATTTTCCTGATCATCTTCATGGTCTACCTGATCGACGGCTTCTCCGGTTTCCTGCGGCGGCGGATCATCGGGCTGGAGCCGGGGCGAAAGTAATTTTCACCTGGGGGAGAAGCAGCGTTTTTCTCCTCCCGCCGAGTTTCCTTTTTCCGCTGCATGCCTCCCAATCAGCAAGACCTCGGAAAATCCTGATCAGCGCCTCATGCTCACCTCGGAAACGGCATGGATGCCATGGTCAAGCCATGGCATGACGGAGGAGGAATTTTAGTCGAATGATCAGAGCATCCGCTGTCCGTTCCGCCAGGCCTGCTTGATGAAGGGATGTCCGTTGAGGACGCCGACATGAAGCAGGTCGGCGCGTTTTCCTTCTGCGATCTCGCCTCTGTCTGATAGTCCGGCAACCTCGGCAGGCGTTTTCGAAACCATCCGAATAGCTGCCGGAAGGTCGGCGTGGAACGCATCGTCCAGCCCCACAAGAAACGCACAGTCGAGCAGCGAGCGCGGGACGTAGTCCGAAGCCAGGATGTCAACGAGATCTTCCGCCAACAGTGCGCTGACCGCGATGTTGCCCGACTGGGACACGCCGCGAATGACGTTGGGCGCACCACCGACGACGTGCATTGCGTGGCTCTTGGCCTTGCGGGCTGCCTCCAGTGTGCAGGGAAATTCCGAAACGCTGATGCCCTCGCCGAGGGCTTCGTCGATGTGTTCGAGTTCCGTATCGTCGTGACTGAGCAGCGGCAGCTTGTGTGCATGCGCCAGCGCGACCACAGCCGGACGAACCTTCGAGCTGATTTCATCGGAGAAGTTCAACAGCTCCTGTGTCTCACGCTCGGCAACGGCACGTGTTTCGCCCGTGTCGGCCATGCGGCGGTGAATATAGGCCTCGACGTCCTTGCTCTGGCGTCGGCCCGGCAGGTGTTCCATCACCGACACCATGCGCACGATGTCCTTGCCGATGTTTTCTTCCGTCAGGCGCGTGGTCTCGCCATCGGTGATCTCGCAGCGCAGATGCACCAGATGCTCCGATTTGAGCATTCCCGAGGCCTGAAGCGTCTCCAGGGCGTCGATCATTGGCGCCAGGATTTCGCGGCGCTCCGGGTTCTTGATCGTCGCCCCCACGCAGAGGCTGTCGAACACAGTGGTAATGCCGCTGCCGATGATCTGAGCATCATGGGCCATCGCCGCTCTGAGCGGATCCCAGCGCACATGTGCACGCGGAAAGACATGCTTTTCGAAGTGGTCGGTGTGAATGTCGACCAGCCCCGGCAGCAGGTAATCGCCCTCGAGATCGAACCCGGCTTGCGGCGCGCTGCCCTGGTCCACCGAGACAATCCCGCTTTCGGAAAAGGCAATGTGACCACTGACGACTTCATCGGCGAGCACCAGCCGGGCGTTTTTCAGAACTGTCAGGGCACTGCCGGAGGGCACGCGATTGTCGGCATAAGTCATGGAAACTCCTTCCGGCGAGCAGGTCGAACGAATTCGAGGATGGCCCGGTAGCGGACCGCAATGAGATGTGACACCGCGAGAGCGGGAGTGAACTGGGGCCGGAAGCAAACGCGTTCCCGGTTGATCGACCGATGATCTAGCGCTCTTTCGGGCGCAAATTGTGACAGTCGTTCAACGGATCCGTGACAATCCGGAAAAATCTGCAGATTGCAGGCGAAGGGATGGATTAGCGGGGTCGGACACAAAATCTGCGCTCAACCGGCTGGAAAGGCAAGAGCACAGGGAAGAAGGACAGGCGCGAAAGGGAACCTCGAACCAGGCCGCCGCTAAAGTGGGCCAAAGGCCGGTAGCGCAACAAACCATGGTGCGGGCGACGGGACTCGAACCCGTACAGCCTAGGGCCGAGGGATTTTAAGTCCCTTGTGTCTACCAATTCCACCACGCCCGCTTTTCCCTTCCCCTAGCTCTCCTGCCCGAAAAGCGCAAGAAGGCACTGCCGCTTTTCAGCGCACAGGCGGGAAGTTTCCACGTCAGCCTGATTTTGCGGGAACAGAAGCTGGAAAATAGGCGCTTTGGGCGGTATGAGAACAGGTAACGGATAATTGGTGCCGAACGGGGCCTTGTGGGCTTAGAATGGCACCGGATAATTGTGAGACACGGTAAACCCCATGGTCAGCTATATCGACGCTTCGGAAGCCCCTTTGAAAAACACGGGTCAGGTACGTTTGTACGGCCCTGAAGATTTTGAAGGCATGATGCGCGCCGGACAGCTGACCGCAGCCTGTCTGGACGAGCTGGCCGACATCGTCAAACCGGGCACGACCACCCAGGAAATCGACGACTTCGTCTACCAGTACGGCATGGATCACAACGCCATTCCGGCGACGCTGAACTATCGCGGCTACACAAAGTCCTCCTGTACGTCGATCAACCATGTCGTCTGTCACGGCATTCCCAACGACAAGGCCCTGCGCGAGGGCGACATCGTCAACATCGACGTGACCTTCATTCTGGACGGATGGCACGGTGATTCCAGCCGCATGTATCCGGTCGGCCAGTTGAAGCGCGCTGCCGAGCGCCTGATCGATGTGACCTATGAATCGCTGATGCGCGGTATCGAGGCTGCCAAACCAGGCAACACCACCGGGGATATCGGCGCTGCCATCCAGACCTTTGTCGAGGCTGAACGCTGTTCGGTCGTGCGCGATTTCTGCGGGCACGGTCTTGGTCTTCTGTTCCACGACACCCCCAACATCCTGCATTACGGGCGTCCTGGCGAAGGTGTTGAACTGAAGCCGGGCATGATCTTCACCATCGAACCGATGGTCAATCTGGGCCGCCCGCACGTGAAGGTTCTCAGCGACGGCTGGACGGCCGTCACGCGGGACAGGTCCCTGTCCGCCCAGTTCGAACATTCCATCGGCATCACGCCTGAAGGCTGCCAGATCTTCACCACGTCCCCCAAAGGCATCCACAAGCCGGGCCTGCAGACGGACTGATTGTCCGCCTGAAGTTCGTTTACCGGCGATGCACCGTCATCTGACAGCGGCTGACGCAGGAGCTCATGAAAGAGACGACGACCGCCAGTGAAGCACCGGCCGCAACCGGCAGCGACCACAAGGGACACCGCCAGCGGCTGCGGGAACGATTTCGTAAAACCGGCGAGCAAGGTCTCGCCGATTATGAACTCCTGGAATTCCTGTTATTTTCCGCCCTGCCCCGCCAGGATACAAAGCCGATCGCCAAAGCACTGCTTCAGCGCTTCGGCTCCTTTCCGGCAGCCCTTGCCGCCCCCCGGGAACGGCTCAAGGAAATTCCGGGGCTGTCCGACATCAGCATAGATGCGCTTCAGGCGGTGCATGCATCGGTCATCCGCTTTCACAAGGCCGGTCTGGAAAAACGGCAGGTGCTCGACAGCTGGCAGAAGGTCATGGACTACCTGCAGGTTTCCATGGGGCTGGCCCCGGTAGAGCAGTTCAGGATCCTGTTTCTCGACAAGAAAAATGCGCTTATCGCAGATGAAGTTCAGCAGACGGGCACGGTCGATCACACCCCGGTCTATCCGCGCGAAGTGATCCGGCGTGCCCTGGAGCTTTCGGCAACGGCCCTGATCCTTGTCCACAACCACCCGTCGGGCGATCCGACCCCATCACGCGCCGACATACAGATGACCAAGAAAATCGTCGATATTGCCGGCCCACTCGGGATCGAGGTGCATGACCATATCATCGTTGGTCTGCGTACAAACGTCAGCTTCCGCAGCTTACAGCTGATTTGAGCTGTTCGAGCAACCGATAGGCCAAGTCTTGGGGCCCGTACAGCTAAGCTCTTTAAGACTGTTTGCAAAACCGGATCGGACGTTTCGAGACTTTACCCTTAATTTACTTAGAATTTGCGGCATTCCTTAACCCAGATCGACAATACTCGGGCCAAAGAAATCGGGCTCGTATATGTACAATTCGTCTAAAAACTCCGGCGGACAGATAGCAAACGCGATCATTATTCCGATGGTCGTGATCGTCATGATATCCGTTGTCGGTATTTTCGGCCTGTTGCACTGGTCTGCCCGCCTGTCGGACGAAACCGCTGTCGAATCCCAGAACAAGCTCATTTCCGGCGCTTTGCAGCTGACCCAGAATTATATGGTCAAGCAGCAGAACGGCGTCGTGATCTGGGACGAAGCCTATCACCGGGTCAATCAGATCAACCCGGACGAAGGCTGGATCTACAACAACCTGATGCACTGGCTGTTCCAGAACCACGGTTTTTCCAAGTCGATCCTGATCAACCGCGATTACGGCGTGCAATATGTCTACGCGCAGAACCACACCAACAAGTGGATGACGCAGGAGTTGCTTCAGGAACTGAAGCCCGCCGTTGCCAAGGTGCGCGCCCGCTACATCATTTCCTTCCGCCGCACACCATCCGGGCTCTACAGTTTCATTCCGCAAAGCAGCGACGCGCGCCGGTCGATTGCCGAAACCGGCCTCGTCTCCCTGGCGGGCGAACCGTATCTCTTCAGTGCCGCCGCCATCATGCCGCAGATCCAGTCGATCTCCCGAGTCCGTTTCCCGCCGTCAGTGCTGGTAAGTCTGGTACCCTTGAGGGGTGAGAAGCTGACGGAAATCTCGGAAATGTCTCGCCTTGACGGGTTTGTTCTCGCCAACAACCAGACCCAGCGCGATGGCGTCGGCAGGTTTCAGCTGAAGTCCCCGCTTGGACAGGATGTCGGCCTGATCGCCTGGCAGACAACCGAGCCCGGCAGCCAGATGATACGCCGGATCAATCCGTTCCTGGCCTTGGCGGCGTTCATGATTGCCGCCGTGGTCATCGCCGTGACCATCTTCACCCGCCAGATGACCAAACGTCTTGCACGCAGCGAAGCCAAGGCAGTCCACTCCTCGCGTCATGACGCCCTGTCAGGCCTGCCGAACCGCGCGCGGTTCCATGCACTTTTGACGGACACACTGGACGAAAGCGTCGCCAAGGGAACGAACACCGCCGTCGTCTACATCGACCTCGACCATTTCAAGGACATCAACGATACGCTTGGCCATTCCGCCGGTGACAAGGTGATCACTGCGGTCGCCCAGAGACTGCAGCGCGTCATTCCCGAAACCGGGATCGTTGCGCGCATCAGCGGCGACGAATTTGCGATGGTCATCAGGAACTGCGAAGACGATGTCTGGCTGGAATACATCCTCGACCAGGTGCAGGACGAAATCGGCCGTCCGATCATGATCGGGCGCCGTGAACTTCACGCCAGCCTCTCGATGGGCGCTGCCATTGCCCCGCGCGACGGCAACGATCCGGACGAGCTGCTGCGCAAGGCCGATATCGCGCTTTATGATGCCAAGGCAAACGGCCGGAACCGCCGTTCCTTCTTCGAACCGAACATGGAACATCACGTCCAGTCCAAGGACCGGCTGTCCCGCGAACTTCGGCTGGCACTCAAGAACGACGAATTGACACTTGCCTACCAACCGCAGTCCGACACATCGGCCAAGCGGATTGTCAGCGTTGAAGCGCTGGCCCGCTGGACCAAGGAAGACGGCACAGTCATTTCCCCGGCGCAGTTCATTCCGGTGGCCGAGGAAACCGGCCTGATCAACGAACTGGGCATCTGGGTGCTCAACAAGGCCTGCGCCAAGGCGCACGAATGGCCCGGCATCACCGTTTCGGTCAACGTTTCGCCAAACCAGTTCAAGCATCCGCGGTTCGTCGAAAAGGTGATGGCGATCCTTGCCGCCAACAACCTGCCGCCACAGCGCCTGGAAATTGAAGTCACCGAAAGTGTTTTCGCGGGCCGCAACGATTCGGTGCTGAAGGCCCTGCGCAGGCTGAAGAACCTGGGCGTGAAGGTTGCGCTCGATGACTTCGGTTCAGGTTATTCCAGCCTCAGCTACCTGCGCCGCTTCCCTTTCGACACGCTCAAGATCGACCGGGATTTCGTTTCCGACATGAACGGCAACGCCGAAGCCGAGGCCATTCTGGTATCGATCATCCAGCTCGGCAAAGCGCTTGGCATGACCATCGTTGCCGAAGGCATCGAGACGCTGGAACAGATCCGTTTCCTGCAGGCACACGACTGCAACCGAATGCAGGGCTACTACATTTCCCGGCCGCTGACGGACACCGCCCTGACCGCGTTCCTGGACGAATTTCACCGCGTCGGTACGCCCGGTTACGGTACAGACCTGAGCTACCAGGTACGCGCGGCGGAAGCTTGACGACACTTCGTACGGGCAAATGCCTGCCCGTCAGCCCTTCGATTTGTTCAGGAACGACCTGGAAACGCCACCAGGCTCAAAGGCCCAGTGACGGACGGAGCCTGGCGGCAAACGAGTGAAAGCTCGCAAAGGGCGCTGTCTCGGCCAATGTCAGCCAGTTCTGCCCTGCCCCGTCAGCCAGCTTCAGGCCAGCGTGACCGAATTCCGTACGCACCATATCCTTGAACCAGGCAACATGCTGCGCTTTGCGCTGACGTTGCAAGGCCTCACCTGACGCGATGTGCGCATGGTGGCGCGTCCAGTGGTCAACCAGATCATCAACACCGCTGAGGGTTTGCGCGGAGACTTCGCACACAGGCACCTTCCACCCCGTAGTGCTGTCGGTATCGCTCAACGACAGGGCGCCCGCGACATCCGAGGCAGCCCGACGGGCAAGCACACCCATATCTGCCTTGGTGACAGCCACGATATCCGGCAGCTCCATGATGCCGGCCTTCATGAACTGCAGACTGTCACCCGATCCGGGCTGGATACACAGAACAACCGTGTCGACAGCCTGCTTCAGGTCACCTTCCGATTGTCCGATACCAACGGTTTCAACGATCACGCAGTCGCACACGCACCGGAGAACGGCAATTGCCGCAACTGCATGATCGGAGAGGCCCCCGAGGCGATCTCGCGCCGCCATGGAGCGGACGAAGACGCCATCGTCGGATGGATCGGTTTTCAGGCGGGTTCGGTCACCCAGAAGGGCGCCACCGGTCACCGCGGAAGACGGATCAATCGCAAGCACAGCCACAGTCTGCCCTGCCGACCGGCACGCCTTGATGAGCGCGTCGGTCAGACTTGATTTTCCGACGCCGGGCGGACCGGTGAGGCCCAACACTTTCGCGGTGGCTTCACCAGCGGCCGAGTCCAGAAAAGCTGCGGTTTCGGCATCCTCCGCATGGCTTTCTAGCCGGCTGAGAACCCGCGCGAGCTGCCTCTTACCACCCGCGCGCAAGACGTCCAGCTTGGGGTAGGCATCGCTCACACCGCACTCCCCTTGGCCTCGACCGGAGTTTTCCGCCCCATTCAGCTTCCGGACTTGAACTTCAAGGCCGCCTGAGCTGCTGCGAGGCGGGCAATCGGCACACGGAACGGTGAGCAGGAGACATAGTCCAGACCGACGCCTTCGCAGAAGGAGATCGAGGCCGGATCACCGCCATGCTCCCCGCAAATGCCAAGCTTGATGTCGGGACGGGTCGAGCGGCCGCGTTCAACGCCGATCTTGATAAGCTCACCCACGCCTTCCTGATCGAGAGAGACGAACGGATCCTGCTCCAGCAGGCCGCGCGTCTGATACGTCCCCAGGAAGGAAGCCGCATCATCGCGCGAGATACCGAAGGTGGTCTGCGTCAGATCGTTGGTACCGAAGGAGAAGAACTCGGCAGACTGTGCGATTTCCGCCGCTTTCAGGGCGGCGCGCGGCAGTTCCACCATGGTGCCGATCTGGTATGTCAGTTCCGCTCCGGTTTCGCTCATCACGGCTTTTGCCATGGCCTCGATGCTCTGGCGTACGAGGTCGAGTTCTCCCTTGAGGCCGACCAGCGGAACCATGATTTCCGGAACCACCGGTGCGCCGGTTACCTTGGCAGCCTCGACAGCCGCCTCGAAGATGGCCCGGGCCTGCATTTCGGCGATCTCCGGATAGGAAACCAGCAGACGGCAGCCGCGATGGCCGAGCATCGGGTTGAATTCTTCCAGTGCCATCGCCCTGTCGCGAAGCAACTCCGGATCGGCACCCATGGCTTTTGCGACGTCCGCCAGTTCCTCTTCCGATTTCGGCAGGAATTCGTGCAGTGGCGGATCCAGCAGACGGATCGTTACCGGCAGGCCGTGCATGATTTCGAAGAGATCGGTAAAGTCCTGCCGCTGCATCGGTAAGAGTTTTGCAAGTGCTGTCCGGCGTCCGGCTTCGGTCTCGGCCAGGATCATCTCGCGCACGGCAATGATACGCTCGCCTTCGAAGAACATGTGCTCGGTGCGGCAAAGGCCGATACCTTCAGCGCCGAACTCCCGCGCAACCTTGGCGTCTTGCGGCGTTTCCGCGTTGGTGCGCACGCGCATGCGGCGCACCTTGTCGGCCCAGCCCATCAGTGTGCCGAAATCGCCGGAGAGCGTCGGCTGCAGCATCTCGACCTCACCAACCAGAACCTGTCCGGTGGCTCCATCGATGGTGATGATGTCACCTTCCTTCAACTGCCGTCCGGCAGCATTGATCACACCGTTGCGATAGTCGATCCGCAGCATCCCAGCCCCGGCGACACAGGGCTTGCCCATGCCGCGCGCCACCACGGCCGCGTGGCTTGTCATGCCGCCCCGGCTGGTCAGAATACCCTCGGCCGCATGCATGCCATGGATGTCTTCCGGGCTGGTTTCCACGCGAACAAGAATGACCTTGCGCCCTTCCGCCTTGGCTTTTTCCGCCTCGTCGGAGGAAAAGACGATGGCACCGGATGCAGCGCCGGGAGAGGCCGGCAGGCCGGTCGTGATCACATCGCGCTTTGCTTTCGGATCAATTGTCGGGTGCAGGAGCTGGTCGAGCGCAGCAGGCTCCACGCGGCCAATGGCCTCTTCCTCACCCAGCAGCCCCTCGGCTACCATGTCGACCGCGATCTTCAGCGCCGCCTTGGCGGTGCGCTTGCCCGACCGGGTCTGCAGCATCCAAAGCTTGCCCTTCTCGATCGTGAACTCCAGGTCCTGCATGTCCCTGTAGTGGGCTTCCAGCTTGGCACAATAGGTCTGGAATTCAGCAAATGCCTCCGGCATCAGCGCTTCCAGCGACGGGCTGGAAGACCCCGCCCCGATGCGGGCCTTCTCGGTGATATCCTGCGGTGTCCGGATGCCGGCAACCACGTCCTCGCCCTGTGCATTGACCAGGAACTCGCCATAAAGGGCGTTTTCGCCAGTGGAAGGGTTCCGGGTAAAGGCGACGCCGGTCGCAGAGCTCTCACCCATGTTGCCGAACACCATGGCCTGAACGTTGACGGCTGTTCCCCAGGAGGACGGAAGATCGTGCAGGCGGCGATACGTAACGGCACGCGGCACCATCCAGGAACTGAAGACCGCACCGATCGCGCCCCAGAGCTGCTCCTGCGGATCCTGCGGGAACGGCTTTTCCAGTTCTTCTTCCACCAGCGCCTTGAACTTCTCGATGATGCCCAGCCAGGCATCCGCATCGATTTCGGTATCGAGCGTCAGTTCGTTGCGTTCCTTGTACTCTTCCAGAATTTCTTCAAATTCATGGTGGTCGAGGCCCAGCACCACGTCGGAATACATCTGGATGAAGCGGCGGTAGCTGTCGTAGGCGAAACGCCTGTCTCCCGCCTCTTGCGCGATCGCTTCGACTGTCTGGTCGTTAAGGCCGAGGTTCAGGACGGTATCCATCATGCCGGGCATGGAAACACGGGCGCCGGAGCGGACGGAAACCAGCAGCGGCCGTTCCGGGTCACCAAACTTGCGGTTGGTCGCCTCGCCGACCTTCTCGAGCGCTTCGGCAACCTGTGCCGTCAAAGCGTCCGGATAGGATTTTTCATGCTCGTAGTACCAGGTGCAGACTTCCGTGGTGATGGTGAAGCCCGGTGGCACGGGCAGACCCAGGCTGCTCATTTCGGCAAGGTTTGCGCCCTTCCCACCGAGAAGATTACGCATATTCGCTGCACCTTCTGCAGCACCATTGCCGAAACTGTAGACCCACTTGGTCATCTGATACTCTCCTCGCCTAGTTCGGTCTGCGGCGTCTAGCGCGCAGCCAACTCGCATTATCATTCCGGCAGCAATCGGGCCGCACCGGCACCAGATCTTTTTGCACCGCACATTCCTGCTACGGCAACTGCTTGTCTTCAAGCCCTTTTTCAGCGAAACCGGTTATGATTGGTCGTAAGTCTTAGCATTTCCGACGTTGAGCAAAATCAAAAGGATTTAAACCCGCAGAAAGTTATCCCGGGCGCCTTGCCGGTCAGCCTTAAAGACGCCATTGTCAAAGGTAATAAGCAGTAAACCCACCAGATTCAGGGACAGAAGTGCGAACAATGATGACAAATCCGACCGGTGCCGTTTCGATCAGGGATCGCAGTCCTCTCCGCCGGAAACTGCTTGCGCTGGTCAGCGTGCTCGCCCTTCTTCCCGCTACCGCACTTGCCGAAACGAGCACCGAACCGGAAACTCTTGGCACACCGTCCGATCTGCCGTTCACGCTGTCCGGCAGCTACCTTTCCGGCCGCCTCGCCGGTTTTCAGAAAGACTACGCCCAGGCAGCGGCGTTTTACGAAGAAACCCTTGCCGCCGACCCGAGCAATACGATGTTGCTCGAACGCACCTTCCTCCTGAAGTTGGCCAACGGCGATGTCGAACAGGCCGTTGTCTACTCCAAGGAGCTGGAAAGCGCCGGTCTGCAGAATTTCCTCGCGCAGCTGACGCTCGGTGCGCAGGAGATGCTGGATGGCCGCTATGAAAAAGCCAACGAAGAACTTGAGCGGGGCCGGAACGGCCCGCTCGCGCAGCTTTCCATCGGCATCTCCCGCGCCTGGACGCTTTATGGCAGCGGCAAGATCGACGAAGCCGTCGCGATGATTGACGGACTTGAGGGACCGGACTGGTTCGAAGTGTTCAAGTCCACCCACAAGGCACATCTTCTGTTTGCCGCCGGGCGTAACCAGGAAGCACTGGAAGCCGCCGAGAGCGCCTATGCCATCGACCAGGGTGCCTTGCGCGTCGTGGACGCCTACACCCGCCTTTTGGCCGCCAACGGACGCCAGAAGGAAGCACTTGATGCGCTCGATCAATACGATGCGCAATTCCGCGGTCACCCCAAGCTTGACCAGACCCGCGAGGCTATCAGCAGCGGTGAGATCATTCCGCCGCTCGTTACTGATCCGGCAGCCGGCATGGCGGAAATCCTCTATGGCCTTGGTGCCGTAATCGGCCGCGATGGCGGTGAAGAGCTTTCCACCTCCTATCTGCAGCTTGCGCTCTACCTCGATCCGAAGGCCGAATTTGCAGCCATTGCTCTCGGCAGTGTCTTTGAGCGGATGGAGCAGCCGGAACGGGCCATCGAAGCCCTGATGATGGTGCCCGATGACAGCGTGCTGAAGCGCGAAGCCGAAATCCAGGTTGGCATGAACTACAATGCCCTGGAGATGGTGGATGAAGCCCGAAGCCATCTTGAAGAGCTGATTAAACAGGATCCCTCGGATCTTGAAGCCGTGATCGCACTTGGCAACATTCTGCGTGCACACGAAATCTACGAGGACGCCGAGGCAACCTACACCAAGGGCATCGACACCATTTCCGAACTGCAAAGTCAGCATTGGCTGATGCTTTATTTCCGCGGTATCGCCCGGGAAAGACTGGGGAAATGGGAACTTGCTGAAGCCGACTTCCGCAAGGCGCTTGAACTCAACGAGGATCAGCCACTCGTGCTCAACTATCTCGGCTATTCCCTGGTCGACCAGGGTCTGAAGCTGGATGAAGCCCTGGGCATGATCAAGAAAGCCGTCGAACTGCGGCCAACAGACGGATACATCGTCGACAGCCTTGGCTGGGTTTATTTCCGTCTTGGTCGCTACGAAGAAGCGGTGAAGGAACTCGAGCGGGCTATCGAGCTTCGCCCGGCGGATCCGGTCATCAACGATCACCTGGGCGATGCCTACTGGATGGTTGGTCGTCGCAACGAGGCAAGGTTCCAGTGGAACCACGCCCGCGACCTGGGTCCGGACGCAGAGGAATTGCCGAAAATTCTGGAAAAGATTGCCGAAGGCCTGAAGGAGGTTCCGGGAACGGATGCCGCCAAAGCCGAGACCGGCAAAAACGGCGGCTAACCGGACACACCCATGGCCCTCGCCTCAAAGTCTTCCCCCCGGGTGGAGCTGGCCCGGGCCAAGGTGAATCTGGCACTGCATATTACAGGTCAGCAGCCGGACGGCTATCATTTGCTGGATTCGCTCGTGGTCTTCCCCCAGATCGGCGACAGACTGGCAATAGAAGCTGCCGGTGAGCTCGACCTGCAAGTCGAAGGCCCGTTTGCGCGAGACCTGACGGGCCCGGTCGAAGACAACCTTATCCTGAAGGCCGTGCGCAGCTTCGCCGAAAAGGCCGGTATTGATGTTCCACAGGTTCGTCTGACACTGACCAAACGCCTGCCTGTGGCTTCCGGCATCGGTGGCGGCTCCAGCGATGCCGCTACCACCTTGCGCCTTCTGGAGGACTTCACCGGCACCTATCTAGCCGAGGAAGATCTGCACGCACTGGCGCTGACGCTTGGGGCGGATGTACCGGTTTGCCTGTTTCCAGAACCCCAGATCATGCGCGGCATCGGCGGCGACCTGAGTGCCGGTCCGGACCTTCCGCCTTGCGGTATCGTGCTTGTAAACCCGAGGGTCGGCGTATCCACTCCGGAAGTCTTCAAGTCCATGGAACAGCGGGACAACGCTCCCATGGATCTCATGCCGGAAAAGTTTGAAACGCTGGCCTCGCTGGTCGCCTATCTGGCAAGCTGCCGCAACGATCTGCAGGACCCGGCCAAGGCTCTGTGTCCTGAAATCGGTCAGGTTCTTTCCGAGCTGGAAGCCGATACCCGCATCGACCTTGCAAGGATGTCCGGCTCCGGTGCGACCTGCTTCGGCCTGTGTGAGTTGAATGCCGCCATGGACGTCGAACGTGCATTGCGCAGCAGCCATCCCGACTGGTGGATCGCCTCCGGGCCGCTCTCCTGACAAAACGCAGAGTCGGCTTTTAAAGAACAAAGAAAAAGCCGCCATTTCAAAAATGGCGGCATTTCAATTTTATCAGAAAAACAAATACTTGTAAGCGTTAGCTCACACGCGAGATGCAGAACGCAACAGCATCACCAAGCGCATCGCTGTGCGCACCGGACGGCAACGTGTCCAGGGCAGCAAGAGCCTTGTTGCCGTAGTCCTTCGCCCGCTCGACCGTTTCAGACAAGGCGTCGTATTTCTTCAAAAGCTCGATGGCCTGTTCCAGATCACCATCCTGGATTTCCTCGCCTTCCAGACAACGTCGCCAGAAGTCGCGGTCTGCATCAGTGCCACGGGCAACTGCCAACACCACCGGCAGCGTGATCTTGCCTTCGCGGAAATCATCGCCGACATCCTTGCCGAGATCTGCGGAAGAGCCACCATAGTCGAGCGCGTCGTCAACTAGCTGGAACGCATAGCCGAGTTCCATGCCGTAGGTCCGCGCGGCCCGCTTCATTTCGACTGACTGCCCGGCAATCACGGGGCCGACTTCGGCAGCAGCGGCAAACAGAGCGGCGGTCTTAGCCTCGATCACCCGCAGATAGTCTGCTTCGGTCGTGGCGATGTTCTTTGCAGCGCCAAGCTGCAGCACTTCGCCTTCGGCAATGACTGCGGATGCCGTGGAAAGGATGCGCAGCGCTTCCAGCGAACCGACATCGACCATCATCTTGAAGGCCTGTCCGAGCAGATAGTCGCCGACAAGAACACTTGCCTGG
The DNA here is from genome assembly GCF_000475395.1 of Labrenzia sp. C1B70. Classification (NCBI taxonomy): domain Bacteria; kingdom Pseudomonadati; phylum Pseudomonadota; class Alphaproteobacteria; order Hyphomicrobiales; family Stappiaceae; genus Labrenzia; species Labrenzia sp. C1B70. Next base: position 126,090 of record NZ_AXCE01000012.1, read on the forward strand.
TTCCCCCAGAGCTTGCGCGCTGCAAGCTTGCCCCGACGCATGTCGCTTTCGTCCACGACATCGTCATGCAACAGCGTGGCGGTATGCATGAACTCCACGCTGGCCGCCAGCGTGACATGACCATCGCCCTGGTAGCCGAACATCTCGGCACAGGCCAGCGTCAGCATCGGCCGGAGCCGCTTGCCGCCTGAGGAAATCAGGTGTTTGGCGATTTCCGGGATCAATTCAACATTCGATCCTGCCTTCGACAGGATCAGATCGTTGACCTCGCCCATGCCGCCGGACACCAGATCAACGAGCGACTGAATGCTCGGACGGCGCGGCTGATCGTCTGTATAAGTTGCAACAACGGCCACTAATGGCACTCCCTGAATATTTGTGCGGACAATATGTTGCGAACGCCTTCGGGGCAAGCCGCCAATCCATTGACAAACTGTTGAAATGCCGCAATCAGCTGGTTTTGCTGTAAACGGGTCGGATGAGGCTTTCTGTTCGACCGCAGGACATGGACCGCTAACGCCGGGAATCTTATGGAAGAACTAGTCAGAACAAACGATCCCGTCCTGATTTCCTTTCTGGAATCGATTCTTGAAGATGCCGGCATCAAACATTTTGTCGCAGACGGCAATATGAGCATTCTGGAAGGTTCGCTGGCCATGATCCCGCGCCGCATTCTTGTCGATTCAGACCAGATCCAGATGGCGCGCAAGCTGGCGCGAGACGCCGGTCTGGAACATGAACTGCGTCCGGAAAGCGGCCGGGCCTGACATGACTTCGCCGACGGACAGCACCGAATGCACATCTCAGGGAACGACCCATGACGCCTTTCTGGGCGGCAAGGTCTATGTGCATCAGCCCAAGCGTGGCCGGCACAGGGCGGGCCTTGACGCGGTCTATCTGGCCGCGGCCCTGCCGGATGGTACCCGGGGACATGTCATCGACCTTGGCGCGGGTGTCGGCACCGCCGGGTTTTGTGCCGCGGCGCGCTTGCCGGAAATTCAGGTAACGCTGGTTGATATAGACGAGACCGTGCTCGCACTCGCCCGTCGCGGCCTTGAAGACCCCGCCAATGGCGCGTTTTCCAGCCGTGTCTCCCTTCTGGAAGCTGATATTACGGCCAAGGGAAGTGCGCGCCACGCAGCCGGTCTCACCCCCGCAATGGCGGACCATGCCATCATGAACCCGCCCTACTATGAGGCGGACCGCTTCCGGGCATCGCCCAACAGTGCTCGTGCCGGCGCGCATATGCTCGATGACCGGGGACTGGAGCCATGGGCGAAAACCGCAACGGATATTGTCAAGGAAGGCGGCAGCCTGACCGTCATCTTTCGGGCAGACGGTCTGCAGGAACTGTTGAGCGTTCTCAAGGGCCGGTTCGGCGCAATCGAAGTCATTCCGCTTCGTCCAAGGCAGGAAGCGGCAGCAACACGTGTTCTGCTGCGCGCCGTTCGCGCCAGCAAGGCCCCCTTGCGGCTGATGCCGGGGTTCGTATTGCATGAGGGGGACGGATCCGATTTCACCCCTCAGTCAAAAGCCGTCATGCGTGATGGCGAAGGACTTGGCCTCAGCGCGCGCTGATTCCTGTCCCGCTCATCTCAGTGCACCACGATTTCTCCGTCCGCGTAGCGGAAATCAACCGGCGAGATCAGAGTCTGATGCGCGACGCGAACGGAATGGATGCGACCTTCTATCTCCCGTTCCCAGAACACGAGAAACCTGGTCAATTCGGGAAATTTCGGCGCCAGGTCTTCCGTTTGCCACAGGAAACTCTGCAGCAACTTCGGATGATCAGGCAGACGGTAGAGGATTTCCGCCGTCATCAGTCCATAGCCGAGAAGGCGTTTTTCAAAGTCAGAGCTGGTTTTCATGCCAATCCTTTCTTCTGTGCAAAGAAAGATTGTCACGGAAATCTGGTTAACCAAACCCGACTTTTGGATATTTACTGTTTAAAAACAGCAATTTAGCAGCACTCGACAGGCACTGCTAACAACAGGAGCCACGGGCTGCAAAAAGCATCATTTCACTTGGATGGTGGTCAGATACCCCAGAAAGGCGTCGATGTCATCCGGCTCCAGCGCGAATTCCGGCATGTTGTCATGTGCCGTCACGATGCCTTCCGCCAATGGTTCTTCCAGGCTTTCCAGCGGATACCGGCTGGAAAGATCACGAAAGGCGGGCGCACCGGCCTGTGCACTCTGGTCGTCCCGGCCGACTGCATGGCAGGTAGCACAATGGATTTCCGCCAGCTCCCGGCCGGTCGCAACGCTCACCGGATCCGTCGGATAAGCTCCGTCAGAAGCCAGGGCGGACGATGCTGCAAACAGGATGACGGCGACACCAAAAAACGGTTTGCTGCGCGACACTCTACTTCCCTCCCTTGAATCAGTTTCGCTTTTATAGAAGGTTCGAAAACAGAAACCCATTAGGGGGAACACGGTGGCCACGAAAAATGTGCCTTCAACACCAATGTTCTCGACGCCAGTATCTCTATATAACCGGGATCACCACCCGTTCACCGGAGGAAACATGAACCAGCTGCCGGCTTCCATTGACGACACTCTCGCCCTGATGGATCAGGCGGGCTACGTGGCCGACCGGTCGCTTGCCACCGTTCTGCATCTGGCCCTGAAGATGAAACGCCCCCTGTTTCTGGAAGGCGAAGCCGGTGTCGGCAAGACGGAAATTGCCAAGGTCCTGTCGTCGACTCTCGGAAGAGACCTGATCCGCCTGCAATGCTATGAAGGCCTCGACGTCGCCTCCGCTGTCTATGAGTGGAACTACCCCGCTCAGATGGTCGAAATCCGTGTCGCGGAAGCAGCCGGCGATACTGACCACTCCGAGCTTTCCAAATCGATTTTCGACGAACGCTTCCTGATCAAGCGCCCCGTGCTGCAGGCTCTCGAACCTTCGCTGGCAGGCGCGCCGGTGTTTTTGATCGACGAACTCGACCGGGCGGATGAAGCGTTCGAAGCCTTTCTTCTGGAAGTTCTGGCCGATAACCAGGTGACGATTCCCGAGCTCGGCACCGTGAAGGCAGCAGAGCCGCCCATCGTCATCATCACCACCAACCGCACGCGTGAAATTCACGATGCCCTGAAACGCCGCTGTCTCTACCACTGGGTCGACTATCCCGATGCCGAGCGCGAACTGGAGATTGTCCGCCGCAAGGTTCCCGGTGCCGCCCAGCGCCTTGCAAGCGAAGTGGTTGCCTTCGTGCAGAAGCTGCGTGCCGACGAGGATCTTTTCAAGCAACCCGGTGTCGCCGAAACGCTGGACTGGGCGACAGCTCTTTCCGAACTCAACGAAATGGCGCTCGATCCGGACATGGCATCCGACACGCTTGGCGTTCTGTTGAAATACCAGGACGACATCGAACGCGTCCGCGGCTCCAAAGTGCGCCAGATGATCGACGACATCCGCAAAGACGCTCCGCACCAGCAATCCATGCCGGCGGTTTGAGCAGGTGACAAGACCACAAGGGGCCCATCGCACTCATCCGGGAGGCTGCAATGACACCCTCTCCTGAGTTGCGATCGCGGATCACGGACAACATCGTCTATTTCGCGCGAACGCTGCGCAAGGCGGGCGTTCCCGTCGGCCCCGCCTCCGTGGTGGATGCGGTTGCGGCCGTGGAAGTCTCCGGCATCGAAAGCCGTGAGGACCTCTACTGGACACTGCATGCGGTCTTCGTGCGCAAACGTGAACAGAAGGTGCTGTTCGACGAGGCTTTCCGGATCTACTGGCAAAGCCGTGGATTGATCGAGAAGATGCTGGCGATCCTGTCGCCGGTCGCCCCGCCCAGAGGTGAGCCTGAAAAACCGAAGGCCGGCCAGACACGGGTCTCGCAGGCGTTTCAGGCAGCGCAAGAGCGGGTCGCAGAGGAAACCGTTCCCCAGATCGAAATCGATGCAAAGTTCACTGTCTCCGGCAAGGAATTGCTGCAGACCAAGGACTTCGCCCAGATGACGTCGGATGAAATTACCGAAGCCAAGCTGGCGCTCAGGGCCATGACAATGCCTTTGGACAAGATCAGGCTTCGTCGCCTCAAGCCGGCGTCCAGAGGAAAAGTCGATCCACGCCGAACCTTGCGCGCCTCCATGCGGGCCGGTGGTGACATAATTGACCTGAAGTTCCGCAAGCCGGCGGAAAAACGGCCGCCGCTTGTCGCCCTTTGCGATATCTCCGGAAGCATGAGCCAGTACTCCAGGCTTTTGCTGCATTTCCTGCATGGTCTGACCGTGGAACGGCGGGATGTACACACATTCCTGTTTGGCACGCGTTTGACGAACGTCACGAGACAATTGCGCATGAAGGATCCTGACGAGGCCCTGGAAGCTTGCTCGTCAGGTGTCGAGGACTGGTCGGGAGGCACCCGCATCGCCTCTGCACTGCATGATTTCAACCGGCATTGGTCTCGCCGCGTCCTGTCGGGACAGCCGACCGTACTGCTGATCACCGACGGCTTGGAGCGCGATACGGACGAGGATCTTGAGCGGGAAATGGACCGGCTGCACCGCTCTTGCCGTCGACTAATCTGGCTTAATCCCCTGCTGCGCTTCGAAGGCTTCGAAGCAAAGGCAAAGGGTATCCGCGCCATGCTGCCGAATGTGGACGAATTCCGAGCGGTTCATTCACTCGACGCGGTTGCCGATCTTGTCGCTGCGTTGTCGGGTTCAGGCGGTCGCGACAGCAGTGCCAATCCGAAGCGTTGGCTGAAATCGTAAGTTTGGTAGCCCATTGCGCAGACGTGTCCAATTGACACTCAAAAGTCTGGAAGACGGTGCCTGACTGGCCTGGTTTCATGCAGGCTGGAAGCAGGTGATTTTCTGCTTCAAAATGACGGCATGAACAAATAGACCCTGCCAGCTTCGTGTTGGGGCACTAGAAGTTGACAGGGTCATTTGAGAGGTCGTTTGCAGGCCTCGGACCCACCATATATTCAATTTCATGAAACTAAATGCGACATGCTGCCTCTGCGGCAGGGTGTGCGCTGCCGCATGAACTTGACCTCGAAAACGCGATTAAACTGCGCTACACTTTTGTGGTGTAAAACAGACGTTACTTCTTGAATTTGCTGCCGCGTTATGACCAGGAACAATAATCAGGATCTCGACAAAACAGTGTACCATCAAGTGATTGGCTGTTCGCTTCTGCTCGTCATCCTGTTTGGTCTGGGACACAACGTCTATCTTTCTTCCGGCGATCCCTTTTCCGGCCCAAAGCCGTCTACTCATCCAATCACGGCACTTGGTTTTCTCATTCTGGCCGGAGCTATCTTCTTTCGCCTGCAATGGGCGCGCTCGGTCTGGCTCAGGGGTACCCTGTGCTGCCTGATGATCCTGCTCTCGGGCCTTCGTATTGCCGAGGCCCTGTTTCCGGATCAGATCACTCTATTTGCCGACAGTTGGCTGTCCCATTCACTGGAATCGATCAATATGTACGGCCGGTTCTCGATTGAAACGGCTCTCTTCCTGTTTTGCTGCTTCAGTTTCGAGCTTTCCCAGGAACGGCATACTGTCGTCAGGCTGCTCCTGGTGTCTGTGTGCCTGGCCGTATTGTCCTTCGGCTTTGCGGAAACTGTCTATGCGTTCTTTCTGTGGGGGAACGAACTGTCGATGATCACGCAATTCGGCATGTGGCTGGTGTCGGTAGACCTCCTGGTCCAGATGCGCAATCAGGCTCCTTTCCAGAGCGTGATGCAACCAGGCAGATCAAATTTCTACCGTCAGTTCACCGCGCTTGCTCTTTACCTGCTGCCCATGATCATCGGCACGGTCGTGCTTCATAAAATGCAGATTTCCCCCTCCGAGCAGGCCCCGTTCGAACTGTTCTTCGCGGGAACAAGCTGCCTGCTGCTGGGTGTCGTCCTGATGCTGGGAACCTATCTGGACCGGAAGAAACCCCCGGAAAATGCCTGGTCGGCACCGTCATCCGGACGCAATGGCAAGCGGGACAGGTAAGACTGATCTCCTCGCCAGTTACCGGCTAGCCAGCGAATGCACCTGGCTGGTTCACGGCAATGCCACCACAGGCGTGCGAACCGTTACCCTTTGAAACAGGTCCTCGATGTCGTGATTGGCCATCCGGATGCAGCCATACGAAACCGCGCGCCCGATGGAGCCCGGCCGGTTGGTGCCGTGAATGGCGTAGTTTCCGTTGGACAGCGTCATGGCGGCAACGCCCATCGGGTTGTTGGGCGCGCCACCGCGAATGACCGTCGGCAAATGCGGAAAGTCTCGACGGACTTCGTCCGACGGAGCCCAGTCGGGCTTCACGTATTTAGCCGTTATGAATGCCTGTCCGGTCCAGGATTTTTGCCGTTTGCCGACTGCAACCTTGTAGCGGATCGCCCTGTTGGCGCCGAGCACAAGATAAAGCCGCTTTTCGGAATTCTTTATCACGATTGTTCCGGCGCGAAAGCGGGCATCCGAGAAGCCCACCACTTCGGCGGCATCGGCAGACTTTGGCGGAACACTGATTGCAACAAGCATCATCAAAGGAATGAAAACGCGGAACAAGGAGACCAGACACATTACAAACTCCATGCAGTTGCGCCGAGATTACCTTGCCCCTTCCCTTGAAAGAACCGGGACAGGCCTATTTTCTTACCAAAAGGTTAATCAGCACTCCAACGTGAAGAGACAATACGGCCAGCCAACTGGTATCTGGGGGTGAGCGAATACCGGTCGAACAATCGCATCTTTGCCTGTGACAGGCGTCACCGCGTCTGACGGAGCCTCATGAGATAGTGCGTCCATGGCTCGAAGAGAGAGCCTGAGTTTAAAACTTGCGGAACATGGCCGCACCAGTTGCATCGTTGATCTTGTTCAAGGACCTGTCGAATGACCCAAACATCTGCCACGACACGCGGCTTCAAACGCCCCTTTCGAAAAACCGTCGCAACCTTCGCCTGTCTTGTCGCACTCGCCGCGGCACCTTTGCCTTCATTCGCCGGATCCCTGACTGGCACCTACCTGCTGTCACCGGCTCAACTGGCGACCGGCTTTTCTGTCCGGGTCCTCGGACGCGGCCCTGTCACGGGTGAATTCAAGACCGTATCCGGCAAGATGACACTGGACCAAAACCGCCCGGAGAAGAGCCAGGTGGTCGTGAAGGTCGACCTGAGAAGTGTTCACACGAACAACGACAAGGTTACAGGTTTTCTGAAGAGTTCGGCCATGTTTGATGTCGCCAACCACCCGGTGGCCACATTCCAGAGCACCCGGGTTCATATTACCGGCCAGAACACGGCAGAAGTCGAGGGTGTCTTGAACCTTCGCGGTAAGCAGAAACGCACCAAGCTTTCGGTGAAGATTACCGACAGCAAGGCCAACGGTCAGGTCGGGTTCGAAGTGTCAGGCGGGTTTTTCCGCAGCCTCTACGGCATGGATGCCGGTTTGCCAATCTACGCCGACAAGGTCAATCTCGAGATCAGAGGCACCGGAAAACGTAGCTGACCTACACCATTTGCCTTGTATTCCTGAGAAGCACGCGTGCCTGCAAGGGCCGCGTGCTCTTGCATTATGGGGCAGATCTAGCGGGCTTCTGGCACACCATTGCGCCACTCATAGACTATGTAGTCCGGCAGATTGCTGTCACCGTTGCCGTCGAAGGTAACATCTCCGAGCACCGTGTCGAAGGTTCCTTCCTGAAGAGCAGTCGCCACGCCTTGCAACGCCGTACCACCAGCGACCTCGACAGCCTGTGCCCAGGCCTGAATTGCGGCATAGGTCGTCAATGTGAAGCGATCCGCGGAACCTCCCGCCGCTTCCAGATCAGCAACCAGTTCCTGCGCTTCGGGGCGATCCCGGGGAATCTCCGGATAGGTCAGCAAGGTTCCATTCCCCGCCTCACCTGTTACGGACCAATAGTCTTCCGTCATCAGTGCATCACCGGCCACCAGCACCGCGCCCAACCGCTGACGGTCCATCTCCAGCTTTATCAGCCCCGCTTCCGGGTGATAACCGCCCAGGTAAACAACATCGACAGCCTGAAGCTTCAGTTGCGATACGAGGCTGCGGAAATCGTCACCGCCTGCGTCAAACCCCAGCGCCATGCTCTCGCTGGTTCCCAGCTCGTTCACGACCGCCTTGACCGCGTCGGCAAGACCTTTGCCGTAGGCTGTCTTGTCATGCAGAATTGCAATTCGTTTGTCGCCGAATTCATTCACCAGCAACTTGCCGGCCACGTCCGCCTGCCGGTCATCCCTCGGGGCGAGACGAAAAATGCCTTCGCCTTGCCGCTCATCGGTGAATTTCGGCAAGGTCGTTGCCGGTGACATCTGAACGATCCCCGCACCGGCATAGACTTCAGCGGCGGCAATAGAGCTGCTGAAACAAAGATGGCCGGCAACAAAGACAACGTCTCTGCCGATCAACTGGTTGGCCACGGCCACAGCCTGGTCCGCATCACAACCATCGTCGACGGTTTCCAGCACCAGTGTCTCGCCATTGACCCCGCCGGCCGCATTGAGATCGGCAACCGCCCTTTCAGCGCCGATACGCATTTCTTCACCGAAAGCAGCAAACTGCCCTTTCATCGGCCCGGCAACAGCGATCCGGATGTCGGCGACAGCAGGTGTCGCAACGACGCTGTAAGCCAGGAGGCCAGCACTGGCCAGAAACTGCTGAAAGGTCATTCGTCTCCCCAAGATCCGGTGATCGCCCCCTACCCCTAGCGCGGCCCGGTCCGCAGCTCAATCCGCACTTGTGGCGTAGGTGGCAAATGCGGAACACCTGCCCCATATGAATTCATGAGCTTTCCGGCCCAAGACTTCGGTTGGATGGGTTTACGAGACCTTCCGACGCGCGTTCATAAGGTGTTGACCTTGAAATATCAGAAAAACCCGTCTGCCTCGTGTCGAGCACAGCATGGTCTAGGCATCCTTTCCGTGGCCGCCTAAACTCCCGTCCGCGTCCGACAGACGAATGATTCCCGCTGAGCCGCCCAGGAGCCGACTTGATGTCCCCAACCTCTTCAGAATCCGAAGACCAGGACAGGCTTCCTCTGGAGACCGCCATTTTTCGGGAAGCCATGAGCCGGATTGCTGCAGCCGTCCACGTGGTGACCACTGACGGCCCCGGCGGCCGAATGGGGGCAACCGTTTCGGCTGCCTGTTCGGTCAGCGACGAGCCCGCCAGCATTCTGATCTGCCTGAACAGGAAAACACGCATTCATGGCGCAGTTCTCGAAAACCGCTGCTTCTGCCTCAACACGCTCAGCGACGATCACGAGGAAATTTCCGACACCTTTGCCGGGCGAGACAAGCTGGACATGCCGCAACGGTTCGAGAAAGGCGACTGGACAAGTCTGGCCACTGGCTGCCCCGCCCTCGACAGCGCGCGTCTCAGCGTCGATTGCGAAGTCTATTCAGTCACCGAAATGGGTACGCATTCGATCATCGTCGGCACCGTAACCGACCTTCGGATGACCGATCCCGGCAAATCCCTTCTCTATGTCCGCCGCGGCTACAAAAGCCTCGACACCTGACACGCAGCCGATCACACTCCTTATCGTCCACCTTCAATCGAGGACCGTCTGCCCATGGCCGGTTTACGCAACCTGATCACCGATGTCCCGGGCCTCAAGGTCGGCAATGCTTCCGATCTTGAACTGAAATCCGGTGCGACCGTGCTCGTACCGGACGAACCCGCGGTCACCTCGGTGGCCATTCACGGCGGTGCACCTGGCACCCGTGAAATCGCGCTCTTGGAGCCGGAGCAGACCGTCGAGAAGATCGACGCCATCGTGCTGGCCGGTGGATCCGCCTTCGGTCTGGATGCCGGTGCAGGTGTCCAGGGACGCCTTGCCGAACTGGGTTACGGGTTCCAGGTCGGCCCGGTCCGCGTTCCGATCGTTCCCACCGCCATCCTGTTCGACCTCCTGAACGGCGGTGACAAGAGCTGGGGACAGGCAGCGCCTTACCGGGATCTCGGCCGGTCTGCACTTGATGCAATCGGCCATGATTTTTCCCTTGGTTCCATCGGTGCCGGCACCGGAGCCACCACCGCAAATCTGAAAGGCGGCCTCGGGTCTGCCTCCCATGTACTGGAAAACGGCATCACGGTCGGCGCCATTGTCGCGGTGAACGCGCTTGGGCGAGCAACCGTGGGGGACAGCGCGCACTTCTGGGCGGCGCCGTTTGAAATCGGTGATGAGTTCGGTGGCCTGGGAATGGCGCATCCGCTGCCGCCGGACAGCATCACGGTCCGCACCAAACTTGACGGCCTCAAGGCCGGTGCCAACACCACGATCGCAGCTGTTGCGACCGATGCCATCCTGACCAAGGGCGAAGCGAAACGCCTCGCGGTCATGGCGCACGACGGTTTGGCGCGAGCTCTCTGGCCCGCCCACACACCGCTTGATGGCGATCTCGTCTTCGCCCTCTCCACGGGCCAACGCCGAATGGAAAACGGACTGGAAGACATGGTTCAGCTCGGTGCGGCAGCCGCTTCGTGCCTGGCACGTGCCATCGCCCGCGGCGTCTATAACGCGTCCCCGGCAACCGACGATCCGGTCCCAACGTGGCGAGAGCGGTTCGGAAGCTAGTCACCAGATCCGACGCGCGCCGACATGCGTAAACTGGGCAGATTTTCCTGAAGGAGGTTCTGCCCATCATGACCCGCGTTCACCGTTTTCTGCTTCTCGCCATGTTCGCCACAGGTGTCGCTGCTTCTGTTCCGGCCGACGCCAAATCCCTGGTGCTGGAAGAATTCTTCCGCGGAAAAACGGTGGGCAAGGGCGTTTTTGAAAGCAAGATCGCCGGTGTCTACCGACCATTCACCGTCACGTTGACAGGAACCTGGAACAGCAAGACCTTTACGCTCCGGCTTCGCGAGGACTTCGTCTACGAAGACGGTGAACGTGATACCAAGATCTGGTTCTTCCAGAAGGTTGCCGAAGCCCGATACATCGGCCAGAGAGCCGACGTACTGGGTCCGGCAAACGTTCGTACAGATGAAAATGGAGACCTTCGTTTCTCCTACGTCGCGAGCCTGGAGACTGAGAACGGGCCATTGCTGCTTCGTTTTGACGACACGCTGACACAGGTCGACAGAAACACGGTCAGGAACACCGCCAAGGTCATGAAGGCCGGGATTACGGTCGGTACGGTTTCGCTGACATTTAAAAGGTAAAGCTTCCAAGGCTCAGGTACGACTTGGCGCTTGATCGGGAGTGATTTCAAGCCTTTACTCTGCGGATGAAATTGTCCGTGGGGGCTTCATGATACCGATCCGGCACTTCCTGCCACATCTCCTGAACCTGATGTTTTCAATGGCTCTTGTGGTAGCGGGCCTTGCAAGCCAGTCAACCTTGGCAAGCGCGATGGGCACGGGCCTTGCCGAAACGCTTGAGAACAAACTGCTTGAACCGTTCGACGGCGACTTCGACGCCTTGCTCAAGCGTGGCTACATTCGGGTCCTGATCCCGTTTTCAAAGACCGGTTACTTCATCGACAAGGGCGTTCAGCGCGGCAGTTCGGTTGATCTCATGACCGAGTTCGACAAATACCTGGACAAGATCCACGAGAAGAAGGCGAAGGATGCAAAGCTCGTACTTGTTCCGACCCCAAGAGATCACTTGTTTTCAGATCTTGCCGCGGGCAAGGGCGACATCGCGATCGGCAATCTGACCATTACCCGCGAACGGGAAGGCCTGGTCGCCTTTTCGTCCCCTTTGCTGAAAGATGTGCACGAAGTACCGGTCACCGCCGCAGGGGTTGCCGACCTTCCCTCACCTGAAGCCCTGTCAGGTCAGACCGTTCACGTCCGCGCTTCATCTTCCTATTATCAGAGCCTCAAGGCACTTAACGATACGCTCGTCCAAAAGGGCGCCAAGCCGGTCGACATTGTGACCGCTGACGAGCACATGGAAGACGAAGATCTTCTGGAAATGGTGTCAGCCGGCGCCATTTCCATGGTGATCGTGGACCAGCACAAGGCCGAGCTCTGGCTGGAAGTTCTGGACGGCCTGAAGATGCATCCCTCGGCAGCCGTGCGCACGGATGGAGAGATTGCTATAGCCGTTCGCAACAATGCGCCGGAGCTCCTGAAGGAAGTCGATGCCTTCGCCGCCACCGTGACAAAAGGCACCCTGCTCGGCAACATCATCCTCAAGCGATATCTGAAAGAGGCCGACTACCTCCGGGACATGCGCAGCGCGGACTACAAGAACGACCTCGCCAGTCTCCAAACCATTTTTCAAAAGTACGGCGACGAGTATGAAATCGACTGGCTGTTGATCGCCGCGCAAAGCTTTCAGGAATCGCGTTTCGACCAGAAAGCCCACAGCCGCGCTGGCGCCGTTGGACTGATGCAGATCAAGCCGGCTACGGCCAAGGGCGACCCGATCAACATCAGCGGAATTGATGCAGATCCGGACAAGAACGTTCAGGCAGGCGTCAAATATCTTCGGTACCTTGCCAACCAGTATTTTGCCGGTCTTCAGACACGGGATGCCAACCAGACCTTCTTTGCGCTTGCGGCCTACAACGCCGGCCCCAGCCGGTTTGCCAAGCTGCGCGAGAAAGCCAAGCAACAGGGCTTTGACCCGGACAAGTGGTTTGACAACGTCGAATGGATCGTGGCTTCCGAAATCGGCCGGGAACCTGTCGATTACGTCGGCAACATCTACCAGTATTACGTCGTGTTCTTCAACGAACAGCAGCGTCGGCAAACGGAAGCCGCCGAGAAGGCGGCAGCCGGAAACTAGGATCTTTCGCGGGCCACATGAGGACGTTCAACGAAGGCCGTTTGAACGTCCACCATGACCGATGCAAAACGCTTCAGGCAACCTTGCGACCAAGGGCAGCGGCCCGCGCCAGCATCTTCCGCTTTGCCTCGTCGCTCGAGCCGCGGATCGGCGAGAACATATGGTAGCCTTTGGGCTTGAGACCGCAGAAATCGAGGATCTGCTTCTCGGTCTGCTTTTTGGCACCGGCACCGTATATCCAGGTGAAGTACCAGCCCGGTGTGTCGGAAGTCACCAGAACCTGCGCGGTACGGCCCTTGAGCAGTTTCTCAGGCAGAGGTTTGCCTTTCACGTATTGAAAGGACATGCCCGGCAGCAGGATCCGGTCGAACAACCCCTTCAACCTGCCCGGCAGACCGCCCCACCACAATGGGTGCGTGAGCACGAAATGTTCACACCACAGGATATCCTGCCACAGTGCTTCGAGGTCAGGCTCCAGAGGCTTCGCATCCTTGAAGGATGACACTCCGAAATCCGCGTCGAAGTCCAGGTCGGCCAGATGCCTGACCCGCACTTCGTTTCCACCCTTTTGCGCATGATTTGCATATTCCGCCGCGAGGGCGCCGCAAAACGTGTCCTTGGCTGGGTGTCCTTCCAATACCAGTACTCTTGTCATGTCCAACCTTGTGAGCTTGCAGGCGTCAAACGCCAAAATTGACCGTGGTCATTTTTTGACATTCTGCATCACATCCGTCAAGATATTTTTTGACCACGGTCATTTTAACGGAAAATCATGACACGCAAACCACAACAGCGGAGCATTGCCACAAGGGCACGGGTACTGGCTGCCGCACGCGATCTCAGTCAAAAACACGGATTGGACCTGGTTACCGCGGAAGCGGTTGCTCAGGAGGCAGGTGTCGCAAAGGGGACCGTGTTCTCGCATTTCGGCGATATGGACGGCCTATTGTCCTACGTGCTGCTGGACCGGCTGAATGCCCTGCGTGCGGCGACGTCTGACGAAGCAGCTGAACCCGACCAATTGTCCGACCCTGTCGGACTGCTGACCCGGCGCATGATGGCCCTGATCGACGTCATCACCGACAGCCCGACAATCCTGCGGCTGTTCCTGGACAATATCGGTGTAACCAAACCCAATTGCGCTGCTGAATTTGTCGAAACACTGGACGCCCTCGATGCGGAACTGGAGCATTTCCTGACGTTCTGGCAGCAGGGGGCCAGCCTGAAGCCAGACCTGAGGCAGGATCGGTCACCCAAGGAAATGGTCGATGGCCTGATTGCCTTCATGATCCATGGAGCCATCCTGGTCAAAAGCCATCAGCTGACTGACCGGGCGGAACTGGAACACCGGCTCCGCCGCCATGTCGAGGCTTTCCTGATCAGACAATGAGAGTGATCAAAGCGGGCTCGAATAGTGTTTCTGCATCTTGATCGGCAGGGTTAGCTCAACTCTTCCGGTCTTCCGGCATTTCCCCCGGCCAGAACACGACGTGGTTCTCGTAGTCTTCCAGAGCCATGCCGTCTTCGGGGATCGTCCGCCCGCGAACGGAAATGCCCGCCTGATGGACCGTTTCAGGATCTCCCGACACCAATGGATGCCACCAGTAGAGATCCTTGCCTTCCCGCACCAGCCGATAAGCACAGGTTGGCGGCAGCCAGGTCAGTGTCCTCACCTCACCCGGTGTGAGCTGAATGCAGTCCGGCACGATGGTTGCCCTGTTGTCGTAATCCTTGCAGCGGCAGCTGGTGCCATCAAGCAACGTGCAGGCAACATCCGTCCAGACGATTTCGCCAGTGTCCCAGTCCTCAAGCTTGTTGAGACAGCAGCGTGCGCAGCCGTCGCAAAGCGATTCCCACTGGGACTGCGTCATGTCTTCCAGTGTGCGGGTTTTCCAGAACGGAAGCTCGCGTGAGGTATCGTCCACAATCATGAAGTCTTGTGCGCCTTTCTTGGGCCGGAACAATCGGCGCCTATCATGCTACAGCCTGTCGGGCAACCCGGGCGAAAAAACGGGCTGTTTTTCCTCAATGAAATTGCAAGAACTTTAGGTAAACTGTTCCAATGAAAGGGGCACGTTGGCAACCAGTTTGCACGACCTCGAAAAACGGCTAGCTTGGGCCGATCCTTTTTGATCCGGAGACCTTGTTCGCGTGACGGACAAACCGCAATCAGATGATGTCGAAACCGGCAATCCGCCGGCGCAGAAGCCGCCGAAAAAGCGCAATCGTATTCGCCGCTTTTTCCTGGCGATCGATGCCCTTATCGACACGGCCCTGTGGAAGAGCGGAACAGCTATCCGCCGGATATTCGAAGGCTATGACGCCTTCTTGCGGCGGTTCCGGGCCAAGGGAATCTGGCGCGTTCTAGCCGAGCTTTCGTCTGACGGTCTGACTTACGGTCTTGCCGGTTTCATCGTGGTGCTGGCCTTCGCCCAGCCTGCCTTCGAGGCAACGCGCTATGCCGACTGGAAGACCACGGACGATTTCGCGGTGACCTTCCTGGATCGCTTCGGCAAGGAAATCGGCCGGCGCGGCATCGTTCTCAACGACAGCGTACCGCTTGAGGAAATTCCAGACTCCCTGATAAAGGCAACGCTCGCCACCGAAGATCGCCGTTTCTTCAGCCACTTCGGGATTGATTTTTTCGGCACCTTCCGGGCCATGGTCGAGAACGCACGCGCAGGCGGTGTTGTCCAGGGCGGTTCGACGCTCACCCAACAGCTGGCCAAAAACCTCTTCCTGACCAACGAGCGCAGTCTCAGCCGCAAGATCAAGGAAGCCTATCTGGCGCTGTGGCTGGAAGCGAACCTTTCCAAGCAGGAAATCCTGAAGCTCTATCTCGACCGCGCCTACATGGGCGGCGGCGTCTTCGGGGTGACGGCTGCTTCCGAATTCTATTTCAACAAGAATGTGCGTGAGCTGACGCTTGCCGAAAGTGCCATGCTGGCAGGTCTCTACAAGGCACCGACCAAATACGCCCCACACATCAACCTGCCTGCAGCCCGCGCGCGTGCCAACGAAGTCCTGTCCAACATGGTACAAGCCAGTTTCCTGACTGAAGGCCAGGTGATCGGCGCGCGCCGTAATCCGGCCCTGGCTGTCGACAGGTCTCAGGAACAGTTGCCGGAATACTTCCTCGACTGGGCGCTTGAAGAGGTCAAGAAACTTGCACGCCGGTATCCGGCACTCGCCCGCGACCGCATCGTGACCGTACGCACCACACTGGACCCGGCGCTGCAGCGCCAGGCGGATCTGGCCGTGGAAACCGTGCTTCGGGAAAACGGAAATTTGCGCGACGCTCGCGAAGCGGCGATGGTTTCGATGATCCCGGACGGAGCCGTCGTTGCCATGGTCGGTGGCAGTTCCTATGGCGAAAGCCAGTTCAATCGCGCCGTCAACGCGCTGCGCCAGCCAGGATCCTCGTTCAAGCCTTTCGTCTACATGACGGCTTTCATGAACGGCTATACCTCGGACAGCGTGGTCTCCGACCGGCCGGTCTGGATCGGTAACTGGTCGCCCAAGAACTATTCCAGAAGCTACCGGGGCGCTGTCACGCTGAAAACCGCGCTCACCAAGTCCATCAACACCATACCGGTGATCCTTTCCCTGGATTTCGGCCGGCAAAAAATCATCGATACGGCGTATCGCATGGGCCTGACCCACGAACTGGAAAACTCCGTGTCGCTGCCTATCGGTTCATCTGAAGTCTCCGTCATCGACATGGCGTC
Source organism: Labrenzia sp. C1B70 (assembly GCF_000475395.1). Lineage (NCBI taxonomy): Bacteria > Pseudomonadati > Pseudomonadota > Alphaproteobacteria > Hyphomicrobiales > Stappiaceae > Labrenzia > Labrenzia sp. C1B70. Next base: position 142,529 of record NZ_AXCE01000012.1, read on the forward strand.
GGCCTATTCCGTTTTCGCCAATGGCGGAACCAAGGCAGCGGCCTATGCGGTTCTGGAGATCAAGAACAGCGCCGGCAAGGTTCTCTACCGGCGTGAACGCGACGAGCCGCCTGCAGTTCGTGTCCTGCCGGAGGAGAAAGTTCAGGAAATGAACGAGATCCTGGTCAATGTGGTTGAGGCCGGCACAGCCCGCCGGGCGCAGATCGATGGCGTGGTCGCAGCCGGAAAGACCGGAACCACGAACGCTTACCGCGACGCCTGGTTTGTCGGCTACACCGGCAACTTTGCCACGGCCGTCTGGTTCGGCAACGACGATTTTACCTCCACGCGGCGTGTCACCGGTGGCAGCCTTCCTGCCATGGCCTGGCAGAAATACAACGCCTTTGCCCACAATGGCATCGAGCTTGCCCGGATGCCCGGTGTCGATCCGGAAAGCCTGCCGCGACTGGCCCGAACCGCACCGGCAAGGCTGGCTACAGACACCAGCGACACTGCGCAGCCACGGGTCCTGAAACGGCGCACCCAGGATCTCCTCTTACAGATCGGTCAGGATCTGCGCCTGCTGCTTGAACAAAAGAGCGCCGATGCCGCCCCTGCTCAAGGGTCTGCCAACACCGATGTCGCGGCGGTGCAATGAGCGATACAGGATTCCGGCCCGCACATGGCGAGGCAGACTGGTATGACGAAAGGCTTCCCCGTGCCATCCGCTCGCATCGGGGAAATCCTTTTCGCACGCTCGCCACGGTGACGCTTGTCGTCGTTCTGGCCTCCTTGCTCGGCATAAGCTCCGCCTATCTGATCATCGAGCGGGAACAACCGCTCAACGCGGTCACCATCGGCCCGTGGCACGCCTATCCGAAAGCCGGCACCTCCGAAGCCGATCCCTATTCCGTGGCGATCTACACAAGAGGCGCCGTCATTCCCCTGGCATCGGGCGAAGGGCTTGCTCTGGTCGCGCGCGAAGACAGCAACGGCCACCAGCTTGATCCGACGTGTGAGTACCGTATCGCAGGCCAGACCCCGTCTGCCCGGCTCTGGACCATGACCGCGGTCGATGGCCACGGCCACCTGGTCAAGACGATGTCCGGCCGGGTGAACCTTGCAAGTGACGCCTTGCTGCGAAACGCGGACGGCACTTTCGAGATCGTCGCCGCCACCCGCCCCCACTCCGGCAACTGGTTGCCCCTGGCAAGCGATGCAAGGGCCGCGGACGGTCTGCGCTTCGTGCTCAGGGTCTATGACGCTCCGGTCACGACCGGTGCAGCCCTAGATGGCGTCAGCATGCCCACCATCGACAGGTTGGGCTGCCCATGACCCTTTCTTCACGTTTTTCCCTGTCGGTTGGCCTGCTGGCCACACTGTGTCTTGCTGCCATCATTCACATCCTGGTGGTGCTGAGCATCCCCCAGAACGTTCTGCACAGTGCCTATGACAACATCGGCAACCACGGACCGGACCGGCAGTTCAATTTGCTGCCGGATGTCCACCCCGGCGAGGAAGCCCTGCCCGATCTCGATCCGGCCATGAAGCACGCTGCCTGCCGGTTTCAGCTCGCCGACGGGCCGGTTCTTTTCGATGCCAGCATTCCGGTACCCTTCTGGTCCATAGGACTGTTCAACGCGGCTGGAGAGGCCGTCTACAGTCTCAACAACCGCACCGCAGGTGCCGAGCGCCTGTCAATGCTGGTGCTGACCACGGAACAGCTGTCGATCCTGCGGGAGAACCCGCCGGAAAACCTGGAAGACCTCATCGTCATTGAAACGGAAGAGCCGCTAAGCGGTTTTGCGTTGCTGCGGGCCTATGTGCCCCACCCGACCCGGGCGGACAGCATCGACCGCGCTCTCAGGGCCGCAAGCTGCGGCTCCATTCGCTAAGATACCCAGAAATCGTGAAAAACGGTCAGGCCGGGACGCTGTCACGCCCCGACGCCGTAACTGGTCACGATATCGGAGAAACCGCGTTCCGCAGGTGAGAAATGTCGTTGTCAGGCATACTGGTTGCAAGCGTTTGTTGCTGACCGTAGCTGGATCCGTTGCCGACCGGTGCAGCCTCATTGAGCGGTGACAGCGGACCGAGCGCCTCGAACAGATCTCCCAGAAGATCCTTGTGACGCTTCCACCGGCCGATCGATGATCTGAACATCGGCTTCCGCACCTGGAGATTGGAGAACGTCGTCACGGGACTGTCGCCGTTATAGAACTCCAGGCATTGCTCTTCCCAGTCCATGCCTGTGCACGCCAGCAGCGCCTTGCTTTCCTTTTCCTGGTTATGAACCAGGTCTTCGTAGGAAAGCGTGTGGATGCGAACCGGCAGAACCTTTTCCCAATGTTTCATCAGACCGTCATAGGCAACGAAATAACTGCCCAGTGACTTCTGTGTCATGGCGTAGTTGTGCGCGGGCGAAAGCGAATGCGACAGGAGCGAAACGCATGTGTCCGCAGGACAGCGAACGCAATGGATGAAAGCCGCTTTCGGAAACAGAAGGCTCATAAGCCAGAGCACTTCGAAATTATGCGGCATCTTGTCGGTGACACGATCTGCCCGCCGATCGATTGAACTCAGTTCCGCAAGGTACTGCCGTGCAAACTGCTTGAACTCACGCGGCCCGAGGCTCTTCAACCGGTTTTCCAGGGCAGCACTTGGCGCCCCCCGCAAACCCAGGTCCTGCTGCAGCAAGCGGAAATACGGAATTTCCGCACCGCTGGCGATGCGCGAGTGCCGGCTCACGATCTGCTCGGCCAGGGTCGTGCCTGAACGCGGCATGCCGAAAATGAAAACCGGCCGCTCCGAGGGATCCCCAAATTCCGTCCGTTCGGCGAAAAATGCCTCGTTGAACACGTCCTTCATGAAGGCGATGCGCTCTTCATGGGCTTGCTGATCGAACGACTGGTAGCGCAACCGGCGAGCGGAGCGGTAATGCTGGGCAGCGCGCGCGGTGTCTCCCAGGTCGTAGTGGATCTTGCCGGCCGCCCAATGCAGGTGAGCGTGCTCCGGCGCAGGCAGTGCGCTTGCCTGTTTCAACAGGTCATCGATCTTGGCAAGTTCAGCCGGTTCTTCCCTGTAGATGCGTGCCATCGCCAGGCAGTGAAGGGCCGAGGGCAGTTCCTTGCCCAATGCGATGGCTTTTTCGAACCAGGCGACAGCCTCGTCGATCTGGCCGACAGTGATATCGAGCTGGCCCATGCCGACAAGGGCATAACCATTTTCCGGATCGATCGCCAATGCACGCTGAAAGCTCTGTCGTGCCAGCACCGGCTGACGCTTGAGCGTGTAGAGGTCACCAAGATGGGCGTGGAAATCAGCGGCTTTAGGCGCAAGGGCCACGGCTTTTTTCAGCGATTTCAGCGCGCCGGCCAGATCGCCAGCGTTCATGAGGGCCAGACCGAGCAACTGATGCACCTGCGGGTGCTTGCCAGCCTTTCGCTCTGCCTTCCGCAGCATCTCGATAGCAAGCCCCACGTCACCGTTCTGGTAAGCAGCAATGCCCAGCGAAAAATTTGCCTGCGGATTTTTGGGGTCGAGCTTCAGTATCTCCTCAAACATGCTGAGCGCGATTCCAATGCGTCCTGCATGTTGATGGGAGAGCGCTTCTTTGACGAGAAGCGTGATGTTCGGACTCATTCGACCACCTTCAGGTTCCCGGGAGTGACTCCCCTGTAAACTAAACGGTTTAGTTCGACGCCTGAAGAACGGCAAGCCACAAAACCCCTTCAAAGACATCCTTTTGCCGGAAAAACGACCAAAATTAGGCTAAGAGCTTGTGATCACGTCTCTTTTTTCAGTGTTCACATTTTTTTGCATTGCAATAAACAAAACTTATGCGCGCATGCCCTAAAGGCAAGTCAATTTGACAAAAAGTGAAGCAGATCAAGTAAAACGAGATTTTGGCTGTTGTGGTTTCGTAAAAAAATAACGCTGAGCGGTATCGTTTAATAATTTTGAATACGCTTAGCTTACGAAATAAAATCTCATCGGTTTCTTGCAAAAGAACCCGTCCAGAAGTCTTCTCAAAGATGTTTTTTCAGACCTTGAACGATCGCGCCTCCAGCCTGTGGAAAAGCAGTACCGCCTTTACAGCCGAAAATGTATCCGCGCATCAGTAGATCTGACGTGGGCAGAATATAGCACTCAATAAAATGTCAGAATTCAGGCCTGAAATTCGGAAGCGGGCTATTTCACGACCGGCGCGCGTTCAGTTCCCCACCCGGTATAGATCCGGGACCTGCGAACAGGCTTGTCGTCCCCATAACGCTTGTCCGGATCGCAACCGGCTTCGGCAATGCGAACCTGGCCTTCCAGTTCCCGAATGGCGTTATTGACCTTCCAGACGCGATCGCGGGTCGGCGTTTCGATCTCCAGTCCGTCGAGCGCCTTCTTGTAGGCGATGATCCGATACCGCAGTGCCTGACCGACCCATTTGATCATCACCCGGTTTTCCCAGACGCGCGCCTTCGCGCCCTCATAGGTTTCCTCGGACTTCACCGGCTTGTTCTGCAGAACTCGCAGCCGTTCATCGTCAGCGGCCTTCACACGCAAAGCCACTTCGCAGAAAGGCATCACCAGCTCCGCATCGCCGGATGCGTCAGCGGCAATCTTGTCGTAGCGGGCATCGGAAGACTGGAATTTGTCTGAGCGCAGATAGATCAGATAGAGATCAGGCGGCACGCGCCCCTCAACTTCCGGAAGAACGCGTGTTCGCGACAGTTCAACCATGGTCCCACCGATCCAGTCCTTGGTCCATGGCGGACGGATCAGCGTCCAGCCGCGGTTGCGCATCAGCTTTTCGTCGTTCGTATAGTTGAACTTGGAAACCGGATCACCGCGCAGGCGCGCTGCTTCGTCGCCCGCCGCCGGCATCACCCTGTCATGAATGACGGAAGGCCTGGCACGATCAAAATCCCCTGTCGGGCGCGTACAGGCAGCAAGGCTGACGGCAATCAGCACGGCAGTGACGGCAATGGCGCCCTGCCCTGATCTGCGACCGCTCTCCGCGAGGGATGCGGTGGCGGATTGTTCCGCTTTGCCTTTGCCCATCGGGCGCTTCTCCAGGCCGCTAAAAAGAAACTTCTCCTGCGCGGCTGGAGAGGCTTGGACCGTCAGTCCTTGTCGGAGCCAGCAGGTCCGGCCGCTTTTCCGATGGTCGCGATTCGTGCGGCAAGATCAAGGTCATGGCGCTCGTACCGGACACCTGGGAAGAGGATAACTTCTCCAAAGGTCTCTCGGCTTGCCATACGGCGCTGATTGGAACGATAGCCCACACGTGCTGCGGGGCGTTGAGCTGATGTAAAGTCCAACAAGGTGCCCATCGTCTCCTCCTTCGGTTCCGATCTCCCCTGACGGCGTATTACCGGCGGGGAACGGTCAAACGGGCGACGCATTACTTCCTGCTCTTCATTAAGAAGCTGTCAGGGTTAACAGCATGCTAACGCTTTTCCTGCAATTTGAACGAAGCAAGTTCCTCCGGTGGTCCGGTCTTTCGTATTTTGTAGACGGGTGTCATGCGCCAAACCCAACATTTCAGTCAGCCTTTGCCGAATTCCGCTACTCCGGACAAATCCGCGTCCGCAAAGGGCGATGATCGTGGTGTCCTTCTGGCCGCAAGTGAGCTGTTTGCCGGACGCACTCGGCATGATGTTGAAGAAAAACGCATTTTTCTGGAGTTGGCGTCAAACTTCCTGCCTAAAACCTCACTGCCGGACAGGCGACGGATCGCAAATCTGCTGGCTGCGCATCCGGAAATTCCCGACGACCTCCTGACGCAGCTCGCATCCGACGAAGACGAACTGACGGCCTATCCGGCCCTTCGTTACAGTCCGAGGCTTTCTGTGGATCTCCTTTTGAAGGTTGCGGAGGCAGGTCCGGATTCCCTCCGCAAAGCGGTCGCCAACCGGCCATCCTTGCGCGAATCGGTGATCACGACATTGTGCGAACACGCCGGAGCCCCTGTAATCCGTATCCTTCTCGACCGGGAAGACGTCACCCTGACACAAGCTCATCAGGCAAAACTCAGTTGTCGTAGTGACATCGTTGCCACTCTTGGTTTAGAATTGGCAGGTCAGGACGCATTAAACCCGGATGGACTTATGGGACAATTCCTGCATTTACCAGCTCCGCTCAAATCGAAAGCGATCGCCGCGGCGGAGATGACCAGCCTGGTCAAACAGGCACAAACCCCTGGTTCCGCAACCGACAGACGCACGGACACCGCGCGCCTCAAATTGCGGGACGCACTGGTGAGCGAAGCCCTTTTCCAGCAGCGGTCCCGTTTTGCGGATCTCCTGGGCCAGGGGCTCGGACTGCCACAGACCACTTGCGATCTGCTGATGCATGACGACCAGGCCGAAGGTCTGACCGTTGCATTGAAAGCGCTTGGTATGTCGGCGTCCGAAGTCACGACCGTGATGATCCGCATGCTGGGTGAAAACCTGTCACTGGAAAGACTGCGCGGCCTGCTGCGCCTCCATCGCACGCTCAGCCAGGGCGCTGCCGAGGTGCTGGTCGGCCAGTGGATCCTGCATGACCAGGTCACTCAGCCCGTATCTGCACAGCTTGACTCGCAATATCAGGATGGTTCGCGCCGCGATGCCGCGACAACGGACGGACAGAAGTTTGGTTTCGTTCAAGCCGAAACCACTCGCAAGTCGAACCGTTCCTGAGAATACCCGCTCAAGCACTGTGTTGCGGGAGGGCTGAACGCCCATATTTAAATCTGCACTAAAAGCGGAAGAGGTTTGTGTCGGGCTTCGGCTCATCCTGCACCAATGGCAGGTCAATCCTGCCGTCGCGTGCTTCGATGTCCACCAGCCAATAGTCCGGATCCATTCGCGCTTCGCTTGCCAGCCGCGCGTCTATCGTTTCCCTGTCCGCCCGTTCGAAGACACTTTCGAACAAGCGCCCTTGCGGCAGACTGCTGAACATGGCTTGCGGCGCCGGGCCATAGAAGTCGAAGCTACCGTCAAGACGGTCCACACAGATAAAGACCGCACCGGCTTCGGGAGCCCCTTTCCTGGAAACAGCTGCAAAGCCGCCCTCGCCGAATACGCGTCGGACCAGTGCACTGACGAAAAACTCAGATGTAACCCGCATGCTGACCGCCTCTGCCGAACCCGCCGGCACTCCCGAAGATGGAGAAGGAAGGCCCTGCTCTACGACAGTTGCACTCACGCGGCAACTCGCCGTCCGGCAATCTAGCCGGACAGCGACCGGCCACTGACCATTTCCATGCGCTCGATGACCTTGGTGCCGGGTTCGCCCGTCAACGGCAGGCCCCTGTCAAATTCAAACCGCCGGATGGCAGCGGTGGTGTTAGCTCCCATCACGCCGTCCGCCTTCAGCGGACCGTAGCCGAGTTCGGACAACGCCTGTTGAATCTTCATCAACTTCGGATCGGACTCTACACCGGCAACGGCACTGTCGTCGGCACCGGCATCAAGGACTTCAGCGCTGTCTTGTCTTGTCGTACCCGAGAACCCGGGCTTCGGACGAGGCACGGGACCATTCACGGACGTTACGGGGCTTTCTCCCTGCATCAGCACCAGAGCAAGCAGCGCTTCCGTTGCCTCTCCGGTCTCGATCTGTCCGGCGTGACGTTCAAAACCACGGATGGCACGCTCGGTCGCCGGGCCGTTCAGTCCGTCCAGAGGGCCTTCGTACAGGCCGATCTTGCGCAGGGAAATCTGCAGGTCGAGCACAAGGGTGGAGATCTCCTGCACCTGAAGCCCGGGACTTCTGCCATCCGGTTCCGGCAGCTGCATGGTATCCGGTCGATCTCGTGTCGTGAACAGCGGCGCCGGATGCCGGCCAGGCTGCAGGCCGACCGCATTGGCCACTATCAGGCATGCCGTCAGCCCCATCACCACAGTACCACCCGCTGCGACAGGATTGTCGAGCGCCATATGACCGGCCTTCGCCATCAGGGATTCCGACGACTTTGCTTGCTGCGCCTTGGTCTGCTTTGTCGTTTTCTTTGCTCTTGCCATTGCGCCGCCTATGCCGATCTTGCCAATTGCTCGACACGGAGCACCTCGCCGGTCCGACCGGCGCTCTGCTGCGCTTGCGTCCGAAGCGGCAGGGTCACAGTCACGCTTTCCCCCTGTCCCAGAATGGTCTGAACAGTCAGGCTGCCGCCCATGCGCTCCAGAAGGGCCCTGGAAACGCCCAACACGGTTGCCGCGGCCTCGGCGCTCCAGCAAAGGCTGGACTGGCGGTTCTTCACCGAAAACACATAGTCGGTGTAGCCTGTAGCGAGATCGACACCAACGCTCACCACGGCGCCAGCCTCGGAAGTTTCCACCATATCCACCAGCAGGAAACACAGCGCCTGCCGCAGCAATTTTCTGTCGGCAGCAACCAGCGGACTGTCCTGGCCGGGTTCCATTTCCAGAGCAACACCGCGACGCACGGCCACCCTTGCGACCATGTCCATGCATTGAACGAGACAGGCTTCGACATCAACACCGGTAATCTCCGGTTCGCCGGGAGATCTGTCTTCCGGAACCAGATCCAGAGCCGCAGTGAGCGAGGCCAGGCCCCGTTCACCGTTTTGCCGCAGGGACTGCACCGCCAATTTGAGCACAGGATCGGAGGTATCACGCCCCAGGCGCTCGAGACGTTCGGATTGCGCCAGAATGTCCGACAGCGCCTGCGAAGCCTCAACGCCCGCCGTTTCAAGCATGTCCCGCGAAATTCGGTCCGCGCGTGCGCTTCCGTCTGTGGCGGATCCCGCGGTCTTGCCTGCCGACGGCTCGATGGGTTCAAGAGGACGAAGCGTCAGCAGAAGTGCCGCACCGTTTGCAGAAGACGGGCTGTTCTGCCGGCTGGCGCGCAGCTGTACTTCCAGACGCCGGTAGTCGGCCTGCCCTGCTTCTCCCGGACGACTTGCGCCAACCCTCAAACGTGCCTCGAAGGTTCTTGTGGCGCCACTCAAACGGGCTTCGGAAAGACAGGTCAGATAAAGCGGCCGGTCCGCAACGTGAAGGCGCGGAAACAGCCAGTCCTCCCCGCTTTCCACCGGCAGGTGCCCGAGCACATCCTTCACCGGGCCGCCAATGACCTTGAGGCCACCGTCAGACCCGAGTTCACAATAGATGTCGGAGACACTCTGACTGATCTGGAGGCGTCTTTCCTCCGTTGCCCTCACAACTTTTTGCGCAAGAGACCGGTCAAGCGCGATGCGGAGCGACAGCAAACCGACATAAAGCAGAGCCGCCAGCGTCGCAAACGGCGTCGCCAGCCCTGGAAATCCGGAAGCCGAAGGGACAGGCAGCGGAACAAACATCAGGGCAAGGACCAGGGCACCGCAAAGCCCCGTCACGGCGAGTGCCGTCCGCCGGCTTGCTGCGAGCGCAGCCTCCATCGGCGGCACCAGCAACCAAGCCAGCGCAAAGGACAGCGCACCGCCGGTAACCGCGCAGACGCCGGCAACAAACACCGCGAACAGGGAAGCAGAAAGACCGGCAGCCTTGGACAGCGCCCCCGACTGGGACAGATAAAGCGCCAGAGGCCATTGGCTCAGCATCCAGGCGAGCGCGAGAAGAGTGGCTGCCTGAGGCGGCCCGGCCAGCGCCAGATGCAGTGGCAGTACCACCAGAGCCGCAGCGCCGCTGACGAAACAGCTGAGCAGAAACGAACGATGCAACGGTGCAAGAAAAGGATCGGAAGCAGCTTCGGGATGAATCATTCCATCCACGCGAGCCACCCAATGCCCCCAGATATTTTGCATGTTTTTCAGAAGGTTACGCAATCTACTCTACCACACAACAATCGCGGAAACATCCGCTCGCACCTTTTGTACGGCCATTGTCGGTTGCAGCACTTAAGGAACGATAAAGGATGAATCCAAATTGCGTTTTTTTCCGAAAAACCCATTGGCCTCAATATCTTGACCGGAATTAGCTAAAATTTGAATCAATATTTCAGAAAATACGATTTAAATACCTGATTTATTTTATGAAAATTGGCTTTTCCCGCTCAACCGGGGATTCTCATGTCGCTGGTAATGTGTCCTCATAACAAGCGTGCCAACGGCACAAAGGCACGCAAGACAGAACAGACTATGGGTAGCGACATGTTCTTTCTCTTGAGGACAGCCTTTTGGCTCACCTTGGTGCTCGTCCTGATTCCCCTCGGGTCAGATCAGGAAGACACTTCGACGGAAAACATCGATCCGGTGTCGGCCTTCCTGGCGGCACAGGCAACGATGTCGGACATCGGCGGCTTTTGCGGACGCAATCCGCAGGCCTGCGAAACGGGAGGCGATGCACTGACGGCAATCGGCAGCCGCGCACGCGACGGCGCTCGGATTGTCTATGAGTTTCTCGACACGCAGATTGCCGAGAAATCGGGAAGCGAACAGCTGGTGACCGGCTCGACGCCCGTACCGAGTGCTGGCACGACGTCCGGCCAGCCTTCTGGCCAGGAACCCCAGGTTTTCGCCGGCACACCATCTTGGCAGCCGGTCTTTGATAACGTCTCTTCCAAAGAGGCAGTGCTTGGGCCGGTGCCACGGCCCAAACCACGCTCAGGCCAAAAGACCTGAGCACACTGGTCGTTCAAGATCCTACGACCTCCTGGATCAGAAAACGACCGATTGCGCCCCCGCTGGAGCGCTGCTGCACGGCAGCAACGCAAAGACGGCTTCACTTCAGCGGATTGTTCCGCTGCGCCGCAGATGGAAAGCTGCCCATTTCATCTGCGGCGTATCTTTATTCTCCCCCCTCTCTCGCACCTGCCGGCATTTGCACTTTGCCGCTCACGAGTTATATGAAGGCGGACAAGACCTTCAAAGACCGGTGCCATGACCACAACCTTGAGCGAAATCCTTGAGACGTTTGATTTTCTCGACGACTGGGAAGATCGCTACAAATACCTCATCGACCTTGGCAAGGAGATGCCTGATCTCGCCGACGCCGAAAAGACCGATGCAAACAAGGTGCGCGGTTGTGTGTCGCAGGTCTGGCTGATCACCTCCATCGACAAGACGGGCGACGGCACACCTGTGCTCAGCTTCCGGGGCGACAGCGATGCGCTTATCGTGCAAGGGCTCGTGGCCATCGTCACCTCTTTGTTCAGCGGCAAGACCGCGCAGGACATTCTTGACACCGATGTCGAAGGTATTTTTGCCAAACTGGGTCTGCAGGAGCACCTGACGCCGCAGCGCTCCAACGGTCTCAAATCGATGGTCGGACGCATCCGCAGCGACGCGCAAGGAGCTCTGGCAGCAGCCTGAGAGCCCTTCAATTTGATCACTCTGCTCTTTCGGCAAGTGCTTCAGTTGCGCTCACACCGAGCGCCATCCGCAATTAACTGAAGATCTCCATCACAAAACAAAAAAAGAGCTGCCCATGGGCAGCTCTTTTGTACTTCGACCTGGGCCGAAGGATTTACTTGGAGCGCTTGCGCTGCTGGCCGAGGCCCATCTTCTTGGCCAGTTCCGAACGGGCAGCCGCATAGTTCGGTGCAACCATCGGGTAATCGGCACCCAGGTCCCACTTCTCGCGGTACTCTTCCGGGGTCATGTTGTAGTGCGTGCGCAGGTGGCGCTTCAGCGACTTGAACTTCTTGCCGTCTTCCAGGCAGATGATGTAGTCCGGCATGACCGACTTCTTCACCGGCACAGCGGGCTTCAGCGGCTCCGGCTCCGGCTCAGTGGAAGTGCTGGCAGTTCTCTGCAGCGCGCCGTAAACTTCGTTGATCAGGCCTGGCAGATCTGTTGACGCAACGGTGTTGTTGCTCACATAGGCTGAGACGATGTCTGCCGTAAGATCAATCAGATTCGCATCCACCGGACTGTCAGTCATATTTCACCCGTTCTCTACTGATTTCAAAATTAGCTTTGTGGTTTACCTGCAAAAAATGTCTGCCGAAAGCGGAACTAGAAATTCAGTTACTTGCGGGCCCAGAAATCAAAAACGATTCTACTTTGCAGGCAATCGTCACAGCCTTATATCGCCGCTTTCGTTGAACGACAACCCCGTAATTCAAATAAAAATCGATCAGAAGCAATAAAAATCAAATTGTACAAATATTGGCTATACCTAACGCACCTATTTCGACAATGAACCGATAGTATTGTCAGGAAATCTGTCTTTCAGGACCATTGCCGCACACCATGCCTCAGCTTTTCGGCCGGACAGTTTTTGCAAGGGCATCTTCCTTGGTATCGGCACAGGGACGGTAGCCGGCTGCGTATGCAGCTTTTGCCAACAAATGAGCCGAAATTGGGGCGGTGAGCAGGAAGAATACGACTCCGGCGATTGCCCGTGTGACAACGGCCAGATCGCCAGCATGAACTGCCAGCGCAAGCAACATCACGCCCGACCCCAGAGTACCCGCCTTGGAGGCCGCATGCATTCGCATGTAAACATCTTTCAGACGGATGATACCGATCGATGCGACCAGTGCGAAGGAAGCACCGACGACCAGCATGATACCGGTGATGATTTCAACGGCAGCATTCATTGTCCCGCCTCCCTGCGCTTAATGCTCTCTTCGACTTCGTCCATGATCGTCTTGTCGCCGGCAAGGCCGCGGTTCAGGACGAAGCGTGCGAAAGCGACAGTTGCCAGGAAGCCGACGAGGCCGAGCGTAATCGCAATGTCGATGTAAAGATAAAAGCCGGTGGAAACGCCGATGGCCGCGATAAAGCCGATCCCCACCGCGACCAGCATGTCCAGGGCGACAACACGGTCCGGAAGGCTCGGTCCCTTGACCGTCCGCACGACGATGATGATGAAGGAAATCGTCAGCAGAGCCAGCGCGATCTTGACGCTGATTTCCAGGAAACCGGAAGAAAAGGTCTCAAACGGAGTCATCTGAACACCTCCAGGATCTTGCGTTCAAAACCGTTCTTGATGTCGTCGATCGTGGCTTGCGGGTCAGGCACGTCGATACAGTGCACATAAAGCGTCTTCCGGTCGTCGGAGACATCAACGGACAATGTGCCCGGCGTCAGGGTGATCAGATTGGCCAGCATCGTGATTTCGAAATCCCTGTCCACTGTCAGCGGAAACGCGATGATGCCCGGCTGCAACTTGATCTTCGGCTTGAGCACGATGATCGCAACCCGCCAGGCCGACAGCACCAGTTCATAGACGAAGAGCACAGCCAGACCGAAGCCCTTGGAGACCCGCTGGAAATAGGCGGCAGTACCGACCTGTTCCCGGATCAGGTAAAGCGCGCCGAAACTGAGCACGAAACCGAAGGCCAGATTGACTTCAGAGAAGCTGCCCGTGACAGCTCCCCAAGCCAGCATCAGAAGAATGTTGATGAGAAAGAGACTGGTCATCCCTGGCCCCCAAAGACTGAACGCAGGTAGCCGAGCGGTTCAACAATACCGCTTGCCCCTCGCGTTGAAAGCTCCAGCATCCATTCCGGCTGCAGGCCGAAATAGACAACAAGCGCAGTTAGGATGCCGAGTGGCAACCAGACTGCGGCTCCGGAAAGTTGCGCGCCGCCCTCGCCCGTCACGGCAACGGCCTGCCCGTCAGTAGTGCCTTCAGGTCCACCACGCCAGAAGGCGAAGATCCAGACCCGGCCCATCGCCATGGTTGTCAGGAACCCGCTGACAAGAATGGCAGCACCCAGCCAGGTCCGGCCGTCTGCGAAGGCCGCATCCACAAGAATGACCTTGGGCCAGAAACCGGAGAATGGTGGCAGACCCGAAACGGCAAAACCAAGTACCAGGAACACGGCTGCGAACACCGCACTCTTTTGATAGAGCCCACCCAGCTGCCTCAGGTCGTAGGAACCGCCCATCATGTTCATGATGCCCGCTGCCATATAAAGTGCCGTCATGACGATGATCGAATGGACCGCGTAGAAAATGGCACCCGAGACTGCCAGCGTCGAACCAACGGCAACACCGGCGAGCATCGACCCGATGCCGGCAATGACCACATAGCCGAGCAGCCGCCGCACTTCACTTTGCGCCAGAGCTCCGATCGCCCCTGTCAGCAGGGTGGCGATGGCAACCAGCGCGATCACATCGGCCATATAGCCGCGGGAGGCCGGCAGGATCAGAACAAAGATGCGGATCAGCGCATAAACGCCGACCTTGGTCAGAAGGCCTGCAAAGACCGCCGACACCACCACGTTGGGCGTGTGGTAGGACGCAGGTAGCCAGAAATTGACCGGGAACGCGGCCGCTTTCATGGCAAAGGCGAGGAAATAGAGCGCGGCAACCGTTGCCAGTGTGCCGGAAGCCGGATTTTCCAGGGCGGCAACCTTCATGGCAAGGTCTGCCATGTTGAGCGTGCCGAAAATTCCGTAAAGCAGACCTGTCGCGATCAGGAAAAGGTTCGTGCCGATCAGGTTCAGGACACCGTATTTGACCGCGCCGTCAAGCTGGATCCTGTCGTTGCCAAGAACCAGAAGCCCGTAGGACGAAATCAGCAGAACTTCGAACCAGACATAGAGGTTGAACACATCCCCGGTCAGGAACGCGCCGCAAACACCTGTCATCAGCAGTAGCAGGAATGGATAAAAACCATATCTGCGTCCTGTGCTGTCAACGGTGGCTGCGCCGAAAACACCCGCACAGAAGGCCACGATTGAGCCGATCAGTGACAGCGTGACACCAAGCGTATCCACTGTGAAGGCAATGCCGAACGGCGGCAGCCAGCTGCCCATCACCATGGTAATGACACCATGATCGAGCACCCGGATCAGCAGTGCAAGGTTAGCCAGCACCAGCAGTGCCAGGAAACCTATGCCGACTTTCGGCTGCAGATCGGTGTTCTTGCGCAGCATCAGGCACAGCGCACCGCCCAGGATTGTGATCAGCGAAGGCGCGACCACCAGCCAGTCACCCGCCGCAACGGGCGTAGTGACCATGGCCTGGGAAAGATCGACGGAAACGGAAGAACCGGCCATGTAGCTTAGTACCCTTGCGGCGGAGTTTGGTCGTGTTCGGGTTCGGCGATGCGCATTTCGTTGACTTCATCGGTGCCAAGTTCCTGGTAGGCCCGGAAGGCCAGCACCAGCAGGAACGCAAAGAACGAGAAGGAAATGACGATTGCCGTCAGCACCAGCGCCTGCGGCAGCGGATTGGCCGTCGCGGTTTCCGGAGCATAGAGATGTTCCGGAATGAGCGGCGGAACCTCGCGCGTCAGGCGCCCGTTGGTGAAGATGAGCATGTTCACGGCATTGCCCAGAATGGCGATACCCAGAAGAATGCGCACAAGCTGCTTGGACAGCATCAGGTAGACGGCCACGGTGAAGAACAGGCCAATCAGGATGACAACGCCGGTTTCCATCAGTCGGCCTCCCTTTCTTCAAGCGCCAGTGCAATGGAGCCGATGGCACCCACCACCACCAGGTAAACGCCAATGTCGAAGAACAACGGCGTCGACAAGGCGATCTCCACGCCGAAAACATGTACCTCCAGCCACTGGCTGGTCATGAAGGCCTGCGCCTTGAATATCGACGGGATGCCTGCCACAGCCGCCAGGAACAGTCCGAAACCGGATACCCCCATCGGGTGGAACACGATGGCGCGGCGAACGGAAGCAACACCGCAGGCGATACCAAAAATCGCCAACGCCGATGCGGCAATCAGGCCGCCGATAAATCCACCACCCGGCTCGTTATGGCCGCGCAGCAGCACAAAGATCGAAAACAGCACCATCAGCGCGGACAGATAGGGCGCAATGGTGCGGAAGATGATCGTACGCATCAGTGAGCCTCCCCAGTCTGGGCCGGTGTGGGCGGTGCGACCGTCTTCGGTTTCTCGATCGGTTTTTCAGGCTTCGTCCGCACCCGGATGAGCGCCAGAACACAAAGCCCGGCCAGAACCACCACGGCGATTTCACCCAGCGTATCAAAGCCGCGGAAGTCGACGATGATCACGTTGACGATATTCCGGCCATGGGCAATGGAGCGGCTGAACTGGGCGAAGAAGTCGGACAAGCGGCTGTCGAAGGGCTGCTGCGTGATCGCAAGCAGCGTCAGCGTCAGGCCGAGACCGACACCGATCGCGACGATCCCGGTGACAATCGCGGCAAGACCATGCCGGTGGTCACTGGGCGACAGGTTCAGTCTGGTCATGACGAGAGCAAGGATGACGACCGACAGCGTCTCCACCATGAACTGGGTGAAGGACAGATCCGGCGCGCCGAACATCATGAAGATCAAGGCGACTGCAAAGCCCTGGATGCCGAGTGACACGATGGCTGTCAGGCGGGTGTTGGCGACGAGCACTGCAATCAGACCGAAGAAGGCGATCAGCAGGATGCCCCATTCATAGAAGCGATAGTCGGGCATCTTCGGCATTGCCGGCAGGCTGTCCGTCAGGAAGCCCGGCAACAACACCGCAGCGCCCGTGAAGATGAAGGTCAGCATCATGTAGGTCTGCATCTTGCCGGACTGCAGCAGGCGCGTGATCCGCCAGGACAATCCGACAATACCGGCCACGAACTGGTCGAACCCCTTGTCCGGTCCCCAACCGATCGCTGTCAGGACGGAGCCGATCAGCCCGCGCAGGCGGTCGATCTGAGTGAACAGAGCAATCCCGAGACCGATGGTGACCAGCGACAACAGCAGCGGCGCGTTGATCGACGTCGGCAACAGATGAAGTTCGATTTGCGTCGTCTTGCCGAGAAGTGAAGACAGGGTCGGCCCGATGAACAGTTCACCAGTGGTATGCGCAATCAGGGCCAACCCTAGGCCGGTCACCGACAGGAACACCGGACCGGCGAACAGCAGAACAGGTCCCTCGTGCGCATGTTTCGGCGTTTCCACTTTCGGACCAAGGAAGGGCTTGATGGCGACCGCGGCGGCAATCACCAGCATCAAGGCATTGCCGATAACAGCAGTGATGGTGATGGGCAGACCGAGTTCCAGCCAGCCCCAGGTGCCGTAGTAGAGTACTTCCTTGGCAATGAAGCCGATGAAAGGCGGCAGGCCGGCCATGGACAGCGCCGCAAGACAGGCAGCTGCAAACGTGATCGGCATGGCCGAACGCAAGCCGCCCAGCTTCGTGATGTCACGCGTACCGGCTTCGTGATCGATCGTGCCGGCAACCATGAAGAGCGCGCCCTTGAACAGGGAGTGCGCGAGAAGATAGAGGACAGCGCCTTCGAGCGCCTTTTCCTGGCTGGTCCCGGTCAACATGACAAGGAGCCCGAGCGATGCCACGGTCGTGTAGGCAAGCATCAGCTTCAGGTCGGTCTGGCGCACCGCCAGGATCGTGCCCACCAGCAGTGTTATGCCACCGAACAGCGGCAGGACCGTTGTCCAGAGTTCTGTCCCCCCCAGCAGCGGATGCATGCGCATCAACAGATAGACGCCGGCCTTCACCATGGTTGCCGAATGCAGATAGGCGGAAACAGGTGTCGGCGCTTCCATGGCGTTGGGAAGCCAGAAATGGAACGGAAACTGAGCCGACTTGGTGAAGGCGCCGCCCAGAACCAGGAAGAAGATCGGCACGTAGAGCGTGGTATCCTTGATGATGTCCGGCGAGGCCAGCAGCACCGACATCTCGATTTCGCCCGTGGCGGAGATGATCAGGATGAAACCGGCCAGCAGGGCCAGACCGCCGCCCCCCGTGACCACGAGCGCCTGCAGCGCGGCCCGGCGGGACGCGGCGCGCAGGTGATCGAAGCCGATCAGCAGGAAAGACGTGATCGACGTCAGTTCCCAGAAGATAAACAGAGAAATCAGGTTGTTGCCGAGCACGAGGCCGAGCATCGACCCCATGAACATCAACAGGAACGAGAAGAACCGGCCCTGTTGCGGGTGGCCTTTGAGATAGCCGCCGGCATACAGGATAATGAAGGTTCCGATGCCTGAAATCAGCAAGGCGAACAACGTCGACAATCCGTCGACATAGACGGAAAAGTTCACACCATAGCTGGGCGCCCAGGCCTTTGCCGCAACGAAGCTTTCCCCTTTTGACACGGGTTCGACGAACCCTGTGAAATGCAGGAAGATCAAGGCCGGCACGATTGCAAGCAGCCAGGCCGCATTGTGCTTGAACCAGCGGGTCAGAAAAGGCGCAACCACAGCCGCAGCAAAGGGCGCGAGGACGGCATAGAGAGTGGTGTCGTCGATCAAGGCTGGCGTCATGCTGATCTTTCGTCACGGTTTTTAAAGAAACGACGGAAACGGGCCTGCTCGAATCAGCCCCGATCCGCCGGATAATAACGGTCCCGATGGGTTATGACATGTCTTAGGCAGTTGAATTTACGTGTTCAAGCGTATGTCTGTCGATTTTAGGTAAATTCACCCGCGTCACATGAGCGCTTTTGTCAGGGGTAGGACTGACAAGTGGGGATCTCACAGATTTATTCTGTGCTGAAAACGTATCACGGCCGAAACTTGAGGTATCCGCGCCCGCAATACACCCGACAACATTCACACTCGGGTCAAACCACCCTCGTCTGCACCCAAGAAAGGCAGCTTGCCACTTGATTTCAAAGCGTGAATACCGTTCAGTTTCAATTCGGGAATGCGTTGCCACGGAATTCGAGCGAGGCACAGAAGATGGTGTTGGGTAGCAATAGGGATAGGCCTTCGGGAACGGATCTGCTCCGTCCGTCCAACATCGACTTTGAAACGCTCGTCAAACTTGGCAATGAAGCCATTGTTCTGATCGGTCTGGACGGCACGCCCGCTTTCATCTCTCCTGCAACCGAGCGCATGTTCGGATGGAGTGCGGACAAACTGGTCGATCACCTGAGCGACCTGGTCTATCTGGCCAGCCCGAACACCGATGCAGATCTTCTGCACCGGATCCTTTCCGGCAGCGGCGATGCCGACGCCCCCCTTCCCCATGCCGATCTTCAGCTCCGTTCCGCCTTCGGCCCGATGGTCTGGGCGGAGGTGACCACGCATCTTCTGGAAGATGCCGCCGGCAAGCCTTACGCATTCGCGGTCTATTTCCGCAGCATTTCCAAACGCAAGGAGCTGGAAAGCCTGCTGGATGCGGCAACCCAGACGGATCCGCTCACCGGACTTCTCAACCGCCGTGCCTTCGAGGATGGCCTGAAACGGGAATGGGCAATCGCCTTGCGTGAAAAGACCCACACCAGTCTGATCAAGGTGTCTCTCGACCGTTTCGAAGCTCTGGTGGAGCGGTTCGGACCGAGCGCTGCCGAGGATTGCCTGACCAGGGTAGCCGATACCCTGAAGGAGACCGCGCGCCGTCCGGCAGATATCGCCGCTCGAACGGCAACGGCGGAATTTTCTCTCCTCCTTCCAAGAACTCACGAAATGGGCGCCGAAACTATCAGCGCGTATCTGCACGTAGCCATTCAGGACCTTGGCATTCCCAACCCGGAAAATACCGCCGGCAATGGCGTCATGACGGCCTCCGTCGGTGCGGCTTGCGCAGTCGTGGAACAGACGGGGGTCTCGGAAAGCTCGGAATTTCTCCTCGCCGCTGCCGAAAACTGCGTTTTTCAGGCGAGACAGGAAGGCGGTAACCGGGTGAAGACGTCCTTAAGCCACCTGGCTCGCTAGCCCCGGACCTTTCACGGCGACAATCAAGAGCACCTTCCAATCCACGAACGGATGAAGCACGGCCTGGCTCCGCAGGTGACGATTGACGAAACCGTTATCTGCTCCGGCTTGCAGCAACCTGTGCACGCCCCTATTTCTGGGAAAAACATCAAATAAGGAATGCCGAATGAGCGACGAAACCACCCGCCACGAAAAAGCATCTCCCCCCATCAGGAAGACCACCGCCGAATGGATGGAGCAGCTTACACCCGAGCAGTTCTATGTGACCCGCCAATCCGGCACCGAGCGCCCTTTCACCGGTCCCTACTGGGACAACAAGCTCATCGGCCGTTACGATTGCGTGTGCTGTGAAACGCCGCTGTTCATGTCGGATACAAAATTCGATTCCGGCTGCGGCTGGCCCAGCTTTTTCGAGGCAGTCGACCCGAATGCGATCCGGGAACTTGAAGACCAGTCCCATGGCATGATCCGAACCGAAATCCGTTGCAGCAGTTGCGACGCGCATTTGGGTCACGTCTTCCCGGACGGGCCACCGCCGACAGGCTTGCGCTATTGCCTCAATGGCCATGCCATGAATTTCGTTCACGGCGGCCGGCCACCCGCCAAGTCGGAATAGACCGTTCATCTGCCCGCCTCGGCTACAGCTTCGGGGCGGGCAGATCTAATGCATGCATTAAAAAGCCGTTTCAAGAACAGTTTCCAGTTTTAGATTTCAGTTACACACCCCTGATAATAATAGCATCACAAACTTCAAGAACATCGGGGTGGGACTTGTCTGTACTACGGAGTTTTGCTTGCACCTGCGTGCGCGCACTGGTTTTCGGCCTCGGCTTGGGACTTGCCGGCCAACCGGTCCTGTCTTCACCAGCCGCCGCAGAAGAGCTGGTCGCATTCACCGGATATCTGCCCCCTCTCTCCATCAATGAGCAGGAGAAGGGCATTGCAGTCGAGCTCATGGAGCTCGTTGCAGAAGAGGCCGGCCTGGATATCAAGATCCGCTTCGCCCCCTGGAGGCGCGCGCAGCTGCTGGCTGAAAACACGCCCGGTTCACTTCTCTTCACTGCTGCCTATTCCAGGAACCGCAGTGAGAAGTTCCAGTACATCGCACCCCTGCTTTATACGGAAAGCGCATTCGTAACGCTCGACCAGCCGTTGGATACCTTTGAAAAGGCTATTGAGAGCGGCAAGGTCATCGGGGTGCATCTCGGCAGCCAGCGCAGCCAGATCCTCCAGCGGTTCGGTGTTCGCAATGTTGAGGAAATACCATCAGCCGAACAGATGAGCGTCATGCTCAAAACCGGCAGGATCGATGCCTGGTACACCATGTCTGTTCGGGCCAGCTACATGTTCCGCCAGCAGGGATACGACCCGGGAAGTCTCGTCATCGGCGCTCCGGTTACCCACGGCATCCAGTGGCTGGCCGCCAACAAGGATCTCGATCCGCAGATCAGAGGCCGGCTGTCGGCTGCCGTCTCCAGGGTGTGGCGCGATCCGAGATACTGGCAGATCGTCGACCGCTATACCCACTGACGGTTCATCTCCCGATCAAGGGCCGGAAAAACGCCTCAAATCGTTATTCCGCTGCCACGGCCTCCTCGTGGCCGGACTTGGCGGACAGGATCCTGGCAATATTGACCTCGATCCAGTCAGCGAATTCTCGCACTTTCTCTGCAGCTTCCCGGCCGATCGGGGACAGGCTGTAATCGACATGCGGTGGCACGACCGGGTGGGAATACCGGTTGACGAACCCGTCGGCCTCCAAAGTCTGCAGCGTTTGCGCCAGCATCTTTTCACTGACGCCGCCGACGGTGCGGCGAAGTTCTGAAAACCGCTGATCTTTTTCCAGAAGCGCAATCAGCACCAACACGCCCCAACGGCTCGTGAGATGCCGCAGGATTTCGCGTGATGGACAGTTCTGGTTGAGCAGTTCCCCCTGCTGCATCAATTCGGACAAGGGCGCGCCGCTGTTCAGCACGCACTTGGGGGTTATTTCTGCCGTATCACTCATCCTGTTTTCCAGTTTTTTGTCCGAGATCCGATAAATCTCAAAACTAACCTTTTTGTACGTACTAACAAAAAGTAAGTGATCCGTCTACATGGGCAGCATCCGATGCATTTTCGAACGATCAACCTTCAAGGAGAAACACAATGATCGCAGTCACGGGTGCCAATGGTCAGCTGGGCCGTCTTGTCCTCAAACATCTTGCCGGCCTCACCGCCGAGCCAGTTCGCGCGCTTGTCCGCTCACCGGAAAAAGCGGGCGATCTTGCCACGGACCAGGTTTCGGTGGTGAAGGCTGATTACGATGATAGCGCCACCCTGCCGGCTGCGTTGGAAGGTGTTGAGCGACTTCTGCTGATCTCCGGATCGGAGGTCGGCAAGCGCGCACCGCAGCACAAGGCCGTCATCGATGCAGCCAAGGCAGCCGGCGTCCGTTTCATCGTCTACACCAGCCTTCTCAACGTTCCGCAGTCCAGCCTCCAGCTGGGTGTGGAACATGCCGAAACGGAACGGATGCTGCGCGAAAGCGGCATTGCCCATGCCGTGCTGCGCAACGGCTGGTACATCGAGAATTTCGGCGGCACTGTAGCGGCTGCCCTTGCCCATGGTGCCGTTGCGGGCGCAAGCGGTGACGGCAAGTTTTCCGCCGCTGGACGCGAAGATTACGCGGAAGCCGCAGCCCGCACCGTTGCCGGCAGCGACCTGAGCACGCGAGCACTGGAACTTGGCGGATCACCTGCGTTCAGTCTTGCCGACCTGGCAGCAGAGCTCTCCAGCCAGTCCGGCCGTGAGATACCTTTCAACAACCTGCCAGAAGCAACCTATGCCGGCATCCTGGTGCAGGCAGGTCTGCCGGAGGGCTTTGCAAATGTCCTCGCTGATTCCGACAGAGGCGCGTCTCAAGGCGAGCTCTTCACGACTTCCACGGCCCTGGAGGACCTGATCGGTCATCCGACCCGCTCGTTGAGTGATTTCATCTCCGAAAGTCTGAAAGCGAACGCCTGACGTCCGCTAAACATCTGCTCCGGCACGAAGGCGGCCTCTCCGCCTTCGTGCAATCATTTGAATTTGTGGTCGGTTGGTTCAAGGATATTTGTTGGTTCCCCATCGGCGAACCTGTTAGGCAGATGGTTCTGCACTTTCCCGGTACCCGATCATGTCCCTTGCCAACGCATCCGATCCATACGTCCAGGACGGGCCTTACGCCTGGTTCCGGTTGGCGATTTCGATTTTGCTGAGCACCCTTGGTGGTGCCGGCATGTGGGCGGTTGTCATCGTTCTGCCCGCCGTCCAGACGGATTTCGGGATCGATCGTGCCGGAGCGTCCCTGCCCTACACCGCGACGATGTTCGGGTTTGCTGCGGGCAACTACCTGCTTGGCCGCGTCGTCGACCGCTACGGTATTGTCATACCCGTCATAGGCTCTGCTCTATCACTCGGTGCCGGCTTCGTTCTGGCCGCCTTTGCGCCGGATGTCTGGAGCTTCTCTCTGGCGCAGGGTCTGCTGATCGGTCTGGGCACCGCGGCCACATTCGGCCCGCTGATCGCCGACATCTCACACTGGTTCCTGAAACGGCGCGGTTTTGCGGTCGCCTGCGCCGCCTGCGGAAACTATCTTGCCGGTGTGCTCTGGCCATCGCTGATCCAGTGGAGCCTTGCGACGTCCGACTGGCGCCAGACCTATATCCTCATCGGCGTCATCTGCCTTGTCGCCATGGTGCCGCTGGCCCTTTTGCTGCGCCGGCCGCCTCCGGACACATCCCTGAGCACCGGTGCGGCCACGGCCCGTTTCGGTCGCCAGGACACCGGCCTGCCGCCTGCCGTCCTGCAGGCTCTTCTCGTGGTCGCGGGTCTTGCGTGCTGCGTCGCCATGTCGATGCCACAGGTTCACATCGTCGCCTATTGCGTCGATCTGGGTTATGGCGTTGCCCCCGGAGCGGACATGATCGCACTGATGACCGGTGCCGGTGTCATCAGCCGGTTGGCATCCGGATATATTGCCGACAAGATCGGCGGCGTCATGACCCTGCTGATCGGTTCCGTGCTGCAATGTGCGGCGCTGTTCCTGTTCATTCCCTTCAACGGCCTGGCTTCGCTCTACCTCGTGTCCCTCATCTTCGGTCTGTCGCAGGGCGGCATCGTGCCCAGCTATGCCGTGATCGTGCGAGAATACCTGCCGGCCCGCGAAGCTGGACAGCGTGTCGGCCTGGTGATCATGGCGACAATTCTCGGCATGGCCCTCGGGGGCTGGCTGTCCGGCTGGATCTATGACCTCACAGGCTCCTACCAGGCCGCGTTCCTGAACGGTATCGCCTGGAACTTCCTCAACATGGCAGTGATGATCTTCATCTTCATGCGCGGCAAGATGAGGCCGACGGGCGCAGCCGCTTGAGGCTGTGGTTCCGATGAACGGCCAGAGGACGCCAGTTACTTCAGGACGCTGAAGTTGCTGGTGATCAACCAGATCTGCGACAGCAGGACAACGCTGACAAGACCGATGTGATAAGCGGACTTGCGGATCCTCGTCGCGGCCAGCACCAGCACGATCATCACGATCTGACGCACCAGATACGCGGTTCCAAGATCGTTGAAATAATCGATCCCCTTCAGCCGTGAGTCCACGATGTCGAGTACGAACATCAGGGCAAGCAAGCCGTAGATCCAGGTCTGCCTGGCGTGAAAATAATCCTTGTAGCTGGCGTATTCGCCCATCTTGTCCGGATAAAGCACTGCGGTAATAAAAAAGTAGAGTGCGGCAAAGGCGATGACGAACAGATAGCTTTCGAACGTCCAGACCTGGATGCGGCCAAGTGCGAATTCGAACCACCAGAAGTGAACGACGGACAAAAGCATGAACAACGACCACCCAAGGTGCACGCTGTAGATCTCTTCGCGTTGGGGATGTTGAACATACCGCGCGAGGCCATTGAGCAGCCGCGCAACACCCAGCCCGATCACCATGCCGATGATGATCCGGATGTGTGTGAATTCCGCAAGATTGGTGGGAAGTTTGTCCATGTGGGTCCGTTTTGGTCTCGATAAAGCAACACTATACGAATGCTGCCTGATGGAAACCGTCGAGATCTGCCACAACGAACCTTGAGCCTCGCTCTGACCAGCGACCATTCAACCAGGACCGGCTGAACGGCCGAAAGCGGTCCGTGCGAGGTACTAGTGTGCCTGACCCGTGCGGGAGCGCAGGAGGAGCACGAAGAAAATGCCGCCAATCAGCCCGGTGACAATGCCGATAGGCATATCCTCGGGGGACAGGAGCGTTCGTGCGATGATGTCCGCCCAGATCAGAAAGATTGCGCCAAGCATCATCGATGCCGGCAGAACCCGGCTATAATTGCCCCCTACCAGGAAGCGGGCAATATGCGGCACCATCAGCCCGACAAAGCCGATGATGCCTGAAAAGGCTACCATCACACCGGTGATCAGAGCTCCCAGCACAAACACCGTGAGACGGAACCGGGCAACCGGAATGCCGAGCGTCGACGCGGTTTCATCGCCGATGGTCATCGCATTGAGATCGGCAGACCGCAGCAGAAAATACGGCGCCACCAGCAGCAGAATGCCAAGCGGAAACGGCAGCTGAGCCCATTGGGCAAGACCGAGACCGCCCAGCATCCAGAAGACAACCGTATGCGTTGCCCTCGGATCGCCCAGGAAAATCAGGATATTGGCGATCGCCATGATGATGAAGGACACGGCCACACCGGCCAGCACCAGCCGGTCGGCACTGGTTGCAGATGCAAACCGCGTCACCCCGAGCACCAGAAAAGTTGCCGCCAACGCACCGGCGAATGCCATCAGCGGAACGGTCATCAGCCCCAGGAAAAGACCAGTATGCAACAGCGCAAGAATGGCGCCAGCCGCTGCACCGGACGAAATGCCGAGCAGATGCGGATCGGCCAGGGGATTGCGCGTGACGGATTGCAGGGCGGCGCCGACAACGGCCAGACCAGCACCGACAAACCCGGCCAGCAGCGCCCGCGGAAACCGGATCTCCCAGACGATAGCCTCCCGGCCCTTGGACCAGTCCACGTCGAAATAGCCGGGCACCACGCCGTTGACGAGGACCTTGAAGACAGTGCTACCCGGGATCGGCACCGCACCTGCACCGATGGCGGCTACAATGGAAACAGCCAGCACCAGCACGCCGGCCAGAAGCAATACCCCATTCCCACGCAACCGGCGCAGGCCAGCGCTTTTGGCCGTGAGCAGGCTCATGCCGGTCTATCGTTTCTGCCTGCAACGGCAGTTCGAAGCATCTTCTGCAAGGCTCACTCTCCCCAGAACGCTTCGGTGAGCTTTCCGATGGCCTTGAGGTTCCGCGGCCCCGGGGTTGCCTCGACATAGTCCAGCACGACAAAACGGTCGTTCTTGACGGCTGCAATATTGGCCAGGGCGGGATTGTGTTTCATGAAGTCGCGTTTCTGATCAGCCGTCACTTCGCCGTAGTTGACGATCACGACCATGTCCGGGTCTTTTTCCACCACGGTTTCCCAGTCGACGGTCGCCCAGCTCTTTTCAAAATCGTCCATCACGTTGACGCCGCCGGCTGCCTCGATAAGCGCTGTCGGCATGGCATATCGTCCGGCGGTGAAGGGTTTGTCCTCGCCGCTGTCGTAGACAAAGACCCGCAGCGGATCTTCACCAGCAGGCACCGTTGCCGCGATCCGGTCCAGCTCCAGCTTGTAGGCCGCAACAAGATCGTGAGCTGTGTCTTCAACACCGAAGATTTTTCCGAGGTTGAGGAGGTCGTTATAGAGATCCTGCAGAGACGCCTTCGGCTTGTCGCCGATATGAATGCAGGATTCGGTCAGCTCGTAGACCTTGATGCCGAACGGCTCCAGCGTTTCAGGCGTCACTTCACCGCCCACCTTCATGCCGTAGTTCCAGCCGGCGAAGAAGAAATCGGCGTCGGCCCCGATCAGCACTTCCTTGCTCGGATATTTCGACGCGAGTTCGGGAAGTTCGGCAACGCCCTCACGCATTTCCGCGTCCAGCGTCTTCCAGCCTGAAATGCCGGTATACCCAACCATGCGGTCGCGCAGGCCAAGTACCAGCATCATCTCGGTCAGGTTGACGTCATTCGAAACGGCTGCTTTGGGCGGCGTGTCGAAGGTCACCGTGCGGTTGCAGCTTTCCACGGTCGTTTGCGCAATTGCCGGTACAGACAGAAAGGTGAGCGCGAGGCCCAGGGCAATTTTTTTCATTTTAAGTCTCCAGAAATTCAAAGATGGAAGGTCAGGTAGCGCTCGCGGCTGGCAGACAGTTGCTCCAGTCTGACCTGTACCGAATAGGCTTGCTCAATGTTGCCGGGGGTCAGCACCGTCTCCGGCATTCCCTGGGCAACCAGTCGGCCCTCATGCAACAGCAAGACCTTGTCGCAGACACGGCTTGCCAGGTTGAGGTCGTGCAAGCTGGTGACAATGGTAATGTCCAGATCGGCAATCAGCTCGACGATCTCGAGCTGATGACGGATGTCCAGATGGTTCGTCGGCTCATCCAGCACCAGAAGCCTTGGTTCTTGCGCCAGCGCCCGGGCCACCATCACCCGTTGCCTTTCCCCTCCTGACAATGTGCCGAAGGCTCTTTTTGCATAGGACAGCAGATCCATTTTCCCGAGACAGTCATCGACGATCTCGGCGTCCCGCTTGCCTGCGCCGGCAATACCGGTTGCATGGGGACGCCGACCGAGTGTGACGATCTCGCGCACGGTCAAGGCAAAGTCGGTCGGCTGCTCCTGAAGCACGGCGGCGATCGTTTTGGCGGCCTCTCTGGCACTGATGTGCCAGAGATCCGTGCCATCCAGAAGGATTTCGCCCGTTTTCGGTTTCAGGAAGCGATAGAGCAGCCGCAACAGGGTGGATTTGCCGGCACCGTTGGCACCGGCAATTCCAAGAACCTCACCGGCAGGCAGACCGAAGCTGAGCGGATGCAGAATGGTTTTGCCCTGCCCCGTCTTCCAGCTGACCTCCCGGACAAACAGATCGACCCCTGTCATGAGAACGCCGTCCCGTCTGCTTCTGAAACGATCATCGCTGCCGGAAGCCGGCCTTGCGATGCGCTCCAGCGCTTGCCGTGGCTTTCCTCGGTCACCTCGCATCCATTTTCAATCTGGCGATACCGATTGGCGTAGTCGACCAGGTCGTCGATGTCCGTATCGTCCTCAATGTCCCCAAAGAGGTAGATCGCCTTGTCGGTGGCCTTGAATGCCAGCGTGCAAGGTCTCGAACAGCTCTCCATGTCGGCTGTTCCACTGATTTCGAATTCGTCTCCAACGACAGGCACTGCCTGTGCCATTGCACTCTTCAGCTTGCAGATCAGCCCATATCCGGGATGGCAAGTCTGCCCATTGTGACGACAGGTCGTGCAGACAAATATCTTGTGCGGATCATTGCTCATGACGCGCCTCCACGGCTTCTGCCAGTGAACCGACAGGAGGCTGCGGAAAAGCAAAGGCATTGCTTTCCTCGTTGCACTGGGCACGGCCGGATCGGGTACGTTTGGAACAATCACCATGTAATGTTATTACATTACCTATATTCTCGCTGACAACAGATTTTTGCAGCCCATCGGGAACCATCGCGCGTGCTGCGCGCGTCGCCAGCGGATCAGCCTCGGTCAGGAGGTTGGCAAGTCTTGAGAATTCAGCAGAAAATTTCCGGTTCATATCGCCCTCCGCGATTTCGCGGGGCAGTCAGGAACCGAATGTGCAACTTTGCCGGCAGGTGCCGATTGGCCATGTCACTCACTCCTCCGGGGCACCCCGCCCGGGTTAAGGTTTAAGGTGAAATGGCAGGTCTCCTGACTTGCGGGTCATTGCTTGCCTGATCCTTCCCGGGGTCTCCCCAGTGGCGCTTTCAGGTTTGCTCACCGCTCACAGTTGCGGGGGCAGTCACGGATTTGCAGCCTTTCGGGCTCGTCGCACCGTGTTCCCTTTTAATCCCGGTCCGGAGTTCGGAGTCGGGAACCATCTCTTCCTAAGTGCGCGAACGCCTGAAAAATGTCAAAGACTTTTGCGGGTCGCTGCTCTTGTCTGAAAGCACGACAGGATTGCCTGAAAGCGGAAACGCCCAGCCGCCTCGCCAGTATTGACCCTTGCCTTCAAGGCTCAAAAATCTTACCTCCGATCCATGAAACAGGATGCCCTTCCCCCGCGCGCCGCAGCGCGCCCCCTCACCCTTGAGACCCACGGCATTACCCGCCAGGACGACTTCGCCTGGCTGAGGGCGGACAACTGGCAGGAGGTCATGAAGGACCCGTCCGTGCTGGATGCCGACATCCGCAGCTATCTGGAAGCGGAAAATGCCTATCACGAAGCGCAGATGGCACCGACAAAGGCTCTGCAGGAGAAGCTTTTTGCGGAAATGCGCGGCCGCATCAAGGAAGACGACAGCTCGGTTCCTGCGCCCGACGGGCCCTTCGCTTACGGCCTCAAGTATGAAACCGGCGGCCAGCAACCGGTTTTCTTTCGCACCCCGCGTGACGGCGGCGCGGAAACGGTTCTTCTCCATGGCGACAAGGAAGCCGAAGGAACGGCATATTTCCGGATCGGCGGCGTCAGCCAGTCGACGGATCACAAGCTCATCGCCTGGGCCTATGACGACAAGGGCTCGGAATATTATTCACTGAAGCTGCGCGACGCCCAGTCTGCCAAGGATTTCGACTACGCCATCGAGGACACGGGCGGCGGCGGCGTCTTCTCGGAAGACAGCCGCTATGTGTTCTACGTTCGCCTCGACGCCAACCACCGGCCCTCGAAACTCTTCCGTCACGAAGTCGGTTCCGATCCGGCGAGCGACGTTCTCGTCTACGAGGAAAAGGATGCCGGCTTCTTCATGGGCGTCGGCAAGACCCAGTCCGGCGACACGATCGTCATCGACATTCACGATCACGAGACCTCCGAAGTCTGGATGATCCCGGCCACCGACCCGACCGCCGAACCGGTGCTTGTCGCAGAGCGCGAGACCGGTATCGAGTACTCCATCGACGATCACGGCGACACACTCTACATCCTGACCAACGCAGGCGGCGCCGAGGACTTCAAAATCGTCACTGCGCCGAAAGGCACTCCCGGCCGCGAAAACTGGTCCGATCTTGTGCCCCACAAGGCAGGATGCCTGATCCTGTCGCATTGCGTCTACAAGTCCTTCATGACGCGGCTGGAGCGCGAAGACGGCTTGCCGCGCATCGTGATCCGACGGCTTGCAGACAACATCGAGCACTCCATCGCCTTCGACGAGGAAGCCTATTCGCTCGGCCTTGGCGGCGGCTACGAGTTCGACACGAGCACGATCCGCTTCACCTATTCCTCGATGACAACGCCGTCGCAGACCTTCGACTACAATGTCGAGACCCGCGAGCGTATTCTGCGCAAGGAACAGGAAGTGCCTTCCGGCCATGATGCGGACGACTACGTCACCCGCCGGTTGATGGCTCCCGCAGCCGACGGCGAAACCGTGCCGGTGTCTGTGCTCTACCGCAAGGACACCAGGCTCGACGGCTCCGCACCTCTGCTGCTTTACGGCTATGGTTCCTACGGCATCACCATTCCGGCGAGCTTCAACACCAACTGCCTGTCGCTGGTCGACCGGGGGTTCGTCTACGCCATCGCCCATATTCGCGGCGGCAAGGACAAGGGCTTCCATTGGTACAAGGATGGGCGGCGCGAGAACAAGAAGAATACCTTCACCGACTTCATAGCCGCGGCAGACCATCTTGTTGCGGAAAACTTCACCTCGCACCATCGCATCGTCGCTCAGGGCGGCTCGGCCGGCGGCATGCTGATGGGGGCGATTGCCAATCTGGCACCGGAAAAATTCGGCGGCATCATTGCCGAAGTTCCGTTTGTCGACGTTCTGTCGACCATGCTGGACGACACGCTGCCGCTCACGCCGCCGGAATGGCCGGAATGGGGCAACCCCATCACGGACAAGGCAGCCTACGATTACATCGCGTCCTACTCGCCCTATGACAACGTCGAGGCAAAGGCCTATCCGGCCATCCTGGCGGTAGGCGGATTGACCGATCCGCGCGTGACCTACTGGGAGCCGGCCAAATGGGTTGCCAAGCTGCGGGCAACCGGCACAGGTGACAAGCTGCTGATGCTGAAAACCAACATGGAAGCCGGTCATGGCGGCGCTTCCGGCCGTTTCGACCGGCTGAAGGAAGTCGCCGAAACCCAGGCCTTTGCCCTTTTGGTGACCGACAAGGCCTGACACCTCGTCAGACCCGAGGATTTTCCGGGCGTGCGGAGCAGTTCGCACGCCCGGGAACCTAAATTCCTTTCACACGCCCTTGCGGGTACCACCCGAGCGAACGTGACTTGATTTTGACCAAGTCTTCGGCTCATGTGAGAGTTGTTGCAAATCAATCAATTGAACGGTCCTGGACCGTACCGATGCTGTTCACTGGAGCCCGTGATGACCTGCTACCGCACACTTCCGCACCGCCTTGCTGATGGGCTGAAAAAGGGGTTGCGCCTGGTTCCGGTCATGGCCGCCACGCTGAGCCTTGCCGCATGCCAGTCCTACGACACGACCGGCGGCAATGTGGTGGAAACGCTGCTGTTCTCCCCCACATTCACCAAGAACCGGCAGGACATTCCCAGCACCTACAACACAGCTTATGACTGCCGCACCTTTACCGGCAGCGGCTGGAAAGGCATTGCCGGTGGCAAGGTCTTCAATTTCAGCCAGAAATACATCATTTCCCAGGCCGGTTGCTTCAAGACTCAAGGCGAATGCAACGCATGGCTTGCGGTCATGTCCAGCTACATAGATCAGCCGCGCTACATCCGCTGCAATCCCTACACAGCGTAGGACATCAAGCGGATCTTGCAGGATCACGCTGGACGACAGTTCCCTGAAACACGGGAAGCGCTGCCATGAACGGTTCCATGTAATCAAGCAGGCAGCGCGCCCGGGCGTTGAGCAGCCGCCCGGTGGGCCATACCGCAAAGATATCCCGTTGCTGCCCTTGCCAGTCTGCGAGCACAGGTGTGAGGCGGCCTGAAATCAGGTCATCGGAAATCTCGCTCACAGGCAACAGTGCGAGCCCGTGACCGTCGCCGGCCAGCTGCCGGGCAAGACTGATGTCATCGACAACAACACGTGCATCGACAGGCACGGTTTCGCGGCAGCCTGTTTCCCGATTTGTCAGTTGCCATTGCGGAAGCGTGGACACCCGCACCACCTTGTGCCGGCCGATCTGGTCCGGACTTTCCGGGGCACCCGCCTGTTCAAGATAAGCAGGCGCCGCAACGAGAACCGTTGCCACCACCCCGAGGCGCTTCTGGTAAAGCCGCTCATCGGTCTGGGGTCCGGCTCGGAGGGCAATATCGACCTTGTGTTCCAGCAGATCCTTGTTCTCGTTGCTAAGCGTCAGCGTCAGCTGGATCTCCGGAAAGGTCTTGAGAAATTCCGACCACATGGGCTGCAGGATGCCGATGGAAATATTGGTGGGCGCCGCCACCTTCAACGCTCCCCGAAGACCGTGCAGATCGGTGCTTAACCCGTCCAATGTCGTCTCAGCGTTTTGAACCAGGTCGGCAAAGGCCTCGAAATACGCTTCACCCGCCACCGTCAGATCGAACTTCCGCGCGGAGCGGAAGACCAACTGCGTGCCTATGGTTTCCTCCAGCTTCGCCAGGCGCCGGGTCACCGTTGCCGGAGGCAATCCGAGATGCGCGGCAGCCTTTGCCAGGCTTCGATTGCGCGCGATATGAACAAACAAGGCGATGTCGTCGAGCATGATTTCATTTTCAAAATTTAAACTCTCATTATTCGATATAGATTGAGATTAGAGAAATCAATAAGTCTGTCTTCGTCCTTAAACGCAACGGAGACACTCATGGGCAATTACTTCATCAGCGCTGGTATCGAACTGCAACAGGGTGCGGAGCGGACCAGGGCAGAGACGGAACTGCGCCGACTTGTGGCGGAAACCCAACACGAACCCGGCTGCAATTTCTTTGAAATCCGGCAGAACCTGCAGGATCCCGACAAGTTCACCCTTTGGGAGAGCTGGACAGACAAGGACGCCCTGGCTGCCCATTTCGAAATGCCGCACACCAAGGCCTATCTCGCGCAGAACCTGACACAGGTCAGCTACATTGAAGAACTGGGCGAAATCGGCACCAGCGAAGCGATCAAAAGGTAGTCAGTCATGAAGAACCGATTGATCGCGACGTTGCTGATGTCGCTGGGTCTGTCGCTCTTGATGTCGTGCTGGGTCACATTCCTGAACCTCGGCTGGAGCGACAGGTTCTTCTGGCAATGGATGAATGCCTTTCGCCTGGCATGGCCCGCCGCTGCCGTCATCGCCTTCTTTCTTGGCCCGCCCGTGCAAAAGGCAACGCTGTTCCTTTCAGCCCGCCTGCCGTAATCAGAAAAGGAAAAACGATGCCTCTTGCCCGACAGAATTTCGAGGAACTGGGCCTGCCGGCAGGCCCCTATACTCACGCCGTTCGGCATGGACAGACAGTCTATACATCCGGTTTCACAGCTTTCGGCACACCTGCTCAGGCCGATTCGGCCGGCCCGCAAATCAGGGCAGTGTTCGCTCAACTGAACACTATCGCCGCCTACTACGGAAGATCACTGAAAGATCTGGTGAAAGTAACCGTGTTCGTCACCGACATGACCGACTTGCCTGAAATCCGGTCAGCCCTTGCAGAACTCTATGAAAATGAGGTTCCTGCTAGCTCACTGGTCTGTGTTGCCGCACTGTTTCACCCACAGCTGAGGGTCGAAGTTGAAGCGATCATTGCAACCTGATCGATGAACGACTTGCAACCGGATTGAGAAATACGTATTATCCCTTAGTTGAATAGCAATGGACCGGCTCTACAACTTTCTGGAGATACGCGTTCCAATTTCTCGAATAACTGTGCACGGGCAAAACGACCCAATAATAAAAAGCGAAACTTGACCACCTGCTCGCAGGTGGTTTTGTTTGAAAGCGTCAGTTGTTTACCCGTTCAGTTGCTTTCTGAAGAAAACCGTCTCCAGGATCGGCGTATCGTAATAGGCGCCAACTTGCTCAAACCCCGCGGCTTCATAGAGCTTGATGGCACCCGTCATGCTTGGCAGCGTGTCCAGCAGCATCTCCCGGTAGCCGGCGGCAACCGCCGCTGCGATTACAGCCTCCACCAGCGCACCACCAACACCCTTGCCGCGTCCGTCCGGCAGGACGTAAAGCCGCTTCATTTCACACGCACCGTCTTTTCCGAACGCCCGCAGGCCAACACAACCGAGAACCGAGCCCTCCTCATCCTTCGCCAGGAAAAGCGCCCCGGACGGCGGCGCGTATTTCCCCGGCAGACCTGCAAGCTCTTCTTCAAAGCCCTGGTAGGAAAGGTCGATGCCGAGCCAGTCGACATAGGCCCGAAACAGGTGCCGGATCGGCGCCAGGTCGTTTTCGGTTGAAACGGGTACGATCGAAATTTGCTGCGATTGAATCATGGAATGACAAAAGGTCCGCGTGGTGTCGTCAGTTGGCTGTCGGCGCAACGGGCGGGATGGCTTTCAGGTAGGCGGCGATCGCTTCACGATCACTGGCAGGAAGCTTGGCCATGTTTTCCTGAACATGCACCATTTCACCACCGACGGAATCGTATTCAGGCGTGAAGCCGCTTTCCAGATAATAGGCAATATCGCTTGCGCTCCAACTGCCGAAACCACCGTCTACCGGCGTAATGTCCGGAATACGGCCTTCTCCTGTGGGAGCCGGTGCGCCACCGAGCCATTTCGCCAGATCCAGTCCCCCTGCAAGATTTCGAGCCGTGTGGCATTCACCGCAGTGGCCGGGCCCTTCCACCAGATACCGCCCGCGGTCCCAAAGGGCAGCGTCGACCTCGTTCCCGCTTGAAGGGGCGGCTATGACGGGTGACGGATCCAGGAACAGCCGTTTCCACAGCCCCAACCCCCGACGGATATTGAACGGGAAACCGAGCTCATGAGGTGGCGTCTTGCCGTTGACGGACGGCAGCGTTTTCATGAAGGCAAATAGATTGCCGATGTCTTCGCCAGACATGCGGGCATAGGAAGTGTAAGGGAACGCCGGGTAATAGTTTCGCCCGTCCGGCGATGTGCCATGCGTCATGGCATTGGCGAAATCAGCAAGCGACCAGGCTCCGATACCGTCTGCCGTGCTGGACGAAATATTCGGGGCAACAAACACCCCGAACGGCGTCTCCAGGCGAAGGCCTCCGCCAAGCTTCAGCTTGTCGTCTCCTGCAGCATCCTTGGCCGCATGGCAGGAAGTGCAACCGCCGGCCCAGAAAACAAGTTCCCCTTGCGACGCATCCCCTTCCGCAATGGCGGCAAGCTGGGCTTCGCTCAGCTTCGTCGGCGCGGACAGGAACCAACCCGCACCTGCCGCAACAACGGCAAGAACGACGAGGACGATGACAGCCTTTTTCATGAGGTCTCCCTGGGTCTTCCTGGCACCGAAACGCCAAAACAGCGGCTCTTCAACCCGGACAGGGTGAAAAGCCGCTGATCTGTCTCACAGTCTGGAGCCTGCCTGTTGCAGTCTGTGTGCGGTAGACCCCGGAATGCCGCCGGTCAGTTTTTCTTACGGTAAGTTTCGTGGCACGATTTGCAAGAGCCGAACACGGGGCCCATCGCAGCCTTGAAAGCCTCGACATCCGCAGGACCGTCCTTGCCGGATGCTTCGAAGGCTTTTGAAGTCGCGTCCGCAAACTTGGCCAGCTCAGCGGAAAATCCGTCCGGATTTTCCCAAATGGCGGCAGCGGCACCGGTTTCACCCTGATCGGAACCTGCAGGGAAATAGTCTCCGAATGTCAGGGCTGCTGCATTCATCGTTGCGATGGCAGCCTTACCGGCAGCAGGAGAATAGGCGATCTCCCCTTTCATCAGGCCACCACCGAGCCCGGCGGCCGCGCCGACCGACGACATGATGGCCTGCCGGGTCGCAATCGGATCGTCAGACGCCTGAGCAATGGAACCGGCAAGGCCAATCCCGGCCGCAAGACCCAATACAACAGCCGATTTGATCATTCGCATCGTTCTCTCCCTCTCGTGGAAATTGCCTTCGGCAATGATTCACCAGTGCGAGTACAGCCCATGTACCGCTCGGTCTGAAAATCACGGTCGCGTGAAGTGCGCCATGTTCGGTGAACACAGCGTCAACGCTGACGAAACAGCCAAACAAAAAACCCCGGCCTTTCCAGGCCGGGGTTTCGCAAAACGGGATGTTTCCCGAATTACTTCGTTGCAGCTTCGTACATTTCCAGCACGTAGTCCCAGTTGACCATGCTGTCGATGAAAGCTTCGAGGTACTTCGGACGCGCATTGCGGTAGTCAATGTAATAGGAGTGTTCCCACACATCGCAGCCGAGAATCGGCGCTGCGCCGTGTACCAGCGGGTTTTCACCATTCGGGGTCTTCATGATTTCCAGCTTGCCGTCCTTGACTGCGAGCCAGGCCCAACCGGAGCCGAACTGGCCAACACCGGCGGCGATGAAGTCGGCGCGGAACTTGTCGAAACCACCAAGATCACTGTCGATAGCGGAAGCCAGCGCACCCGGAAGCGAGCTGCCGCCACCGTCTTTCTTCATCCACTTCCAGAAGTGAATGTGGTTGTAGTGCTGACCGGCATTATTGAACAGCGGAGCGTTCTTGCCGAAGCTTTCCTTCACGATTTCTTCCAGGGACTTGCCTTCCAGGCCGCTGCCGGCGAGCAGCTCGTTGCCTTTTGTGACATAGGCCTGGTGGTGCTTGTCGTGGTGAAACTCGAGAGTTTCAGCAGACATGTAAGGGGCCAGCGCGTCATATGCATACGGCAGGTCAGGCAATTCGAAAGACATGACAAACTCCTTAAAAGGTCGGTGACCGGCGGCGACATGCCTGCCTCAAGAATGAATGCAGGAACGGCCGCGTCGAGCGGCAAAATAGGATTGCTGGGCCGTCACGGCAAGCGCCGATCCCCAAAATAAAGAAATTTTTTCTTTTTATTTTAGGACGTACGATCTGCCATTGACACTTCCCACGAGGGGAACGCGTCCACACGGCTGCAGTTGCGCCGCTCACGGAAATGTGATCAGTAATTTTCGAAAGAAAAGCATCGTTATTTATAACGAAAACACTTTAACAATATAGAATTATATAATAATAACAATCTTATTTCGATCATTATCTAATGTATATCTAGAATGATATTAAATAGAAATCTTCACTTCTTTTCTCAAGAAAAATTCTCCTCGCTACCACCATCACCTCTCAGGCCAGTCTCTGAAACGGCGTTTCTCTTGGAGAATGCTAAAACAACTGGAGTTGATGATGTAACGACAAGACCTGCGACTACCCGAACAGTTGCTACGGTGGAGCATGGCTCATTGCGACTGTATCCATAAGGCCTGCATGACCCGGGCTCCCGGTTCCAAGGTCCAGTCGGTGCGAACCAATGCCCTGCGAAAGGCAATGCGCACCAATACTCGGCTTGTCGCCCCTGGTGTCCGCACCGGAAACTGATCGCCTTCACCCTGCCCTGCACCAACCC
Source organism: Labrenzia sp. C1B70 (assembly GCF_000475395.1). Taxonomy (NCBI): domain Bacteria; kingdom Pseudomonadati; phylum Pseudomonadota; class Alphaproteobacteria; order Hyphomicrobiales; family Stappiaceae; genus Labrenzia; species Labrenzia sp. C1B70. The sequence continues at coordinate 179,525 of NZ_AXCE01000012.1, forward strand.
TACTTCAACGTGTTCCTGGAAATGACAAAGCAGAGAGATCGTGCAAGATAGCAACGACTGCATGTCAGTTTTCAGCTATCGCCTGACGACCGGAACCCCATGTCACCCATCTCGCGCTCTCCTGCCGCATTGGCTTTCGGTGGTCTGCTCGCCCTTGCTGCCGCGATGGGCATTGGCCGGTTCGTCTATACCCCGATCCTGCCCTTCATGACCGACGGCCTGCAGTTGCCACCTGATGATGCCGGCCTGATCGCGTCCGCAAATTTTCTCGGATATCTGGCCGGAGCTCTTGCCGGCGCCTCAAGGTCCCTGCCCGGTAATCCCCGGCTATGGTTTCTCGGTGGGCTTCTTGCCAGCGCCCTGACCAGTGCCGCCATGGCGCTGACCACTTCCCTGTCTCTGTTTCTGTTGATCCGCTTCGCCAGCGGCGTCGCAAGCGCCTTTGCGCTGGTCTTTTCAACCAGCCTGATCCTGGAGCGGCTGACGGCAGCCGGTCGCGGCGGCTTGAGCGCCCTCCACTTTGCCGGGGTCGGCTGCGGCATTTCCTTTTCCGCTGTTCTGGTTGCCCTCCTGGCGCATCTGGGGGTAGACTGGCGTGGGCTCTGGCTGGCCAGTGGCGCTGCCACGCTTTGCTTTCTTCTGGTGGCTGCATTTCTGGTGCCGTCCGAGCCGTCTCCCCAGCCAGTCACCACACCTGCGCAAAGCTCCCCCGACGAAGCCCCTGCATCTCCGTTTGGCTCTGCCAGTCGCATCCGCCTCATTCTGGCCTACGGTCTGTTCGGTTTCGGCTATGTCATCACCGCAACCTTCGTCAATACGATCGCACGCGCCAATCCGGCGCTTCAATCAACCGAAGCCTTCGTCTGGTTGACAGTTGGGCTGTGCGCGGCACCTTCAATTTACGTCTGGAACAGGATTGCCGCCCGCATGGGCACTCGAAAGGGCTTCGCTCTTGCCTGCGTGCTGGAAGCGGCAGGGGTTGCCTTGACGGCGGTGAGCACAGCGCCTGCGCTCTTCCTCTTCGGAGCAGCGCTCCTCGGGGCAACCTTCATGGGTATCACCGCGCTTGGCCTGATGGAGGCACGGCGCGAAGTCAGCCGGGACGGACCGGCAGCAATCCGTCAGATGCTTGCGGTACTGACGGCAAGCTTTGGAGTCGGGCAGATGGCCGGGCCCTGGGTTGCCGGTCAGATGCACCATCTGACCGGGTCCTTTACTGCTTCATCCCTGGCAGCCGCCGCGGCGCTTGTGGTAGCCGCGGCTCTGGTCGTCAGATGACACTCTCCACTCAGGCGTGGGAGAATTCCCAGTAGAGCTCTCTTGCGCGAGCCGCGATCGGACCCGGCTGCAGGTCGCGTTCCTCGATCCGCTTGACCGGCGTTACCTTGCTGTAGTTCCCGGTCGAGAAAATCTCGTCGGCTTCCAGGAATTCGCCATAGTCCATGGTGCGCTCGAAAACGTCATAGCCAACGGACCGCAGCAGCTGAATGACGCGCTGACGGGTAATGCCGTTCAGGAAGGTGCCGTTGGGAACCGGCGTGTGTACCTTGCCTTCCTTGGCCATGAAGATATTGGCCGATGTCAGTTCAGCGACATTGCCCAGCATATCGCGAACGACCGCGTTGTCGAAGCCGCGCCCCTTGGCCTCCAGCATCGCTCTCGCATTGTTGGGATAAAGGCAGCCGGCCTTGGCGTTGACAGGCATGCATTCAACAGTCGGACGGCGGAATGGAGACAGCGTGATGCTCATCGCCGCATCCTTGGGTGCCATCGGCGCATCGAACAGGCACAGGCAGAACCGCGTGCTGTCCGGATCGCCCACGATCACCCCGGGTCCGTCACTTTCGACCCAGTACATGGGCTTGACGTAGATCTGCTGGTCACCACCGAATTTGGCGCAGCCTTCCTTGGTGAGCTCGACCATTTCACCAACCTTCATGGTCGGCTTCATGCCCAGCGCCACGGCACTGTCGTTGACGCGTTTGCAGTGGAGATCGATGTCCGGCATCACACTTTCAAAGAAGCGGGCGCCGTCAAAAACGCTGGAACCGAGCCAGGAAGCATGTGTGCGCGGGCCCATGATCGGCGGATTGCCCTCGTGCCAAGTCCCGTCGATCCAGGTCCAGGTGTCACTCCATCCGCTCATGTCTCTTCCCTTTTCTGCGCTGCGGTTGTGCAGTCTGTCCGCCGAAACAACACCGCTCATCCCGGCAGGTCAATAGCTTACCGCGAAATTGAGGAAAGTTGCTGTCATTCTTCGCAAGATACGGTGATATCAGGATGAAAATCACCAAAACACCCACTTGAGCGACATCAATTTTTCAAGTCGGGTTCTGCAATGACAAGATGTGGATCCCCTCACCGACCTTTGGCTTGGAAACAATGCCCCCGCCCTCGGACCATTGACTCTCGTCACACAAAGTTCACTATATGTTCCCGCTACAATTTTGGGAGTTCAGGATGGAACAGCGCATTTCCGTGACGACGCTCGTGGTTGAAGACGTTGCCGAGGCACGCCGCTTCTTCGAAGACGGCCTGGGATGGCAGGTTCATTCCTCGCCGGGCCCAGAAGTGGTCTTTTTCCAGGTTCCCGGCAGTGTATTTGCCCTGTATGGCCGCGCCTCCCTGGAAGAGGAAATTGGACGCTCTGTTACCGGCAGCCCCACCGGTGCGGTGACGCTCGCCTGGAACGGCAGGTCGGAAGCCGAGGTGGACGCAAGCTTCCTGAAGGCGCTCGCCGCGGGTGCCCGATCGGTCAAGGAACCCCAGAAAGCCTTCTGGGGCGGGTATTCCTCTTACGTGGAAGTCCCCGGCGGTCACCTGCTCGAGATAGCCTATAACCCGTTTTGGCCGGTGGAAGAGGATGGCGCAATCACCCTGCCTCCAGTCCAATAGCAGGGCACAATTGTTGTATAAGTCCTGCCTGCGACCTTTGTCGCAGATAGCTGCGCTTGACGCAGGAGGCCGCAGGCTGTTCTCTTCCGCGGTTTCGTGAAAGGGCTTGGAGGTCTTGAAGATGGCGCATGCAGCTTACGTGTTCGATGCGTATGGAACCTTGTTCGATGTGCATGCCGCCGTCCGCAAACATGCGGAGAAGCTCGGACCGGATGCCCAGAGACTGTCGTCTCTCTGGCGGGAAAAGCAGCTTGAATATTCCTGGGTGCGCGCCCTCATGGGCAAGTATCTGGACTTCTGGGAACTGACCCAGCAAGGCCTGGACACCGCATTCGCCCTGGTGCCTTCCGCTGACAAGTCGTTGCGCGAAGATCTTCTCAGCGCCTACTGGGAACTTGATTGTTACCCGGAAGTGCCGCAGGTGCTGACCAACCTCAAGGCAACCGGCGCTAAAATCGCGATCCTGTCCAACGGATCTCCGGCCATGCTCGAAGCTGCCGCCAAGGCCGCCGGGTTGACGGAACTTTTCGACGAGATCTTTTCCGTCGACGCGCTTCGAACCTTCAAGACCGATCCGCAGGTCTATGAAATGGTCACGACCCATTTCCGGATCTATCCGGAAGAGGTTTCCTTCCAGTCTTCAAACCGTTGGGATATTGCCGGTGCTACCGCATTCGGGTTCCGTACCGTGTGGATGAACCGGATGGGCATGCCTGACGAATATCCGGACCTTTCTCCCAAGGCGGTTCTGGCGGATCTGACAGGGCTCGCCACACTCGGCTGACCTGACACCACTTCCCTTCAGGAAGTGGAGACAGCGCCAGCTTTGTGTTTCTCTATTTTCAAAACAGTTCCGGCCATTTTTTCCAAAAAGGAAAAGATGTTTTGAGCGTCCGGCAAGGTTGCAGGATTCTGTAAGTGTAATATCCTTCCCTTGGTTGGGAGGAAAAGAAGAGCGACAGACTTCCTCGAGGTCATCCCGAACCAGTTACAAAACAACTGCTTAAGAACACAAACAGCTGGTTTGTCTCCGCGAAGAAGAAGGGGCGTTGAAACACTCCCCGCGCGAGCGCTCATTTGCTCCCAGACCTATTTGGGAGGATACCATGAAACAACTTACGACACGCAGGCAGGCCCTGCGGACGCTCGCAGGTGCCGGCACGGTCGGAGCAGCGACACTCGCTGCGCCGCATATCGCTTCGGCACAAGGCCAGACGACGACCTGGAAAATCCAGACGTCCTGGCCAGGCGGTGCCGGTTTGCAGATCTTCAAGGACTGGTGCGCAACCATTGCCGAAAAGACAGGCGGGGAGCTCGCCTTCCAGCCATTCGGCGCCAACGACGTCGTGGGCGATTTCCAGCTGTTCGACGCCGTCAAGAACGGCGTTCTGGACGCGGTCAACCCGTTCACGATCTATGCGCAGGGCATCATCCCCGCGGCCACCTTCCTGACGAGTTATCCGCTCGGTATGCGCAACCCGCACGAATGGGACGTGTTCTACTATTCCCTTGGCGGTCTTGAGATCGCCCGTGAACTCTACGCCGCACAGAACATGATGTTTGTCGGACCGGTGCATCACGGCCCCAACATCATCCACTCCAAGGTGCCGATCCGCTCCATCGATGACTTCCGCGGCCGCAAGATGCGCCTGCCCGGCGGCATGGTCGCCGAAGTCTTCACCGAGATCGGCGCGGAAACGACGGTGCTTCCGGGATCGGAAATTTTCCCCGCACTTGAAAAAGGCACCATCGACGTCGCCGATTATGTTGGTCCGGCGGTCAACTATGCCCTCGGTTTCAGCCAGGTCACCAAATACATCTCAATGGGCCCTCCGGGCTTCATGTCGCTGTATCAGCCGGTCGACCTTATGGACATCACCGTCGGCATGGATGCCTGGAATGCGCTCAGCCCGCAGATGCAGCAGTTCGTCGAGATGGAAACACACGTCTATTCCGACATGCACCATGCAGCCATCCAGAAGGCAGACCAGGAAGCCTGGGCGAAGTTCGAGGCCGACGGCACCGAAATCACCCGGCTCAGCCAGGACGATGTCGAACTGATGACCGAAGTCGCCGTTCCGATCTGGTTCAACTATGCGAACCGGGACAAGGACAGCGCGCGCCTCTTCAAGATTCAGCTCGACTACATGATGTCCGGTTCACTCGGCTACGTCACGCCGGAGCAGGTCGAAGGCCTCGAACTCGACCTCTGATCCCAGACGACGTCTCGGGAAACGGACCCGCGCGGCCAGCCGCGCGGGTCCTGTTCAACTCAACAGGGGCTTGTTTCCCCTGGGGAAGGGAGAGGCATGCCTCATCTGGACTTTACCCTGCCGCACTGGGCCTATTGGCTGGGGCTGATCATCTTTCCGCTGATCGCCGCTGCCCTTGCCAAGCGGCCTAAGCCGACTGAACGGCGCTACTCGCTGGTGCTCGGCTATTTCATTCTTGTCACCGGCGGCATCCTGGGCCTGCATCGGCTTTACCTGAAAAGCCTGATCGGGCTGGTCTATATCCCGGTGTTCGTGCTGATCCTCTACGCCAACGCGCAAAGCCAGGATGCGCGCGCGGTTGTCTCGGACATGGCCAACGCAGTGCGACAGGCGGAGCGGACGCTCGAGCGCGAAGGCGAAAGGGTGAAGACCGCAGAGGCCGATCTTCCTGCCTTGCGCCAAAAGCTCGCCGAGGCGGAAGCGCAGGCCGAAGAAGGCAGCTTTGCCAAGCGCCGCGCGGAAAGGGATGTCCAGCGCGCCGAACAACGTGTCGAACAGGGCAAGACCCGGGTTGCCGAGGCCGAGGCAACTCTGGAGACCGCCCGCCCGGCTGCCGTAACAGCTCGCGAAACCCTCGATTTCTGGGGCAATGTTGCCAAGTACGCCTTCTGGCTCCTGCTTGCAGGTGTGGCGGTCGACGCACTCCTCCTGCCCCGACTGGTTTCCAAAGCAAACGAAAACCTGCCACCGGACCCGGAACTCAGCGAGGCGGAAAAGAAGCTCAAGGAGCTGGAAGAAGCCGAGCGCAAGGACGATGCGGATCACGTCTCTTCCGGCTGGACCGGCTGGATTGACCGGCTCTCGCTCTACTGTGGCGAGTTTGTCAGCTACTGGGCGGTGATCGCCGTTCTTGTCTACTACTTCGAGGTCATGAGCCGCTACGTCTTCGGCAGCCCGACCAACTGGGCTCACGAGGCGATGTACCTCATGTTCGGTATGCAGTACCTGATCGCCGGTTCCTACGCCATGCTGACGGAATCCCACGTACGGGTCGATGTCTTCTATGCGCCGCTGTCGCCGCGCCGCAAGGCAATTGTCGATCTACTGACATCCGTCTTCTTCTTCATCTTCGCCGGCACCCTGCTGGTGACTTCGTGGATCTTCGCCTTCGATGCCATCGCGGTTCCCTCCGGCAACTCGCTGGTATCTGACTGGGCACGCGGTGAAATCGGCTTCAGCGATGTCGTTGCAAGCTGGAACCTGGCCCAATGGACCGATCCGAACATCCGCTGGGGCGAAATCAGCTTCAACGAATGGGAAGTGCCGCTCTGGCCAATGAAGTGGGTCATGGTGCTCGGCGGGTTGCTGCTGGTGCTCCAGGGAATTTCCAAATTCGCGCAGGACATCCGCGCAGTGATGGGCAGGGCTTGATCGATGGGACTTGAAATCGGAATCGAGTGGCTGACACTCATCATGTTCGGCTCGCTGCTGGTCCTCTTGATGGCAGGGCTGCCGCTGGCCTTCGTTACGGGAGGGCTCGCCTGTGTGTTCCTGTTCGTCCTGGGTGACGAGCGGGCGCTCAACATCGTGCCGTCGCGCATCTTTCCGCTGATGACCAACTACCAGCTATCGGCAATCCCGCTGTTCATATTCATGGCATCGATGCTGGAACGAGCCGGCATCATTAACGACATGTTCGATGTCATCTACAAGGTGCTTGGCGGCGTGAAGGGCGGCCTGGCGGCTGCCACCATCATCGCCTCCACCGTACTGGCGGCCATGGTGGGTGTCATCGGGGCGGCTGTTGTCACCATGGGCATCATCGCCCTGCCCGCCATGCTGAAGCGAAACTACGATCCGAAGATCGCCATGGGCTCGATCATGGCCGGCGGAACGCTTGGCATCCTGATCCCGCCGTCGATCCTGGCAATCATCTACGCCGTCGTGGCCGAACAGTCCGTTGGTGAGCTCTTCATCGGCGCGGTCATTCCCGGCCTGCTGCTGTCCGGGCTCTACATCCTTTATGTGATCGTCAGCTGCATGATCGACCCCAGAAAAGGCCCGCCGATCCCGGAGGAAGAACGTATTCCTTTCAAGGAAAAGGTCCGGCTGCTGTCGAACATGTCCGCTCCGATCGCGCTGATCGTGATCGTGCTGGGCGTGATCTTCACCGGCGTCGCAACTCCGGTGGAAGCAGCCGGCATCGGCACCTTCGGCGCCATTGTCGTGGCCGCCATCCACCGCAATCTCGATTGGCAGACACTGCGCGAAGCCTCGCTGACCACCTTGAAGGCTTCGGCCATGGTGATATGGATCATGTTCGGCGCGACCATCTTCGTTGGTCTCTATGTACTGGAAGGCGGTCAACAGTTCGTGCAAGGCGCGCTGGAAGCCACCGGCCTCGGCCCCTGGGGCATTCTGATCATCATGCAGATCGTGCTTGTCGTCCTGGGCATGTTCCTGGACTGGGTCGGCATCCTGCTCCTGTGCGTGCCGATCTTCGTGCCGATCATCAAGGCGCTCGGAGCGGCGTCCTTCGGGCTCGACAGCCCGGACGATCTGGTGCTGTGGTTCGGTGTTCTCTATCTGGTGAACATGCAGATGAGCTTCCTGTCACCACCGTTCGGTTACGCACTCTTCTACCTGCGAGGCGTCGCTCCGGCGGACATTCCGATGACAGACATCTTCAAGTCTGCCCTGCCCTTCCTGGCGCTTCAGGTGCTTGGACTGGCATTGTGCATGCTGTTCCCCGGACTGATCACCTGGTTGCCGAACCTGGTCTACGGATAACAGAGCCCACAAAGACAAAGGGAAACGGCTGCGCTCAGTGGGAAAAGCGCAGCCGTTCCATGCTGCCGGACAAATTGCCCGACAGGGTTGGCTTGTCAGGAGACAGATCAGAACGAACGGGAGAGCCCGATCATGAGCCGATGGTTACCGGCCGTCCGATCTACCTTCGTACCGCCATATCCGGCCTTCTCGTCCAGGATACCGGTCATCGAGTAGTCGGCCCTGAGATGCCACGCATCCGTTACCGCAACCTCGACACCCCCGCCGATCACCGGACCGATCGAAACGGAGTTTCTCTCCGTCCCGTTCGCCTTTAGGCTGTGTTCTGTCGCAGCAATACCGAGGCTGAGATAAGGCATCACGTTGTTGATCGGCACGCCGACCCGGGCCTTGGCATTGATCGTCCACTTGGATCCTGTCTCGATGGTGCCCAGCGTCGGATGGTTGCCTTTTTCACGGCCGCCGAGATAGGCCGCACCGCCTTCGACACCCAAGACGAAGCGGGAAACTTCCCAGTTGTAGCCGCCGAAAAGACCGAACGCTGCGTCGACCCTTGAAAAATCCTTCGATCGACCGCCTGATTTGACGTCTGTCACGGTCTGCGAAACACCTGCTTCAAAGCCGAGATAAGGCCCAGCCCAGAGCGACTGTGGCGCTTGCGAATAGACAGGAGCGTCAAAAGTTTCCAGATCGGCAGCACTCGCCCCAACGACAAGCACACCAAGAACGGCGCACAGAACCAGCGGCTCCAACAGCCAGTGGCTCCGCAGAACACGCCTGATCACGCCGGCGCGTTGCCTGGAGCGACCGCGCCCGATGGCCGGCGGCGCACGAAAAACATAATTGGCAAAGGAACTTACCATCAGTGATCTCACTTCATGTATGACAATCTCATCGCCTCACAAATTCAAAAAATTAATGTAAAACGATAATTTGAAAATTGATTGCAATAATTTTTTTGTCAATAGCAATGTTTTTGAATTTGTGTTTTCCCGACAGATGAACTAGATACGATGCCGCAATGACACGATGCGGAGTAACCGATGAGCGAACTTGAATGGGCGGAACGGGAGAAGCGGCTGACGCGGATCCGTCGTGTATCCGCGTTCATGAAATGGGCCGTCACCATCATTCTGTTGATCCTGCTGGGTCTGGGCGTGGTCGTCACGATCGGTATCGCCCTGCCGAACGAGTTGATGATCGGTGCGCAAGAAACATTTGATGTCGCCGATACCGAACGCATGCTGGGTGACATTCCGCAGGTGCAGCGCATCGGAATATCCATACTGGCAGCCATTGCCTTCAGTCTGCTGCTGGCGGTGGGCTGGAACATCCGCCAGGTCTTCAAGCGGTTTCAGAAAATGGAGTTCTTCTCGCCGAAGACGCTTGCAAACGTGTTTTCCTTCGGCATCTGGCTTATCGTGTTCGCGGTCTTCGACCTGATCAGCGATCCGATCGGCTCGGTCCTCCTGACCTATGACTTTCCCCCGGGCCAGCGCACCGTCGACATCAGTCTGGACGGTGGCGAGATCTTCTTTCTCGTCCTTGGTGCCTTGATGCTGCTGTTCGGCTGGATCCTTCGCGAGGCTGCCCTGATTGCAGACGAGAACCAGCAGTTCATTTGAGGTGATCATGGAGCGTTGCGAATGCTGAACATCAATGGCGTTGCCTATGTCCGGCAACTCGGCCTCATGCACGGTGGCACCGAGGTGGGCAGATGTCTTCAGCCCCCGCACCTTCTCTCAGCCTTTGCAAGCAACAAGGCTCCCCGTCATCCACGGCCAGTCGCGTTTGCGCGCCGGAAGCTTTCACAAGAACAAAGGATTGTTGACGCCGTGGCTGATGGCAGTGAAATATCAGGCATGATTCTCGGGACACTCATGCCTTGCTCATCTCTCTCTTGCGTAAGGCCGTCCAGCTCGCAGAAGAAAATCGAAAAATAAGCAAGCGACAGCGCCGGGGGTCCCTTCATGCCCATCATCATTGAACTGGACGTAATGCTCGCCCGCAGGAAGATGCGGTCCAAGGAGCTTGCCGAACGCATTGGCATCACCGAGCAGAATGTTTCGCTGCTCAAGTCCGGAAAAGTGAAGGGTGTCCGTTTCGAGACCCTGGAAAAGATCTGCGACGTGCTCGACTGCCAACCCGGCGACATTCTGATTTACGAGCCCGAAAAAACTCCGGAAGATTAGACAGAAACTAGCCGCCAGAACCACAAAAGTGCAGCCAACGCCGCACCGATCCAGATCAGTAGAACCAGGACTGCCGCCATTTTGCTGGCAGGCAGCTTTTCCGATCTCCTGTCAGCTTCCACCCGGCAGTCCTCCATCACCTGCGGTGGAATGAGCTTCACCACCAGGTAGATGCCGAGCGGCACGAGAAGCAGATCGTCGAGATATCCGATCACCGGAATGAAATCCGGAATCAGGTCAATGGGTGACAGAGCATAGGCTGCGGTTGCGATGGCCAGGGCCTTCACATACCAGGGAACCCTCGGATCCCTTCCAGCCAGATAAAGGGCATGGAGATCTCGCTTGATGCGCTTTGCCCAGGTCTTGATGGTGTCCTTCAGCATGTCAGCCCGCGTGAATTGGAGACAGTCCCTGCGACACGGCAGGCCCTGGGCGGTGTCGGCCGGAAGGTCATCGGGCCCGAAACACCTTCCAGTCCTGCGCAAGCTACGCTGCCTAGAACATCCTCCGTAATTTCAACAGGTCCGACGGAGCGAGCGGTCTTTAGCCATGACGCGATCAAATTCCCCCCTTGAAGGCAGGCCGGTGCCTGCAACAAGAGCGCGGCTGCGATCAGGCAAGCTGCTCAATCTCGACAGCACGCACCTGAGCGAATGCACGCTTTACGACCTTGAGAACGGCGACATCGGCATCGTCGTTCAGGACCCGGACCTGCCGGTGCCGGACCGGGTGCTGATCGATGACGACAAGGAACTGACCCGGGTCTTTACGGAAATCCGTTGGCGCATGGGTCCTTACCTCTTCGGCATGTACCTGGAACCACCGGTCCCGGTGAGCAAGTTCCAGGATACCTGACGACTGCCGACACGGGCCTTATTCAGCTGCTTCAGCGGAGCCATATCCCAATTGCTCGTTGAGTTTGCCGATCAAACCGATGGCCGCTTCCGCAATCACGGTTCCCGGTGGGAAGATCGCCGCTGCCCCGGACTTGTAGAGTTCGTCATAATCCTGCGGAGGCACGACACCGCCAACGACGATCATGATGTCTTCCCGGCCTTCTTCCGCCAGCGCGCGCCTCAGAGCCGGCACCAGTGTCAGATGGCCCGCCGCCAGCGATGACACGCCGACCACGTGAACATCGTTTTCGACCGCCTGACGGGCAGCTTCTTCCGGGGTCTGGAACAAGGGCCCGATATCAACGTCGAAACCGAGATCGGCAAACGCCGAGGCAATCACCTTCTGACCGCGGTCGTGTCCGTCCTGCCCCATCTTGGCGACCAGGATACGTGGTCGGCGGCCATCATTGTCTTCAAAGGCTTCCACCAGCTTCTGGACTTTCTCGATGGTTCCGGACATGGCTCCGGCCTCCCGTTTGTAGACACCGGCAATCGACTTGATCTCGGCCTTGTGCCGGTCGAACACTTTCTCCATTGCCAGGGAGATTTCACCCACGGTTGCCTTGGCCCGTGCGGCCTTGACCGAAAGATCCAGCAGATTGCCGTCACCGGACGCGGCACATTGGGTCAACGCTTCCAGGGCGGCCTGGGTCTCGGCCTCGTTGCGCTCTTCACGCAGGCGCTTGAGCTTGTCGATCTGGGCGGCGCGCACCTGGGCGTTGTCGACCTTCAGAACGTCGATCGCCTGTTCGCTTTCCGGCTTGAACTTGTTGACGCCGACCACGGTTTGCGCACCGCTGTCGATGCGCGCCTGTGTCTTGGCGGCTGCTTCCTCGATCCGCAGCTTCGGAATGCCCTTCTCGATGGCCTTCGCCATGCCACCAAGCTCTTCTACTTCGCGGATGTGCGCCATGGCCTTCTCGGCAAGGTCTGCCGTCAGCTTCTCGACGTAATAGGAACCGCCCCAGGGATCGATCACCTGCGTCGTGCCGCTTTCCTGCTGCAGAAACAGCTGCGTGTTGCGGGCGATACGTGCGGAGAAATCGGTCGGCAGAGCCAGCGCCTCGTCCAGCGCATTCGTGTGCAGCGACTGCGTATGCCCCTGCGTTGCCGCCATGGCTTCCACACAGGTTCTAATGACGTTGTTGAAGACGTCCTGTGCCGTCAGTGACCAGCCGGAGGTCTGCGAATGGGTGCGCAGCGACAGGGATTTCGGGTTTTTCGGCTGGAAGTTTTCTTCCATCAGGGTCGCCCAGATCAGGCGCGCGGCACGCAGCTTGGCAACTTCCATGAAGAAGTTCATGCCGATCGCCCAGAAGAAGGACAGCCGCGGTGCGAACTGGTCGATGTCCATGCCGGCGGCGACACCGGCGCGGGCATATTCGATGCCGTCGGCAATCGTATAGGCCAGCTCCAGATCCGCCGTCGCCCCCGCTTCCTGCATGTGGTAGCCGGAAATGGAGATCGAATTGAAGCGCGGCATGTTCTGGGACGTGTATTTGAAGATGTCCGAGATGATCCGCATGGAGTGCTTGGGCGGATAGATATAGGTGTTGCGGACCATGAACTCCTTCAGAATATCGTTCTGAATGGTGCCTGAAAGGTCCTTCTGGGCAACGCCCTGCTCTTCCGCTGCCACGATGTAAAGCGCCAGCACCGGCAGCACCGCGCCGTTCATGGTCATGGAGACGCTCATCTTGTCCAGCGGAATGCCGGAAAAAAGCGTACGCATGTCATAGATGGAATCGATCGCCACCCCTGCCATGCCAACATCACCCGAAACACGCGGATGATCGCTGTCGTACCCGCGGTGCGTGGCAAGGTCGAAGGCCACCGAAAGGCCCTTCTGACCGGCGGCAAGGTTACGCCGGTAAAAGGCGTTTGAATCTTCGGCCGTTGAGAACCCGGCATACTGGCGCACTGTCCAGGGCTGCTGGACATACATCGTCGGGTAAGGACCGCGCAGAAACGGCGGTAGGCCCGGCCAGGTATCCAGATGTTTCAGTCCATCAAGATCCTGCGCCCCATAGACAGGCGGCACAACGATGTCTTCCGGCGTTTGCCAGCTCTCCTGCGAGCCGGCGTCCGCAGCCTTCACGACTTTCCGGAACGGCTTGTCAGCGAAATTCGGGATCCTGCTCATGATTGGACCTCCAGATCTTTCGGCTCGACCCCTTGTTGGGCCTCCAGCCGGTCAAATGCATCCTTCAAGAGTGCAAGCAGGTCGCACCCGGCAAAGACGAAAGCGTCCACACCGGCTTTGCGATAGGCATCTTCCCGGTCTCCAGGGCGCCCTGCAAGGTAGAGGTAATTCACCCCTGCCGTTTTCAGGGCTTGAGCAGCCTCTTCCGCCTGCGCCTCGTAAACATCGTCCGTGGAGACGAGACAGGCAAGCATCGCCCCGCTTTGCCGGAAGGCCTCAACGAGATCTTCAAGAGAACCATAGACAGCCGGTCCGACGGGTTTCAACCCGCCCGCCGCAAAGGCGTTTGCCGTCCAGGTGGCTCTCGCCGAGAACTGGGCCAGACTGCCGAGAGACGCCAGGAATACCGCTGGCGTTGTCGACGCGGCCTGCTCGAAGGCTTCAGACCTGCTACGAAGCTGTTCGAAGGGCTCCGCTATCCGGGCCGTTTCCAGCTTCGGAAGGGAATAGTCGCGCGGCAGAAGGTCAAGCCGCATGCCCAGCTCGCTCAGGGGCACTCCCTGAAGGGCAAGCTTGCTCAGGGTCGCAAAGCGCTCGCCGTTTCCCGGTTCCGGCAGGTCCTCACGCGGTGCGCTCACGCCTGCAAGATCTTCCTTGCTCGATTTCAGCACCGCAACAGGCTTTTCAGCAAGGTCCGGGAACTCGCTTACGCCGGTGATCGGACGCTTTCTGGTGGCGATGTTCTTGGCAAGACCGGCCCTGGCAGCCCCGATGCGATCATGCACGAGGCCCGTGCGCACCGCCTCGAACAGGCCACCAGCCGCCTCGATATCCTGGAAGAGGCTCCAGGCGGCCTCGCAAACTGTATCCGTCCGGTCTTCAATGGCGCCAGAGCCGGCGGCCGGATCGGTCACCTTCGCAAGGTTGCTTTCTTCCAGAAGGATAGACTGCGTATTGCGCGCCAGCCTGCGGGCAAAGCCGTCGGGCAAACCGACAGCCAGCGTATGCGGCAGGACACAGACACTGTCTGCACCACCGACACCGGCTGCAAAGGTTGCCACCGTGTTGCGCAGAAGATTGACCCAGGGATCCCGGCGAGTCAGCATTCTGTAGGAAGTCGACATATGCAACGGCAGGGCCGCTTGCGGCAGTCCTGCACCGTCCAGTACCGACGCCCAGAGCGAGCGGATCGCGCGGGCCTTGGCAATGGTTCCTATCTGGTCGGCTTCCGCGATCAGGCTGAACGAAATTCTGTCAGCCCATTGTTCGGGCGCCAGTCTCGTGCCTTCCAGCAAGCGCATGTGAGCTGTGGCGGAAGCCAGAACAATCGCAAGTTCCTGCGCAGGCGTCGCCCCCGCTTCGTGCCATATGCGGCCATCGGCCTTCATTACCCGTGCTGGGCTGCCAAAATCATGCGCTGCGACCACCAGATCGCGGAAATGCATGTAGGCGTTTTCCATGTCGGCAAGTGCGACACCACTGACTGCCACCCAGCCATAGGGATCGATCCCGGCCGTCAGGCGAACGCTTGCCGGATCGATCTTGCGCTTTTCGAGCAATGCCAGAATGGAGGCGAAAATCTCGACATTTTCCCGCCCGGCCTCAAAGCGCAGGTCAATCAGATCCAGTTCGACGTCTTTCAGGAGGCGGTCGACACCGGATAGATCGTCTACCCGGATGCCATTGCCGTATGATGCGGCAGCACCGCGGAAAACCAGGTCAAGGCCGCTCGCGCCGCCCTCCAGATCTTCCAGAATTTGTGCGTTTGCGGCGGCAGGATCGGGAATGTCGATCCGCTGGACCACGGACCAGTCGCCTGCGGCAGCCCGAAGGGCGCGCGCCGGACTATCTGTCCTGCGCTCATAAAGCGGCGCGATATCCAGTCCATCTTCGGTTTTCCCGTAAAGCTTCTGCCGGGCACTCCCCTTCAGGGCCTTGTCGACGGCAGCCCACCAGGCCTCCGCGTCGGCAGAATAAAAACTTTCAGGTCCAGTAAAGCTGTTCGGCATCGCACGTACTCCCTGGCCCCGTTTTAGTCCCTGGGCCCGAAGCTTGGCAACTCAGCAGAATGGGTAAGGATTTGAAGTTCACAAGGTCTCGGACAGTTGAATCAGGTGAAACCGG
Source organism: Labrenzia sp. C1B70 (assembly GCF_000475395.1). Lineage (NCBI taxonomy): Bacteria > Pseudomonadati > Pseudomonadota > Alphaproteobacteria > Hyphomicrobiales > Stappiaceae > Labrenzia > Labrenzia sp. C1B70. The sequence continues at coordinate 194,778 of NZ_AXCE01000012.1, forward strand.
GAGCCAGTTCCGACTTGCGATTCGCTCGTAGAATTAATTAGACGCGCAAAATAAAAATTTATCTACAAATTGCGTTTTTCGACTTACACTTACGAAGACGTTAAACACTTCTCAGAAAGACAATTTGGCCTCTTCTAGGCGCCAACTTGTCAATTTTTTGGCGGAATAAGCTAAATTTGCCAGTTTTCCCTATTGGTACGATCATCAATTGTATTGTAGCGTATAGGTGCTGACGCATGGGAAATTCTACCCTCATAAGAAATGCGCGGCGTCCGGATCCGACACTTACCTGAATAGGTTTGGCGGGAACGGGTTTCACCCATCAGCGGATGTTCCGGCTCGCGTACGGACACCCGCAAAGACGCGGCCACCCAAGCCGCAAAGGATGTGCACAATGCTTGATCAAACGGAATTGAAGAGCAAGCTGAGAGCAATCTCGGAAGCAAATGCCGCCCATCATGTTCTCGATATTTTGGAATCGAACCTTCGCCGCATGGGGGCGACGCATATCCTCATTACCGGCCTGCCGATGCCGAACCGCCCGATCGACAACCTCGTTCAACGGTTCCGGTGGCCAGATCAACGCAATGACGGAATTGAAAGCACTTCGCTTTCTGCAAATGACAGCGCCTTGATGCTTGGCCTCGGTTCAAACCGGGCTCGCGTCTGGACAATCTCCGCCGGTGACATGGAACATTCCGACCTTCTGGCGTCAGCCGGGGAAGGAAGTCAGGTTCTCGTCATCCCGGTAACGGAACTCTATCCCTTTCAGGCATTCGTGTTTGCAAGCGGCCCTGCTCTTCAGGTCAACAAATACGATCTTTCCAATCTGGAAGCACTTGCCGCTGCCGCCTTCTCGCGCCTGCGCGAACTTGGCGTGATTTCCGGACAGCGACCGGGCGCATTGTCGACCCGTGAGCGCAAGGTTCTGGAACTGACAGCCTATGGCAAGACAGCCGGCGAAATCGCAGACGTGCTCGACATCTCCCAGCGGACTGTCCATGCTCACCTGCAGAATGCCAGTGTCAAGCTGAACGCTTCCAACAAGACCCACACCGTGGTCGAAGCGCTTCGTTACGGCCAGATCAGCGTATAACGCTGCTTCTCCAGCCAACAGCTTCAAGGGGCTAACAACAGGCGCACTTCGGTGCGCCTTTTTTGTTCTGGCGCGGATGCAAACCAACATGGGTCGGATGAGACCACGCCAGGCACGCACGCCGGGCAACAACGTCAAAATGCCAATCACCAAAAGGAAAAGGCGCGCTTTCCGCACGCCTTTTTTGTCATTTCATTTTTCGGCTTGCCGACCTCAGTAGGTCATCATTGGCGGCAGTTCCTTGGCCTGGTCGACCCATTTGGTGACCTGGCTTTCACTCGGCACCTGGCGAACGAGCTTCTTGGCTTCGTTCACTTCCTGCATCTTCTCCGCCAGGTTGGCGGCATTGCGATGCTTCAGTTCCTTCACCGTGTCGACGCCGGCAGCTTCCAGGAGTTCGGAATATTCCTCACCAACGCCGCTGATGCGCATCAGATCCGCCATGTTGGCCCATTTCAGGATCCGCTTGCCGTCGATGCCGGTTTCTTCTTCCAGCGCCTTGCGACCTTTCGGGTCCTTCGCACGCTCCAGATAAGCTTCCGTTGTCTTGATGCCGACTTCACCCAGCTTTGCAGCATAGGTTGGGCCGATACCTTCGATTTCATCGATGGAATAAGACATGCGCTCAGAACTCCCTAATCAACCGGCAACCGAACCTGGGACAGTCAGACGATCTGGCTCAGTCCCGGAATTTGTGAAACCACTTCATTCACAACATCGTCCCCTGCTTTTTCCTTAGCATAGGAGACGAGTTCTTTGACAACACTTTGCACGCCATCCATGTCGAGGCCCGCATTTGTCAATTCATTGAGTGCCGCCATGGCCCCCATGCCACCGCCCATCATGCTTCCAAGACCACTCAAAAACCCGCCGCCGGAACCGGCTTCCGCACGCGCATCGACAAGATCCTTCGCTCCTGGCAAAGCGTCGAAGATGAGCTGCATCTTGTCTTCCGGACCTTCCCTGTTCAAGAAGCCCAGAATGATGCCGATGGCGTTCTTGGCAACATCTTCCTCGATGCCTGCTGCCGCCATGATCCGCTGGATGAGCTCGTCCATGAAAATCTCCTGATCAAATGACTGACGCCCTGTCATCCGGCGCCCGTTTGGCTTCTCTATACAAGTCTCGAGGTGCCCACGTCGATGGGCAATGTCTTTTCTGCTCGACTATGCCGCATGCAGCCCGCACGCTCGTCCAATGCCGCCCGGCAACAGAATGTTTCAATCTGGCAGCGAAAGGCTCTAGGCTGCGGCAAGATGCAGGGATTCGGGGGTAATCGTGACGGTAAAAGACAGTATTTTCATCGGTGCCAGCACCAGGGAAGAAACCCTCACACTCAAGCTCGCAAACCGCCACGGCTTGATTGCCGGAGCAACTGGCACCGGCAAGACCGTTTCACTGCAGATCCTTGCCGAAGGCTTTTCCAAGGCCGGTGTTCCCGTGTTCTGCGCCGATATCAAGGGCGACCTGTCCGGACTTGCAACCGCGGGTGTTTCCAAGGATTTTCTTGAAAAACGTGCCAGCGATGTCGGGATCGCCGACGAATACACCTACGAAGCGTTCCCAGCGGTGTTCTGGGACCTGCTCGGCGAGCAAGGCCATCCGATCCGCACCACCGTTTCCGAGATCGGGCCCCTGCTCCTCGCCCGACTGCTGGAACTCAACGATACGCAGGAAGGTGTACTGAACGTCCTGTTCGAGCTGGCCGACGATGAAGGCCTGCTGCTGCTGGATCTGAAAGACCTCAGGGCAATGCTTGCCCACGTGGCAGAACGTGCCTCCGAGCTTTCCACGATCTACGGCAACGTTTCCAAGGCGTCCGTCGGGGCCATTCAGCGCAGGCTTCTGGTGCTGGAGCGCCAGGGCGGAGAACACTTCTTCGGAGAACCGGCCCTCGACATCCGTGACTTCATCCGCACCGCGCCGGACGGCCGGGGCGTCGTCAACATCCTCGCTGCGGACAAGCTCATGTCCGCCCCCCGGCTCTATGGCGTCTTCCTGCTCTGGATGCTGTCTGAACTCTTTGAGGAACTGCCCGAAGTCGGTGATCCGGAAAAGCCGAAGCTGGTGTTCTTCTTCGACGAAGCCCATCTTCTGTTTTCCGATGCTCCCAAAGCACTTATCGAGAAGGTGGAACAGGTAGTCCGGCTGATACGTTCCAAGGGTGTCGGCGTCTATTTTGTTACTCAGAACCCGCTGGACGTACCGGAGACCGTGCTTTCCCAGCTCGGCAACCGCATTCAGCACGCCCTGCGCGCGTTCACGCCGCGCGACCAGAAGGCTGTCAGGGCCGCTGCGGAAACGTTCCGTCCCAACCCGGATCTCAACACCGAACGGGTCATCACGGAACTCGGTGTCGGCGAAGCACTGGTCTCGACCCTGGAAGGCAAAGGCATTCCGTCCGTCGTTCAGCGCACGCTGATCCGTCCGCCCTGTTCGCGGCTGGGTCCCGTCACTCAGGCCGAACGACGGGCCTTGATCCAGTCCAGCCCCGTTTTCGGCACTTATGAGCGCACCCGCGACCGGACGTCGGCTTACGAAGTCCTGATGGGACGCGCGCAGGAAGCGCAGAGACAGGAACAGCGGCGCCAGGAAAAGGAAGACAGCTACGCCAGGAAACATGGCGAGCCACGGCGCTCGCGGTCCGGTTTTCAGCTGCCCGACTTCGGACGCGATGACAGGCCGCGTCAGGAAAGCCGGGAGCGGCGCAGCAACCGCCGTGGACAGCGTGACACGGCCCTGGAAGCCGGGCTCAAGTCCGCAGCCAGAAGTCTCGGCTCCTCGCTCGGCCGTGCGCTGGTTCGGGGCCTGCTCGGTTCGCTGAAAAGAGGCAACTAGACGAAGCGATGCCGGCAACCGCGGCCCAAAATCTGGAGACCGAGCGCAAGGCGCTTGTCATCGGCAAATGGGCCAACCTGTTCATGGCCGTTGCCGGCCTTCTGACCGCATGGGTATCCCGGTCCGACGCCATGCTGGTGGACGGTCTGTATTCGGCGGTCAACTTCATCTCCGCCATTGCGGCTGCTCGTATCGGGGCAAGGGTCGGCCTGCCACCAACACGCTCCAGACCCTGGGGACACGATTTCGACGAGGTGCTCTATGTCACCTTCCGGAGCCTTATCCTCATCGGCGTGCTGGTCTTCGCAGCCTTTGTCTCCACCTCGAAAATCTGGACCTTCTTTTCCGGAGGCGTTTTCCCGGAACTGGTGTTTGGTCCGATCGCGGTCTACGCAGTCGTCATCGTCAGCATCTGCCTTGGCCTTGCATTCAACTTTCACCGTGCCTACCGGAAAACCGGCAAGCGCAGCGCCATCCTGAAGACCGAAGCCCGCGCCGCCCTCATCGACGGCGCGCTCAGCGTCGGATCGGGAGCAGCCCTTCTGTCGCTGCCCTATCTGGAAGATACGGTTCTCGGACCATTTGTCCCGATCGGTGATGCCGTCATCGTTCTGGTGTTGATCCTGGCGATCATCTGGCAGCCGCTTTCGACCTTCCGCACGACGCTGGCAGATCTTGCCGGCGTCAGCGCCCCCAGCAGCACCTATGCCAAGGTCGCCCGGGCCGCCCGGGACCTTGCCCGCGAAAAAGGCTATCGCCTGCATCGGGCAGCTGTCCTTCAGGCAGGGCGCATGCACTGGGTGGCCGTCTATCTCGACCCCGAAAAACCCGTTCGTGCCGAAGACATAGACACGTTCCGCGACATTCTCTCCGCCCGGCTGGAAGATGTGATCGGGCCAGCAAGGGTGGAAATTGTCCTCACCGCAAGCGATTACACCAATCCGGTTCAGGAGTGATGCGCCCCCCGTTTTCCCCTGAGTAACAGGATAGTTACCCCTTCCCGTTAAGGCTGCAATCGAAACAACGGCAGACGGGGCAACATGCGTTACCGAGAAAACCGGCCACAACCGCAATACAAAGCTGAGTGCTTGCAACAGCGCCTCTTCGGTTCGGCTCTGCAATTGCTTTTCCTGCTGTCCCTGGTTGCTGTTCTCCTGACCGGCGCGCCGATGGCCGGTGCACAGGAGCCCGGCGCAGCCCCCACCAGTACGGAAGAGCGGGCAGGATCACTGGATCAAAATCGGGTGGCACGCGCCCGGGAGTACCTGCGCGACAACCCGATTTCTCCACCCGACACGTCCAGTCCGCGTGCGACACTGGAAAGCTTCGTCTACATCATGAACGAAGTGAACACGCTCTGGATGTCGGTTCGGGACAGTTATGATGACAGCAACCGGTTGTTCCTGTCGGACAGCGAAGAGGAAAAACTGGTTCTGGTACGTGCGCTTCTTTCAAAAGCCGCGCAGACTTTCGACCTGAGCGGCATTCCCGTGACTTCCCGGGAAAATGCCAGCGTCGAGATTGCACTGCAGCTTCAGGAGATCCTGGACCGGATCCCTGCGCCGCTTTTCGAAGACATCCCCGGCTCGCCTGCAGGCAGCTCGCGAAAGGCCGGCAACGCGGCGGATTTGCCAGACCATTGGACCATTCCCGGCACCAGCATCAACCTGCTGCGCCAGGATGAGGGGGAACTGCGCGGACAGTACCTGTTTTCCAGGTCCTCCGTTGAGCGCATTCCCGAAGACTATGCAGTTGTACGGGTTCTGCCCATCACCGCGGATCGCGGGGAAGACCTCTTTGAATACTACACCTACACCCCCGGCAACCTGATTGCACCGCTCTGGTATGACGTCATTGAAGCCGGGCCAGACCTGCTTCAGTATCATTTTGCCGACCAGGCGTATTGGCAATGGCTGGCACTTGGAGGACTTCTCGTCCTCTACGCGGTCGTGTTCGGATATTACGTCCGCTGGCGCAGGTGGCGTGCGGTCTCCGTTAACGAAGGTACCCGCATCGTCCACGCGATCCTCAATCCGGTTGTCGTGATCCTTGCCGCAAGTCTCTTCCGCTATGTGTGCGAAGATCAGATCAACATCACAGGCATGCCTTTGGTGGCAGTCGGCACGTCGACGACAGCCATCATCTGGTCGGCGACCGCCTGGATGGTCTATCAGCTTCTGCAGTTGTTCTACGTCTGGTTTTCCAGCAGTGCCGGGGCTGCAAGAGACGGACTTGACGTCAGCCTTCTGCGCACCGGATTCCGGGTCTTCTCCCTTGCCATCGCGCTGATCGTGCTCGGGTATGGCGCAACTCAGATCGGCATTCCGATCTACGGTGTCATCGCTGGTCTCGGCGTGGGCGGTCTTGCAATTGCCCTTGCCGCCCAGCCGACAATCGAAAACCTGATCGGCGGTATCATTCTCTATGCTGACCGGATGGTGCGTGTCGGCGAATTCTGCCAGTTCGACGATCTGGCGGGCACTGTGGAATCCATCGGCATCCGTTCAACCCGTATCAGGGCGCTCGACCGCACACTCATCACCGTTGCCAATGCCGACCTCGCCAAACGAAAGATCATCAACTACAGCTACCGCGACCAGTTTCACTTCCGACACAAACTCAAACTGCGGTATGAAACGAGCCAGACTTCGCTGAAGCGCGTTCTGGCTGCGATCCACGACTATCTCCTCGCCCACGAAAAGGTAATCGAAGATCCGCTTCGCGTGCGTCTGATCGGTTTTGACGATTACGCTGTCACGGTCGACGTCTATGCCTATGTGCAGGCAGCCACCGTCGCAGCGTTTCAGGAAATCCAGGAAGAGCTTCTCTTCGGCATAAGGGAGATCGTCGAGGCCAACGGATCAGAAATTGCCTATCCCTCCTCGACCGTCTATCTGTCGCAAGACAAGGGTCTGAAGGACGAACAGACGGCCGGTGACGCAGCACCTGCCACCGGTGAGAAAGAGATCCAGGCCGCCTGATGGATCGGCGGCCGGCGCTTTGCGGGCCGTCTTCTGCTCCATGAATAAGCAATTGCGCAACGCGCGCCGATATGGCCTGTTAGGGCCTTCTCACATTGCCCGAGTCCATCGGGCCTGCTCCTATCTGTTCAAAAATTCAAGGATCCGTCATGAGTTCCATCGACAAGGTCTTGGCGCGCATCGATGCCAATCTCGACAACAGCCTCGACCGACTGTTCGACCTCCTCAAGATCAAGAGCATTTCCACCGACCCTGCGTTCAAGGCTCCGTGCCGTGAGGCAGCTGAATGGCTGGCAAGGGAACTGAACGACATCGGCATTGAAGCATCGGTACGCGACACGACCGGCCATCCGATGGTTGTCGGTCACCGCAAGTCCGGCAAGCCGGGGCCGCATGTCCTGTTCTACGGCCACTACGACGTTCAGCCGGTCGATCCGCTGAACCTGTGGAAGCGCGATCCGTTCGACCCGGCCATCGAGACAAAGCCGGACGGCAGCAAGATCATCGTTGCCCGCGGTTCCGCCGACGACAAGGGTCAGCTGATGACCTTCGTGGAAGCGGCCCGCGCCTACCTGGAAGAAACCGGCGATCTGCCGCTCGACGTGTCGATCCTGTTCGAAGGTGAGGAAGAGTCTGGTTCGCCGTCGCTTCATCCGTTCCTTGAAGCCAACAAGGACGAACTGTCCTGCGACCTTGCGCTCGTGTGCGACACCGGCATGTGGGACGCTGAAACACCGGCAATCTCCATCATGCTGCGCGGCATGGTCGGCGACGAGATCATCGTCAAGGCGGCCAGCCGCGACCTGCATTCCGGCTCCTATGGTGGCTCGGCTCAAAACCCGAACCACATCGTCGCTTCGATCATTGCCGGCCTGCACGATGAGAACGGCAAGGTGACCCTGCCCGGTTTCTACGACGGCGTCATCGACATGCCGGAAGAAGTCACCAAGATGTGGGACGAGCTCGGTTTCTCGGTCGAGGAATTCCTCGGCGAGGTCGGCCTGAAATATCCGCGCGGTGAAAAGGACCGCATGCCGCTTGAACACCTCTGGACCCGCCCGACCGTTGAAGTGAACGGAATGTGGGGCGGTTACCAGGGTGCCGGTTCCAAGACCGTGATCCCGGCCGAAGCACATGCCAAGTTCACCTTCCGCCTTGTCGGCGATCAGGACCCGGACAAGGTCCAGGAAGCTTTCCGCGCCTACGTGCGCTCGAAGATCCCGGCAGACTGCACGGTGGATTTCATTGCCAAGGAAGGCAGCCCTGCCGTCAGGCTCGACTTTGCGATGCCTGCGCTGGAAAAGGGCAAGACAGCCCTCAAGGCGGAATGGGACAAGGATGCTGCGCTGATCGGAATGGGCGGTTCGATCCCGATCGTGGGTGATTTCAAGCGCATGCTGGGCATGGATTCGCTGCTGATCGGCTTTGGACTGGAAGACGACCAGATTCATTCGCCGAACGAAAAATACAACCTGACCAGCTTCCATAAGGGCATCCGTTCCTGGGCCCGGGTTCTGGACGAGTTGGCCAAAGACTGACCTTGAAGATGACACGCGGGCCCACGGGCCCGCGTGTCATGGATCGAACACGATCAAAATTCCTGATGGCAGAGCCTGCCACCTCAGCGACCGGAGAACAGACATGAAATCCATTTGCGTCTTTTGTGGCTCCAGCTACGGCGCTCTCGAGGCATATGCGGATATTGCGCGCGAAACGGGACGCGCCATCGCCGAACAGGGCTACACGCTTGTCTATGGCGGCGCCAAGGTCGGCCTGATGGGCACCGTTGCCGACGCGGCACTTGAAGCCGGCGGCAAGGTGATTGGTGTGCTGCCGCGATCTCTTCAGGACAAGGAAATCGGCCACGAGGGTTTGAGCGAACTGCATCTCGTGGATTCGATGCATGAGCGCAAGGCGATGATGGCAGACTTGTCCGACGCCTTCATAGCCCTTCCGGGCGGCGTTGGTACGCTGGAAGAGATTTTCGAAGTCTGGACCTGGGGCCAGCTCGGTTATCACAAGAAGCCCTGCGGTTTCCTCAATGCCGAAGGCTACTACGATCACCTGATCGCCTTCCTCGACCACCAGACAGAGCAGGGTTTCACCAAACAGGTGATGCGCGACATGGCGCAGATCGCCAGTTCGCCGCTGGATATGATCCGCCAGTTCGAAAACTATACGCCCCCTTCCGCACCCAAATGGATCAATCGGGACGAGACCTGACAGGCACGCTGAAACGCAAGCCTTGATGCCCCTGCGGCAGTTGCCTGCAAGCTTCGGGAACTGTCCACAGGGGGCATCGCTCTCTTTGCAAACAAGACGTTACTTGGTAAATCCCGTATCGCTTCTGCGCACTTCGGCGCAGCCCAATCAGCCCGAGTATCATCATGCGTCTAACTGCTATCGGTTTTGCCTGCCTTTTCGCACTTACGGGAGCGGCCTGCGCACCGACGGCGGATCTGGACGGCACATCCGGGCGACTGGTGCGGACATCCAACATCACGCTGGTGCAAATCGCTGAAGATCATGTCGGCGGCATTACCGGTGAAACCCAATACGGCCAGAAAGCCATTGAGGCAGCCCTGCCCGGCTTCACCACCGAAGGCATTCAAACCGCCAACGAAAACTCCACCGAGTGGGCACTTGCAGCTTTCAACAGTGACGGCTTTCAGGTGTTGCAGGTGTTCAAGGGTCAGAACGGCAAGGTCCGCACCGTCCACGGTGTGACACACCACCTGCAGGGCCCGAACGGCGAACGGATCGGCATGACCTTTTCCGAAATCGGCTCCTCACGTGCCGATTGCCGGGTCGGACAAAACTTGTGGCGTGGCATGGCAATCTGCCATTCCGATGGCCATCCGAACGTGGAACTGGTCTACGCGATCCCGGGCTACGACGGCCCGTTCGACCGCCTTCCGGCTGAAAACGACCTGTTCGATGCACAGCTACAGCGGATCCTCTGGACGCCGAAGAGCTGACGGTTACACGGCCGGCCAGGTTCATTCCGACAGATCACCCCCAATTTCCCCCTCATCCTGAGGAAGCGCGAAAGCGCTGTCTCGAAGGATGGGCGGCACACTCTTGAGCAAGTGTCCCATCCTTCGAGACGGACCTGATGGTCCTCCTCAGGATGAGGTTGGATGGGAACATTTGACTATCGGATCTTTGAAACGAAGAAATCAGAAGACACCTCAGCCCTCACACATGCGGCTGCGAGCGCACCATGACTTCGCCCACCTTGCGCCACACGTTGCGCTGCTTCAGCGTCTTTTCAGCCACATCCGCAAGATCCATCAGAACCGGCATGCCGCGATCCTTGAGACCCGGCAGTGCCTTGATGTCGCCGCCGGTCCACGGCAGGAACGGATTGCGGCGCATGTGCCAGTGGATTTCCGAACGGACTGTCGGTTTGTCGGACGGCGTGCGGCCGTGAAAGGCAAAGGTATCGGCCACGATCAACGTGTTTTCCGGCACCGCCATCTTTTTGGGCTGCGGCAGGCCAAGGGAGGCAAGCTCATCCGCCTTGATCCGGAAAGACCCGCTGGCATGGTGGGACCTCAGGTCCTTGGCTGCGCTCAGGGAGCATTCATACTCCCATTCCAGCCGCTCCTTCGTGAGCTTGTGTGAGCCCGGGACGAAGAAGAAGGGCCCGTCGTCCTCGCCGACGTCCTGCAGGAACAGCCAGGCCTTGGACGTCGCGTGGAACGTATCTGCATGGGCATCGGACTGCGGATCTTTTTTCTTCACCTTCAACGGTTCTACCAGGACCGTCTGAATGAAATTGAGAGGCTGTCCACCCTGCGAGGCGGCATAGCGGATCATGTTGATCGCACGCGGATCACGCACCGCCTGAGCCAACGCAGCGTTTTTGCGCAACACCTCCGGCGGCAGCAAGGTCATCCGCGTCACCGCCTGGCCCTGGCGCATCTCCCGCGATTCGAACGGCTGGTTGAACACTTCTTCCTTGAGCTGGCGGAAAGTTTCTTCCGGAAGGAAGTTCTTCACCAGGAAATAGCCGTTCTCATCGAAGAAAGCCTGCTGGTCCCGATCAACCAGATGCGCCAGCTTTGCGCGTCTGTGTGCTGCAAGATCGGCCGCAAGCTGCACTCTTTTCTTGTGCAGGCCCCAGGTATTCAGCCTCTCGCTTCCCAGAAGCGGATTCTTGCGCGGAGACTTGTCGGTTCCGGCGAGACCCAGAACCCAGAACGGGGCTTTCAGATAGGACAAGGGTGTCATGCAGCACCAAAAATGAATTTCATCGAAGTGGCGTGTATCTAACACGTTTTTGCCTGCGGGTTTCAATGTTTCCATCCGTTTCGGCGCTGTTTTGCGCCGTCAGAACGCGTCGCGAAGGCGTCTTCACCCTTTGGCGGCAGTGACCTTTGTCGAATCCTGCGCTAACACCTTGAGGCATGATGACAACGGCACGAAATCTCGACCCCGCGAAGCTGGCGGACGGTCTGAAAGCCGGACAGCGCGCTGCGCTTGCCCGCGCCATCACGCTCGTGGAATCGCGCAAGCGCGAGCATCGCCGCCTTGCCCAGCATCTGATTCAGGAACTGCTACCCCTCACAGGCAAGGCTCTCAGGGTCGGCATCACCGGCGTGCCAGGTGTCGGCAAGTCCACGACCATCGACACGCTGGGGTCCAACCTGACAGCCGCAGGGCACAAGGTCGCCGTTCTGGCGGTTGATCCATCATCCACCCGTACCGGTGGGTCGATCCTGGGCGACAAGACACGAATGGCCCAGCTAGCTGTGGATCCGAACGCCTTCATCCGCCCATCGCCTTCCGCCGGTACACTTGGCGGGGTCGCCGCGAAGACGCGCGAAACCATGCTGTTGTGCGAGGCCGCCGGGTACGACGTGATCCTGGTTGAAACCGTCGGCATCGGACAATCGGAAACCACGGTTGCCGACATGGTCGACTTCTTTCTGGTCCTGATGCTGCCTGGCGCCGGTGACGAGCTTCAGGGCATCAAGAAGGGCGTTCTTGAGATTGCCGACATGATCGCCGTCAACAAGGCCGACGGCGACGGCGCTACCCGTGCCCGTACCGCTGCCTCGGACTATCGCGCAGCCCTGCATATTCTTGCTCCCAAGTCGCCCACATGGACCCCGCCTGTCATCACGGTGTCTGGCCTCGCCAACGAAGGGCTGGATCACCTGTGGGAGCAGATCACGGTGTTTCGCGAGCGCATGCAGGCCAGCGGTGAATGGCATCAAAAACGCAGCGGCCAACAAGTCGCCTGGATGTGGGACATGCTTCAGCAGCGCATGATGGAAGCCCTGACATCGAACACGCGTACCGCCGACCGTCTCAAATCCCTGGAGGAGGAAGTGCGCGGCGGCAAGACCGCTGTCTCGCTCGCGGTGGACGAATTAGCGACCTTGATGGGGCTTGGCGAATGAACACTTCAGGACGCAAGACCGTTCTGGTGACCGGTTTTTCGCCGTTCCCGGGGGCACCCGTCAATCCGACGGAGCGCCTCATGAGACGGCTCGTCAAACGGATTGGGGCGCATCAGTCAGGTGTCGACTTCGTCTTCCATGTCCTGCCGACAACCTGGGCTGGGCGTGAGGATGTCACAGACCGGCTCCGCACCACCCTTTCGCCAGACGCCATCGTGCACTTCGGCGTCGACGGGACGCGGCGAACGATCAATATTGAAACAAGGGCCGTCAACAAAGCCGTACGCGTGCGTCCGGATGCGTTGGGCAGAGCACCGGCGAGGCCGGAACTGGCAATCTCTCAAGAACGCGCACGGAGCTCAACCCTGCCTGCCAGGGCCCTGCGCGATGCTGCGCTTGCCGCAGGTGCACCCGCACAGCTTTCCACCAACGCCGGAACCTATCTCTGCAATGCCACCTTGTGGGATTCCATCGGCTCGGGCATTGCCAGCATCTTCGTTCACGTTCCGGCTTTGCCGAAAGGTCCGCGCGATACGAGACCCGCCTACCCTGTCATCGAGGAAGCCGCGGTCCGCATTCTGCGCGAACTGGCAAGGCGCCTGCGATAGAGCGAGGCTCGGAACACCCTCCTGAAGAACTTTCCCCTCATCCCATCCTTCGAGACAGCACTTCGTGCCCTCTCAGGATGAGGTGGTGTTGGGTTATCTGAAATTCAGTATTTCGCGGTTTGAAAGTCCCCGAGCCTCAATAAACCACCTGCTCCTGCCTCAATGCACACGGCCAAGCAGTCTCTCGACCTGGCGGATGCAGTCGGCCGCCATGTCGGCGGACAACCCCGCCCGGCCGAGAACCCGCAAGCCGAAATAGGCTGTCAGTACGCCGCGCGCGGTGCCGCGAGCTTCTGTCCCCTCAAGCCCATCGTCCTGAAGCGCGCGGTAAAAACCGTTTTCCAGACGCCTTGTCATGGCCTGCAGCCTTGCCTCGGCTTCTGCCCCCCCCGCCTTGTCGACCAGGGCATTGCACAGAAAGCAGCCAAGCCTGTCGCCATCTTTCTGGGCGAGGTCGGCAATGCGGCCGAACAGGGCAAGTATCCGGTCCCGTCCCGCCCCTTCTGAAGGGTCACCAAGAAAAGCGACCGTGTTGCTGACAACCTGATCGTTGTACCTGTCGAGTGCCGCCAGATAGACCGACTGTTTGTCCTGGAACGCCTTGTAGAAAGAACCCTTGGTAATGGCCATGGCATCGAGCAGTTCGGACAGCGAGGCTTCGTCATAGCCAACGTCCCAGAACAGCTCCATGGCTTTTTCCAATGCCTCATCGGCGTCGAATTCCCGAGGTCTTGCCATGCGATCTCCCGTCAAGCCACTTCACAAAAAACTCAACCACGTGTCACGCGCTTGTGTTTTGTACCATTCGGTTCCTAACTCTATTTAGGAACCACCGGCAGGGTTGGTCAAGTGTGACCGATTAGGAACCAATCGGTTCCTATTTCAAGATCGCTTGAACACGTCTTTGTCGGACCAATTCAACCCCTTGGGAGTGTCTTCAGATGTTTGCAAACCTCATTCGCGGCTCAGTTGCCGCCCTGGTCGTCGTCACCGGGCTTGTCTCCAGCGCTTTCGGTGCCGGTTTTGACGTCAACGCCACCATCACCGGCCTGGCCCTGCGCGGTGTCGATCCGGTTTCCTATTTCGTCAATGGCGCTCCGCAGGACGGCGACATTGCCATTACCGAAGTTCACAACGGCGCCACCTACCGTTTCGCCTCTGAAGAGAACCGCGATCTCTTCAAGCAGAACCCGGAAAAATATCTTCCGCAATACGGCGGTTTCTGCGCCTTCGGTGCTGCCATGGGTGTGAAGGTCGATGGTGACCCGGACCTGTGGAAGATCGTCGACAACAAGCTTTACCTGAACCTCGCACCGTCGATCCAGGAACGTTGGAACAAGGACGTACCGGGCTTCATTTCCAAGGCTGACGAAAACTGGGTTGGTCTGGAAAGCGTTGACCCGAGCAGCCTGTAATCGCCTCTGACCGGTCTCTTCTGCCCCTGTAGACCGGTTACCTGACCGGCCAGGCCATCTGCCTGGCCGGTCTCTTTTTTCCGCTGGTTACAGTGTGTGGTCTCGCAAATGCCATTCCGGCACGGCTCTTGCGATTTCAGCCATAGACACTTGAGGCGCATCCCAATCCGGGACGTCGGAAAGCAATTGGCCGGATCGATGACACGTAATCTTTCAAAACTGAACCGACGCGCGTTTCTTGCCGGGACAGCATTGTGTCTTTCCGGGACAGTCGCCACGGCCCAGATGAAGGTTGCAGACCTGCGTGGTTCTATCGACTCAGAGGATCTTGGTCTTCTTCCCAACGCGGCAGATGACCAGACCGCTCAATTCCAGAATGCCGTCAATCGTGCCGTTGAGCGTGGCCGAGCGCTGTTCCTGCCTGCCGGCACCTATCCGGTCGCCAATCTGCGTCTTCCATCTGGCACATTGATTGTCGGGGTTCCGGGCAGAACGCGGCTCGTCTACCAGGGCGGCGGTGGTCAGTTAATCCGTGCCGAGGATGTTGCCAATGTCGGTCTGACCGGGATTACCTTCGATGGCGCCAATCGATCCATCGGCGATTTCACCGAGGGTCTGCTGCATTTCATCAACGTCAAGAACGTCACGCTGGACAATTGCGAGATCACCGGTTCTTCCAAGATGGGACTGTTGCTGGACCGCTGTTCAGGCCGGGTCGAAAATTGCCGGATCTCCGGTGCCGCGGAAGCGGGACTGCGTTCAAACGAGGCCAACGGCCTTGCCATCACCGGCAACACGGTAACCGACTGCGCCAACGGCGGCATCTGGGTGCACCGCTGGCGCGAAGGCGAGGACGGAACCATCGTTTCCGGCAACCGGGTGGAACGTATCGGCGCCCGCTACGGCGGTACCGGCCAGTTCGGCAACGGCATCAATGTTTTCCGCGCTCATGGCGTCATGGTTTCCAACAACCGCGTGGCGGATTGCGCCTTCTCCGCAATCCGCTCCAATGCAGGTTCCAACGTCCAGATCATCGGTAATTCCTGCCTGCGCTCCGGAGAAACGGCGATCTATTCCGAGTTCGGTTTCCAGGGAGCGGTCATTGCCAACAATATCGTTGACGGCGGCACGATCGGCATATCCATCGCCAACTTCATGGATGGCGGCCGTATGGCGGTCTGCTCCGGCAACCTGATCCGCAACATCAAGAAGGAAGGCCCCTACCCGCCGGAAGTGGCCGGCTTCGGCATCGGCATTGCCGTTGAAGCGGATACGACATTGACCGGCAATGTGGTTGAGGGCGCACCGAAATTCGGCCTGATGCTCGGCTGGGGCCCCTATATGCGCAACATCGCAGCCTCCCAGAACGTTGTTCGGGACTGCGGCACGGGCATTGCTGTCACCGTGGTTGATGGCGCGGGCGCTGCCGTCATCACCAACAACATTGTTCAAGGTTCGCAACAGGGCGCGATCAACGGTTACCGCTGGCTCGAAAAAGCGACCGGTGAACTGAACAATGTTTCGGAATTCGACAATCTTACCGTTCACGGCAACCAGATAGCCGCCTGACTGACCCGACCGCCCGGCACAAACGCGCTCATCCTCTGAGACATCCCGTCGACCGCTCTCTCCACAACTCAGGTTAAAACCCTACGAGCAGAAACGGAACGGCATAAGTGCCATGGTGTCCGAAAGCCTGATACGTCTCAATGAACTCATCCCGAGAACGCACTTCCGCGCGTTCCCGGGCCCAAGACAAACCGCTGTCAGAACTGCAAAGCTCTGGAGCAATCAGTCCAGGGCAAACCGCAGTGACAGGCACGACAGGCCACCATCGACCTTGCGGGCTTCGTGGGTCGGCAGGACAACGGTCGTGAAACCGGCCGCCTCGATGGCTGCCAATGTCTTCGGGTAGCCTTCCGGTACCATGACGACATCATTCACACGGATGACGTTGGCGGCGTAGTCTTCCCCTTCCGGAACGACCACAATTTCCCGGTCACCGAAAAAGCCGCTGTCTGCCATGACCTTGGTCGCCAGGATGACGCCGTCGCCAAGGGTGGAACAGGCTGTCTTGAAATGCAGCACGCCATCGGGCGTCTCGCAGACTTCGGCCTTGTACCCCCACTCGCCCAGCAATCCGGCAAAGGCATCAGCGCCCTCCCGGTCGGTGCGGGCGGACAGGCCGATCAGGATGACGTCGTCGAGCATCAGGACATCGCCGCCGTCGACATGACCGTTCCCCGGCAGGTCGACAACCTTACCGAACCGGCTTTCCAGCGCCGCACGGATCTCCGCGCCTTCGCCTTCCCGGCTGGCCGTGCCCGGCCGAAGCTGGATGGCGCCTTCAGGCAGGCAGAAGGCAGGATCCTCGACAAAACAACTGTCCGGGTAGGTTTCAAGCTGCGGCAGAACGTCGACCGTCAAGCCGGCTTCTTGCAAGGCCGAGACATAACGCTCATGTTCTGCCCTGAATTTTTCGCCACTCGGGTTGCCCGTGTCCACCGCACGGATGCCGTCGGCCACGCTGTCGGCGGGCGTGCGCGTGATCGCGTGGGTGAAACGGAAAGACAAATCGGGACGATGTGCCATGAGACAACTCCTGTGACAGAACCAAGCGCTCAACCAGCCATCCGCATGGCCAAATTGCAAGACGTCCCGGCCCTGAAAACATGCATCGACGGGGCCTATGCACCGGTAAAATCAACCTTACCGGACCTGCCGGATGTCTCCTCCGGCCTGAAGGAAGACATCGAGCAAAACCAGGTCTTCGTCGCCGAAACGGATGGCCGTATCGTCGGCTGCGCAATCCTGGGGCTCCACGGCCAAAGTGCTCATCTCATGAACATAGCCGTCGATCCGGATAGCAGGGGCATGGGCATCGGGCGTCTGTTGATGGAAACCATCGAGGTCTTCGCCAGTGAGAGCGGAGCCACCGAGATACATCTGGCAACCCATGTTGCCATGCCTGAGAACGTTGCTCTTTACGCGCACCTGGGCTGGAGTGAATTGGAAAGAAACGGCAACAAGGTGCTGATGAAAAAAGATCTTTGAGCCAGATCACAAGCGCTCGTCACACGCCTCTGCCTCAAGAGCCGAAAAAGCGGCATCTGAAACCAGACGGAAACAGGTGAGAGCCAGGAATGAAGCCTGAGAGTGCGCCGGCTTGTTAAGGCAGCGCTGCTTTCAACTCGGTCAGGAACTCTTCGCGCGGCTTGATGTGTCCGGCCTGGATACCGACCCGGGTCAGGATCGGCGGGTTCACCAGTCCGTCAAGCAGAGCTGCCTCATCATCATTGAGCTCCAGCATCGCTTCCAGAACGGTTGCCATCATCACTTCGGACGCCCGGGTTGCTCCGTCGTCGCATTTCAGCGCGACACCGAAACCAAGCTCGGGAACGGAAGCACAGAAGACACCTTCGGCTCCGGTCTTGACGAACACTCGGCCACGGAAAGCTTCCATCACCCTGGTGCAGAAACGGCCTGTCCCGGCAACCATGTAAGGTTCGTTGATGCACGCATCAAACAGCCGTTCGGCAGCCTCGGCCCGAAGCGGCTCCAGCCCTTCACCCGTTCCAAAGGCGGCAAAGGCGCGCGCGAAGCTGCGCAAGGGTGAAGCGTAGGTCGGGATTGAACAGCCGTCTGTTCCGCAGACATCCTCGGACAGAGTGTCGCCGGTCATCTGCTCCATCACATTGCGAACTTCACGTTGCACAGGGTGTTCCGCGTTTACATAACCGCGCGTCTCGACACCCATAACCTTTGCCAGGCCAAGGAAACCGGCATGTTTGCCTGAGCAGTTGTTGTGCAGGCCGCAGGGCGATTCATCAGCCAGGATAAGTTTGGCTGCATCTTCCATCCGCTGGGGCCACTGCGGGCCGCACTCGAGATTGTCTTCGGCAAGGCCTGCCTTCATCAGCATGACCCTTGCCGAATTGGCGTGAACTTCCTCGCCGTTATGAGACGCACAGGCAAGTGCCAGTTCGGCATCTGAATAGTCGAGCGCTTCCGCCGCTCCCGATTCAACCAGGGGCAATGCCTGAAGTGCCTTGATGGCGGAGCGCGGAAACACCCGGGCTTCCACATTGCCGATACCGAAAACCAGCTTTCCGGCGCTATCGACGATCGCAATGCTGCCCCGATGCAGGCTTTCGATCACGGTGCCGCGGGTGACGTCGACCAGAGCCGGATTGTCCATGAAGTTTCTCATTTCCAAGGTTTCACACTATCAGGCTAAGCGGATTCGGCCTGGGCCGCAGTCAAAAATGCGGAAAGACGGGCGAGCGCTTCGTCGATCACGGCATCCTGCTTGCAGAAGCAGAAGCGAATGTAGCCCTCGGGCGCATCCGATCCATAAAAGGCAGACACGGGAACTGCCGCAACACCGGCGGCCGTGACCAGGGTTTCACACGCCTCGACGTCGGTCCGTCCAAGGCCCAGCCCTTCGAACCCGCAAGTCAGGAAGTAGGTTGCATTGCAAGGCAGAACGGAAAATCCGAGGGCGGCAAGGCCTGCCGCCATGCGGTCGCGCTTTGCGGCAAGGTCTTGCGACAGGCCATCGTAGTAGCTGTCGTCCTTGCGCAGGCCATAGGCAACAGCCATTTGCAGATGTGGCGGTGTCGTGAAGGTCACCCACTGGTGCGCCTTGGCAATCGGGTCCATGAGCGCGGCAGGCCCGGTGACATAGCCAACCTTCCACCCGGTGAGCGAGAAGGTCTTGCCCGCAGAGCCGATCCGCACCGTGCGCTCGCGCATGCCGTCCAGCGTCATCAGCGGTGTGTGCCGGTGACCGTCAAAGACGAGGTGCTCGTAGACTTCGTCACAGATCGCATAGGCATCATACTGGCGGCAGAGAGAGGCGACCAACTCAAGCTCTTCGTCTGAAAACACCTTGGCGGTCGGGTTCATCGGGTTGTTGATGAGGACTGCCTTGGTCTTGTCGGAGAAGGCTGCCTTGAGAGCTTCAGCATCCAGCGACCAGTTGGGCGGGGTCACTCGGACGCGCACAGGAATGCCGCCGGCCTGCTTCACCAGCGGCAGGTAGCAATCGTAGAGCGGTTCGATCAGCACGACCTCGTCACCCGGGGATACCAGCGCGAAAATGCAATCCGCCAACGCCTCGGTCGCACCGGAAGTCACCATCACTTCGGTTTGCGGATCGACCTCGAGACCGTAGAAACGGCGATTGGCCTCGGCAACGGCCTGGCGAAGGTCCGGTATTCCCAGCATGGGCGGATATTGGTTCGGCCCCTGCAACAGCGCATCAGCCGCTGCCTGCCGGATATCCACCGGCCCGTCGACATCTGGAAATCCCTGTCCGAGGTTCACGGCCCCATGCGCCATAGCCAAGCGCGACATGGTCTCGAACACGGTGGTGGCAATGCCGGTGAAGACCGGATTGGTCGGCTTCATGGTTCCTCCCGAGCGTCTTTTCGCCGGTTCTAATCCTACCCGCGTTTGCCGTCGAGCTTTTTCATTTGAACGAGGCCCAGGCGCAGTTCGACCACCACGTGTCACATGAGTGTCGTTGACTCAGTCCATCACCCGCAGTCAGATAGGTTCCGCATCGGAACCTTGGCGGAGGAAACGTGATGCTCGGCGTTATTATTGGAATTGTGGCAATCCTTCTGGGAGCCAGCATCATTCTTCGACGAGCCGGAGTTCCCGCCGGCGGTCACAGGCTGGTTCAAATTTTTTCCAGCCGGTTCATGGGCATCATTCTGGTGCTGATCGGCGGCTTCATGCTCCTGTCCTCATCCTTCATCTTGGTGGACGCCAACAGTGTTGGTCACCTGAAGAGGATCTATGCGTTCGAGGAGTTGCCTGAGGGCCGCATCCTTGCCCTGGACGGCGAAAAAGGCCCGCAGGCCCAGATCCTCGGGCCCGGCTTTCATTTCATTCCGCTTGTCCGGGTGCTCTACGATTTCGAGGAATGGGACGTCGTCACCATTCCCGAAGGCTATTATGGCCAGTTGACCGCACTCGACGGCGACGCCATGCCCTCCGGCATGTTCATGGCACCGGCAATTGCAGATGCAGATGTCGGCGACATGCTGAAGGCCGACAGCTTCCTGACAAAGGGCGGTTTGCGCGGACCGCAGGAAACGGTGCTGAAACCCGGGCAATACCGTCTGAACCGGTATCTCTTCGACATTCGCCTCGATGAGAATACCAACGCGACGATTATCCCCGCCGGGCATGTGGGTGTGGTCAAGTCCAATGTCAGTCAGCCCGGCATCAATTGCATTGAGGAAGAAGTCTCTGCCTCCTCTGTTTCCCGCGAGGCGCTTACCGTTCCCCTGGTACCCAGGGGCTGCGTCGGCATCTGGAAGGATCCGCTCTTTCCAGGGGCCTATTACCTCAACCGGCAGGCCTATGAAGTGACGCTGGTCGATACCCGCGTCCAGACCTGGGAATACAAGGGCGGCTACGTAAAACGCATCATCGATCTCTCGGTCGATCAACAGGGCAATATCCAGCAGAACGAACGGTCCGTGCAGGAACAGATCCCCAGCGACGCTGCCGACCGGGCGGTCTACGTCAAGGTGGAAGGTTGGGACATTCCCTTGGAACTGCGCGCACTCGTCCAGGTCGACCCTGACAATGCACCCGTGGTCGTCGGCTCCGTCGGCGGACTGGAGGAGATTGAAAACCGCATCCTGACACCGGCCATCCGTTCGATCGTGAGGAACGTCGCCGGCGCCTCGATCCGCGTGCAGGACAAGAATGCCGACGGAACGCCGGTGCAGCCTGCGACCTACACCGTGCGCCCAACCAAGGTTCTGGATCTCATCGAAAACCGCGATGCCCTGGAACAGACCATCGAGCAGCAGATCAAGATCGAAGGCAACAAGGCCGGCGTCGACATTCGCGAGATCCGTCTGGGTGAACCGGCCATCCCGCCGGAACTGCTGGTCTCCCGCCTGCGTGTGCAATTGGCCGATCAGCTTTCCACCGCCTACGAACGCGAAACGGATGCGCAGCAAAAACGCATCGAAACGGAACAGGCACGTTCCACGGCGGACGAACAGCCCCGTCTCGTGGAAGCCCAGATAGCTGTGCAGGTGGCCAATCAGCGCGAACAGGAACGCGCTGCCCTTGGCCGCGCCGAGCGCCAGTATCTGGAGGAACTTGCCCGCGGCCAGAGAGCGCAGGTCGACGTTCTCGGCCAGGACCGCGTAGCTCTGCTGCAGGCGCTGGAGAAACTGCTGACCTCGCTGGAACGCAAACCGGAGCTGGTTGGCCTCGTCGGCAAGCTTGTTCCCAATACAGTTGTCGGTGGAGACAGCGGCTTTGCCGGTGCGGCCGCCCTTCTCGGTGCAAGCCTGGGCCAGGCCCAGCAACCGGCAGCTAACCGGACATCCGGCGGGCAGTAATCCGGATCAGCGGATTGGCCCGCCTAGCTCGGGCCATCCCCGGTATCGTTGTCCTCGTCACTCAGGACGGCGCGCAAGGCCTCCTCCACCCGAGGCACCAGATCCCGGTGCCGCTCGTGAAGGTAATGGTAGAAGGCATATTCCTTGCGGCTGGACGGGAGAGAATAAGCATCCTCAAGACCGAACCTCTCTATCATCTCCTTCGCCCTCAACTCGCGGACGAAAACCAGATCGAGCCGCTTCTGTTTCAGCATGAGAAACAGCTGCTCCGGTTCTTCAGCCGACCAGACCTCTGCAAACCCGCTGGCCGCCATTTCGCCAAAGACAGCCCCACGCACATGCCCTGCCCGCAGGGATTTAAGATCCTCCAGGGATTTGTCCTTCAGGTCTGCGCGGTTGGTGTAACCGTAGGCCACAACAGAAAGCAGCGGCACATCCACCCTGACGAGGGTCGGATAACGGTCCCCCACAGAGCCGATCCGGATCACTTCACCATCGGTTTTGCCGGAGGTGGATTCCACCAGAGCCCGGCTTGGCGTGTTTTCGACAATCTCCAGTTCGATCCCAAGGCTCGAATAGGCTTTCTGCAGATAACCGACCGCCACCGGGGTCAAACCGGGAGCCTCAAACCCGGACAGCACAATTCTCTCGCCCGCGGAAGCGGCAGTAGCCAGAAGGAACCCGGCCAGCAGACAGATGAGCCTCTTCGTGCGCATAGTGTTCCTCGCAGCGTCTCGTCGGCCGTGCAGCCTGCGTAAAACCTTCAGCTCAAGCCGGTCTTGTGCAGAACGTGTCCATCTTTCTCCGGCGTCGTATCACCGACACCGTCGGTTTCCTCACCCACTGGCACCGCCAGCATTCTTTTCAGAACTGCTTCGATCCTGGGCACCAGATCCGCATGTTTCTCATGCAGATAATGATAGAATGCGACCTCCTGCAAAGACGGTCGCAACGGGAAGACACCCACCAGTTTCCGGTCGCGGATAATGCGCCGCCCCGTGCCCTCCCCGGCAATGACAAGGTCGATCCGGTCTCGCTGGAGCATCTCGAACAATTGTTCGGGCGTATCTGCGGTCCATACCTCGGCAAACCCATCTGCCAGTTCAGCGGCGAACCGTGCGCCCGCCACATGGCCAACCCGCAAATGCTGGAGCTGCTTGAAGGACTTGCCGCGAAGCTGAGGCTTGTTCGCATAGGCGAAGGTCCGAGCCAGAATAATCGGAACATCGACACGCAACAGGCTGCTGTGATCGGCTTCGATGGTCCTGATCCGCACCAGTTCACCGTCGGTCTTGCCGGAAGCTGAATCCAGCAGTGCCCTGCGAGGGCTGGTGATAATCGTCTGGATGCGGATGCCTAACTCCCCATAGGCCTGACTTAGAATACTCTCGGCAACGGGGGTCAGGTTTGGAGCTTCAAAACCGGACAGCTTGAGAACGTCCTGTGCCCGGGCGCTGGACATCAGAAGAAGAACGCTCAGCATGGCGCAAAACATGAGCCGATGCATTCTGCCCTCCTTAAGCTGCCTGCACGACAATTTCGTTCACAACAAGCCGTCTGACTGCGGCCACGTCCTCCGCAGTCCCGTATCTAGAGCAATAACCCTACGGGACAATTTGCAGACTTTCCAAGCTGATTGCAATGCGGTTGTACAATCTATTGAGAATAACCAATAACGTGCGCTTGCATGTCTCTCCTTTTGCCAGTCAGGAAAAGACTTCAAGGATCAGAGGAGTTGGCAACGCTAGGAGTGCGAGCCGTAATAGTCCTTTGCAATCTTGTCGATGAAGCCTTCGTCGACAAGTTTCTTGATGACACGGTTCAGTTCATCAAGCTTTGCCGCCCAACCCGATTTCTTGGAAACACCGAGATACAGGTCGACCGAGTTTCCCGGATTATACGGCGCCTTTTCAATCTTGTCGGCGAACCCCTGGCGTTTGATCAGGTAGTCCACCTGGCAATCCGTACCGATCATGATACCGAAACGCCTCTTCATCAGCATGTCGATCAGGATCTGCTCCTGCGCGACGCCGACCTTGTCCAATGACCGGTCCTTGTCGAACCTTTCGAAGTAGGCCGAATGCAACACGTAGCCGACCTGGTATGGCGCCAGGTCTTCGTAGCTCCGGATCTTATCGGCCTGTCCCTTGATGGTGTAGAAGGCGGTCGTGCATCTGAAATAAGGCGTATCGGTATAGGCGATATATTCTGCCCGGTCCGGACGGAAAGCCAGCCCGGTCATGACATCGACGCCGCCCCCTTGCATTTCGGTGAGCGCCCGCCCCCAGGGCAGTTTGGCAATCCGGAGTTCGGCTTCTGTGCGCCTGGCAACTTCGTCCATCAGGTCCAGATCCAGCCCGATGAAGGTATCTCCCTCCGAAATCCGGAAGGGCGGCCAGTCATCTGTGGCCATGATCATCTCGTCCGCGCGTGCGACGCCTGCTGACACCGCAAGCAAAAAGGAAAAAGCAACGCAACAGATACGAGAAATTGACACAACAACAACCCCAAATAATCAGAGAATTAAAGTTGTTACCCAATTTCATCAAATATTATCGCTCGTATTATTGCAATATCGTAAATTGTATCCAGCAAGAACTAACCCTTCTCCCTTAACGGAAAACTCCTGTCATACACGCGCTTTACTGGCTCAACAGGCAACCATCGAACCTTTATCAAGGAAGAACCCCGGTCAACGCATGGCTGCTCCTGCCTGGCCCGCCTTGCTGCGTTGCAAAAAATCGATTAGAAGGTGGCAACTTGATCCAGGTCAAAAGTGGAAATCCGGGCAGGGATTGGCGCTGACCTAAAAAACCACACCAAATATCCGGAGCAGCCCGTGTCAGCACGCGCGGAGGCCGTTGCGCCTGAACAACCGTTGAAAATGGATGCGTCCCGCATCAAAACCGAACTTCTGGCCGGGCTTACAGTTGCCCTGGCGCTCGTTCCCGAAGCCGTGGCCTTTGCCTTTGTTGCCGGCGTAAATCCGCTGGTAGGTCTCTATGCGGCGTTCTTTGTCGGTCTGATTACGGCCTGTATCGGTGGTCGTCCCGGCATGATTTCCGGCGCGACCGGCGCACTGGCCGTGGTGATGGTCTCCCTCGTCAGCCAGCACGGGGTGGAATACCTTTTCGCCACCGTCGTGCTGATGGGCCTCATCCAGATCGTGGTGGGCTTGCTGAAGTGGGGCAAGTTCATCCGCATGGTGCCCCATCCGGTCATGCTTGGTTTCGTCAACGGCCTTGCGATCGTGATCTTCCTTGCACAGCTCGGCCAGTTCAAGGTTCCAGATGGCGCTGGCGGACTGACATGGATGGAAGGCTCCCAGCTGTATCTAATGCTCGGCCTGATAGCGCTCACCATGGCTGTTATCTGGTTCCTGCCCAAGATCACATCGTCTTTCCCTGCGCCGCTTGCAGGCATACTGGTTGTCTCCGCGCTCGTGCTCGGCTTCAACCTCGACACTCGCTCGGTTGGCGATCTCGCCTCGATCGCCGGCGGCCTGCCGGATTTTCACATTCCCATGGTGCCGCTGACGCTCGACACATTGCAGATCATACTGCCTTATGCCGTGATCCTGGCAGCCATCGGCCTCATTGAATCCCTGCTGACGTTGAACCTCGTGGCCGACCTGACGGGCACCAAGGGCGGCGCGTCCAAGGAATGCCTTGCACAGGGCACGGCAAACGTCGTGACCGGCTTTTTCGGTGGCATGGGTGGCTGCGCCATGATCGGCCAGTCCATGATCAACGTGAAATCCGGTGCACGTACCCGGATTTCCGGCATTGCCGCAGCTCTTTTCCTGCTGTCCTTCATCGTCATCGCCTCGCCCTTGATCGAACGGATCCCGGTCGCAGCCCTGGTCGGCGTAATGTTCATGGTGGTCATCGGCACCTTCGCATGGACCAGCCTGAAGATCATGCACAAGATCCCGCCGATCGACGCGCTTGTGATGGTCATTGTCACCTGCGTCACCGTTTATTCGGATCTCGCGGTCGCTGTTGTTGTTGGTGTGATCATTTCCGCGCTTGCTTACGCCTGGAATGCAGCCAGCCGAATCCGTGCCCGCATCGGCACCAGCAAGGAAGGCTGGAAGGTCTATCGTCTGACCGGCCCGCTGTTCTTCGGCTCTACCACCGGCTTTGCCGATCTCTTCGATCCGTTGAATGATCCCGAGGACGTTGTCGTCGACTTCATCGACAGCCGCGTGGTCGATCATTCCGGCCTGGAAGCAATTGACGCCCTCGCCTCGAAATACCTTGCTGCTGGCAAGCGCCTGCACCTGCGCCACCTCTCACCGGACTGCAAGAAGCTGCTGGCCAAGGCTGGCGATCTTGTCGAAGTCTCGGTCCTTGAAGATCCGGATTACGAGATTGCCGTGGACTACGGTCACACGTTCGACCGGGCAGAAAAGCCTTCCTGACGCACGCTTTTCCAAGCGCGAAAAACCAAGACCCGCACGGTTGCCCCGTGCGGGTCTTTTAGTATCTGAAACAGGTTTCAAGCTTCCGGTGCAGTTCCCCGATTGCTACGCGCGGCGTAATTTGAAAGAGATATCGGCTTACGACGACACAACTCACAATCGGGACGTCACGGTGCCAGCACGCAGGAAACTCTTCATCACACCGACCCTTGCCTCCGTCATCGGCAGTTTCGTGCTGGTGACCGCGGCTGCAATCCTCTTCATCCAGGCTGTCACTTCTTCGGAAGTCGTGAGGAGAATGGGCGGTGAGTTGGTCGATATCGGCATGGATGCAGCCGAAACAGCGTTTGTCGAGCAGCTTCATGCCATCACCGAAACTGCCGAATTCACCCGACTGACCTATGAGCGCAAGGAACTGCCGGTCGACGACCCCGATCTCATCCTGTCTTACCTTTACGGTGCACTCGCCCCGATGGAGCAGGTCTCCTTTCTGGTTCTGGTAGACGAAAATGGCGAAGGCGTTGATGTCGACAGAGGCGATGCGGACGGCAAGCTGCTGGGCGGCAACGTCAATCTGGCGAAGGATATTCCGATCCTGGCTCCGCTGGCGGAACGCGCGAAAAAGCAGTCTGGCGCTTTCTGGAGCGAGCCGTTCTACATGCCGAACCGCGAGCACACCTATTACGTCTTTGTACGTCCGCTGCATGAGGGCAAGACCTACCGTGGCAGCCTGATGATCGGCATGTCGCTCGACAGAATGTCCGAGATCACCTGGCACGTTTCGACAGACGACATAACCGTCTTTCTCATGAAAGAGGGATCAGACGAAATCGTTGCCCATCCCGACCTTCACAAATCCTTCGATGACCTGACAGCAGAAATGCCTCTTCTGAATGTCGATCGTTTGCCCGATGCCTTTCTTGCCGGCTTCAAGGACATGCCGAGGGTCAAGAATGAGTCCTTCGACATTTCCGAGAAACTGGCTGTCTATTCCGGCACTGCCCCTGACGGCGCCGAACGGTTCGTGATCCTTGAACAGAAGAACGAAAACCTTTTGGGGCTTCCGGTCAGGATCGGTGTTCACTTTCCTGCCGAGTACCTTTCCCAGCCGCTGAAACAATTGCTGATGGCGCTACTTGTTGGTGGCGGACTGCTCGTGCTGTCGCTGCTTGGCGCAGTTTTGCTGGCGAGACGGATTGCAAGACCGGTGCAACGTGCTTCGGTCGCGGCAAGAGAAGTGGCGGGCCTGAACCTTTCGACCGTAGCGCCGCTGCCTTCCAGCATCATCCGGGAACTGGACGACCTGTCCATGGGCTTCAATGCCATGTTAGGCGGCTTGAAAGCCTTCAATCGCTACGTTCCGGGCACACTTGTCAGGAAACTTCTGAGCGAAGGCCGGGCGGATGCCCCGCCGGAAGAAAGGGAGGTTGCGGTGCTGTTCACCGACATCGCCGGCTTCACCTCTGCCTCCGAAGGCATGACGGCAACCGAAACCGCTGCCTTCGTCAATCATCACCTGTCCCTGCTCGGCGCCGAGATCACAAAGGAAGGCGGCACCATCGACAAATACATCGGCGACAGTGTCATGGCATTCTGGGGCGCACCGGAAAGGCTGGAAAATCCGGCAGAGCCTGCGGCCCGTGCGGCAATCGGCATGGCCCGTGCCATCCGGGAGGACAACATTGCACGCGTTGCCCGCGGTGAAGCGCCTGTTCGTATTCGCATCGGCCTTCACATGGGCCCGCTCGTGGTCGGCGACATCGGCGCACCGGAGCGGGTCAACTACACGGTCATCGGCGACACGGTAAACGCCGCTTCCCGGCTGGAGAGCCTCGGCAAGGAGATCGACGGCGACGCCGATGTTGTGATTCTCGTCTCCAGCGAGATCGCCAAGCGTCTCGACAGCAGCATCGAGCAGGAGGCCATCGGACTGCACAAGGTCAAGGGGAAATCGGCAGCGGTCGAGGTCGTTCGGCTGCGTGGCTAGCACCGAGCCGATCATCCGTTGCAATCCTCACGGTTTCATCCGGTCACCCGTGCTTTGCCTCGCCACGTTATCAGGGTATGGGTATTGCGTCGAAATTCAGTACGCAGGCCAAGCACTTGCCCTTTAACAGGCGCCTTCACATCACGCCGACGCTCACGACGGTCATCGGTGGTTTTGTCTTCATCACCGCTGCGCTTGTCCTGATCGTTCAGGCGGCCACGTCGGAAAAGGTCGTGCGCAACCTGGGCGGCTCACTGATCAACTCGGGCATGCACTCCCTGGAGCAGGCCTTTTCCGCCCAGATAGAAGCCGTCGAGGAAGCAAGCTCCTTTACCGCGGCAGCTCTTTCCACCGGCAGCATCCTGTTGCGCCGTCCTCAGGAAGTCGCCGACTACATGTTCGGTGCGCTGTCGGCCATGGAGCATGTCTCCTTTGTCATCGTCGCCGACAGGAACGGCAATTTCATCCAGGTCGACCGGGGCCGTGCTGACGGAATTCTCGTACCCCAATTCGTGCCGAAGACCGACGAAACGCATGCCCTTGCGGGTTTGATCTCGTCTTCAAGGGACAAGACAGCCCCCTTCTGGTCTGGCCCTGCCTTTTATCCTCAGCGCCAGCACACCTATATCGCTCACGTTCAACCGATCCTGTCCGACGGCCCTGACGGCAGTGACTACGAAGGCCTCGTCCTGATGGCCATGTCCATGGAGCGCTTGTCGGAAGTCACAAGCGACATCTCCACCGGCCTGGTTCAGGTGTTCATGATCAACCCGCAGACCTACGGTCTGATTGCTCATCCTGCGTTGTCGGAGGTCTTCAACCTTCTGTCGCCGACAAGTCCGCTGATTGAACTCGAGAACGTCCCGGACACTTTTTTGCAAACCCTCAAATCGACCGAAACAGTCGATGCATCAGGCTATGGCATACGCCAGGGACACGAAATGCGTGCCGGCTATGATGCCCTTGGCAACAAGCGGTTTGTCGTCCTCCAAAGCCCGGACCTCGGCCCGACGGGGTTGCCGATTTCCATCGGCGCCCATTTTCCGGCGGAGGTTCTTGAGCAGCCGCTTGAGCAATTAAGCGATGCGATACTGATCGGCATCGCCCTCCTCGGACTGTCGCTGATCGGCGCTGGCTTTCTTGCCCACCGCATTGGCCAGCCGATCCGCCGGGCAGCGCTTGGGGCAAGGGCCGTCGCGGATCTTGAACTGGACTCTGCCGAGCACCTGCCAGGCAGCTTCGTGCGCGAACTGGACGACCTCGCCAACGGTTTCAATTCCATGGTCAGCGGCCTGACCGCTTTCAGCCGGTACGTACCCAAAACACTGGTCAGGAAACTCCTGCGTGAAGGCCGGGCGTATGCGCCGCCGGAAGAACGAGAAGTCGCGGTGATGTTCACCGACATTGCCGGCTTCACCTCGGCCTCCGAAGGCATGACGGCAACCGAAACCGCTGCCTTCGTCAATCATCACCTGTCCCTGCTCGGCGCCGAGATCACAAAGGAAGGCGGCACCATCGACAAATACATCGGCGACAGTGTCATGGCATTCTGGGGAGCACCGGAACGGCTGGAAAATCCGGCAGAGCCTGCCGCCCGAGCGGCAATAGGCATGGCCCGTGCCATCCGGGCGGACAACACGGCACGCGTTGCCCGCGGTGAAGCGCCTGTGCGTATTCGCATAGGCCTTCACATGGGCCCGCTCGTGGTCGGCGATATCGGTGCACCGGAGAGGGTCAACTACACGGTCATCGGCGACACGGTGAACGCCGCTTCCCGGCTGGAGAGCCTCGGCAAGGAGATCGACGGCAGCTCCGATGTGGTGATCCTCGTCTCCAGCGAGATCGCCAAGCGACTTGGCAACACCGTTGAGTACCGGTCCATAGGACAGCATCAGGTAAAAGGCAGAGTTGAGCCCCTGGAGGTGGTGCGGCTGATCGATTGACGCTTACCACACGAGGAAGCAGCCAGCGCTAACCAGCACTGGCTGTTCGGTTCAGAGGATCCGGTAGAGTGTCCGGTCACGCCTCAGAACGTGGTGGAACAGTACCGCGCCAATGTGAAGGGCAAACAGTGCCAGCAAAGCCCATGCGCTCCAGGAATGAATGGCTGACAGTGTCCCCGCAATGTCTGGCGACTTGCCGATCGGGCTCCAGACCGGAACCAGTCCGAACCAGCTCAGCGGAAATCCGTGGGCGTTTGTTGCCAGAAACCCGCTGACCGGCATGACGATCAGGAACAGATAGAGAAGCCCGTGAACGACGCTGGCCGCCAGTCGTTCCAGAGCCGGGCCCTCTTCCGCCGGCTTTCGAGCAACAAGCTTGTTGCCGACACGAACCAGCATCAGCCAGAGTACCAGAAAGCCGAAACTTTCGTGCAGCAGGTAGAAATCCAGGGACACATCGCTTTTCACGAACTTGATCACGTAACCCAGTGGCCATGTCGCCAGAACCAAAGCGGCAATCATCCAGTGCAGGATCCTGGTGGTTCCGGCATGACGGCTTTCCGGTCCAAGGGGATGCGCATCGGTTCGCGAAGTCGTTTCCATGGAGTTCAGCACTGTCATTGTCCTTTTTATGCCTCAACAGCCCGGGTTCGTTTTGCGCCCGGTTCTTTCACGGTCGGCTGCCCGTCAGGTTCGGGTAGATGGCAACCGTTGTCACCAGCGTTTGAACCTGACACGAGCCCTGTCACCGTCTCTTGTTAGCTCATCCCCTTCCCGGCCTCCTGTGACCAGCGACACTGCCCGAACAGCAGGCGCAAACGGTCTTGACATGAACCGGGGGAAACAACGCAAGGCGGCCCGGGTCCGGCAAGATCAGTGACAACGGATCCAGTATAAATCTGTCAGGCATTCCGGATGACAAGAGCTTCGCAGGTCAGCGAAGTCGGAAGAAGCAGAACCGCTCGACCAGCCGCAAAAGGTCTTTTTGCGAGCGGCAGTTGGCCTTGGCCATTGTATTCTTCAGGTGTTTTCTTGCGGTGTCGAGTGAGATGCCGCGCTCAACGCAATGTTGCGACAGATCCTGCCCGGACGCGATCGCGCCAACCACAAGCTCCTCGGAAGGTGTCAGGCGGAACAATCCGGCAAATTGCCTGATCTCCGATGGGTCCGGCCCATGCTGCATGTGGAGCGGAATACACAGGACAGCCAGCATCGAGCCGCCACCACCGATCCCTCCGGGAACGGGCAGGAAGCGGACCCCGATCTGATGATCCGTTGTATCGGTGAGCGTAACGGTCTCGCCCGAAGGAACGCTCGAACGGAAGTGAAGGGCGTCCAGTGCAAGCGCAAGACGCCGGTTCAAGGCCCTGTCCCGGAAGACAAGACCCCGGCTGCTCATTTTCAGAACCTGTTCTTGCTGCAAGGCTTCGGCCTGATCGTTCGCGAAGACGATCCTGCCCCCTGCGGTCACCAGGATTATCCCTTGCCCGCGTGCCGTCAGGAGATTACCGAGCGTTTCCGTATTCGCTTTTGCTTCAGCCAGTGTCAGATGGATCCGCAAGGCCTGCCGGGTATGGCCGAGGATCAGCTGCTGAGCCTCGAGCTGATCTTTTTCCCAAGGCTCCTCTTCATAGAGAGAAAAGCCAAGCCAGCTCAAGCGATCGGGCATGGCGAGTTGAGCGCCAGTTACCTCGTAGAGTTCGAAAGGCAGCAGGTTCTCGTGATAGACAGGACTGGCCATCCGCTCTTCGTCGGTCCACAGGAGATCTCCGTGCAGAACTCTTCCGACCGGTGCATCCAGGATGCGCGGATACCTGACATCAAGCTCTGCGTAGGTGCCCATGTAATCCTTGTGAAAATCAGGATCCATGCGAACCGTGACGAAGAGGTCGTCCCCCGCATCTGTCAGGTTGTTGGAGAAGAAGTGACAACTCTTTGCCTGGAGGGCGTCAGTCACCTCTTCCATGGCCGGCTTCCAGAGCTCCGCCGTAACCGCGGCCTCATAAAGGCCCCGGATGGCAGCGTTCAGTCTTGCCTGATCGACTTTCAACTTGCCCTCGCCGAATGGTTGCACCCTATGACGTATATTCTGCCAAGATTTATTTCAAGAATGTTATGTAGATCACAAAGTTTTCGCGTTCGGCGACTTTCCGAATTTCAACAAACAACAAAAAAGCCGCCGGAGTTATCCGGCGGCTATTTTCACCAAAGGTTGCCCTTTTTCGTTATCGCACCAGAATGTTACGGAACTGCCAGGGATCCTTGGTGTCGATATCTTCCTTGTAGAAGCCAGGCCGCCCTTCCAAAGGTGTCCAGTCCGTATAATAGCCTTTGACCGGGCCAAGATACGGCAGCTGAATTTCGAGGCAGCGCTTGTAGTCCATCTCGTCCGTCTCGACGATGCCCGCTTCCGGGTTCTCCAACGCCCAGACCATTCCGGCCAGAACGGCCGAAGTCACCTGCAGACCGGTCGCGTTCTGATACGGCGCAAGGTCCCGGGCCTCCTCGACAGACAGCTGGGAGCCATACCAATAGGCATTTTTCTTGTGACCGTAGAGTAGGACGCCGAGTTCATCGATGCCGTCCTGCAGTTCACTTTCATCGAGAACGTGCAGCGTCTCCTGAACCTTTCCTGCGGAGCCGAACAGTTCATGCAGCGAGAGCACGGCCACGTTCGCCGGATGATAGGCATAGTGGCATGTCGGGCGATAGCTGACCTTCTTGCCGTCGCTCACGGAGAAGTAGTCGGCTATGGAGATTGCTTCATTGTGCGTGACGAGGAAGCCATATTGCGCGCCTGGCGTCGGGCACCAGGTCCGCACACGGGTGTTGGCACCCGGCTGTTCCAGATAGATCGCAGCCTTGCAGCCTTTCTTGTGCTTCTTGGCGTTCGCAGGCTTCCAGGTTTCGTGCGTACCCCAGCCGAGTTCCGCGGGCTGGAAACCTTCGGAAAGGAAACCTTCCACCGACCAGGTGTTCCAGAACTCGCCGAATGGTTTCGGTTCCTTGGCTCGCTGGGTGTCACGCTCGGCAATATGGATGCCCTTGACACCCACCTTCTTCATCAGCTTGGCCCAGCCCTTCTGGCTGGACGGTTCCTTGAACTTGACGCCGGTATCGGTCGCGATATCCACCAGCGCCTTCTTCACGAACCAGGAGACCATGCCGGGATTGGCGCCGCAGCAGGAAACTGCCGTAGTGCCGCCAGGATGTTTCTTCTTTTCGCGTCGTACGGCCTCACGCAGTGCATAATTGGTCCGGTCGGCTGCCGTTGCGGTGTCGTCGAAGTAGAACCCCGGCCAGGGTTCGACCACGGTGTCGATATAGAGCACGCCAAGCTTGCGGCAGAATTTCATCAGGTCCAGCGATGAAGTGTCCACAGACAGATTAACGACAAAACCCTGCCCCTCGCCCTCCGTGAGCAAAGGCGTGAGTATGTCCTTGTAGTTTTCAGGCGTCAGGGCGACTTTTTCGAACCGGTATCCCCGGTCGGTCACCAGCTTGGCATCACCATCAACCGGGTCGATGACGGTAAACCGGCTCTTGTCGAATTTGAAATGACGCTCGATCAGCGGCAGCGTTCCCTTGCCGATGGAACCGAGACCGATCATCACAAGAGGACCGGTGATCGTTCCGTGAACAGCGCCTGCTGATGCAGTGGAACCTACTTTCGGTTCAGCGGCCTTCGAAGCTACTGCCTTCGGTGCTGACGCTTTAGGAGCGGCTGTCTTCTCCTTGGAAGTATTCGCTGCTTCCGGTTTCACCGGAGCCGCTTTTTTGGCAGCCGGCTTGGCCGCAGTCTTGGCCTCAGTCTTGGTCTGTGTTTTTGCAGCAGCAGGTTTCGGTGTCCTGCTTGTCGAAGGTTTTGTGGCCGCCACAGACTTTGCGGGCGCTTTCGCGTCAGCTGCCTTGGTGGCGGAGGCGGACGGCTTGTTGGGTGCGGGTTTCACAGCAGCAGGCTTTGCAGAGGCTGTTTTGGCCGGAGATTTTGCAGCAGCCGGTTTCGCAGCCGCCGATTTCGCAGCCGCCGGTTTCGCAGCAGCAGGTTTGGCGGGCGCAGCCTTGGCTGCAGCCGGCGTCGCAGACGGTGATTTGGCAGGTGTCGATTTGGAGCTTGCCGGCTTTGCCGATGCGGCTCTGGAAGCAGGCGTACGCGATGTGGTCTTGCGCCGTGTTGTTGGCTTTGCGGCAGCTTTTACCGCCGGCTTCTTCGGCGCACCGTCGTTGGTGTCGTCGGTCATATGCGTAACTCCAATCCTATCCGATATGCCGCCCACATCGCTTCCAGAGGGTCCGGCCCGTTGGGAAATCCTTCAAACAACAAGGCGCACTTATTGCACCTTCGTTAGGTGTGGCTGGTTTCCGCAGGAATTTCAAGTCTTCTCGGTGAAAGCCCGTTCAAGGAAAGACAAATGACTGTCTCAACCCCTATTATTTTTAAACAATCAAGCCTGTGCTTAAAAAACAAGAGACGGCGGCGAAAAACTTCGCCGCCGTCTCCAAGTCTAAAGCTTCAAATTGCTTGCGAAACCGAGAAGACGTCTTCCCGGGCAGCCGGCACTGCCATCGGATCCAGTACACCGGATGCCGAAAGCACACCCTCCAGGCCGTCAATGTGCCCTGGAGTGAACTCCAATGCGAGGAAACGGTGATAGTCCACCGGTCCCGGCATCCCGACCTTGTCGAGAAGGCCCGCAGCAAAACCGAAGCGGGTATAATACGGCTGATCGCCGACCAGGATCACGGATCCATGGCCAAGCACGGCAGCCTGGTTGAGGGCGTGCCGCATCAGGCGGTCCCCGACCTTCAATCCCCGGCAACCCGGATCGACGGCAAGGGGTCCGAGCAACAGGCTTTGCGAGCCGTTGCGGTCCGCCACAGACCAGAGCCTTACCGTGCCAACGAGCTTGCCAGATTCGTCGATTGCAGAAAATGCGAAGACCGGAAGCCGGCCTTCACGCAGACGCTCGGAGGTTTTCCTGAAGCGGTCCTCGCCGAAACAAAGGTCAAGCAGACCCTCGCGGGCGCCGGTGTGATCCGGCGCCTCGTCCACAATATCAATCATGGCACTTGCCTCAGATGACGAAGGACGCCAGCGGCGCGAAGCCGTTGAAGCCGACCGTGGAATAGGTCGTGGTGTAGGCACCACAGGCCTCGATCAGCACCTTGTCGCCAATGGACAGGCTCACCGGCAGTTCGTACGGCGTCTTTTCGTAAAGAACGTCGACGCTGTCGCAGGTCGGGCCGGCCAGCACGCAAGGTGCGGTGGTGTCGCCGTCGCGCGGGGTGCGGATCGGATAACGGATCGCCTCGTCCATGGTTTCGGCCAGGCCGTGGAACTTGCCGATATCGAGATAGACCCAGCGCACTTCGTCGTTTGCGGATTTGCGGGAAATCAGAACGACTTCAGCTTCGATCATGCCGGCATTGCCGACCATGCCGCGGCCCGGCTCGATGATGGTGGACGGCAGACGGTTGCCGAAGTGCTTGCACAGCGCCTGGAAGATCGCTTCGCCGTATGTTGAAACGCCCGGGACGTCCTTCAGGTAACGGGTCGGGAAGCCCCCACCCATGTTGACCATTTTCAGTTCGATGCCGCGGAGCGCCATTTCCTGGAAAACGCCTGCTGCCATGGCGAGAGCGAGATCCCACGCCGTGAGGTTGGCTTGCTGGGAGCCGACATGGAAGGAAACGCCATGGGCGACAAGGCCGAGCCGGTGCCCGTGTTCGAGGACGTCGGGCGCCATTTCGGGGTCGCAGCCGAATTTGCGGGAGAGCGGCCACTCGGCGCCGACACCGTCGCACAGGACACGGCAGAAGATTTTGGAGCCAGGGGCAACGCGGGCGATTTTTTCAACTTCTTCGACGCAGTCGACGGCGAAGAGGCGGACGCCATACTGATAGGCACGCGCAATATCCTTCTCCTTCTTGATCGTGTTGCCGTAGGAAATGCGGTCGGCGGATGCGCCGGTTGCCAGCACCATTTCGATTTCGCCGACGGAAGCGCAATCGAAGGAGGAGCCGAGGCTTTCCAGGAGCGACAGGATTTCAGGTGCCGGGTTGGCTTTCACTGCGTAGTAGACGGAGGTGTCCGGCAGGGACTTGGCAAAAGCTTCAAAGTTGTCGCGCACGATGTCGAGATCGACAACAACGCACGGGCCATCTTCGTCACGTCGGCGGAGGAAATCGCGGATACGGTCGCTCATTGGGGGGCTCCCCTCTTTCTCAATCTCAGCCGCAGGCGCGCTAATCCTTGGCGTGCGCGCTGCGTTCACGTCGCAGGGTGCTGCAATGCGCACCGGGCCTCCCCCGGGATGGAACCGGAGGCCGGGTTGACTGCAGCGACGGTTGGGCTATGCGACTGCCAAGCAGCACAAAGCTTTCCCGCGTCGGGAAATGCCGTTGATTGGATCGGGAGAACCGAACCGCACGTCGGGCAATGATGTAACAAGTGCCTCTTCAGTGACGCCGGAGGTTGGAAACCCCGGCAGAGACCAAAAAAGCCCTCTTACGTCGTTGCTTTAAGCCGTCCGGATCTCAACTGCCCCGCCCCTTGGCGGATTGTCTGGCAGCGGCCCCTTAAGAGATGTCTTGTTGAACATCCCATGGACGACCACGGGCACGTGCGAATTTGGGCAAGGCGTATATGCGCCCGTTCGCCCCCCGATGCAATAGGAAATTTTCAGTTGCAGAAGGTTTTTTTTCACGCTGAACCGGACGAGTGGTCTTCAGAGCCGAAAGCCTTGCCCGACCTTAACTATTTGCTAAAAATTGTGACAGTCCCGGCAGGTGTTTCGCGGTGCCTTGCCCGGTTCCCTGGATGCCGACCGGCATTGACTTGCCAGCCCTCGAGGGTCAGACAACAAATCACCACTTACCGGACCAAACGGACCGCTCTGGAAAGGCCAGCGCATGAAGATCGGAAAGCTAGACCACGTCAATCTTCGCACCACGCGGCTCGACGAACTGATCGCCTGGTATGGCGACATTCTCGGGATGAAACCCGGACCGCGTCCCGATTTTCCCTTTCCAGGCGCCTGGCTCTACGCAGGTAACGATGCAGCCATTCATCTGGTCGGCGTTGAGGGGCCGGAAGCGACCGGATCCGAAGCCAAGCTGAAACTGGAACATTTCGCCTTTGCTGCTTCCGGTCTGGAGGCTTTCGAAGCAAGACTGAACGAACGCGGCGAACGTTATCGCCGCTCCGTTCAGCCCGGCACGGGGACAGTTGCCATCAACGTCTGGGACCCGGACGGCAACCATATCCATGTCGACTTCACCCCGGAAAGCTGAGTACCGGATCGAAACGCCCGGATCGCCCTCAGAAGGCTTCGAAGTGGATCCGCTCCTGCGAAACACCAAGCTGTTCCAGCCCGGACTTCAGATCAGCCAGGAAGGCAGACGGACCGCACAGGAAATATTGCGTCTGCAGTGTGGGTGACAAGTCCAGCAGCTCTTGTGCCGTTATCCGGCCGACTGCATCATAATCCTGACCTGAAACGTCCGAAGGCTGTGGGCGGCTATAACGGATCTCATGCCGAATGTTCGGCCTCCCCGCCGTCAGGCTTTCGACTTCCTGCCGGAAGGGATGATGATCGCCATCCCTGACACTCTGGACAAACCACACGGGACGGCTCCCGTCCTCACCAGCCAGATGATGCAGCATGCTCAGGAGCGGCGTGATACCGATGCCCGCACTTGCCAGCACCACCGGGTCATTCGTCTCCGGCAGCGAAAAATCGCCAGCCGGCCTTCCAGCGTCTATGTATCCGCCAACCTGAAGCACGTCATGCAGGAGACGCGAGACAAGTCCGTTCGGCTCGCGCTTCACGGATATTCGATAGCGGCCTTCGGACGGATCGCCGGAAAGCGAATAGCTTCGCTGGATCTTGCCATGGCCGGCAGGAAGGCTGAGTTCGATCGGCAAATGCTGACCGGCCTTGAACGAAGGCAAAGCTCCCTCATCGCGAGCCTCGAACACAAACGACGTCACATCGGAACTTTCCCGGATTTTCTCTGCGAGCCGCAATGACCGGATTGCTGATGCTTCTTTCTGCCAGCGCAAATGCAAGACCGACGTCAGTTCAACGATCTCGTCGACCTCGAAGGACACGAGTTGACGTGCACCAGGCACTTTCGCCACTTCTTCCACATCCCAAACGATCGTTGCCCGACCGGTCACCTGCAACAGGCTGCCGCTTGCAAAATCCAGGAACAACAGCCCTGTTCGCGCATCCGCCAGAATGTTGCCGAGCGTGTTGTAGAACCTGTTGCCCGCATAGTCGGGGAACATCAGCCGGCGATCATCCAGAACATGCACGAAGCCGCGTTCACCACCCCGGTGAGACACGTCCATGCCAAAGGCCTCGTCATCTCCCTCTCCCCGGTACCCGGTTGCGATGAAGAACGTATCGGCAGACCTGATCCACGCCGTTTGCGTCGCGCTCAGACGCGATCCACGAACTGCTTCTCCCGAGACAGCTTCCGTGCTCCAGCGCACATCCCGTGCCCGGATATATTGCGGGCAATTTCCGAACGACTGCCCGACAGTAAACCGGAAACCGTCGGACCCTGCTGACGCGACTGTCCCGTTAACGCGATTGCGCCGCCGGGTCGCGAGTTCGATCCCGATGAACCCGACATCCGCGCCTTCGACAAATGCCTCTTCCAGGGCGTCTCCTGCGACAGGACGCGCTGAAATCGTCAACGACCCGGGATCGGGTGAGCGTACAAATCCGGGCCAGCCCTCCAGCACTGTCGCCCAGGGGCGACCGGCAGCATCGCGCGCCGAGGCGATCATGAATGGCTGGTCCTCGAAGAAGGCCCGATGCTGATCAGGCATGAAGCCGCGGATGGCACCACGCGCCCAGCGCTCCACGTCCCTGTCGCCAAGTCGTTCTTGCACCTGGCGTTCGCCGTCATGAAACGGAGAAGGGATGACCGTCCGGTTTGCAGTCTCATCGATCTCAGCCATCGTCAAATCCTTTCGGTACCTTCGAGAACGCCAGACGCAGGCCCTTGCTCGCAAGGACCTGCAGCTCCGGGAAACGTTACGCGGCAAGGCCTGCCTTGGTAGCCGGCATGGCCACAAAGCCCGGCAAATCCTCGATGCGCTTCAAAAGACCGCGGATGCGCGGATAGGGCTCCAGCGAAACGTTGCCTTCCGGCGCATGCGCCGTGTAGCTGTAGATGGCGATGTCAGCGATCGTCGGCCGATCGCCAACGAGCCACTCGCGGCCATCCAGATGGGCTTCCAGATTATCGAAAGCCACCTTGGCGACAGACTTCGCGCGTTCCGGATCAAGCGGCCGTCCGAAGACCGTGATCAACCGCGCCGCACCCGGGCCGCTGGCAAGTTCACCGGCGGCAAAGGCCAGGAAGCGATGAACTTCCGCTTCCAGATACGGATCTGTCGGCAGCCAGTCCGGCGCATATTTGCGGGCCAGGTAGACGAGGATCGCGTTGGAGTCAGAGAGCACGGTCGAACCATCTTCGATGACCGGAACCAGGCCCACCGGATTGAGTTTCAGAAACGGATCGCGTTTGTGCTCGCCATTGGCCAGGTCGACCTCGACCAGCTCGTAATTGATGCCGGTGAGGCTGGAAAAGAGTTCCACCCGGTGGCAGTGACCGGAGAGCGGAAAACGGTGGATCTTGATTGCGTTGGACATCGCCAGCTTCCTCTTGCCTTGAAGGATCTTCCTGCGGCCGAAGCGTCTTGGTCCGGTCCGCTGCCTGCAATATGCCTCCTGACTTCAATGGAGATAATCTTCGAATTCATTCAATGATTATGTACAAATAGGGGATAAATAGCTGACGAGAGCAGGACCCACCGAGGACAATAGTGATGGACAAGATCGAAACCATGCGAGCCTTCATTGCCGTCGCACAGGAAGGATCCTTCACAAGCGCGGGGCGACGGCTGGGCCTGTCGACCAAGCTAGTCAGCAAATATGTCCAGCATCTGGAAGGCCAGTTGAAGACCCAGCTTTTCAACCGGACCACGCGCAGTGTGTCCCTGACCGACGTCGGCGCTGCCTATCTGGAACATTGCCGGCCGATCCTGGAGCAGATCGATGATCTGGATTCGCTTGTGCGTGAACGTCAGGGCGCCCTGGCCGGCCAGATCAGGCTCACGGCACCGACAGGCTTCGGCAGCACGAGGCTGAGCGAGGCGCTTGTCCCTTTCCTGCGCAAGCATCCGGATGTCGAGGTGGATATGCGCCTGACCGATCACCGGCTTGCCCTGGTGGAGGAAGGCCTCGACCTGGCGATCCGCATCGGAGCCTTGCGGGATTCCACCCTGATCGCTCGCAAGCTGGCCGGCATGCCGCTGGTTCTTTGTGCCTCACCGGATTATCTGAAGCGGCACGGCAGACCGCAGGACCCAAGAGCCCTTTCAACCCATGTCTGCCTTGTCGACAGCAATCAGACCGAACTCAACACCTGGCGGTTTCATTCCGGGGACGAAGAGCAGGTCATCCGGCTGCATGGTGCCGTCCGCTCCAACTCTCCCGGAGCCCTGGCCCGTATGGCAATGGGCGGTCTCGGCCTCACAATCGCGCCGCTCTATGCCATCGAGGACGCCCTCGCAGACGGACGACTTGAGCACGTGCTGCCGGAATACAAGACCGACACGTTTGGCCTCTATGCACTCTACCCACCCAACCGGCACCTGACCCGCCGTGTGCGTGCACTGCTCGATCATCTGGCCGCAGTGTTCAGCTCCCGCTGGCCGGACTAATGGCAGGCGGCCTCACCGGAAAGAAGAGTTCGAAGGTTGCGCCACCGGCCCCCGGCAGCAGTCGGATCGCTGCACCATGGGCCTTCAAGAGCGCCTGGACGATGCCAAGCCCCATGCCGGTGCCCCCGCTTTGCCGCCGGGTGGTGAAGAAGAGTTCGAAGACCTGGTCCTGATTGCCTTCGGAAATGCCCTCGCCATCGTCTTGCACCTGAACTGTCAGGCCTTTCTCGTCGGGCACGGCAACAATCGATACCCTGGACGCGGCGTGGCGACGGGAGTTGTCGATCAGGTTTTCAAAAACGATCCGGGCGTTTTCCGCCGACATCGGCAGATCCGCCTCGCCGGACAGGTCAATTTCCAGCCCTTCGAAGCGTCTCCTGAGCGCGGTGGCAACTTCGCTCAGCCGACAACTCCCGCCGATCTCGACGCTGTCGGCCCGGGCGAGATCTCGAAGTCGGTTCAAGAGCTTCGAGGCACGTTCGGTATCGTGCAGGATATTGCCCAGGAACTTCTCCCTGTCCGCTTCGCTCAGCTCTGCCCCTTCATCCTTCAACAGCTCCGCCGCACCATGGATAGAGGTCAGCGGCGTCTTCAGCTCGTGAGTCACGTGGTTGGCGAAGGTGGAGATATAGTCGTTCCGATCGAACAGCTTTCGCGACATGTCCAGCATGCTTTCTGAAAGCGCATGGATCTCGCGGTTGCCGTGAATGGCAAGCGGCACCAATGCCTCCCGCTCGCCATTACCGATCGCCAGAGAACGCCGTGTCAGTGCCTTGATTGGTCCGGTGATGGCGCGCGCGAAAATGAAACCGACGACAAAAGTCGCAGCCAGCACAAAGACCACGACCCAGAAGACGGCCTCGCGCTTAACGAACATTTCCTTGAGGATATTGCTGGGTGTTCGCGAGGCATAGACAACGCCCGCGACCCGGTCGCTGACGATAATCGGCATCGCGACAAAAACGCGAACGCTGGTTCCCCGGCTAATGGAATAGATCGGCTGCGGATTGTCGACGATGCGCTCGCGCAGCGCACTGGCATAATGACCTGAAAGCGCTCTTTTGATCTCCTCCACATGGGCAAGCGACAGGCCGATATCCTCACGTCCGGCGATGATCACACCATTGAAATCCAGCACCCGGAATCCGGCCAGGGTCTTCTTCTGAGTTTCCTGCAGGATGCGGTCCACGGCTTGTCCGGCACTCAGATATTCGAGAAGCGGTGATTCGGCAGCCGGCCGTGGCGCCCCTCTCCCGGGCAAGACATTTGTGCGCGTGAGATCGAGTTCCGGAAGTTGCGGCGTCCAGCTTCCGCCCGGGTTTCGCAGATAGATGCTGCGACTGCCTGGCACCTCCGTAGCCTTCGCAACCTCCGGCCCCAAAGGCAGGTCGGCGCCACCGATCTCCTCAAGGCGCTGCGCCATTGCCGCGGCAATTGCCGCCGACTGCCCGATCAGCTCCGCTTCTGTCGTCTCGATGAGCTGGTTTTCATAGACGCGAAAGAAGGCGACACCTGCGAGAGGCACCAGCAGCATGATGCCAAGAACCCCCGCCACCACGAGCGACAGCGGCGGACGCCATTTGTCTCGGAAGGTGCGCGACAGGATCATCCGCCGTTTCCATTCTCGACCCGGCAGGGCCCAAGCCGGAATCCGACGCCGTGCACGGTCTCGATGGCATCGCCGCATCCAACGGTTCCAAGCTTGGCGCGGATGTTGCGGATGTGGCTGTCGATGGTGCGATCGGAGACGTGAATATTGTCCCGGTAGGCATTCTGGAGGATCTGCTCGCGGGTAAAGACGATCTTCGGCCGGGCCAGCAGGGTAGCCAGGATATCGAACTCGATGGCCGTGAGCGTGACAGGTGTTCCATCGACTGTCACATGGCGCTGCGACCGGTCAAGTTCGACTGCACCGAAACGCAGCGCAGGTAA
Organism: Labrenzia sp. C1B70; assembly: GCF_000475395.1. Taxonomy (NCBI): domain Bacteria; kingdom Pseudomonadati; phylum Pseudomonadota; class Alphaproteobacteria; order Hyphomicrobiales; family Stappiaceae; genus Labrenzia; species Labrenzia sp. C1B70. Next base: position 237,532 of record NZ_AXCE01000012.1, read on the forward strand.
GTCTTCAACCATTTCGGCAGCCGCGGGGGCGCCGTAGCGCTTAAGGATCGCGCCGACGCGGGCGATCAGTTCGCGCGGGCTGAAAGGTTTGGTCACATAGTCATCGGCGCCCAGTTCAAGGCCGACGATCCTGTCGATCTCGTCATCGCGTGCCGACAGAAACAGGATCGGCACCTCCGACGTGCGGCGCAGATGCCGGCAGACATCCAGCCCGTCCATTTCCGGCAGGCCGATGTCCAGAACGATCAGGGACGGATTGCATAAAAGCGCCTTGTCGAGCGCTTCCTTCCCGTCAGCGGCAACTTCGAACACATAGGACGCTTTTTGAAGCGCGAAACAGATGACGTCCCGGATATGCGGGTCGTCATCAACAACAAGAATGGTTTGACCTGGCAAATGTCTCTTCCCGAAAAATGGCCCCCGCAGTTGCCTGCGGGAGCGTTACCAATAGCGAAGCACGGATCAGGTTTCCAGCCACCAACCATCCCGGCGCAACGTACGGGGCAAGGCAAGATCCGGCTCGCCAGACGCAGCTTCCTCATCGCGTGACCGGAACCCCCGAACCCTTTCCCGCAACTTGCGGAAGCTATTTGCCAGTTGAAGCCGGAACCGGGCAACCACAGCCAGGAGGACCAGCATCACTCCCAATATGCCTTCCGGCTCCGGCGCGGAACTGCCGGAAAGGTTCAAGGACGGATAGGCGTTGGTCGAAACGCCTGCAACTTGCGGCAAGGGCACGTTTCGGTGAGAGGCGGTCGCCGGTGCACCGTTCACCACCTTTTCAGAGACGGCGACAAAGGACGTGAACCGGGTCTGAAGCGAATAGGTCAGGCCCAGATCGACGATTTCCTGCTTCAGTTGCGTGTCGATGCTGCCGCCGATCGTATAGGCGCGCTCCTTGTCGAAAATCTGCTCGCGCGCCCAGATCAGCGGCAGGGCCCGACTGGAAACCGCACTGCCGTCGACAGAAGACTTCAGGTCGATTTCAAGCGGCAGTCTGGCAGCATGTCCGTTGACCAGACCGTTGATGAAAATCGTGTGCTTGCCGCCGGCAGCGTATCGCCCCATCACACGCACCGAGCCGCCTTCGAACAGATCGGGTATCCTGGCCGGGCTCTGTCCCTCGACCTTGAGACCGTTCCAGTCGATGGTGATGTCTGTCAGGAGCGGTGTCTTCAGGTTTGCGGCAAGGCTTTCCGCCGCTTCGCCCGCGTCTTCTCCCAAAGCCACATAGCGGGCATAGCCCCTGCCCTCCGTGGCCATCGCATCCAGCAGGAACCGATTGACCGAGTTGCCGACGCCGAAGGCATAGATACGCGCATTGCCGATACGGTTCGCGACACTCGAGATCACGGTCGCCTCGTCGCCGATATAACCGTCGGTGAGAAAGACAACGATGCGTGTGGTGTTTTCCGGTTGCACCTGATCGAAGGCGGTGTTTACGGCCTGGTTGATTTCCGTCCCGCCACCGGTCGAAAGGCCAGCCACGAAATTCAAGGCCTGCCGCTTGTTTCGCTCCGTTGCCAGAACAGCATTTCCGGCAAATTGGGAAGTGTTATTGGAAAAGCGGAGGATACGGAAATAGTCATCAGGGCGCAGAGACTTGATCGCTGCCGTCATGAAGGTCTTGCTCGCTTCGATCGGCTGCCCGCTCATGGACCCGGATGTATCCAGCACGAAGACAAGCTCGCGCTGGCAAATCATGTCTTCAGCCGGCAGTTTCGGCGGCTCGATCAGCAGCGAAAAATAGCCCCCGCCATCGGCTTCGTACCGGGACGAGACACCGGCAGCAACATTGCTCTGTGCGGCAAGCTCGTAACGCAAAACGAAGTCCCGATTGTCGATGGCCCTGCCGGACTTGAAGCGGACTGTCCGCATTTCGCCCTGGCTGGAAACCTCCAGTGCATGGGTATCGCTCGACAGCCGCGAGACAGGCATCGGTGCCTTGAGAGCAAGTTCCAGCGACACCCGCCTCGGATCGATTTCCTTCGGAGCATTCTGCCCGATGACCTCCGGATAGGCGGGAAGCTTGTCGATCTGCCAGCCGGAGACTGTTTCACTGTGCTTGAAGGCAGCAGGTTTCGCAGAGACGGGTTCATCGCTCGCATATTCGGTATCGCCGTATCCTGGACTGTCGTCCTCCGGCACACTCTTGTCCGCGATGTTTGGCGAAGGCTTCAGGGCAGCTTGCCCGCCCAGCCCCTCGTAACGCGGCCCCACCACCATCGGCATTACCAGCTCATAGGCGCCGTCGATCTTGGGGACAGTCTGGGCGTATTCCAGGGTCACTTTCACCGGGCGACCGGGCATCAGATGCGCAATATCCTGGGTGAACATGTTGAGCCGGTGCTGCGTCAGAAGGGCAGCGGCCTTGCCTTCCCGTTTCGCCTTCTCGAAGGTTGCCTTGGCATCTTCCTTCTTCTTCATCCGTGCCACGATGGTCTCGCCGTCGAGATCCATCCGCATGGCGTGAATGGCCGCCTTCTGGTTCAGCGGAAACAGGTAGGTCGCATTGAGCGGCAGCTTGGTCGGGTTCAGGAAGGTCTGCGTCAGTTCCACATGGGCAACATCGCCGTCAACCTCGACCTTGTAATCGGCCTTCAGAAGCGGCAGATGGATCTCCTTGCCACCGGCAGTGGCAACCACGGTGCCGGACAGATCGTCGAGGTCTGGCTCAGCTGAAGCCGGCAGCGCTGAAAGCGTGCCAAAGACGATGGCCAGCGAGGCTGCCAAAGTGGCTTTCAGAGTTGGTTTTAGAGAACTGGCAGACGCCAATGGGGACAGGAACGTCATATGCGTTTCTCCTTTTGGGCAGGGAAAATACCGGAAGTGCGGGTGTTGAGATCGAGCGCAGCCCCTGCGGCGGCCTCAAAGGCGGCGCGTTGCGGCTCGTCTAGTGTCCACGGGGTAATTCGCTGGATGCTGGTCCAGATGGTGCCGGGCCGTTTCAGCCACAGCCAGATCGCCTCGGCGATGTTGTGGGTCGTCTCGCCGGTGCTGGAGGTAAAGGTGACGGCAACGCGCCAGTCACCTCCGGTTTTCGACCGGGCCCGGTAGAGCGCTGTCGGAACCGGTTCGAAACGGCTGCCGAGAAAGGTCACGTCGAAGCCGAGTCCGCGCAGGCAATCGTCCGGGGCGTGCAGATGGCGCAGCGGCGAAGAGGTGTGCACCAGCGTCAGTGCCATCGGCCCGTAGCGCCGCTTCTGGGCGTGGCCACCATATTGCAGGAAGTATTGCTCCTCGATCGGCAACAGCGCCTCATCGACACCGACCTCACCCGCCAGTGTCAATGGCAATGGCTGCGGCCTGGTCGAAGAAGAAACATCAAGCGCGTGCCGCGGCAGGCTGACGATGAACAAGGCAAGGCTCAGGAACACCAGTGCAGACATCTTCTGCAAGGGCCGCGACATCACCGGCAAGCTGAAGACAGCCTGGGCAGCTCGCCATTCAGCGGGACGTGGCTTGTAAAACGCCAGCACCGGTGCCATCGACAGAAGAAGCGTCAGATAACCGATAAAGTCGTGAAGCGGCTGCGCCATGGCATCGGCTTCAAGGACACTTTCCGGATAGGCAATGCCGACGGCAAGCAAAGCGATGCGCAGAGAATTGCCGATCAGAGCCAGCCCGAGCGTGATGCCAATCCAGAGCACGGCAGTCAGCAGGTTCGGCCGGTAAAGCGCAGTCAGGATGACCAGAAAGGCCATGGCGAGCATCAGCCCGGATGTGCCCGAGCAAGGCAGGTCCACCAGAACGTCCTTGCCGGCAAGACCGATCCGGATGCCTGAGCACGAGAGGTCCGAAAAGAAGAGGCCGAGACCGCCGCAGGAAAGCTTGGCCGACAGTTCCTGCAGCGGATAGCCGATCAGCCGTTGCAGAATGCGCTCGACCGGCAGAGTGAACAGAAACAGGACGGACAGCCAGAAGGGGGAAACGGCTCTCTGCCTCTCCCCTGTCCGCAAAAGAGTTGCCAGCGCGAAGACATCAATTGCCAGCGCCAACCCGCCGATCACGTTGATCGCCAGAACCTGGCTTGCCAGCCGGATCAACGCCGCCCCCAACAGGAGCAGCACTGCCATTTGCCGGTGTCCGATCGAATTCTGCCGGACCGGGCTCGTCATCGACCAGAGCACCAGGGCTGCCACTGCGATCAGATAGAGCGCGCCGGTCGATGGGTAGGATGGGTCAGTCCATGTGCCGACCAGCCAGCGTAGCGGCTCGTAGGCAAGGATCAGCGAGGCCAGGAGGAAGGCCAGTGAGGTCGGGGAAGAGGTTGCCAGGCGGGTCATGGCACCTGTTGTGCCAAGCCCGCTTGCAGGCCTTTGTCAGCCTATGTGCAGATTTTGCGCATTTTGTCGGACGACAGGCCGGAAACGCCCGGCCCGGTGGCCTTGCCCCAGGAAACGATGACCGGTCGTTCCAACCCGTCCAGGAGCATAATCCTGCAGGCGATGCCAAATACGGAAGAGACGGTCGCTTCCGTCAGCACTTCCGTTGTCGGCCCATTGGCGGCGATCCGTCCCTTTTCGAACAGCACAACGTGATCGGCGTAGCGCATGGCCATGTTGAGATCATGCAGGACAATGACGAAGCTTCGGTTCTCGGAACGGCTCAGGTGCTTGACGAGGTCCAGCAACTCAAACGCATGGGCAATGTCCAGATGGTTGGTCGGCTCGTCCAGGAAGATCCGGGGCGCATCCTGCGCCAGTGTCATGGCAACCCAGGCACGTTGCAGCTGCCCGCCGGAAAGCTGGGCGAGAGCCCGGGTTTTCAGCTCGGCCATTTCGGTGATTTCAAGCGCACGGTCGCAGGCAGCCCTGTCCGCTGCCGATGGCCCGCCGAACCGGCTTCGATGCGCAAACCGCCCCATCAGCACCAGATCCTCAACCGAAAGATCCGACGGTGCATCGGGCGACTGGGACAACATGGCGACCTGGCGCGCAAGATCCTTCTGCGACCAGTCGCCAAGAGCCCTGCCTGCGATTTCCACATTGCCGGCATCCGGCCGGTGCAGACCGCGCATCACTTTCAGGGCAGTCGATTTGCCGCTGCCGTTCGGTCCGCAAAAGGCAATGATCCTGCCGTCGGGCAGGTCGAGACAGACCTCGTTCAGCGCAGGGGCGCCGTCATATGCGGCACTGACACGATCGAGACTGGCCAAAGTGTCAGGCATGGGATTGCCGTCCTTTTACAAGCAGATAGAGAAACAGCGGCGCACCGACGAGCGCAGTCAACGCGCCTGCGGGCAATTCCAGCGGCGGCGCGATGATCCGGGCCAGCGTGTCGGCTGCCAGCACCAGGAAGCTCCCGGTCAGAGCCACGGAAACCAGATATCCGGACCGGAACTGACCGTGGAAGATCCGCGCGACGTGCGGCGCGACCAGACCGACAAAACCGATGGCACCGACGTGGGCCGTTGCGATGGCCGTCAGGAAAACGGCAACTGCCAGCAGGCAGAACTGGGCCTTGTCCAGCGACAGGCCGGTCACGGCAGCGCTTTGAGGATCAAGTACGAGTTGCCGCAGTGTGAGCCGTTGCCACAACAACGCCGGGATGATTGCGACAAGGCCGAGACCGACCGCCAGAACGTCCTGCCAGTGGGCTGCACCAACCGAGCCCGTCAGCCAGGTCAGTGCCTGACTTGCCCTGTAGACAGGCCCGAGAATAATCAACAGCGTGACTGCGGCCTTTGCGAGTGCCGCCAGGGCAACACCGTACAAGATGATCTTCAGCGGCTTGCTGCCTGCCCGATCGAGCGATGCCAATGCGATCACCAGGGCACCGAAGACGGCCGCCCCGGCGATGGCGGCCAGAGGCTGCCAGTGAATGGAGACGGTCAGATTGTTCGCCTGATCGGAAAACAGCCACAAGAACAGCACGACGCCAACCGCCGCGCCGTCGGTAATGCCCAGAACCGAGGGCGACGCCATGGGATTGCGCACGACCCGCTGCAGCAAGGCACCCGCAAGGGCAAGCGCCGCTCCGGCCAGTATGGCAAGGGCAACACGGGGCAAGCGGAGGGTCCAGACGATTACTTCATCCATGCGGCTGCCTTGCCCGGCCAGCGCCGCGACAACACGTTCCGGCGGCATGAAGCTGGACCCGATGCCCGTTGCAGCCAGCGTCAACGCAAAAACGAGCAGCATGACCGGCAGCAGCCTGAAAAGTGGAAATGCGCCTGCCATCACGCTGCCAGCCCTTTCCGCCGGTGAAGCAGATGTACCAGCATCGGCACACCGACAAGCGCAAGAACGGCACTCATCGGCGCTTCACCGGGCGCAACCACAATACGCGCAAGAATATCGGCAAGGACTGCGATCAGGGCACCGGTCAGAAGGGAAAGCACGATCAACTGCCGTGTGGACGGCAGGGCGCCGTCGGTCAGGCGCCGGGCAAGATGCGGCGCAACCAGCCCCAGAAACAGCACCGGCCCCGCCATCGCCACCGCCCCCGCCGCAAGCAGGGCTGCAAGACCGAGCGCCGTCAATCGGACTGCGCCAACATTGACACCCACTGACCGGGCACTGGCATCGTCGAGGCGCAGCACATCCAGCGGTGTTGCCAGAAGAAGGCTGCCTGCGACCCCGATGGCAAGCAACGGCAACCCGAGTTGCAACAACCCGATCGGCCTGTCGGAAAAACTGCCCGACAGCCAGAACAGCAGTGTCTCAAGAGCGCTTTCGTCGATCAGCAGCAAGGTCTGCGTGAAGGACGCCAGCAGCGCGGCGACGGTAAATCCGGCCAGCAACGTGGTTGCCGGATTGCCTGCACCGCCAGTGGACGCTGAAATCGAAAACACCAGGGCCGTTGCCGCCAGCGCGCCCATCACTGCTGCCATGCCGATACCGGCAAGACTTGCCACGCCGAAGACCGTCACCCCGAAGGTCACGAACAGCGCACCGCCTGCATTAACCCCGAGCAATCCCGGCTCTGCCAGCGGATTGCGCGTAACCGATTGCATCAACAGGCCGGAAAGGCCGAGGGAGGCCCCGCAAACCACGCCGATCGCGGTTCTTGGAAGACGCAACGTCGTCACGATCAGCGCATCTGCGCCATCGCCCCCCAAGAGCGCGGAAAGGACCGTATGAGGCGTATAGAAGGTCAGTCCGGCATGCAGGCTGAAAATGACAGCCGCGCACAGCGCCAGACACAATGCAATCGCCGGCAGCCTCATGCGCCCTCTCCCCTCCGATTGACAAATCAACGGCCCGTCCATACACGGGTTTAATACTGGAGGCAAATATTCAACTTTTTGGAGTCATTCTAATGAAGATCTGGTCACGCCTGCTGTGCGCCCTGCCGCTGTTTGCAATGCTGGCATCGGCCCCTGCGATTGCTCGCGATGTCACCGACAGCATGGGCACCGTCACGGTTCCGGACGCCCCGAAACGGATTGTCGTCCTTACCAATGAAGGCACGGAAGCGCTGCTGGCACTGGGCGTGACGCCGGTGGGCGCGGCCAATTCCTGGAATGGCGATCCCTGGTGGGACCATATTTCCGATGCCATGGACGGAGCAGAACCTGTCGGCAAGGAAAGCGCGGTGAACCTGGAACTGATCGCGGCTCTGGAGCCCGACCTGATCCTGGCAAACAAGCAGCGGCACGAGGAAATCTATCCGCAGCTGACTGCAATCGCCCCGACCGTCATGTCCAAGGAGCTTCGTGGTGACTGGAAAATCAACTTCCGCCTCTATGCCGAAGCACTCGGCAAGGAGCAGGAAGCAGATGCAGCCATCGCCGATTACGATGCTTCAGTCGCAGACCTTCGCGAGAAACTTGGTGACCACCTCAACGAGGAAGTTTCCGTGATCCGTTTCGTGCCCGGCCAGATCCGCATCTATCAGCTCGACAGTTTCTCCGGTGTGCTTTTGAAAGACATCGGCTTTCACCGGCCGGCGAACCAGAATGTGGAAGAATTTGCCATCCGCACCGGCAAGGAGAGCATTCCGGATATGGACGGCGACCGGATCTTCTATTTCACCTATGACTCTGGCGATGGCAAAGGCACGTCTCTGGAAGAAGAAGTGCTTGCCGATCCGTTGTGGCAGTCCCTGTCCGCCGTCAAGGCGGGCAAGGTGCACCAGGTCAGCGATGCCATCTGGAACACCGCCGGTGGCATTCTGGCTGCAAAGCTGATGCTTCACGACATTGCCGGCATTTACGGCCTTGACTAGAAAACCGTTCGGCTTCCGCTTGAACGGAAGCCGTTCCCACACAGGCACCGCCCTGAGATTGCGGATAAGCGGGTTCTCACCGGCACCGACCGGTTGCCTTGCTGTCCGTCATTGAAAACAGAAGGGTAAGCCATGACCACCGACACTTCCTCGCAGCTGCGGCTCGGCCGCATCGCCGCAACACTGGGCGTCAGCGATATTGAACGTTCCCGTACACTCTACCGGGAAATCTTCGGCCTGGAAAAAGTGTTCGAAAACGGCAGTCCGGTTGGCTTCATGATCCTGAAGAAGGACGAGGCCGAATTGCACCTGACACTCCAGAAAGGCTACCGGGCTCCGCCATTCAATCAGGCCCACATCATGGTGTCCGACGCTGACGCCGCCTGCCGGGCCTGCGAGCGCCATGGTTTGCGCATCGTCAAGCGCCTCCAGAACAAGGACTACGGCCTCAGAGCCTTCGTCTTCGCCGATCCGGACGGCAACCGGATCGACGTTGCCGAGGAAATTTGACCTGGTCGACCTGCTATCTGGTTGCCAGCTGGTGGGCGGCGAATTCGCCCATCAGCTTCATGAAGTCTTCCGGCGGCGGAAAGCCTTCATAACGGTGCCTTGCAGGCGTTTCCGCCCAAGGCAACTTGCTGGCAGTCATTGTTTCCATGAAGGGTTCTGTCCAGTGGAGGTCGTCGAGCAGGACCGAGCGGACATTGACGATTTCGTCATACCCGGGAATACGCGTGAACATCCAGGTCTTGCAGTCCGGGCAGAAGTAATGATCCGCCTCAGGTCCCTGCAATCCACCTTTGACCGGCGTACCTTCGGTCACCTTGAACGCGGGCGCCGGCATGATCGCCGTCAGGGAATAGGCGCTGGAACTCATTTGCTGGCACCCTCTGCAATGGCAGGCACAGGTGATCAGCGGCGGCGCGGAAACCTCGAAGCTCGTGTGGCCACAACGGCATGTCCCCTTGAGTGAAAAAGTCTCTTGCGTCATGTCCGGCTCCATCTGGTTCGGCTGGCCGTTTGGCCAGTGGCGACGGCAACTTGCAGAGGTTCGCGTCTCCTTTCAAGTGTCTTCTGGCCTGTGGCAATTGCTGACGAGCCTGGCCAGAACATTCACCACAAGGCTGTAATCAGCCTCGGAGATTCCCTGCATCGCCTTTCTCCGCAAGGCGGTTTGGCGTTCCATCGCGCTTCTGTGGACGTCCCTGCCCTTGTCCGTAAGCCGCCAGAAATCTTCCTCGGACCGAAGAAGCCCCCGGTCTGCAAGACTGATCAGAACCTTGTGCAGGTCCCTTACCTCCAGCATGGGATCAAAGGTCTGTCTCAGCCGGCCAAACGGCATTCCTGCTGCACTTTCGGCAAGCGTATTGAGCACCTGCCAGTCGGCTCGCTCAAGCCCCAGGTCAGACTGGATGGCCTCGATCGCCTTGGTAAGACATTTATCGGCAGAGCGGATCCAGTACCCGATCGGGCGCGTGGAACCCTACGTTTCAAATGGGATCGTCATGACATGCTCCCTCGACTTCGCAAACGCGAAGGGGCGGCATCTCCGCCGCCACAGTCGGGGGTTCTTGCCGGACGGCGTTTATGCCGCCTGACCGAACAAAGCCTTCACGTGTGAAGGGACCGGGGCTTACCCGGGCGACAGGCCCAACCGGTCACGCCTTTTTCGACAACCTTCAGGTAACCTGACCGCGGCATCCTTGCAATATTGACGACGTGCCAAGAAGCCGGGATGGAACAAAAAAACGTTGGCCGGCCTGGTACCCGGTCAAACTTTCTCCAGCAATGGCCGGAGCAAGGGATGAATGTTCGGGCTTTCTTCCCGGATGAACCGCAGCAGGGCCTTCTCGTTTTCATGCAGGATACCGTCGCGGCCAATGCGCTCCACCAGCCAACTGGCTTCGTCTTCCGTCACCACTTCATTGGCGGCAATCTCCGCAAGCATCTCGTTTCCGCGGGCGGTGAACGGGTCAGGCGTGTCGCCATAGGCGTCACGAATGCCGCCGACACCACCGCTGAACATCTTCTTGAAAAAACCGCCGAGCCCACCTTCAAATCCGCCGGGCTGTTCCAGCCAGTTTTCACGCTCGAGGGCAATCTTGCGGGAGGGTGGCGTGAAACCGGACATCGCCATCATGTAATTGGCGACCGCCTTGGCAAAGAGCTCCGACCAGCCGGGAGCATTTTCCGCCTCTATTGTCGCGTCGTTGAGATCGAACAGTACCTCGGCTTCACCCTTCGAAATGGCAACGCCGCGACTGCCGGCACCGGCATAGAGCACCCGGCGCAGCAGCTCTACTTCAGCCTCGGCAATGACGCCGGGCTTGAGGTTCAGGCCCGGGCGCGTCGGACCTTTCCCCGAAATCACGCTGTCCGCCACAGCCCGTAGTGCAAACTGTTCGAGACTTTCCGGTGCTTCGCGGGCTTTTTCCAGCACATGCAGCACGGCGTCCAGCTCGGTTTTGCCACAGATATGACCATCCGCCATGATCTGGTTGACCAGCCAGGCTGCCTTGTCCTCGGAAACATAGCCCTCTGGTTTTGCCTGGTGCACCAGGATATCGAGGATGGCTTCGGGAAAGAGTTCGTACCAGGTGTCGTGATAGGTGATGTCGGCATTGTTCAGCCGAAAAAGAGCCTCGCCTTCTTCAACGGACACAGCCATGTCGCCGTAAACGTAGCGGCGCACGTTGATGACATCATCCTCACTGAGATGTCCCGCTGCTATTCTGGCAGTCACGAATTCATTCAACGTCGGTTTGGCCATGCTGTCCCCCTTGAAAACCGGAACGACTATTGCCGAAATTTCTTGAAGTTACCCTAAAACCGAACCGACAAAAAAAGGGAGCCGCGAGGGACGGCTCCCTTATCCGTTTCCCGTGCGCGGGGTGGGCCGCCGGGGGTGGGAAACGGCTCCGGCCGGTGTGATCGGCCGGAGTTTTTCAGGTGTTCTGCGCCAGATCAGCCGCGGTGGTGTTTACCCCATCCCTGACCTTGACCTTGACCCTGACCACGACCTTCGCCATCACCATGGCCGTGACCTTTCTTCCAGCCGTGGCCCTTGTCCGGACCATGGCCACCTTTCCGGCCACCCTTGAAGTCCGCCTTGGTGATCACGCCGTCGTTGTTGCGGTCGGCGCGCTCCAGCATGCGGTCCTGGTGTTTGCTCTGTTCTTCCGCGGTAATCCCGAGGCTGCCGTCGGCATCGGCACGCTGGAACATGTCGACCACCCGGTTCTCGTTGATCGAAAGCCACAGCGGACCGAAATCCTGAAGCGTGAACGAGCCGTTGCCGTCGGTGTCGGCCAGAGCAAACAATTCACCGCGCCTTGCATCGAATTCCTCGCGGCTCACCTTGCCGTCCACATCGGTGTCGAACATGCCCAGGAACATGCCTCCCGGGCCGCCGTGACCACCACGACCCATGTGGTGTCCGCCCTGTCTCATTTGCGGTCCACCGCGCCAGCCGTGCTCACCACGGCCGCCGCGCTCGGCGCGCTCTCCGCGCTCTCCACGCTCTGCTCTTTCGCCACGCGGGCCACGATCATCGTCGTCATCGTCGGCCATAGGGCCACGCGGACCGCGAACACGTTCAACGGTTCCGTTGCCGTCACGATCCAGCATGTTGAACATGCGGTTGGCGAGAAAATCCGCTTCTTCCTGGGTTACAGTGCCATCGCCGTCACGGTCGAGGAACTGAAATGCCCTGACCATGCGGTCATTGGAGCGGGTGAGAAATTCGGCCTTGAATTCCTCCAGACTGATCTCGCCGTTGCCATCTGTATCGGCCGATGTGAACTCCTGCGTCCGGACTTCCTCGATTTCAGCCTTGGTGATGACACCGTCTTCATTGACATCGAAACGTTCGAACAGCCGCTCGGCGCGTTCCTTGCCACCGCGCATGCCATGACCCCGGCCAAAGCCGTATCCCGGACCACCGCGCCCATCCATAAGCGCGACACGCTGTCCGTCGGTCTGCTGAATTTGTTGCCCCCCGTCCTGGTTTGCAGTCGCGTTCTGGGCGGAAGCGGACAGGCCGGCCGTCAGCGCGGTACCCGCGACGCTCGCAGCCAGGGCGGCAATTGCAATCTTCTTGAACGGTTTCATTCCAACAACTCCTTGGTTCGTTGATGAGCTGAAGGTAGGCAGCAATTGTCGCAGGAATACCGTCCGAATGGGCCCGAAGTGTCGCCATCTGTCCCGGATGGGCACTGCGACACACTTTGTTACAAGTTCCGGTCGCGCAAGCGCGTTCCGGAGACTATTTTTACCTTAGAAACAGTAGGATCACAGCGCCCGGCCGGTTTGAGACCATTCCCGGCAGGCCAGATTGGAGAGACACTTGAGCGATCCGAGCCCGCATATCCTGGTGGTGGACGATCACCGCGACATCCGCGAAACCCTTGCGCGCTACCTCGTCAAGAACGGACTGCGCGCAACCGTGGCGGAAAATGCCGCACAGGCGCGCAAGACCCTAAAGGCAGCGTCCATCGATCTTGTCGTGCTGGATATCATGATGCCGGGCGAGGACGGACTGTCCCTGTGCCGTCATCTGGTGGAAACCGGCTCCATGCCCGTGATCCTGCTGACCGCGATGGCAGACGACACAGACCGGGTGATCGGTCTGGAAATCGGTGCCGACGATTATGTTACTAAGCCCTTCAACCCCCGCGAATTGCTCGCGCGCATTCGCGCGGTTCTGCGCCGTACATCGCTTGTGCCGAAGGAACGCGATCCGATCGAGCACGACAGGCTTCATTTCGACGGTTGGTCGCTGAATGTCTCGCGCCGAGAGCTTCTGGACCCGGAAGGGACTTCGGTGGCCCTTTCCAGCGGCGAATTCCAGTTGCTGTGCGCCTTCCTCAAACGTCCGAAAATGGTGCTGAACCGCGACCAGCTGATGGACCTGACAACCGGCCGGACGCCCGCTGTCTTCGACAGGTCCATCGACAACCAGGTCTCCCGTCTGCGCCGCAAGATCGAGATCGATCCGAAAGACCCCAAACTCATCAAGACCGTCTGGGGCGGCGGCTACATGTTCACCGCGGAAGTGAGAGACACGGCCGAATGACGACACGTCCGACGCCCCGCCCGATCCTGTCCCGTCTCTGGCCGAGCACCCTCGCCTCGCAGCTGATCATTCTGCTGCTCGCAGCCATCGTCGCGGCACAGGCCTTCAGCATCTGGATCTTCCAGGACGAGCGGCGCATCGCGCTCGTGGCGGCGGCCCGTGACAACCTTCTGTCGCGCGCTGTTTCCCTGGCGGAGCTGATGGAAGATACACCTGCAAACCTGCAGGACAGGATCCTTGTGGCCAGCAGCAGCCGGTTCGCAGTGTTCTGGCTTGGCGACAAGCCGCTGGCACCGGCGCCCGGCAACTCGCGTTTCGAAAAACGCCTGCAGGGGTACATGGCTGAAAGGCTGGAACACGGCCAGACTGTGCATCTCAACATTCTTGCCGACGAAAAACGTGGACCGCGTGGCCGCGAGGCAGACGACGATGATCATCCGAAGTGGCGCGACGAGCCGCGGCACGAACGCCCTTCGAAACTGCGCAAGATCATGAACAAGCCGGAAGACCTGTCGCTGTCTATCCAGATGAGTGACGGGCGCTGGCTGAATGTCGCCACCAGCTATCGCCCGCCAGCAGGCGATTTTCTGCCTCTGGTCGTGCAGCTGTCGATTACCGCCCTGCTGATGGTGCTCATTATCGGATTTGCCGTCCGCCGCGTGACCCGGCCCTTGAAGGAACTGTCCGTGGCTGCCGAGAAGTTCGGCCGCGGCGAACAACAGAAGCCACTGACACCCAGCGGGCCGAGCGAAGTCCGCTCGCTGACGAACGCCTTCAACGACATGCAGGACCGTCTGACACGGTTTGTCAGGGACCGCACACGGATGCTGGCCGCCATCAGTCACGATCTCAGAACCCCGATCACTTCATTGCGCCTGCGGGCCGAATTCATCGAGGACGAGGAAAACCGCGACAAGATGATCGAAACCCTGGAAGAAATGGCCGCAATGACGGAAGCCGCGCTGCGTTTCGCCAGGGACGACGCCCAGGCGGAAACAGCGGAAAACGCCGATCTCGGTGCGATCCTGGAGGCACTTGCAGGCGACCAGCAGGACCTTGGCCACAAATGTACCGTCGAAACGGAAGAACGCATCGTGCTTCCTTGCCGTCCGGTGGCCTTGAAACGGGCCCTGAGGAACCTGATAGAGAACGGGATCCGCTACGGAGACGGCGTCTCGGTCCACGCGGCCAGATCCGCCGGCGAAGCCATCATCCGCATCACCGACAAGGGTCCTGGCATTCCCGAGGAAAAGTTGAAGGACGTCTTCGAACCCTTTGTCAGGCTTGAAGAATCCCGCAGCGAAGAAACGGGCGGCATCGGTCTGGGATTGGCGATCACCCGTTCGATCATCCATGCACATGGCGGCCGGATCGAGTTGAAGAACCGTCCGGAAGGCGGTCTTCAGGCCGACGTCAGATTGCCGCTCGGGGCGGGCAAATAGACTGGATCAAATACCGCGTGGCACAAGCGTTCCCGAGATCAGATGCGACAGCACCGAGGGAACGGGCGGGATACGGCTGACAGGAAACAGCACATTGTCGCGCAAAAAGGGCAGCAACCTGCTGTCACTTTGATAGGCCGGCGTGAACATCGCGCTGAACGCCTGATAGACACCCACATGCCAACGTCTGGCCTTGCCGTAGGCAGGGAGAGCCTGGTCAAGTGGCAGGGTCTCCACAGACTTTGCCAGGGCGGCAGCGTCCAGCAGAGCCATGTTCGCACCCTGCCCGAGCTGCGGGCTCGCCCGGTGGGCGGCATCACCGACAAAGGCAATCCTGTCACCCCAGGGCTGGCGCAAGGTGCCATGGCTGTAGCGCGCCATGGTCATTTGCTCCGGATCCGTGATCTGCTCCAGAAAGGGTCCCGCATCGGGCCAGATCGACAGCGCCGTGTCCTTCCAGGCTGCCAGCCCGCCCTTGAGCCAGTCTTCATAAGCGTCGTGGCGAAGTGACCAGAAAAACGCGGCCTTCCGCCGGTCCTGTCCCGGCATAAGGCCGACAGGCAACACACCAATCATGTGGTCTGCACCGCGATACCGCTGGGAAAGATGATCCTCGGGCAGACCGCCGGAAACCCAGTCGACAGTTCCCCAGATCGCACCGAACGACAGTGCGCGTGCTTTCAGCGGCGACAGAACCGAATTTGCGCCCGACGCATCGATGATCAGGTCGAAGGCCTCGGAAAAGCTGCCATCATCGAAACGCAGTTTTCCATCCTGGTGACCAGTGATCCGGCAATCCGTGTGCCAGTAAAGCGCACGCGTCAGCACCTTTTCATAAAGCGCGGAAAACAGCGCGGCCCGGTGGATACCAAGCCCCGGGACTGCGCCATAGTCGACGTCAAGAACCCGTCTGCCGGTTTGCGACGACCTGCCAAGCACACGCTTGATCGGTGTTGCGTGCTTCAGCACTACATCCGCGACACCAGCCAGCTCCAGGACTTCAAGCCCGACAGGCTGGATCATCAAGCCCGAACCGATGGGAACCGGTTTGCGGAATTGTTCAAACAGGGAAATCCGGTGGCCCAGACGCTCCAGAAGAATGGCTGTGGCCAGTCCTCCGATCCCGGCCCCGACAATGGCTATGTTCATCGGGCAATCACTTCATGAATGGAAACATCCTTTTGACCAGAGTCTGCCGGCAAGCACAATATGCTCCGGCACCCGTGCCGCGGAAGAGCGCAAGGCGTTCGCCGAGAGGAGCCGGGGCAACTTCGGCACCGGGTGCTCAACGCCTTGCCTGAAGGCCACCGGCGTAAGTGGCCTCATCGACCGGTTCGAGCCACTCCGCCGTCGCACCGTCCTGTTCTTCCTGTATGGCCAGATGGACAAGTGAGGTGTTCGGTCCGGCACCATGCCAATGTTTGACGCCAGGCGGGATCCAGATGACATCACCTGGCAGTATCGACAGTTTCTCCTGCCCCCACAGATGCACAAAACCTGCCCCTTCCAGTATCTGAAGGGTCTGCCCAAGCGGATGGGTATGCCAGTGAGTACGTGCTCCCGGTTCGAACGTCACCCGCAATGCACGCACGCGCGCTGGCGCGGGCGCCTCGATCACCGGGTCCTGCCAGACCGTTCCAGTGAAATAATCCGGATTTGCACGTCGCGATGGCCTGGAACCGGCCTCGAATACGGTCAGGACACTCATGGACACCTCCTCGCAAGTCTCTGCCACCATGCGCACGGATTGGGCCGCCCAGTTTCCTGCCGGCCGAATGCCCTCTTACTTGGCGGCAGATACTGGAGCCGAAACGTCTTGACGCTTCACCGCACGTGGCCAGTTGATCAGAACAACACCGAAAATGGCAAGGCAAATTCCGGCAAAGGTCTCCAGATCCAGCGTCTCCGACAGGAATACGACACCGAGAAAGACACCTACGCCTGAGCGCAGATAAGCCTGACTGGCCGTCCCCATTGCCCCAAGGGTCGACAGAAGACGGAAATAGATCAGAAATGCCAGCGCGGTGCACGCGAGCGAGAGCGTCAGCGCGGCAACGATGCCGGTCGTATCCGGCGTCAACTGCCAGGGCCGGTCAACGATGAGGCTTGCCGGGACCAGCACAACCGATGCGCAGATGAGCGTTCCCGCAGCCGGCACTATGGGCGGCAGGCCTGCAAAGACACAGCCGCGCAGGGCCGCGATGCCATAGAGCGCAGCCCCGAACAGGACGACAAGCTGCGGCACAAGGTTCCTGCCGATATCCTCAAGCGCACCGACACCGACGATCAGCACGATACCGGCAAAGCCGAACAAGGCGCCGGTGAGTTGCCGGGCACCTGGCCTTTCGCCATGGTTCAGCAGTAGGAACGAAAAGGCGAAGACCCAGAGCGGCGAGGTTGAATTCAGAACGCTGGAGACAGCCGTACCGGCATATTGCTGGCCCCAGGCCAGCATCAGCCAGGGTCCTGTGCTGTTGACCAGGGACTGGATGAAGAACTGCTTCCAGTTTTGCCTGTCCAGCGGCATGCGAATGCCCCTTGCAGCCATGATGGCCAGCAGCGCCAGCGCAGCAAGAGACACACGGATGGCAATCAGCGTCGCAGGAGGAAACGATGGCAGCGCCAGGCTGATCCACATGTAGGACGAGCCCCAGAGCAGGGCGAGCACACCCAAAAGCGCCAGTTCGATAGATCTGTTTTGCATGGCTGCCGGCTTAACCGTTCACGTCGCGGCTATCGGCGGGAGCCTCGTCGCGCTCGTCCATGCCATAGTCGCGCAGCACCTGCGCCACCCGCAACCGGTAATCCTTGAAATAGCTGTTCCGTCCGGCACGCTGCGCCTTGCGATGCTGCGTAAGCTGCCGCCATTCATTCAGCGCGGCTTCATCGCGAAAGAAGGAGACCGACAGTAATTTCTCCGGATTGGTGAGGCTCTGGAAACGCTCAACGGACAGGAAGCCGTCGATCTGTTCGACCAGGGGCTTCATCTCGGCAGCCATGTCGAGATAAGCCTGTTTCTTGTCCGCATGCGGGATCACTTCGAAGATGACGGCAATCATTTGAGTTTCTCTCCCATGCCATGCGGTGCGGAGGCCAGTTTCAGAAACGTGCGGTCTTCCCGCAAGATGAATTTTTCCTTCATGGCAAAAGCATAGTTCTCCTGCCCCAACGGGTCTGCGGCAAGCCGCGCCCGGTAGGCTTCATATGCCGCAAGGTTCTCGATGGAATAAATACCGTATGCCAGCGTCGTCGAGCCTTCGTGGGGTGCAAAATAGCCGATGAGATCCGCACCGCAACGCGGGATCGCCTGCCCCCAGTTTCGCGCATATTGCTCAAAGGCGGCTTTCTTCGTCGGGTCGATGTGATAGCGGATGAAACAGGTAATCACCAAGGTGTCCTTCAAGGCTGTGTCGATTGCGCTTGTGTGCCACGGTCTATGTCTGCAATGCTTCGACACAGATCGAACCATGGAGGAGATCTGATGAAGGATGGACCGGACATTGCCCGCATCGGCGCCTTGATGGGTGACCCGGCCCGCGCCAACATTCTGAGCGCGCTGTTAAGCGGCAAGGCCCTGACGGCGACGGAACTGGCAACCGAAGCCGGCATCACCGGCCAGACCGCCAGTTCGCACCTGAAGAAACTGATGGAAGGCGGCTTGCTGACCCAGGCCAAGCAGGGCCGGCATCGCTATTTCACGCTCGCGGGCCCGGAAGTTGGAGCCGTGCTGGAAGCCGTGATGGGCCTTGCCGCCCGCAAGGGTCACCTGCGCACACGCACCGGCCCCAGAGACCCGCAGATGCGGGCCGCCCGTGTGTGTTATGACCATTTGGCCGGCGATATGGCGGTGCGTATTTTCGACAGCCTACAGAAGCGCGGGTTCCTTGCCGTCTCGACGGACAAGGGCGGCCTCGCCCTGACCGCAGATGGTGAAGGTTTCGTCTCAGGCATCGGCATTGACCTGGGTGCCCTCACAGCAAGCCGTCGCCCGATGTGCCGTGCCTGCCTGGACTGGAGCGAAAGGCGCAACCATCTGGCGGGAGGTCTGGGGGCCGCTCTTCTCACGCGCTTCACCGAAAGCGGCTTGCTGCGCCGCGAACCGGCGGGACGCATCGTTCATATTTCGCCGAAAGGTGAAGCGGAACTGAAGAAACTGTTTCCGGTGGCCTGAGCAACACCCCCGTCCCTTTCTGCTCATCCACAGATCAACAAAAAACCCGGCCGAAGCCGGGCTTTGTAAGGAAGTGGGCAGACGCCAGGGGCAAACGAGGCGCCCAGTGATCTTGTTCTTGTTTCTTGGGGCCAATTTCGGGGTGGGCCCAGCTCAAAGAGACCGGATGGTCTCCTGAACCTTCGGAAGGGCTTCACGCCAGGAGCGATAAAGCCGTGCCGGCAACCACGCAAGGCGGTCCCGGTTGTAATCCTGGCGATGCTGAACCAGCAAAATTCTAGCGATTTGCACAGTCATGTTTTTTTCTCCTTTGGTGTGCGCAGAACCTTTATCGGCACTCACCTGATAGAGCATATGTTAGCGCACTGCGTGCACATTACAAGAGTGCACAGTGTGCATATTCTCAAAAATTTGTGTTATTTTCCTTACGTCATTTAATTCATTGGAGAAA
The DNA here is from genome assembly GCF_000475395.1 of Labrenzia sp. C1B70. Taxonomy (NCBI): domain Bacteria; kingdom Pseudomonadati; phylum Pseudomonadota; class Alphaproteobacteria; order Hyphomicrobiales; family Stappiaceae; genus Labrenzia; species Labrenzia sp. C1B70. The sequence continues at coordinate 256,842 of NZ_AXCE01000012.1, forward strand.
ATAAATGGCCTCCCGCGTGCGACACGCGGGAGGCCATCTGTTTCCAGTCGGTTTTGGTGGTGCGGCCCCTACTCGGCAGCGACCATCCGGGCCGGATCGTAGTTGAGAATCGGAGCAAGCCAGCGTTCCGCGTAGGCCAGATCCCAACCTTTGCGTGCGGCGTAATCCTCCACCTGGTCCCTCTCGATCTTGCCGACACCGAAATAATGGCTGTCGGCATGACCGAAATAGAGCCCGGAAACGGACGACCCCGGCAACATGGCCCTGCTCTCTGTCAGCTGGATGCCTGTCAGGCGTTCCGCATCGAGCAGCCGGAACAGGGTATCCTTTTCCGTATGGTCCGGTTGGGCCGGGTAGCCCGGTGCCGGACGAATACCCTGATATTTTTCCGCGATGATATCGTCGATGGACAGGTCTTCAGCGGCGGCGTAGCCCCAAATGTCCTTGCGTACGATCTGGTGCAGCTTCTCGGCAAAGGCTTCCGCCAGCCGGTCTGCCAGGGCCTGGGAGAGGATCTTGTTGTAGTCGTCCGACTCCCTGGCGTAACGCGCCGCCAGCTCGTCCTCGCCATGACCGGAGGTAACGGCAAATCCGCCGATCCAGTCGGCAATGCCGCTTGCCTCGGGCGCAACGAAATCGCTGAGGGCGATATTGGCGCGGCCACCCGCAGTCCGGCTCATCTGCTGGCGCAGCGTATGGAAGGTCGCCAGCGTTTCACTCCGGCTTTCATCGGTGAAGACACGCACATCGTCACCAACCGCATTGGCCGGCCACAGGCTTGCAACACCACGTGCCGTCAGCAGCTTCTTTTCAACGATTTCATCGAGCATCCGCCGCGCATCGTCGAAAAGCGCCTTGGCCGCCGGGCCGTAGCGATTGTCGGTCAGTACCGCCGGATAACGGCCCTTGATCTCCCAGGTGGAGAAGAACGGCGTCCAGTCGATGAACGGCACCAGTTCCTCCAGCGGGAAATCGTCATAGACAGTCGTGCCTGGCTTCTTCGGCGCAACCGGCTGTTTGCCCTTAAAGTCGGCCTTGAAGGCATTGTCCCGCGCGGCTTTCAGCGACGTGCGCTGCTGAGAGCCCCGGCCGGCTGCATGCTTTTCGGCAATATCGGCATATTCGGCACGCACATCGGCATAGTAAGGCGCGCGGCCACCTTCGCTCATCAGCTTGGAGGCAACACCGACAGCCCGGCCCGCATCGGTGACATAGATTGCCTGGCCGCGGGCATAGTTCGGGTGGATCTTCACCGCTGTATGGATCTTGGACGTGGTCGCCCCGCCGATCAGCAGCGGCACATCAAGCCCTTCACGTTCCAGCTCGGCGGCAACGTGGCACATTTCGTCCAGCGACGGTGTGATCAGGCCGGACAGCCCGATCATGTCGACCTTTTCCTGACGCGCGGTATCGAGGATCTTCGCTGCCGGCACCATGACGCCGAGATCGATCACCTCGAAATTGTTGCACTGGAGCACGACGCCGACAATGTTCTTGCCGATGTCATGCACATCGCCCTTGACCGTCGCCATCAGGATCTTGCCGGCGGAAGAATGACCTGTCTGGCCAAGCTCTTCCTTTTCCTTTTCCATGAACGGCATCAGATAGGCGACCGCCTTCTTCATGACGCGGGCAGACTTGACCACCTGCGGCAGGAACATCTGCCCGGATCCGAAGAGATCGCCGACGACGTTCATACCGTCCATCAGCGGGCCTTCGATCACGTGCAGCGGCCGGTCGAAGGCCTGGCGGGCTTCTTCGGTATCTTCTTCCACGTAATCGGCAATGCCGTGAACGAGCGCGTGTTCCAGGCGCTTGGCAACACCCCAGGTACGCCAGGTGAGATCGGCTTCCTTTTTCTTGCCCCCCTCGCCTTTCCAGCGCTCGGCCGCTTCCAGCAACCGGTCGGTGCTGTCCTGCCGCCGATTGAGGACAACGTCCTCGCAAAGCTCGCGCAGCTCGCGATCAAGATCATTATAGACCGCAAGCTGACCGGCATTCACGATGCCCATGTCCATGCCGCGCTTGATGGCATGATAGAGGAACACCGAGTGCATCGCCTCGCGCACGGCTTCGTTGCCTCGGAACGAGAACGACAGGTTCGATACACCGCCCGACACATGGGCATGCGGCAGGTTCTCGCGGATCCAGCCGGTCGCCTCGATGAAGTCGACGCCGTAGTTGTTGTGTTCCTCGATGCCTGTCGCGACGGCAAAGATGTTCGGGTCGAAAATGATGTCTTCCGGCGGGAAGCCAACCTTTTCAGTCAGGATCTTGTAGGAGCGCGCGCAGATCTCTGTCTTGCGCTCGAAGGTGTCGGCCTGTCCGCTTTCATCAAACGCCATCACCACAACGGCAGCACCGTAACGGCGGACCAGCGTCGCGTGCTTGATGAACTCCTCTTCGCCTTCCTTCATCGAGATGGAGTTCACGACCCCCTTGCCCTGGATACATTTGAGGCCCGCTTCGATGACCGTCCACTTGGAACTGTCGATCATCACCGGAACCTTGGCGATATCCGGCTCGGCGGCCACCAGGTTCAGGAAGGTGACCATGGCTTCCTCGGAATCGAGCAGGCCTTCGTCCATGTTGATGTCGATGATCTGCGCGCCGTTTTCGACCTGCTGACGGGCTACTTCGAGCGCAGTTGGGTAGTCCCCTTCCTTGATCAGCTTGCGGAACCTGGCCGAGCCGGTCACGTTGGTCCGTTCGCCCACGTTGACGAAGTTGGTCTCCTTCGTCACCACGAACGGCTCCAGGCCCGACAGACGCATGTGAATATCGATGTCCGGGATCTCGCGCGGTTTCTTGTCCGCAACGGCGTCCGCAATCGCCTTGATATGCGCAGGCGTGGTACCACAGCAGCCGCCGACAACGTTGACGAGACCCGCCGAGGCAAATTCCTCGATCAGGCCGGCCATATGTTCCGGGCTCTCGTCATATTCACCGAATTCGTTCGGCAAGCCGGCGTTCGGATAGGCGCACACAAGCGTGTCGGCGACGCGGCCGAGCTCGTCCACATGTGCACGCATTTCCTTGGCGCCAAGTGCGCAGTTGAGACCGATGGTCAGCGGGCTGGTGTGACGGACGGAGTTCCAGAAGGCTTCCGGTGTTTGTCCGGAAAGTGTCCGGCCCGAAAGATCGGTGATCGTACCGGAAATCATCACCGGCAGGATCTTGCCGGTTTCTTCGAAGACCTCGTCAATGGCAAACAGCGCCGCCTTGGCGTTCAGCGTGTCGAAGATGGTCTCCACCAGGATGATATCGGCACCACCTGCAATGAGACCACGGGTAGCTTCGGCATAGGCAATGCGCAGATCATCAAAGGAAACAGCACGGTAGCCCGGATTGTTCACATCCGGGGAGATCGACGCGGTCCGGTTGGTCGGGCCAAGCGCGCCGGCAACGAAACGCGGCCGGGACGGATCCTGTGCCGTGACCTTGTCGCAGGCTTCACGCGCGAGTTTCGCGCTTTCGAAGTTCAGCTCATAGGCCAGCTCTTCCATGCCGTAGTCGGCCTGGGCGATCGTCGTGGAGGAAAAGGTGTTGGTCTCGACGATGTCGGCACCGGCTTCCAGATAATCGACATGGATCTTCCGGATCGCGTCCGGCTGCGTCAGGCTCAGCAGATCGTTGTTGCCCTTGATGTCGCTCGGCCAGTCCTTGAAGCGGTCACCGCGGTAGGCCGCTTCATCCAGTTTCAGAAGCTGGATTTCCGTGCCCATGGCACCGTCAAGGACGAGAATACGGGTCTTGGCGAGGTCACGGAGGCGCTCGAAGGCGTCTGACTTGATCACGGGGTTTCCTTCCGGAAATTTCTGTTGGTTTGGCCGGCGGAAGCCGGCGTGATTTAACTGTGCAACCGGACAGCGCGTCAGCTGTCCCGGTCGGTATCGTTGTAGGAGGCGTCCCAGAACTTGGTGCGGCTGTGAACGTCGTCTTCGGTCGGGTGCCAGTCTTCGCCGCGTGCCTCATAAACGGCCAGGAGCCCGAGAATTTCGAGGGCCGAATGCCCGCGGAACTCGTGGTCCTTGTCGGTAGCGACGATCAGACGATTGTTGTCCGCGCCCATGTCGACGACATGAAGCTCGAAGCCCTTCTCGCGCAACACCGCATAGGCGGTCGATTCAATGGCATCGGCAGTGCTTAACTTGATCATCTCGCTCCGCTTCCCGCTTGGTTTCCGGCCGTTCCTGTCCTGAATGACAGCAGCGTGTCCCGGCTGCGCCGATACCCCCAACCCTGCCCCACCCAGGTAAGGGTAAGGGGCCAAGAGGGGGCATCCGCTCTAAATCCCAAACAACTGGCTCGTTTCTGCGCCCGGCCCGGCCGCCTCGCCTCCCTCAGGCTGCCAGGGTTTCCTTGGTTTCCGGCTGCCCCATGCCAAGCATGTGGCAGATGGCAAAGGTCAGGTCGGCCCGGTTCATGGTGTAGAAATGGAAGTCGTTGATGCCGCGGTCGACCAGGTCCATCACCTGTTCGCAGGCAACCGAAACGCCAACCAGCTTCCGGGTTTCCGGATCGTTGGTCAGGCCGGCAAAACGCCGAGCCAGCCACTGCGGAATGGAGGTGCCGCACTTGGCGGAGAACACCATCGTCTGTTCGAAATTGTGGATCGGCAGAATGCCCGGGATCACCGGAATATTGATGCCGGCGGCCGCAATCCGGTCGAGGTAATCATCGAACAGGTCATTGTCGAAGAAGTACTGGGTAATGATCCGGTCCGCACCGGCGTCGACCTTGCGCTTCAGATTGTCGATCTCTTTCTGCCAATTGCCACTTTCCGGATGCCTTTCCGGATAGCCGGAGACGGAAATATCGAAATTGGCGATCTTCTTGACGCCTTCAACCAGGTCGGTCGCATAGGCATAGCCCTCCGGATGCGGCACGTAACGCGAGCCGATGCCGTCGAGCGGGTCACCGCGCAGCGCCACCAGATGACGCACACCCAGATCCCAGTAGTCCTTGACGATCGCATCGATTTCGCTGCGCGCCGCACCGACACAGGTCAAGTGTGCCGCCGGTGCAAGGTCGGTTTCCTTCAGGATCCGCTCGACAGTGCGATGCGTACGCTCGCGGGTGGAACCGCCGGCACCATAGGTCACGGAAACAAAGGACGGGCTGAGCGGCGCCAGCCGCTGAACCGTCTGCCACAGCGTCTCCGCCATCTTGTCGGACTTCGGCGGGAAAAATTCGAACGAAGCCGTGATTGGCGAAGGTGCGGCCTGGTGAGACCGGCGGTTGGAACAGGTTGTCATGTTAGGCGACCTCTCGGGACGTGTCTCGGGCAGGCAGGTCGGTGACAATTCGGCGGTCACGCGCAAGCCAAAGGGTTACGGTAAGGTTGGTGTCGTTGCCGTCTCCCGGAACAAGATCGGTGACCTGTTCCAGGTCCAGTTCGAGCGCTTCAAGCCAGCGCTCCATCTGGTCATGGGCAAAGCCCAGGCGACGATGCGCGTGTTTTTCGCGCAGGAACTCCAGCTGATGCGGAGCAAAATCGATGATCAACAGGCGGCCGCCGGGACGCAGTGCACGGGCAGCCTCGTTGAGTGCCCTTGCCGGTTCCTCAAGGAAGTGCAACACCTGGTGGATCGCCACGACATCGAAGGACCGCGGCGGCACATTCAGTGCGTAAACATCGCCGTGGCGTACCTGGGCGTTTGAAAGCCCGGCCTTGGCAAGGTTCGCGCGGGCAACGGCAAGCATGTCATGCGAGGCATCGACACCGAGTGCCGTCGCATACTGGTCCGCAAACACTTCCAGCAACCGGCCGGTGCCGGTGCCAAGGTCGAGGAACGACTGGAACGGCTTGTCGCCCAGTGCCTTGCGCATCGCCTTCTCGACATCGTCTTCGGAAACATGCAGCGAACGCTCCCGGTCCCAGGTAAGCGCGCGGGCTGCAAAATATGCAGCCGCCTCGTCCGCCTTGGCCTTGCGGATCGCCCGGAACCGTTCCTGGTCCGCCGCCAGCACCGGGTCTTCCAGGGAAATGCGAGCAACAAGATCGCGTGCAAGCTGGCCTTCAGGACCATCCGCCAACCGGTAGTAGACCCAGGCCCCTTCCGGGAACCGCTGAATGAGATCCGCTTCGGCAAGCAGCTTCAGATGACGGGAGATGCGCGGTTGGCTCTGTCCGAGGATCGCCGTGGCATCCTTCACCGTCAGCTCGCTTTCCGCCAGAAGCGCAATCAGCCTCAGGCGCGTCGCCTCGCCGACAGCCCTCAGGGCGGCCAGGGTATCGTCAACGGACAGGGTCTGTTCTTCGGTCATGCGCTTCGCCATCAATGTCGATATAAAGATATCTTTATATGAAATCGAAGCGCCGTGCAAGGGATCAAAACAAATACGACACTGATTGGTCCGTATTCGTCGAAATTACGCCCGCAGGAGAAAACGAGAGCCGACCTGCGCACCGCCTCGCATCCGCTGAGCGGGGCCATCAGCACATATGGAACCAGCCACTTCAGGTCAGGTGAGCTGCCTTACGCGGTCTTGAGCCCGGGCAAGGGCAATAGCCCGGCCCTCGCGTGTCACGCCGAATTGCACCACCTCCCGCATCTGAGCAATGCGGGTGCGCTGACCTAGAGCGTCTGTGCGGCGTTGATGGAGGAGACAAACCGGCGGGTGCGCTCGCGCTCGGGATGACGGAAGATCGCGTCCGCGTCTCCGGTTTCCACCACCTGCCCGGCCTCCAGAAAGACGACATGATTTGCGATCTGCGATGCCAGTCGCAGGTCGTGCGTCGCCATCACCATGGTGGTCCCTTCCCGGGCAAGCTGACCGAGTACGTCGACCACCTCACCGGCCAGTTCCGGATCAAGCGCGGAAGTCGGCTCGTCGCACAGAAGCACCTTGGGCGAAGGTGCAAGAGCACGGGCAATCGCAACACGTTGCTGCTGACCGCCGGAAAGGTTGGCCGGCCAGGCGTCGGTCTTGTGCGACATGCCGACCTTTTCGAGCAGATCCAATGCCCGCTGCCGGGCCTTTTCACGGGGCCATTTCTGAACCACCAGCAGGCCTTCCATCACATTCTCGATCACTGTCCTGTGCGGAAAGAGCAGAAAGTTCTGGAACACCATACCCGTTTCGCAGCGGATCTTCTGAACCGATGCCTGCGGCGCTGAAACGCCCGGCTTGAACGTGATCTTGTGTTCACCGACCTGAACGCTGCCGGAGGTCGGTATTTCCAGCAGATTGATACAGCGCAGCAAAGTACTCTTGCCGCCGCCCGACGGGCCGACAAGCGCGGTGACGCTGCCTTCGGGAAAACGCAGCGAGATATCGTCGAGGATAAGCGCGTCACCGAACTTTTTCTTGATATTGGAAAGCTCGATCATCTTGAGGTCTCCAGCATGCCGCCATATCGCGCAAACCGCACTTCCAGCCGCTCCTGCAGCCAGGCAAGCACGGAACTCATGGCAAGATAGATCAGGGCAGCCTCGATGTAGAGGATCAGCGGTTCATATGTGGTGGCAACGATGCGCTGCGCCGACTGGAACAACTCCGGCACCGTGATGGCAGCGGCCAGAGACGTATCCTTGACCAGCGAAATGAAAGTATTCGACAGCGGCGGCACCGCCACGCGCCCGGCTTGCGGCAGGATCGTGCGCATCATCGCCTGGCGCCATGTCATCCCGGTGGAAAACGCGGCTTCCCACTGTCCCTTCGGCACGGAGGAAATGGCAGCCCGGATGATCTCCGACGAATAGGCGCCGACATTGAGCGTAAAGCCGATCAGGGCGGCTGGAAACGCATCCAGCAAAATTCCGATACTGGGCAGACCGTAAAAGATCACGAAGAGCTGTACCAGCAGCGGCGTTCCCCGGAAGACCCAGACATAAAAGCGCGCGACCAGCACCAGCGGCAGCGGCGCGAACAGACGTGTGACAGCCGTGGTCAGACCAAGACTGAGCCCCAGTGCGAAGGACAACAGCGTGAGCGGAATGGTGAACTTGACCCCCGCCCACAGAAGCGTCGGTAGGGAATCGATCATCAACTGAAGCCAGTGAGGCACGATAAAGCTCCAAAAAAACGCGCCCGGCGCGAACGCCCGGCGCTTTTCGTTTAGGTGAGAAGGGCCGGTCTAGATCTGCATGGACCGGCCTTCATCATGTCAGTTGGACACGTCCTGACCAAAGTACTTGTCGGAAATCGCCTGGTAGGTACCATCCGCCTTGATGTCGGCCAGCGCCGAATTCAGGGCGGCAACAAGTTCCGGATCACCCTTGCGCACCAGAATGCCGGAATAGTCGGCATTTGCCTTCTCGGCGACAACCTTCACCGGCGCGTCCGGTTTCTGCTTCTTGAAGTCCAGATAGGACAGGCTGTCGTTGATGGTCGCATCAGCGCGGCGTGTCAGCACCAGCTGGATTGACTGGTCGAACCCGTCGGTGCCGACCAGTTCCGCTCCGGCTTCTTCCGCCAGCTTGCCGAAATTGCTGGTCAAGGACTGAGCCGCCTTTTTGCCGGTGAGGTCTTCGAAGCCATTGATGTCGTCATTGCTGTCGCGAACGATCAGCACTGCCTTGGAGGCAATGTAGGGGTCGGAAAAATCGTATTTCTGCTTGCGGGCGTCGGTGATGCCGACCTGATTGATGACCACGTCGTAGCGCTTGACGTCAAGGCCGGCGATCAGTCCGTCCCATTTGCCTTCGATGAACTCGGCCTTGACGCCAAGTTTTTCGGCAACGGCCTCGCCGATTTCGACATCGAAACCGACCAGCTTGCCTTCCCCGTCGTGGAAGGTGAAAGGCGCGTAGGTGCCTTCGGTGCCGATCTTCAGGACACCTGCCGATTTGATCGCATCGAGGTTGTCACCCGCCTGCGAGGGAGAAAGGGTAAGTACCTGCAGCACTGCGGCCGCGGCAATCGCTTTGAACCAGCTCATATCAATTCCTTTCCGGCATGATGAGTGAGTGGCCTTAGTGCCGGAATGTGGAAGCGATTGCAGGAGAAGAAAGAGCAAAAATGCAGAAAGAGGGAGAATATTTTGCTCTCATATCGCGGATCGGCAGCACACGACACAACACCGGCCGCAGCCTCGACCGCCCTCTCTGGAAGTGTCCTGGCGGCAACTGTCCGCCGCTGAAACTGGTCCCGTGACCGCTCCTATCGGTGCAGTCAGTCGCTAAAGCGGCGGAAGGTTCATGGATACCTTCTCCAGGTCAGGCTCCAAATCGGCTACATGTGAATATTGCCCAGAAGAAGACGACGCCGTCTCCTTGGGCGAGGAAGCATCCAGCCCGCATCGTGTAGAAGCTCGATCGGAATAGTCACATGGCTGCGATCATCGAGCGTGCCCTCCCGAACGGATCAGGTTTCCGATTACCAATGACCGAATTCGGCGGAACTCGTCAGCTTTCCGCAGGCACAGCACCTTGATCCAGCATGTGATCGAAGCGCCCCTCGCGCACACAGCCCGGCAGACCTTCGCGCGGGATGATCTCGGTGCCGACAAGCTCTTTCGTGTAGAGCCTTTCGATATCGCTGGTATCGACAGTCTGACCATGGACGACAGATGCCAGTTTGGTCCGGAAGGCTTCCACGCCGCCCATGGAGGAAAAATGCCAGCCTGCATCAGGCAGGATTTTCACCGGGCGGCTGATGCCCGACAGGTTGTTGTTGCGGATCCTGAGAAGCGGCTGGGTGACAAAACCCGGCACGTAGGGCTTTTTCGTCATCCGGGCCTTTGTTCGGCGCAGTTGCTGCGGCGTGGTCAGGTACTTCTTTTCAATCATCCGGGACCCCAGCAGCCAGGTCTTGCCGGGCACGATCCGGTCGAGATGGTGTTTGTGCAGGCTCTGTTCGAACACCAGCAGCCGCCCCTTGTATAGCTTCTCGTCCAGCACCTTCTTCAGAACTTCCGCCCGCACGATCTCGTCGACATCCGACAGAAGGATGACGTCGTCCGGCGCACAGGCTTCCAGCCCCCGTGCAATGCAATTGCGCTGATAGTTCTCGCGTTCCCAGTCCGCTTTCCGGCGGTTCTTGTACACGCCGAGCGCTGGTGGCAATTCATCGGGAAACTCGACCTGAAGATCGATGATCTTGTCGGCCCAGGGCGCAAACCGTTCGCGATTTTCCGCAAAGTAGAACGGCTTGGGACCACCGCGTTGCGTCTGGTTCGCTTCCACCAGGACAAACTTGTCGACATGGTTCCCCATCTCCCGAAGACGGATTTCCAGAAGGTCGAATTCGTTATGGAAGACAAAACAGTCGTAGAGCTTCATGCCTGGGCCCGGTTTCCTCGATCAGCGAAGGGTGGCGCATCCCGGCTACCGGATGGCAGCTCAAGTCATGGCAAGCCTCTTCCTGGTGCCTGCCGGGACCGATATCGGATTTCAGTCAAGAGGTCCACGGACCTGGCGCACAAAAGCGAATAGACCGCCTCTAACCCCGTTGCCGATGCACCTACTTGATCGAAAAGGGCATCCGGACTTTCGCGGAATTGCCGCTGAATTCATCGTTGACGGTGAGTTCCAGTATATAGTCGCCCGCCGGGGCCCCGCTGACATTCAGGGTCAGGTTGGCCATGTATTCGGTATTGGGCACGTGGCTCTTGAAGTCGAACCGGCCGAAGCCCTTTTGCCCAGCCAGCACCTTGCCATCGGGCGACGCGAGGTCGAAGTCGACGGTCAGAAGGGATGTGAACAGGCCATCCTGCTGTTTCCAGTCGAAGCCAACCGGCTCCAGATAGATGCGCAGCGGCTCGTCCGCTCCGAAAGCTGCATCTCCCCTGGGTTTATAGATGCCGAAGCCGTCGGCAGGGGCCATCACGAACAAGGCGGTTGGAATGGAAATGGTGGCTTTCGACCAAACGTCGAAGAGGGCCTCGCGCATCAAAGAGATGGCTTCCCCGCCCTTGCCGGCATCAAGCGCGGCCTCCGCTTCAGCCGCCTTGTCCTGCAAAGGTCCCGCAATAGCCTGGCATGACAGGGCAACTGCAAGTGCAGCTCCCAGAAACATTGGTTTCAGCATAGTCTCCCCCTTCACATTTGCGATCCGAGAAGTGAAGCACACCATTATGGCGGTCTCGCCGCAAGTCCAGGATCCGGCGCTGCGACACAGCGGGTGCTAGAGCTGGTCCTCGGCGCTGCCGCCGGTCTCGTCACCAATTCCCTCACCCAGCATTCCAGCCGCGGCAGCACCAGCCGCAGCAGCTTCCCTGGCACCGGGTGTCACGACCTCCTCATCGCCGTCAGACCCGGCAACACGCACGGTCACCTGGCGATGTGCAAACCTGATGCCGTTCTTTTCGAAGAGGTCGCGAAGCCCCGCATAAACGACCTTGCGAAGCTCGAACTGCTTGCCAGGCTTGGTGGTGAACTTGACACGCGCGATCATGGCACTGTCTTCCATCGACATGATTCCCTGAGACTTCAGCGGCGCCAGGAACATGGGCCCGAAATACTCGTCCTCCAGCAGTTCCTTGCCGAAGTTCTTGATGATCTTGCGCATCTTTTCCACGTCGGTGTCGTAGGTAACGCGGAACGCAAGTTTCATCACCGCCCAGTCTCGTGAGAAATTCTCCACTTTCTGAATTTCGCCAAAGGGAACCGTCGTAAGCGCGCCGCGGTGGTGCCGCAGCTGCATCGACCGGATCGAGATCTTTTCGACAACGCCCTTGGCGCTGCCGATATCGATGTATTCCCCTTTCCGGAACGCATCGTCGATCAGATAGAAAGCTCCGGAGAAGATATCCCGGATTAGGGTTTGAGCCCCGAATCCAACTGCCAGACCAACGACACCGGCACCGGCGAACAATGGCGCGATATTTACGCCCAGCTGCGACAGGATCACCATCGTGGCGATCACCACGATCGTGATGAGCAGGAAATTGCGAAAGATCGGCAGCAAGGTGGAAATCCGGCTCTCACCGGTTCCCCCGACTTCCGCCTCTTCGTCTTTCTCGGCGGGCGCTTCCTTGGCAATTTCCCGGTCAATGACGATTTTCACGGCCTCATAGGCCATGTAGCCAAGGAACATGACCAGAAGCACCTCGACGAAGGAACCGATCAGCGAGCCGCTACCGGCAAGCGGCAGTCCCCATTTGGAAGCCAGCATGTCCAGCGAGGTGAACACGACCAGAATAGTGGCGCCCCGGTCGAACAGGTCCCGGAAGGGTGAGCGTCGCGCTTCCCGCTCGGCAGCTTCCGCGCGCGCCTGGGCCAATGTGCTGGCAGCATCCTCTTCGCCGCCCTCGCCTGCTTCGGCACGTTTAATGTCCTCGGCAATCTTCTCCTGTGCGGCGGCCGTGTCCAGCCTCGGCAACAGAACCCGGTCGATGAGCAGGATCAGCAGCCCATAGGCAACCGCAGCCATCAACAGCACTTCCAGCGGTGCACCGACCAGACCGATCGCGTCCGGCAGGTCGAGCAGGATACGCACTGCCGAAATCCCCCAGGCCAGGAAGAAATAGGCAACGGCAACAAAGTGCCAGCCGCTGGCCAGAACCCTTCGCCAGATCGGCGCTTCAGCCCCCTTCTTTCCCCGGATCAGCCGCGCAATTACCCTGCGATAGACAATCGCGATGCCGGACAGGATGACCATCGACAGCGCGGAGGCTGCAATCAATGCCAGCTTATGAATGTCAGGCGACAGACCCAGTCGCTCCATCCAGAGGCAGAAGGCAACCGCCGCAAGGGAAATGGCGGAGCCGACAAGCAGTGTCCTGTAGAGCCCGGTCGCTTCCTGATTGGAAAGCGCCAGCAACCGGTGGCTCGCCGCGTCGGGTGCCAGCACATTCAGCCAGACAACACGAAGCGCCAGAAAAACCGCCATGGTGCCGACAACCACAAGTGCGGTCTTGTTGGATGCATCAATGCCCGTTCCAACCAGAAGAAATACCCCGGCCGCTACGGCAAAGAAGAGCCCGACACCGACGAACATCAGGATCGCCCGGGCATAAAGGTAGATAATCTTGTCAGCCCGTGTCGTCGCGTCCGGCTGGTACCAGGACGCGAATTGCCGCCGGCCCCACCGGTTCACCAGGGCAGAGGCCACAAGGCCGAGAACAACCGCAATCAGGATGTCCACCAGCGTCGACGACATCCAGTTGAGACCCCGTTCGCCCCCCTGGGCCCGCAAGGTCTCCACCATCACATCCTGGATCTCGGGAATTTTCTGAACGATGGATTTGAGGACATCCCGGGCCTCGACGGCATCTTCGGTGAACTCGTCCACGGTCTGAAGAAGGTTTGCGCCTTCGCCGGCGCCGTCGGCCGGCGCCACTGCAGAGCCAGCCGCTTCCGGCTGCGCATTTCCATCTGTCGTCGTTTCTGCGGCCGGAGCCCCGGTACCGGTCTCGGTCTTGGTAGAGCCCTTTCCGGAAAACAGCCCGGGTATTCCCTGTGCCTGCGCCCCAGAGGGCAAACCACCCAGACACAGAAAGAGTGCAAGCAGACCTGACAGAAGAAGGAACGCCTTGCCTGGCCTCTTGCGGCCGCCATCGGCAAGACAGGATCGGCGATAGGTTGGATGTGAAAAGCGCATGTCAGCCCCAGGACGAGTCGCGAAAAGGATCCCCGTCTTTCTTGGCACGGATCTGTGCCATTTGAAAGAAAGCCGGCTTTTCGCAAGGCGCTGAAAAAGAAGAGGCCCGATCCTTTCGAACCGGGCCTTACATGCAGGCAGGAGGCGCCTTGCTTAATTGTGTCAGTGCAGAACGGTGTTGTTCCAATGAGCCATCTTGCGCTTGGCTTCGGCGATCGTCATGCGCTCGAACATGGCCATGGCATCGCTGCGCACATCCGGTGTCAGGCGGTGACGCCAGGGGCCGATGGCCAGCAGGGAACCCACGGTGATGGAGGAGAACCCGGAAGCCTTGGCAAGGATGACGAACGGCTCCGGATCGGGGCGCACCATCCAGTGGCTGACTTCCTCGACACCGCATCTCACCAGCCAGGCAAAAGTGGCGACCGCTTCCGCGAACCGGTCTTCCGAGGCGAACCGGCGCAGGGCCGCCTCATTGACCATCCCGCGTTTGGCCAGCAGCAGTACCCGGCTGCGCGCTGTTTCGAAGTCGTAGCGGCCTAGCCAATACTGGTTGGACATGCGCTGTGCGGCGATATCGGCCGCTTCCTCTACCCGTTCGGCTTCGTGACCACGGCCGGTTGCATGCAGCTTCCGCCGGACTTCCTCGCTGGCAACCGAGATCAGGCTGGCGATATGCGCTTCGGCAAGATCCGCACGCTCGCTCAAGGAAAGCTGCAGCGTCGCATCGGAGGCAGCATCGCTGATCAGGGCCATGATCGATGCATCCGACAGGCAGGCGCCGTCGTTGCTGGCCACCTTGCGCTTGACCTTCAGATCACCGCGACGCACCAGCACATCGGTCAGCTCTTCAGACAGAACTTCGCGCTGTGCGATGGCGAACCGGTGCGCATTGCCGCGCTTTTCGGCGATCTTGATCAGATCGGCCTCCCGCAGCACGGTGGAGCGCAGCAGGATCGGCTCGGCCACCTCGATCTCGTCATCGGCCAGACGGCGGATGGTTTCTTCCGGACCGCGTCTCAGGCTGGACATCTGGTCAGCGACATAACGGCGAACTTCGTCTTCCACCATGTCGACAAGCCGCAAGAGGACGGAGTCATAAATATCGACCTGCTCGTCGGAGCACCGATCGGAGGTCAGGGCAAACAGGGTTGCGACATGCCGGGCCAGTTCGGCCCTCCGGGCGCTGCCAGCTTCACCGGTCAGCTCCGAGAAGTTCACCAGTTCTGTTTTCAACGCTTCAGTCATGTTCCATTACCAATTTTCACAAGTGTGCCGGTTTGGCGTTGGTACAGAAAATGACGATGAGTTTTAAAGAAGGTCGAAACGCGCTTTTCCAGAATGTAATTGTCTTTTTTTAAAACTTGAGAACAATTCTAACTATATCGCATGTATTCATTACATGTCATTGAAATGTAACAATTTTGACCGCTTCGTTCCCCGCTCGAAGTCACTTTTTTATCCCGTTGAAATCCGAATATTTTTTCCGAAAAAAGATTTTCAGGGGCCGTTTCAATAGTCTCCGAAGGTCAGAAATTGCGACTGGTTTAAATACATTCGCTGCGCCGCAAGGTCCCTGGACAGAGGCGTGCCCGTCAGCAGCGCACGAGATAAAGAAATATTTCCCTTTTCTTATTGACCCTTCACCAGGCGCAATCTAAATAAAGAAAGCAATATATTTCTTTATTGGAGCCAGCCATGTCCTCCGTGGTCCGTTTTCCCCGTGTCGCCGCCATACCGACCTCCCGCACCCGCGGTCTCTATCAACTGGCGGCCCTCCTGCGACGGAAACTCGGCAAGGCCCTTTCCCGCCGATCCAGCCATCAATCCATTCCGGACGATCTTCTTTTCGATGTCCTCAGCGACAACGATTTGAGAGCCCGCGAAGAAAACCGGCGGCGGCCGATCATTAGCGGCCCCTGGCGCTAGCTCGTCCATGGACTTGCCTACTGTTTCAGGATTGCAGCGCCTTCACCCCGAGCAAAAGACATAAAAAAACCGGCACCCTGCGGCGCCGGTTTTTTGCTGTTCCTGCTCAGCCTTTATTCGGCTGCCGCCAGAAACTCCTTGGTACCGGTCTTGTTGTCCGAACCGCCGTCGTTGCTTCTGTCGAGCTGCTCTAGAAGCACACGGCGCTTTTCAGTCGCCTTTTCGATGTTGTCATCCTTGATCGGACCAAACCCGCGGATAAGATCCGGAACCCGGGCGAGCTCGACCAACAGGCCGTAGTGCCCGTCCGGCAGCCGCTTCAGGATCTCGGCAATATCGCCCTCATACTGGCTGATGAGCGCGCGCTCTGTCTTGCGTTCCGCCGTACGGCCGAACGGGTCGTACCATTTGCCGCGCATGCCCTTGAACTTCGCCAGGAAGCTGAACGCGGAGAAGATCCAGGGTCCGAAGGCAATCTTCTGCGGACGGCCGGTCTTCGGATCCTTGCGATGCGCGAGGAACGGCGGCGCCAGATGAACCTTCAGCTTCTTCGGGTCTTCAAAGCGCTGCGCGATCTTCTCCTTGAAGGCGGGATCGCTATAAAGCCGCGCGACTTCATATTCGTCCTTGTAGGCCATCAACTTGAAGAGCATGTCGGACACAGTCTGCGTCAGGCGGAACGTGCCCGGACCATGCGCTTCGTCAGCCTCTTTGACCTTGCCGACCAGATCCAGATAACGCTGTGCGTAGGCCGCATCCTGATAGGCAGTCAGCTCCTGGGCGTTGAAGACAATCTTCTCATCGACGGTAAAGACACGCTGTTTTGCTTCCGACGGCAGGGCCTTGAGCAGT
The DNA here is from genome assembly GCF_000475395.1 of Labrenzia sp. C1B70. NCBI lineage: Bacteria > Pseudomonadati > Pseudomonadota > Alphaproteobacteria > Hyphomicrobiales > Stappiaceae > Labrenzia > Labrenzia sp. C1B70. The sequence continues at coordinate 273,114 of NZ_AXCE01000012.1, forward strand.
TTTTCCGGATCTGCAGCCAGCACGCGGCCTGCACGGAACGCCTTGATGTTGTTCTTCACCGACGCGCCGTTGAGCTCCAGCGCGGTTTCAATGGCATAGTCCGAGACCGGCAATGCGCCACTCTGGAAAGCCATGCCGACCAGCAGCATGTTGGCATAGATGGCATCACCCAGAAGCTTCTCGGCAATGTCTGCAGCATTGACAGGCAGATATGTGCCGGAGGCTTTGCGCAGGGCGCTGTCCATCTGCTTTTCATCGAAGGAAAGCGTCTGCTTCAGCACGAATTCCGCAGTCGGGGCCACCTTGGTGTTGGCAACGGTCATCGTGTGACCACGATGGGCGAGCGCGAGCTGATCCGCGTTCGCGGCCACCACCATGTCACTCGCGATCAGAAGGTCGAGGCTGGCTGCCGGAACCCGCGGACCTTCAATAGACCTGTTGCCCGCCGCAAAACGCACGTGAGACGTCACCGGCCCACCCTTCTGGGCAAGGCCGGTCATGTCCAGCGTGGAAGCCTGTTTGCCGTCCACATGGGCCGCCATAGCCAGGATCGCGCTGATCGTGGTCACACCCATGCCACCGATACCGGCCACCAGCGTGTTCCAGGTGCGGTCAAGCGAAGCAAGTGTCGGCAGCGGCAGGGTTTCCACCAGGGTGTCGATATCGACATCCGCCTTCTTCGGCTTCTTCAGTGCAGCGCCGTTGATCTCGACAAAGGATGGGCAGAACCCCTTGATACAGGAGAAGTCCTTGTTGCAGCTCGACTGGTTGATGACGCGCTTTTCACCGAATGGCGTTGCCAGTGGCTCCACCGACAGGCAGTTGGACTGCACGGAACAGTCGCCGCAGCCTTCACACACCCGGTCATTGATAAAGAGGCGCATGTCCGGATCGGGAAACTGCCCGCGCTTGCGCCGGCGGCGCTTTTCCGCGGCGCAGGTCTGGTCGTAAACGATCACCGACACGCCCTTGAAGGTCTGGAACTCTTCCTGAACGTCCATCAGTTCGTCGCGGTGGTGAATCTTGGTTCCCGGGGCAAGCGGTGTCCAGGAGCCGTAGCTGTCCGGGTTCTCCGAAACCACCGCTATCCGCTCGACGCCCTCGGCTTCAAGCTGACGGGTGATCTGCGGAACGGTCAGCTGGCCGTCCACCTTCTGGCCACCGGTCATGGCAACCGCGTCGTTGTAGAGGATCTTGTAGGTGATCGGCACGTTGGAGGCGAGCGCCTGCCGGATCGCCAGGATGCCGGAATGGAAGTAGGTGCCGTCGCCGACGTTGGCAAAGACGTGGCTGTCGCCGGAGAAAGGCTGCTGCCCGACCCACAGGACACCCTCGCCGCCCATCGCAATCTGGCCTTCCGTTGTCCGGCCGGCCATTTCCGTCATCGCGTGGCAGCCGATGCCCGGCAGCGAGCGGGAGCCTTCCGGTGTCTTGGTCGACGTGGAATGCGGGCAGCCGGAGCAGAAGTAGGGAATACGGGCAGCGCGTTCCGCATGGCCCTGGGCCCACATGGCCTGTTTGGTCATCCGGTTGGCAACCGCGCGCATTTCTTCCGAAACCACATCGCCCGGCAGCCAGGTCATGAGACCTTCGATCAGCTCGGCAACGGACAGTTCCAGAACGTCGGACAGGAACGGTGTCCCGTCCGGACGGCGTTTGCCCCAGATTTCCGGCCGGCTCATTTCCGGCCAGTGATAGGAGATGTCCTTGATCTGGGATTCCATGAACGCACGCTTGTGCTCCACCACCAGCAAACGTTCTGTGCCACGGGCGAAATCACGCAGGCCGAGCGGCTCCAGAGGCCAGCTCATTGCCACCTTGTAAACCCCGAGGCCCAGCGCCTTGGCAAAGTCCTCTGTAATGCCCATCAGGTCGAGTGCCTGCAGCAGATCCCGGTAGGCCTTGCCGGAAGCAACGATGCCGTATTTGGGATTGGTCCTCGTTCCGAAGGTGACCCGGTCCAGACCGTTTGTCCGCACATAGGCCTGAGCCGCCGGAATACGAAGATCGCGCACCAGACGCTCTGTCTCCAGACGGTTGCCCAGAAGAAGATCGCGGTTCTGGTGATAGTCCTTGCGCGGATCGCCTTCCAGCGGACGCACCATGCGCAGCCTGTTCGGAGAGATATTGATCGTTGCCGATGCATCCATCGTGTCGGCAACGCAGATCAGGGCCGTCCAGAGGCTGGTGAAGCGGGACATTTCCAGGCCGTGCAGGCCGTAGTCGAGAACATCCTGGATATCGGCCGGGTTCAGGACCGGAATTTCCGCATGCTCGAAATAGAACTCGCTCTGCGCCGGCAGGATGGAGGATTTTGCAAGGTGGTCATCACCGGCCAAGGCAAGCACCCCGCCGTTGCGGTCGGTGCCCGAAGCGTTGGCCTGACGCAGCACATCGCCGGCACGGTCGACGCCCGGCGCCTTGCCGTACCAGATGCCGAAGACGCCGTCGTAAGAGGTCGCCCGTCCAACACCGCCCTCGCCGCGCAGCTTCTGGCTGCCCCACACTGCGGTCGCGCCCAGCTCTTCGTTGACGCCCGGCTTGAAGACGACGTCATACCCCTTGAGGTGGCGATGAGCCCGCATCAGCTCTGTGTCGTAACCGGCAAGCGGCGATCCCCGGTAGCCGGAAATGAAGCCGCCCGTTTTCAGGCCGGCCAACTGGTCCATGCGCGCCCGATCGAGCGCCAGCCGGACAAGCGCCTGTATGCCTGTCAGATAGACCCGTCCTTCCGTGGCGACGTATTTGTCCTCCAGGGTAACGGTTGGCATGTGCACGTTCATCCGAATTCCTCCTCAACCGACATCTGGGGCAATGTCCCCGGCGGCAACCTCACATAATAGGTAATATCATCCTTTTCTCAGGCAATTTCTGTGCTATCGTCACGGCCAATCACCCAGAGGCAGAATAAAAATTCCTAAAATATCCAATGACAGATAAATATCTTCTCGACCCGTCGGACATACGTGTTCTGCGTGTACTGCAACGGGATGCGTCGCTCTCCATTGCCGAGGTGGCAAAGGAAGCGGGCATGAGCCAGACGCCTTGCTGGCGCCGGATCAAGCGCCTCAAGGAACAGGGAATCATCCGCCAGATCACTGCCATCATCGACCGCGAGTCCGTGGGTCTTGGCTTCGTGGCCTACTCGTTCGTCAAGCTTGCGGTTCCCAGCCGCGAGAACATGGAAACATTCGACAAGCTGGTCCACCATTGGCCCGAGGTCGTGACGTGCGAGCGCATCACCGGTGCCGTCGACTATCTTATCAAGGTTGTGACGGATGATATCAAAACCTACGACAATTTTCTGCGTTTGAAGCTGCTGGACAATACACTCGTGTCCGATGTGCAGTCTCGCATCGTCGTCAATACGGTGAAGGATACCGTCGCCCTGCCCTTGCGCGAGAGCTGACATCCGACCTTGATCGGCCACCAGGTTAGACGCTCAGGTGGCGAACCGCAACGCAGACAGCCCCGCCGGGTCCAGGAAAGGCTGCTTGCCCGCAATCATGCTGGCCAGCAGCCGTCCCGTCACCGGTCCGAGCGTGAAACCGTCATGGGCATGGCCGAAGTTGAGCCACAGGCCCGGGATCTTTGCAGACGGACCAACCACGGGCAGCGAATCCGGCAGGCACGGCCTGCTTCCCATCCACGGCTGTTCCTGTAACGCCCGTCCAAGCGGAAAAATTTCCTCGGCCCGTCGTTTCGCCAGCTTGACGATCGCCGGATTGGGCGGGGCATCGCGCTCGGCCAGTTCGACACCAGTGGTCAGGCGAATGCCATTATCCGTCGGTGTCAGGGCGAAGCCGTTTTCGACATCCACAACCGGTCGTGACAGGGACGCCCCGGACAACGGACGATAATGCATGTGGTAGCCACGCTTGACCGCAAGCGGATAGGTTTCTCCAAAGCGTGCCAGCAGATCCGCGGACCAGGCGCCGAGGGCAACCACTGCCTGGCGAGAAAACAATGTGCCGCGTTCCCCCTCGATTTGCCAGCCGCCACGCTCCTGCTTCAGCTTCATCGCATCGGCGCGGAAATACCCGCCCCCGTCATGCACGAATCCCCGCCAGAAAGCATCGACCACGGCACCGGGATTGGACACCGAACAACTTTCCGGCCAATGAACGCCCCTCAGCCCCTGCGCCGTCAGGCCCGGCTCCAGAGTTCCGATCTCGCCAGCCGACATTTCCCGATAGGAAACGCCAAACACCCGTGCGTATTGGCGTTCGGTCTCGCTTGCCTGGAAGGCAGTCTCCGAGCGGTAAAGATGCAGCCAGCCCCCCTGGCGGTAAAAGCGGTTGGCATTGGTCGCATGCGCCAGGTCCAGATGCTCCTCGACGGCGAAGGCTCGCAACGGAGCAATCGCCCGCGAATAGGCCTCGACCCCGCGGGCATTGCCTGCTGCGTGGAACTGGCGCAGCCACGGTAACATCCGCAGTACGGTGGCCATGTCCAGCGAAACGGCACTTGAGCGGCCGAAAAGGATCCCCAGAAGCGTGAGCGGATGCGTCGGCACCGCATGCGGTACGAAGCCGTTGCGCTGGACAATCCCGGCATTGCCGAAGGAAGCTTCCTCGCCCGGGTGCTTGCGGTCGATCAGCGCAACGGACAGGCCCAGCCGCTGCAGATGCAGTGCCGTCGACACGCCAACGATACCGGCGCCGAGCACCATCACGTCGAAGGATTGCGTTTGCCTGGTTTTTGCTGTCATGCCTGTTCCGGACAGTGCCCTAATACTGGCGTCCGAGGTCCGGATCCTTTAAGAGGCGCGGAAGTGCCTGCCACAACTCGCGGTTCAAAGGACAACTTAAGATGATTCGATGGTGTGGTGCAGGCTTGGCATGGATCGGGCGCAACGGAACGGCCGCCCTTGCTGTGAGTATCTTCATCGGCATGGCCTTGCCGGCGCTGTCCGCCTATCTGCGGCCCTACCTGACCGTTGCCGTCTTCAGCCTGTTGACCCTGGCTTTTCTGCGGGTCGACACCTTCGCGATCCGCATGCGCCTGCGTCGCCCCACGCTTCTGATTGCCGCCCTCCTGTGGATGATGCTCGGCGCACCCCTGCTGACGTGGCTGCTGATCGATCTCTCCGGCCTGAAGGCTCTTGGCCCCGATGTGATGCTGGCCCTCTTCATCGCAACCGCTGCTCCCCCGGTGATGGCGGCTCCTGCCTTCATCTATTTGCTCGGTCTTGATGGCACCCTCAGTCTCGCGCTTTCTGTTGCCGCTCTGATCATCACCCCGCTGACGGCCCCCTTCATCGGCGAGTTGATGCTCGGGCCTGCCCTGCCTCTCAGCGTCGGTGGGCTAGCCATCCAGCTTTCCCTGCTGCTTGCAGGCGCCTTTGCGGTCTCGATCGCCTTTCGCAAGCTGGCCGGTGAAGAGCGCCTGGCTCGCTCCTCCCACCACATCAGCGGTCTCAATGTGCTGCTGCTGCTGGTCTTTGCCATAGCAGCCATGGACGGTGTCGCCGCAAGCTTTGCAGCAAAACCACTGTTCACGCTGGGCCTTACCGCCATCACCTTCTGCCTCGCACTGGTACAGATTGCGCTCAGCCTGTTGCTGTTCTCACCGGCGACCCGAGAAGACGCCTATGCAATCGCCCATACCTGTGGCACCAGAAACATGGGACTGATGGTCGCCGCCTTCGGTGGCACCCTGCCGGAATTCACCTGGCTCTGGTTCGCTGTCGGCCAGTTTCCGATCTACATCCTGCCCCTGTTCCTGAAACCGTTTGTGCGGGTGTTCTGCCGTCTGAACGTGAAAACTGTGACGTAGCACACCTGACAGGCGAACGTGCTAGGCTTACCACTTGCCAGGTCAAACACTTCGCGTGAGGAAAGTGCCGTGTCCGTTCTGCCATCCACCGTCAAATCCCTGTGCTCATCGGCGGGCCGCAGTCTTCTGTGTGCCGCAACGCTCCTGCTTGCCGGTGCAAGCCTCGCCCCGGCTGCAATGGCTGGAGACACGGCAGAGCTTCAGCTTCTCGGCTTTTCCAGGAACGGCGATTTCTTCGCCTTTGAGCAGTTCGGCGTCCAGGACGGATCCGGCTTCCCCTATTCTGAGATCTTCGTTGTCGACGTGATCGGCGATACCTGGGTGCCGCCGTCTCCCTTCCGCCTGCGCAAGGATGTTGACCCGGGTCCGGGCGATGCAGCCGACAACGCCCTGTCGGAGACCAGGGCGGAGAACCGTCTTGCCGCTCAGCCGCTGCTTCAGGACAAGGCCATTGCCGGTAAAGGTCAGACGGTCGGCTTCAATCCTCGCACGGAATTGACATCCGATCCCCACAAGATGCTGGTTGCCCCGCGCATCACTTTCCTGTCCGGTGACGATCCAATCGACCTCACCCTGTCGGAATACCCCCTGCCGAATGCCCAGTGCCAGAGCTACGGTGCCGAGACCAAGGGCTTCCGCCTGACCATGGTCCACAATGGTGTCACCCGCATCCTCAACGAGGACAACAGCGTGCCTGAAAGCCGCCGTTGCCCGCTGGCTTACCGGATCGAGCGCATCGTCACCCATTTCCCCGATGAAGCCCCGCCCGTCTTTGCCGTGCTCATCCAGATGGACAGCGTCGGCTTCGAAGGACCGGACCGCAGATATCTGGCGATAACGGGACGTTTTTGAGCTTCTAAACCGATTGAGGCCGGCTCGGGTATCTTGCCCAGTCGCATCAGAAGTGCTAGCGCGGCGGCAACATCAGAAAACGGGACGATAACGGCCCGTCTGGCCTGTCCGGGAGTTTGCCATGCCGCGCGACGTCAAGATTGCCCCCTCCATCCTCGCCTCCGATTTTTCCAAACTCGGCCAGGAAGTCCGCGACGTGGTGGAAGCGGGAGCCGACTGGATCCATCTCGACGTCATGGACGGCCACTTCGTGCCGAACATCACCTTCGGCCCGGATGTCATCGCCAAGCTGCGCCCGCACACGGACAAGATCTTCGACACCCACCTGATGATCGCTCCCTGCGATCCCTACCTGGAAGCCTTTGCAAAGGCAGGTTCCGACATCATCACGGTTCATGCCGAGGCCGGCCCGCATCTCGACCGGTCTCTGCAGGCAATCCGCAATCTGGGCAAGAAGGCCGGTGTCTCTCTGAACCCGTCGACCCCGGAAAGTGTCATTGAATATGTTCTCGACCGGCTGGACCTCATTCTGGTGATGACGGTCAACCCGGGTTTCGGCGGTCAGAAATTCATCCAGTCGCAGGTCGAAAAGACCCGCCGCATCCGCCAGATGATCGGTGACCGTCCGATCGACCTCCAAATCGACGGTGGCGTCACCCCCGAAACCGCCCCCCTCGTTGCAGCGGCTGGTGCCAATGTGCTGGTGGCAGGATCCGCAGTCTTCAAGGGCGGCACGGTGGAAAGCTATGCCGGCAATATCTCCGCGATCCGCAAGGCCGCGGAAGAGGCTTGAAGGCGGCGCTACCTCTTATCGAGTGCCCGGGTCATACGTCGTGGACTAGGCATCCTAAAGGCAACCGTTTTTATAGAGGAAACGCCGCCACAGGCTGAGCAAGCGGCCCATCCTTCGAGACAGGCCTTTGGCCTTCCTCAGGATGAGGTGGTGGATCGGTTTGGCGCTCTAATGCTCTAGAGCTCTGATGTTTTCAGGCCCAGAGACAACTTTCACTTCAGACCTCCAACAAGCACTTCCTCATCTTGAGGAGGACCGCCAGGTCCGTCTCGAAAGATGGGCTACAGGCACCCGTTTCACCCACGACTTCCGGTCGCGAAGCAATTACTTCCGCAACGCGTCTTTCCGTCGAGACATTCCCTCGGTTAAGCTCTCCCCGTTAAAGACTGGGGGAATCGTCTTGGCGCATATGCAACGCAGTATCGGTCTGCTGAGCCTCACCTTTGTGGCAATCAGCGGAATTCTCGGATCTGGCTGGCTGTTCGCGCCCTTGATGGCTGCGCAAGCTGCCGGGCCGTCATCACTCATCGCCTGGATGATTGGCGGCTTCGCGATGCTGCTTCTTGCCGCGACCTTCGCCGAGATCGCGGCGATCCTGCCGGTTGCAGGCGGCATCGGCCGTGTGCCGCATTTCTCCCACGGGTCGGTCGTCTCCATGACAATGGGCTGGACGGCCTGGGTTGGCTACAACACCACCGCCACCATCGAGGTGGAGGCAGTACTGCGCTACTCGAAGAGCCTTGCGCCCTGGCTTTACGGGTCAGACGGACTCCTCAGCCCTGCCGGTCTGGCGGTTGCCTGCGTCCTGCTGGCGGTCTTCACGGTTCTCAATGCCTTTGGCGTCCGCTTCTTTGCCCGTCTCAACACGGCGCTCACCTGGGTCAAGATCCTTGTTCCGGCCGGACTGGCCGCCGTAATCCTCACCTCCGAGTTCCGATACGCCAATTTCAGCGAATACGGCGGCTTTGCCCCCGAGGGACTGAAGGGCATCCTGTCGGCGATCTCAACCGGCGGCGTGATCTTCGCCCTGATCGGGTTCCGCCACGTGATCGATATGGCCGGGGAAGCCCGCAATCCGAAGGTGAACGTGCCGCTGGCGCTGGTGATCAGCCTGGTCGTCTGCCTGCTGATCTACGGCGGGCTGCAGCTCGCCTTCCTAGGCGCCCTTGATCAGTCACAGCTCAAGCAAGGCTGGGCGGCGCTCAGCTTCCCGGGCGAGCTGGGGCCCATGGCGGCCCTTGCGACCGCCGTCGGCGCGCTCTGGATCGTCAGCATTCTGGACAGCAGTGCCCGCATCTCCAGTTTTGCCTCGGCGCTTGTGTCCGTCGGGTCAAATGCTCGCCTCGGCCTTGCCATGGCCCAGAACGGTCTCTTTCCGAAGTTCATGGAAACCCTTTCGGCGCGCGGCGTGCCGCTGTTCGCTTTGCTGATCAACTTCGTTGTCTCGGCTCTGTTCTTCTTCATTCTGCCATTCAACGAAGTGCTCGCCCTCAACACGTCATCCATCGTGTTGTCTTTCGTCGTCGGCCCTGTCGCCGTGCTGGCCTTCCGCCAGCTGATGGCCGACGCCCCGCGCGCCTTCGTGCTGCCGGCCGCTCCTGTCACCGGGTGTCTTGCCTTCGTCGTCGCCAGCCTGATCATCTACTGGAGCGGCTGGGACACCATGCTGCATCTGGGCGTCTGCCTGGTCATCGGTTTCCTGCTGATGATCTACCGCAACAGCAGAGGCGGCTTCGACAGCCTGGACTGGCGCGAGGCGGCCTGGCTTGCTCCCTATCTTGCAGGTCTTGTGCTCATTTCCTGGCTTGGATCCTTCGGCGGCGGCGCGGGCTACCTGCCGGTTGGACCGGATATCGCCGTGGTGTCTGCTCTGGCAGTCGCGGTCTACATCCTGGCGGTGCGCCTTCGCCTTCGCCAGGACAAGTTCGATCTCTACATGGCCGAGGAAAAGGCTGACGAGCGGATGGAATACGGCGACGGCGCGTGAGGCCTTTCAGGATCCAGCCTAGCTGAAACGGCGGCCCGGAACGGGTTTCCCCGCCTGCCCTGGCAGCTTGTCCTTCAAACCGGAGGGATAGAGCTCAAGCCCCTTGGCGGCCAGTTCGTCAAGCGTGATCCAGCGTGCCGTCCCAACCGTGTCATCGTTCACCTCGTAAACGATGGTATCGGTCCGGTAGTAGCTGTTGTCGGTAAAATGGGCGTGGCACAGGAAAACGATCTCGTGGCCTGCGACACCATGATGATCGTAGATGTTCTCCATGACGATATACTCGTCGAGCAGAGTGATCCTTGCTCCCAGTTCTTCCAGGAACTCACGCTGGAGCGTATCGCGCCAGGGCTCGCCAAACTCCACGGTACCGCCGAGCGGCCGCATGCCGGTGATACGTCCCGTATCGTTCCGCACGTCTGACAGAAGCAGCGCGTCATCCTGCCAGATCAGGGCAAGAGCCTTGACCGCAATCGTGTTAGCCGGCCGCCAGATTGTCATCCGTGTCTCCTCAAAGACAGTCGCATCGCGCTCGTGTGCACCGTAAAATTCACATTCGGGCACTTTGCTGCAAGCAAAAACCGCGTCTTCGCATTGAAGGGGCAGCGCCCCTCTGCTATTCCGCAGCCAGATTTTCCACATACGAGGTCCATTCGCCGATGATCCCGCGCTATTCCCGTCCCGACATGGTTGCCATCTGGTCGCCGGAATCGAAGTTCCGCATCTGGTTCGAGATCGAGGCCCATGCCTGCGACGCACTGGCCGAGCTCGGGGTCATTCCGAAAGAAGCGGCCAAGACCATTTGGGAAAAGGGCGGCAGCGCCACGTTCGACATCGACCGCATCGACGAAATCGAGCGCGAGACCAAACACGACGTCATCGCCTTCCTGACCCATCTGGCGGAAATCGTTGGCCCGGATGCCCGTTTCGTGCACCAGGGCATGACCTCATCCGATGTGCTCGACACCTGCTTCAACGTCCAGCTGGTCAAGGCAACCGACATGCTGCTGGCCGACATGGACGCCCTGCTTGCCGCGATCAAGCGCCGGGCGATGGAACACAAGGATACCGTCTGCATCGGTCGCTCCCACGGCATCCATGCCGAACCGGTAACCTTTGGCCTGAAGATGGCCGAAGCCTATGCCGAGTTCGACCGCTGCAAGAAGCGCCTGCTGGCTGCTCGTGAGGAAATCGCCACCTGCGCCATTTCCGGTGCGGTCGGCACCTTCGCAAACATCGACCCGGCCGTGGAAGAACACGTCGCCAAGGCCATGGGCCTCCAGGCTGAACCGGTCTCCACCCAGGTGATCCCGCGTGACCGTCACGCGATGTATTTCGCAACCCTCGGCGTGATCGCCTCCTCCATCGAGCGCGTGGCAACGGAAGTCCGCCACCTGCAGCGTACCGAGGTTCTGGAAGCCGAAGAATTCTTCTCCAAGGGCCAGAAGGGCTCGTCGGCAATGCCGCACAAGCGCAACCCCGTCCTGACCGAAAACCTGACCGGTCTTGCCCGTATCGTCCGCGGTTTCTCCATTCCCGCAATGGAAAACGTGGCTCTCTGGCACGAGCGCGACATTTCGCATTCGTCCGTCGAGCGCATGATCGGCCCGGACGCGACCATCACCCTTGATTTCGCTCTGGCCCGCCTGACGGGCGTTATCGACAAGCTGCTGGTTTATCCGGAGCGCATGATCGGCAACATGGACCGTCTCGGCGGCCTCGTGCATTCCCAGCGTATCCTGCTCGCTCTCACCCAGGCCGGTTCGTCGCGCGAGGACGCATACCGTCTGGTCCAGCGCAACGCCATGAAGGTCTGGGACAGCTACCAGGTGGCTGGGGCCGCCTCGGTCGACTTCCTGACCGAACTTCTGAACGACGCGGATGTGCGCAAATATCTGTCCGAAGAAGAAATCCGCGACCGCTTCGACCTCGGCTACCACACCAAGAATGTCGATGTGATCTTCGAACGGGTGTTCGGCGAAGCGTAAGGCTTCCCTGAAACGCGGTGGGTTCGTCATCCCGGACGCAGCGAAGCGAAGATCCGGGATCGGAGACCCAATGCAGAACCAACATTGGGAGAGCCACGGCAAAACCTGTGGCTCTCCGATCCCGGCTCGCACTTCGTTTGGCCGGGATGACCCCGGAAGATAAAACGAAGGCAGCGAGGACCGGAGGTATTCGCCTCCCTTTCCTCTTTGGTCGGGAGACTGCACATGTCCGGCGAAAAATCCCTTGTTGCCTGGCAGCGCCTCGAAGCGCTTTTTATCCTGATTGCTTCGCTGGTCCTCTATTTCTGGACAGGGGCGCCGTGGCTGACGTTTGTCATTCTCATTCTGGTGCCCGACCTGTCCATGCTGGGCTATTTTGCCAATCCACGCGTTGGCGCCCTGATCTACAATCTCTTTCACACCTACATCGGCCCGGCCCTCCTGATGGGGCTTGGCGTCCTGCTCACGGATTATGATCTGGATCCCTACGCCTTCTGGGATTTTGCTCCGATCGCGATCATCTGGACCGCCCACATTGCGTTCGACCGGGTTCTGGGCTACGGCCTGAAGAGCCCTGAAGGGTTCAAGATCACTCACCTTGGCCGGATCGGCCGTCAGGATAGCTGAATCATGAAAATCGCCGTCGTCTCGGACATTCACGGCAATGTCCTGGCCCTTGAAGCCGTGCTTGCAGACCTGAAACTGGAAGCACCGGACCTGATCGTCAATCTGGGTGACTGCATTTCCGGTCCGCTCTGGCCGGAGGAAACTGCCGCCATCTTGCGTGAGACTGCCTGGCCGACCGTTCGCGGCAACCATGACCGCATCGTCCTGGACGATCCGATCGACAAAATGGGACCGACCGACGTCTTTGCCGCTGAGCGTCTTTCACAGTCAAGCCGCGACTGGCTGGCAACAAGCCAGCCGACCATACGCCTGACAGACGAGATTTTCCTGTGCCACGGCACCCCGGACAACGATGACCGCTACCTGACTGAAAAGGTGGACGGGCCGAAGGGACACCTGCCGGACGAACAGACCTTGCTGGACGAGTTGAAGGGCGAAACCGCTCCCGTCATCTGCTGCGGTCACACGCACATTCCCAGGGTCATCCGCCTCCAGAAAACCGGGCAGATCCTGCTCAATCCGGGCAGCGTCGGCTTGCCGTCCTACGAAGACGACCATCCGCACCGGCATGTCATGGAAGCCGGCAGTCCGCATGCCCGCTATGCCCTGATGACAAACAATCACGGAGCATGGAACTTTCAGGAAAAGATCCTGACATACGATTGGGATACGGCAGCCGCCGAAGCGGAAAAGAACGGGCGTCCGGGTTGGGCCCGGGCCCTGAAACACGGTTTTTACGGGCCACTTTCCTGAGATCTTCGCGATCACAAATGACGGAGCATGACCATTTCGGGGAACGAAGCCGGGCGCTCCACGTTTTATACCCATGATTAGCATGGAGTATGTGATGTCGATCTGGAAATCCGTTTTAAGTCACGCCGCTATCGGCGGTCTTGCCGTGAGTCTGGCTTTGCCGGCCTTCGCCGCTCCGCTGCCACTACTCAAGACCGCGCCAGTGCCGGTTCAGACGCACTCGGAAGCCCCGGCGAACGTCCTCAAGGTCGACCACAGAAGAGGTCATAACCCACATCGTGGCTACAACAATCGTAACGGACGCCACTATTACAATGGGCACCGGGGTTACCGGAAATATCGCCAAGGCTATCGCCAGTATAACGGCTGGTGGTTCCCGCCGGCAGCTTTTGCCTTCGGCTTCGGCGTTGCTCCCGGCCCCCGCTATGCGGCCCCACCACGCTACGTAGCTCCCCCGCGCTACGCCGCCCCGCCTCGCTACGGCCGTGGCTACAGCCCCGCGCACTATCAGTGGTGTGGTCAGCGTTATCGGTCTTACCGCCCTGGCGACAACAGCTTCCAGCCCTATCACGGACCACGCCGTGTATGCGTCTCGCCCTATGGGCCGTGATTTAAGCTAAAGCCGACAAACATCGAGCCGGTCCTTTGGGCCGGCTCCTTTCATTTGCATCAGCAGTCAGCCCGAAGGCTTGAACGCAAACGGCGCTGAGATCCGAAGGCCTCTGGTTGCTTTTCCAGCCTTCCAAACATCCAGCACCTTCCTTGCCGCGATTGACAAGCGCCCGGAAAAACTGCGAGACAGCGGCACATCTTCGACAGCCACGCAAAAGGTGTAGCCCGTGAAAATTTCAGACACCGATATTCTGCTTGTTCCAGGTTACGGTCAGACGCTGCCGGGCCATTGGCTGTTGCGCTGGCGCGACAAGATGTCGACGGCCCGGGTCGTGAAACAGGCAGAGCTGCATCGACCGAGCAAGAAGGAATGGCTGGAAACGCTGGTGAAAGCGGTTGATGCCGCCGAACGGCCCGTTGTGCTTGTCGCACATTCGCTTGGCTGCATCCTGGTCGCCCACGGTGCCCATGCGCTGAAGGACAAGATTGCCGGCGCCTATCTCGTCGCTCCGTCCGACTGGGACCGCGAGGGGCTGGTGGCGGAATTCGATGGCGGGGACTTCAAGCCCATTCCCGAACATCCGTTGCCCTTCCCCGCGCACCTTGTCGCCAGCCGGGACGACCCATATTGCGACTACGCCCGTGCCGAGCATTTCGCCAAGGTCTGGGGCACCACCTTCCAGGACGCCGGAGCCGCCGGTCACATCAACCTGGAAAGCGGCCACGGCCCCTGGCCGGAAGGCATGATGTCCTTTGCCCATTTCATGAAGAAGCTCGGCTGACGGCTGTCAGGTCCGTGCAGAGGAAGCGTCCATCAACGCTCCGATGCGCGTGGCCACCCAATAGCTCACCGGAATGGCGATCGCGGCGCCTGTCGCCGCACCGCCGACCAGAAGCAGAGCATTGAATGTGCCGACACCGTAGATCGATAACGGAACCAGTGCCCCAAGGCCGGCAAGCGTCGGGCCGATGATGATGAACAGGATCATTGCCAGTTTCCACATGAGGATCTCCCATCGGGAAAGCGGCGGTTCTCCGTCCTGAGCAACAGCGGCAACAGCGGTTGATTATGAGACATAATCAACTTTGTCGTTGAAGCTCAGAACCGTCGCGGTTTCGATATTTGAATACTTTCGCAATATCGAAATTATAACATTGACCCAGGTCAAGCTTCCTCAAGAAGTGCAAATCAATATCCGGCGGCGGGTCCTGTGCCCTGCTCCGCCAGCCAGGCCACTTCCTTGAGCGCAGCCCTGGCGGAATGATCAAGAAAGAGCGTATCGACGCCGTGTGACATCAAACGGAACCCCTGATTATAGGCTTCCTCGACCTTGTCGGCGTTGAGGCAGAAAATCCCGGCAAGTTTCCCTGCCGCGAGCGCCTTTTCCGCGATCTCTCCGGCAACTTCGCCGGTATGTGCCCCATTCGGATCGAGCGAAGCGCCTTTCGACAACGCAAGGGAAAGATCGCTCGGACCGACAAACACGCCATCAAGACTGTCGACGCTCAGGATCTCGTCCAGCGCGTCGATCGCGTCCTGGGTTTCGATCATGGCAAAGGCAAGGGTCTGTGCATTGGCGTTTTCGAGATACTGGTCCCGCGTCTGGCCGCTCAGCATGGCTGCCCGGAACGGCGACCAGCTGCGGTCGCCGATTGGCGGATACTTGACAGCCCGCGCAAAGGTTTCCGCGTCCCGAAGAGAATTGATCATCGGCGCGATGATGCAATCGGCCCCCATGTCGATCAGCCGTCCCGCAAGGGCGTTGTCACCGACGGGAATGCGGGCAATGCGGTGCGCCCCGGCAAGAGCAATGGCTGCCATCGCCTCGCACGCCGATGCAAAATCATACATGCCGTGCTGAAGATCGAGCGTAACCGCCTCGTATCCCGAGCGCGCAAACAACTCCGGAACCATGGGCGCGGACAATTGGGACCAGCCGGTAATGACGGCTTTTCCGGAACGCAACTTGTCGGCAAGAAAGGCATTATCTGACACGGGTCGTCTCCTCCGATAGAGGAGGTATCAAATCCGTCCGCCGACACAACCGCAAGCGCTGTTTTTGCAATTCTGGGAGCTTGGTTGACGCAAAGGGAGATGGGGATTTTCTTCTACCAGGCCGGAAAAGCCCCAACTTGCCGGTCATCATGCCCGTCAAAACAAAAACGCCCGCCGTTTCCGGCGGGCGTTTGAAACTGACAATCGAAGAAAGCCTCGATCAGCCTTCTTTCTGCAACTGGTCGACAGCCGTGTGCATCAGTTCGTCCATGGTGCGACGAATCTGATGATCGGACTGCTCGACCTTGTTTGCGTCGAAATCTTCGCGAAGCTTGCGGAAAACGTCTTCCTCGCCCGGCTCTTCGAAATCGGCCCGGACAACTTCCTTGGCGTATTCGTCGGCCTTCTCGCCTTCAAAGCCCAGAAGACCTGCCGCCCACAAACCCAGCAACTTGTTGCGGCGTGCGGTTGCCTTGAACCGCAGCTCCTCGTCATGCGCAAACTTGTTTTCAAACCCCTGCTCGCGCTTGTCGAATGTGCTCATACTCATCGTCTCCTGAACTGCGCTGATGCACTTCCCCCCATATGGGGCTGATTTGGTCTCTTGCATATCCCCGCAAGCCGATCAAATCAACGCAGTACGTACACTCATGCGTCAAAAGCATAACCGCCCTGCGAACTCTCCGGAAACATAAGATTGTACTTTTGCCCGGCTTCGGTTAAGTTCCGCGCCGCAAAACAGGGCCTGCTGCCTTCAAGCATCGGCCGGTTGACGACAAACGTCCCGGTGGATTTTCAGACAAGGTAAGCATGTTCCGTCAAAGGTTTCTCTAAAAGATACGGTATAGCCTATGAACCGCCGCCGGCGCATTTACGAAGGTAAGGGCAAGATCCTTTACGAAGGTCCGGAACCGGGAACCCTGGTTCAGCACTTCAAGGACGACGCGACTGCCTTCAACAACAAGAAACACGAGATTGTTGACGGCAAAGGCGTGCTCAACAACCGGATTTCCGAATATATCTTCAATCATCTGAATGCCATCGGCATCCCGACTCACTTCATTCGCCGCCTCAACATGCGCGAACAGCTGATCCGGGAAGTCGAGATCATTCCGCTGGAAGTGGTCGTGCGCAACGTCGCCGCCGGTTCCATCGCCACCCGTCTGGGCCTGGAAGAAGGCACGCAGCTGCCGCGCTCCATCATCGAGTTCTACTACAAGAACGATGAGCTCAACGACCCGATGGTCGCCGAAGAACACATCACCGCCTTTGGCTGGGCCACCCCGCAGGAACTGGACGACATGATGGCGCTTGCCATCCGCGTCAACGATTTCCTGTGCGGCCTGTTCCTGGGCGTCGGTATCCGTCTTGTCGATTTCAAGATCGAATGTGGCCGTCTGTTCGAAGGCGACATGATGCGCATCGTCGTCGCCGACGAGATTTCCCCGGACAGCTGCCGCCTGTGGGACATCGAAACCAACGACAAGATGGACAAGGACCGCTTCCGCCGCGACATGGGCGGCATGCTGGAAGCCTACCAGGAAGTTGCCAAGCGGCTGGGGATCATGATCACCAGCGAGCGTCCGGCGGGCTCCGGACCGACCCTGGTCAAGTAAGACGCGCTGCTGATGCAGTATTGACACAGGCCGGCGCAATCGCCGCTAACGGCCCTAACGTCAGTATTGCAACCAAAGGTATTGCAAACTATGACGCCCCCTTGTTCAACGAGGGGGCGTTATGTCTTTTAGATTTTCTTTCATTTTCAAAGCCGTATCGATTGCACTTCTGTGCGGCTTTCTTGCAGCCTGTCAAACCACGGGCCTGAAGCCCGGCAGCATATCTTCCAGCTTTGCACCCAAGGGTTGGGCCAGCAAGCAGAACGGCAACAAGGCCGTCTATGTTTGTCTGCCATCCACCTGCAAATCGCCTGAAGTTGTCGTTGTGGGTCCGATCGAGGTCAAGGGCGACACGGAATCGGCCATCCGGCAAAACCTGATCTCTGCCGAATTGATGAATGCCGTTGGCAACATTGCGAACGTGGCCTCGAAGGGGCAGGTCCGTCTCAAAACCAATCGCCGTGTCGTCACCAAATCCTATTCCGGCTTCGACATGACTGCCAGGTACCGGACGGACAAAGGCAACGTCTATGTTGCCGCACGCATCATCATTCAAAACGACCGCGGCAGCACCGTTGCCTCCTTTGCGACATCAAGCGCCAGGGCAAAGACAAATCTCGACCGCTTCCTGAAGCAGACAACGATCAAACGCCTGCCGTAAATCGCAGGTTTTCTGCACACAGGCCTTTCGCAAATGGGGCTCCTCGTGTATGGGGAGCCCCAAAGTCATTCAACTGCAGAATCTGCAGTCTGCTGCGGGGATCCCAATCATGAAAGCACGTGTGATCGTCACCCTGAAAAACGGTGTTCTTGATCCTCAGGGAAAAGCCATCGAAGGCGCGCTCGGCGGCCTCGGCTTCGGCGACGTCGGCTCCGTTCGTCAGGGCAAGGTGTTCGATGTCGAACTGACCGGCACCGACAAGGAAGCCGCCAAGGCTGAACTGGAGCAGATGTGCGAAAAGCTGCTCGCCAACACCGTCATCGAGAACTACGCGATCGAGATCGCCTGACCGAAACTTCGACACCGGGGCACCACCGATGGATGACGATACCCGCACGGCCCTGATCTTCATGGCCACCAAAGCGGCGATATTCATCCTGGTGCCTGCAATCGCGGCCTTGATAGCCGTACTTGTTCTGCTCTGAACCGACTGGATTGCCCACATGAAAACCGCAGTCATCGTTTTCCCCGGCTCCAACCGCGACCGTGACATGTTCCACGCCCTGGAACTGATCACCGGCACCAGGCCGCAGAGCGTCTGGCACACGGAAAGCACCCTGCCGGATGTGGATCTTGTGGTTGTTCCCGGCGGCTTTTCCTACGGCGACTATCTGCGCTCCGGTGCAATTGCAGCCCGCTCCCCGATCCTCAAGGACCTTGTTGCCAAGGCCGACAGCGGCGTCGCCGTCCTTGGCGTTTGCAACGGCTTCCAGATCCTGACCGAGGCAGGCCTGCTTCCCGGCGCCCTGATGCGTAACGCCGGCCTCACCTTCGTCTGCCGCGAAGTCCTGATGGAAACGGTCAACACCGCGACGAGGTTTTCCTCGAAGTTCGAAAAAGGTCAGGTCTGGCGTTGCCCGGTTGCCCATCACGACGGCAACTACTTCGCCGACGCTGACACGCTGAAGCAGATCGAAGACAACGGCCAGGTCGTTTTCCGCTATGCGGGCGACACCAACCCGAACGGTTCCATCAACAACATTGCCGGCATCATGAATGCCAAAGGCAACGTTCTGGGCATGATGCCGCACCCGGAAAACCTGATCGAGCCGCTCAATGGCGGCCTCGACGGGCGCCTCCTGTTCGAAAGCCTGCTGGAAGCAGCCTGAAGCCATCCGGGAGGCGGACATGACGGACCTGACACTCGACAAGGACGCCAGAACCCGCCTCGCCTCCGAGATCAAGCATTATCTCGAAACAGACCTGGACATCGACATCGGCAACATGGATGCCGAATTGCTGATCGATTTCCTGACGCCATCCCTCGGGGCCAGGTTCTACAACCTCGGCCTCAAGGACGCCCAGGCGCTGCTCGCCCGCAAGGTCGACGACATCAACGACGAACTCTACGCCCTGGAAAAACCGGTTCAGGATCGCGGTTGAGCTGCACTGGGCGACGTGGCGTTGGTTCGTACCGTCCACATTGATTTCCGCTGCGCCGGGCGCACCCTACCCCCAGCCTCCTTGTCATCCCCGCGAAGGCGGGGATCCAGTAACCGGCTACCTGGACCGCTTTGCCCATTCGTTCAGCCCTGAAAGCTACTGGATCCCGGTCTTGGTGCTGCGCACCAAACCGGGATGACAAGCGGGTTGGGAAAGTCGCTGTAGCCTGACCATCGAAGTGTGAATGCGGTACCTACTCGCGCTCCAATCTGCCAGCACCTCGCGAACCCGAGCCGCCCTAACCTTCCTTGTCATCCCCGCGAAGGCGGGGGATCCAGTAACCGGCTGCCTTGGTCACATCGCATTATCTTGCCAGCTCCCACGACTACTGGATCCCGGTCTTGGCGCTCCGCGCCAAACCGGGATGACAAGCGGGTTGGGAAAGTCGCTGTAGCCTGACCATCGATGAGTGAATGCGGTACCTACTCGCGATCCAATCCGCCAGAACCTCACGAACCCGAACCGCCCTCCACCTCCCTTGTCATCCCCGCGCAGGCGGGGATCCAGTAGCCGGCTGCCTCGGTCACATCGCATTATCCTGCCGGCTCCCACGACTACTGGATCCCGGTCTTGGCGCTGCGCACCAAACCGGGATGACAAAAACGGGGGCTAGTGAGGTTCAGCGAACAGACGGTTCAGGCCGCCTGGCTGCGCTTTTGTTTGGGGGAATAGCCGAAACGGCGGGAGAAGGCCCTGGAAAAGGCCGCCGGACTTGCGAAGCCACAGAGGCTAGCGACGGCCTTGACCTGCCTGCCTGTTTCCAGCTCCGAGCGGGCAATATCCAACCGCCAGTTCGAGAGATAACCCATGGGTGTCGTGCCGACGAGTTCCTTGAACGTCACCGCGAACTGGGTGCGCGACATGCCGGCGGTCTCGGCCAGCTTTTCCAGCGTCCAGTGTTCTCCGGGCACCTCGTGGATTGCCACCAGAGCGGCTGCGATCCGCGGGTTTGCAAGACCGTTCAGGAGGCCGGTATCGGCCTTGCCTTCTTCCATGGCATGACGCAGCAGACGGATCACCACCACTTCGCACAAACGCTGGAAGGCAGCCTGCCCACCGCACCTGGGCATAGTCGCCTCCTCGATCAGCGGCGTCACGACAGCGGTGAGATATGGATCTTCCGACATCGGCACGGAAATGCAGTCCGGCAAGGCACTGACCAGCTGCCTGCCGACACCTGATATCGTGATCCGGGCAGCGACAAGCGACGTTTCGTCGGGGGCTGCTTCCATGCCGGCACGCACGGCAGATCCGTCCCGCTCCGGGCAGAAAACCAGTCTCAGCCCTCTCTCAGGACTGTCATAGACCCTCAGGTTGGCATCGCTTTCGCTCCCGTCCGCTGCCAGTGAAATGTCCACCTGAACGCGGAGCCGGTCGATGAGCGAAGACAGCCGGTCCAGCCTTCCATTAAAGGACGTGCGATATGGGACCGACATTTCCGTACTCCTGAGCATATTTTTTGAATGTTTATAGCGCTTGCGTTCACTACCTTACAGCCATCCGCAGGGAAAAGTGAAGCCTTGCCTAGCCAAATGAGGAAAACATGCTCGTTCCACGCCAACCGGTACCCGGCCTCACGGTCGAAACCCTGAGCTCCGGCACCTTTGATCTGTCCAAGGATAACGCCGACTTTGCAACGCTGGTAGTGTTCTACCGCGGCCTTCATTGTCCGATCTGCGCCACTTACCTTAAGGAACTCGGCCGTCTGACCGCCGACTTCGCGGCCAAGGGCGTCAAGACGATCGCAATTTCGTCGGACGACAAGGACCGTGCGGAAAAGATGGCGGAAAAAGTCGGCCACGCGGATCTGCGCTTTGGCTACGGTCTGCCGCTGAGTGTTGCGAGGGAATGGGGACTTTATGTTTCAACCAGCCGCGGCACCACCTCGATCGGCATCGAGGAGCCTGCGCTGTTTTCCGAGCCGGGTGTCTTTCTTGTCAGACCGGACGGCACGCTCTATTTCGCCTCCGTCCAGACCATGCCTTTCGTGCGTCCGCACTTCCAGGAAATGGTCGGTGCACTCGATTTCGTTCAGAAGAACGACTATCCGGCACGCGGCGAATATACCGGTGCAGTCTGACGGCACCTTGATACGGAATTGAAAACAAGGATGCCGGACACGGGCTGCATCGTGTCCGGCATCAACAAAGACTCGCCAGGGGTAGCAGGTCCTTGTTTGGTGGGATCGCCAAAGATCTCCGCATCAATACCGGCCCTTGCGCCGGCTTTCGGTATCCCAGAAGGGGCGCATTGCCTCGGCAAGCGCAGCTTCCCGGGTCAGTCCGAGGTCCTCAAGGGCCGCGTCTGACAATTCCAGAAGTTCCAGGCGGGTCCGGCGCCTGACAAACCAATCCTTCAGATAGCTGAAAGCCGTTTTGGTAAAACCGCCGGGAATCCGGAGCCGCGATATCGGGCGCCCGGATATTGTTTCGATTGAACTCATTTGAGACATCTCCAGGGTGACAATTGCATCAATTGGGCGCATTGTTGCGCTACAATCATATGAATTGACTCCATTCGGGATGCAATATATTAAATTGTCACCATGACAAATTGGCACCCAGAGATTCCCGAGGGCCAAGGGCCCCTCTACATCCGGCTGGCGGACCGCATCGCCGAGGATATTGCCACTGGCGCGCTAGGTGCCGGTTCCAAACTGCCGCCACAGCGCGACCTTGCGTATGATCTGGGTGTCACTGTCGGCACCATAGGACGCGCCTACGCCCTGATCCGACAGCGTGGCCTCGTCAGCGGCGAAGTCGGGCGCGGCACATTCGTGCTCGGCAGCACCTATGAACCGTCACTCGAAGAAGACACCAAACCGAACCTTGACCGGCCGACACAGCAGACCAACGGCTCCGCCGCGCATGACATGTCCGCCTCTTCCTGGACCCAGGGCGCGATGCACATGCCTAAGGATGTCGCCTTTGGCGGCACCAGGGTCATGGTGCCTTCGCCGGAGGCAATCCGCTTCGACAGCACATCCGCTCCCGAGATCGGCCAGGCCGGCGTCATCGGAAGGCTGACGGCAGACATCACCCGTGATGCCCCTTACGAAATTGCCAGCTATACCCGCTCCGTGCCGGAAAGCTGGCGCCAGGCCGGGCGGATCTGGCTGTCCCGTGCCGGCTGGCAGCCGCCGGAAGGCAGCATCGTGCCAACGACGGGCGCCCAGGCGGCAATCATGGCGATCATCGCGGCAACGACAGCACCTGGCGATCAGGTCGCTTTCGAGGAACTGACCTATAGCTCGATCGCCCGTGGCGCGGCTCTCTCCGGCCGCAGGCCGGTGCAGATCGCGCGGGACGACGAAGGTCCCCTGCCCGAAGATCTCGCGAGGGTCTGCGCACAGAAACACCCGAAGCTGCTGTTCGTGATGCCGACCATGCATAATCCGACCCTCGGCATGATGGGTGAACAGCGTCGTGCGGACATTGTGACCATCGCCCGCCAGTACAATCTCTGGATCATCGAGGACGAGGTCTACGGTTCCTTGCGCGAAACCTCGCCGCCCCCGCTCGCCGCACTGGCACCGGAGCGTACCTTTCATGTCGGCTCGCTGTCCAAGTCCGTGACGGCAGGCGTGCGCGGTGGCTGGGTTTCCAGCCCGCTGTCTCATGCACAGCGGATCTACACCGCCCACAAGATGCTGACCGGCGGCATATCCTTTCTCCTGTCGGAACTGTCATCCCGGCTGGTTCTGTCCGGCGCTGCCGACGAATTCCGCCAGAAAATCCTCGCGGAAGTCTCCGCCCGTTTCGAACTGGTACAGAAATATCTCGGCGCCTACGACATGTTTGCCGCCGCCGACGCGCCGTTTCTCTGGCTGAAGCTTCCCGAACCCTGGCTCTCCGGCACTTTCAAGGCGGCGGCCGCTGCCGCCAATGTGCTGATTGACGATGAAGACGAGTTCAAGACCGGCCGATCCGGCAAGGTCTATCACCGCGTTCGCATCGGCATCACCAACCCGATGACCCGCCAGGAAACCGCGAAGGGTCTGCTGATCCTGCAAAATTTGCTGGAGGACAGCGGCGCCTGCTACGACAGTTTCGAATAGCGACCCTCTGAAGGCGGAGAAACATGTCTGAAACCAGCTTGCTCTTCTTGATCCTGCCAGCCTTCGCAGTCGTCTTCGCCCTGTTCTGGTCCGTGATCGTCTTTGTCATTGCCCATACAGGTGGCTGGGCGGGACTGGCAAATGCCTACCCGGCAAACCGGAAGCCGGAAGGCCGCACCTGGAGCTGGCGCACCATCCGCTTCGGTCTCTTCGGCAACTACAGCAACAGCGTGGATGTGACCCTGTCCGATGCAGGGCTCCACATGTACCCGATCTTTGTCTTCAGGATCGGCCACAAGCCGATACTCATCCCCTGGACCGCAGTCTCGGACGCATATCGCCGCGATCTCTGGTTTGCGCCGACGCTGACGCTTTCAGTTTTTGTGACGGGAAACGGCAATGAAAGGCGGGTGTCCTTTTACGGTGCGGAGTTCGTCGAGGCGATCGAGGACTGCCTGAGGCGCAATGGCAACGGCAACGCTCTCCGCAGGTAAGCAAAACGCCGGTTTGCCTGCCTCGCACCGCTTGATACCGGACACACGTTTTCCTTGTCCTGCACCGGCGCTGCTGACAATGTGAACAGACTACCGGGAGGTTGTGATGACAGGGTCTGTGCCTTTGTGGGTGAAACTGGCCGGCGTGGCAGCGGCTGTCTATTGCATTGCCGTCTTCGGAACCGTCTACCGCTACAATCAGTCCATCCTGGAAAGCGCCAGCTTCGCCGAAATCACCGGCGGAGGCTTCATCTACAATTATCGCATCGCCGACATTCGGGCGGGCATTACGGTTGGCCTCGTAAAACCCCTGCCCCTTGGCACCCGGCTCATTGCCGAGTTTGAAAGCCCGCAAGGTGGCAAGATCGAGGTCGAAAAGGCCGTTTCCCACGCCAAGCGCAACTACAGCTTCGAAACACCGTCCCTCAGCGACGTTGAAGCCGAACGCACCTATGCGGCAGTTCTTCATGTCATCGACGCAAAGACGGGTGAGGAACTAGAGCGCCACGAAAAGGGTCTCAAATCCAGCGTTGCGCCAAAGGCGATGCCGGCAAAACCGCTAACCATCGGCCCCGGGTATCACGTCAATCCGGATGTCCGGAGGGCGCCAAAGGGCTAGACCGGTAGCCGCCGCGGGAAGTCCTTTTGCTATCGCGCGAAAAAAGTGTGCGCGGCACCTCAAGAGCCATTGTGCGGTGCAATCCGGCACACCATCTGCCAGCGACGTGTCCTCGGGATCTCCAAAATGACTGTCTTTGAAATTGCGCTCGGCCTGGTTCTCCTCGTGGCCGGTGGTGACGTGCTTGTGCGCGGTTCTGTCGGCCTTGCAAAGCGCTTCGGCATCTCCGAACTTCTGATCGGCCTGGTCCTTGTGGGCTTCGGCACGTCGACACCGGAACTGATGACGAGCGTGCTGGCGGCGCTCAACGGGTCTGCCGGCCTTGCGGTCGGCAACGTCGCCGGCTCGAACATCGCCAATATCCTGCTCATTCTGGGGCTGACGGCCGTCATCTCACCATTGCTGGTCGACCCCAAAGCGTTGCTGCGCGACGGTCCGGCCAACGCTCTGGCAGCTCTCGCTTTCACGGGCCTCGCATTGTCCGGCTTGATTGGACGGGAAGCAGGCCTGGTCCTGATACTCGCACTGGCGGTCTATCTTGTTGTCACCTACCGGATGGAAAAAGGCACGCATACGCCTTCGGCGGAGCTGCACAGGGGGGAAGTCCAGCTGGTCGCTCCCAAAGCCGGACAGCTGAACCTGCTACTCAATCTGGCGATGGCATTTGGCGGACTGGTAATGATCCTTGGCGGAGCGCACTTTCTGGTGTCCGGGGCAACCAGCCTTGCGCAGGCAGCGGGCATCAGCGACGCGGTTATCGGCGTCACCATCGTCGCGGTTGGCACGTCCCTGCCTGAGCTGGTCACCTCGGTGATCGCAGCTCTCAAGCGTCAGACAGATATTGCTCTTGGCAACATCCTTGGCTCCAACCTCTTCAATATCCTGGGCATTCTGGGCATTACCGCGGTTATCACCCCCCTCCAGGTCCCGCAGGAAATCATGAGCTTCGACATCTGGGTCTTGTTGGGGGCTACAGTGATCCTTCTGGTCTTTGCCATGACGGGGGGCCGTATCTGTCGGCGCGAGGGCGCCATCATGCTCCTGGCCTATGCCGGCTATACAGGTTACGTCCTCCACAACGCCCTCGGGTGAACCTCCTCAAAAAAGCCAGCCCTACTGCAAAAGGAAGATCTTCTCCTGCCTGCCCAAGCCGGCGGAGGCTTTTGCTCCGCCGGGCAGAAGCAAAGCTTCAACGACTGCTTCTGATCGGGACCGCAATCGGGCGGATCGGCGAGCCGGTGGCGCCACGCAGTTTCAGCGGCGAGGTGATGAAGGCAAATTCATGCACCCCGTCCCTTGCCAGGTCTTCCAGCCACAAGAGCTCGATAAACGAGACACCCTTCTGCGCCAGCAGATAGGAATGAACAGGTGCGAAATTGTCCGGGTTGGTGGACGGGAAACTTTCCAGACCCAGGTTATCCGCGCCCAGCACCATCGCCTTTTGCTCCTCGGCCAGCCACCTTGCGGCATCAAGGCCAAGCCCTGACTGGCTGAACAGCGCCAGTTTAGACCTGTCCGGCCAATGCTGCATCTGGCCGGTACGAATGAGCACCACATCACCTTCCTGCAAGCTGGTTCCCTGCGCATCCAGCGCGGTTTTCAGATCATCCACCGTAATGGTGTAGGACGCCGGCAGCACATCCACACCCCTGGCCCTCGCAACATCGATCAGCACGCCGCGCGCAATGATGGGTGGATACTTGTCCGCACCCGATTTCGCCCACCCGCGCGCGCCCTGCGCCTCGTCGGCGCTAACGTTGTTCCAGATTTTCCCGTGAAGCCCGAAGTGGCTGAGCGTGTCGATATGGGTTCCCGTGTGGGTATTCATCGAAATCGCTTCGCTGGAATGCGAAAGGAGCTCCTTGCTGCCATCCCCGCGCGCCGGCGTATGAAGCATCATCATCTGGTAGGTCGGATCTCCAAAGGCGGCACTGCAACAATCTGGCATGCCGACAAAGAGATCCACACCGAGATCATAAATCCTGCCGGCATCGATGCGCTGCAAGATCTCCAACCGAGAGGCATCGCTCATCATGTTCAGCGTGCCGATCTCGTCTTCCGGTCCCCATGGACTTTCACCCACCTGATCGCCTGCCGCGAAAACCGGTGAACCGGCAAGGGTCGCGGCCATGAGTGTGGCGGCAAAAAGCTTTCGGGTCTGATTCATCAAGTCTTTCACCAGTGGAATTCCTTCCTCTCAAAACCCCGTGCATGCAGGAACGACCGGCAAGGCGATTCCGTTCGCGGAGGATTGCTCCTCCACGTTTCAGCAGGACGGATTGCCTGACAGGGTTTTCGGTTTTCAGAACAGGCACATTCAAACGCGCCCGGCATGATTAGGACAATTGCCCTAAAATCGAATTAGGACAATCGTCCAAATCTGTCAAGACCGCACCCAAATGCACTGAAACACCCGCATTGCAGCCATCTCCGCTTGCCGGTGAGACTTTTACGAACCGTATTTTCCCTTGGTACCGGGCTTGAATTCGAACTTGCGCCGGTTGGAATGCACTGTGCTGTCAGGTGGAAGAACGTCTGCAAGGCCAATCGCATCGCCCGCGATCAAATTTGTCGAATTTCTTTGCACCGCAAGGCTCCCAAATTGGGGGACAATCTGCTAAACGGCGGCATCATCGTCTGCCCGTGCCGTCGCGGCCCCACCCATTGGCCAGAAACACTGGCCAAAAACAGTGAAACGTCATGATCCCGAACGACATCAAGATCACGCCCGACCTGATTGCTTCCCACGGTCTGAAGCCGGATGAATATGAGCGCATCCTGGAACTGATCGGCCGCGAGCCGACCTTCACCGAGCTGGGCATCTTTTCAGCCATGTGGAACGAGCACTGCTCGTACAAATCCTCCAAGAAATGGCTGAAGACCCTGCCGACCGAAGGTCCGCGCGTGCTTCAGGGCCCGGGTGAAAACGCGGGTGTGGTCGATATCGGCGATGGCCAGGCCGTGGTCTTCAAGATGGAGAGCCACAACCACCCGTCCTACATCGAGCCTTATCAGGGCGCTGCGACCGGTGTCGGCGGCATCCTGCGTGACGTCTTCACCATGGGCGCGCGTCCGGTTGCGGCCATGAATGCCCTGCGCTTCGGCGAACCCGATCATCCGCGCACCCGTCACCTCGTCTCCGGCGTCGTCTCCGGTGTAGGCGGCTACGGCAACTCCTTCGGGGTTCCGACAGTCGGCGGCGAAGTCGAGTTCCACGCCCGCTACAACGGCAACTGCCTGGTCAACGCCTTTGCGGCAGGCCTTGCAAAATCGGATGCGATCTTCCTGGCCAAGGCCGAAGGCGTCGGCCTGCCGGTCGTCTATCTCGGCGCCAAGACCGGCCGTGACGGTGTCGGCGGCGCGACCATGGCTTCGGCGGAATTCGACGATACGATCGAAGAAAAGCGCCCCACCGTTCAGGTTGGCGATCCCTTCACCGAAAAATGCCTGCTGGAAGCGTGCCTCGAGCTCATGGAAACCGGCGCGGTCATCGCCATCCAGGACATGGGTGCGGCCGGTCTTACCTGTTCTGCCGTCGAGATGGGCGCCAGCGGCGACCTCGGCATCGAGCTGGACCTCGACAAGGTTCCGGTGCGCGAAGAACAGATGAGCGCCTACGAAATGATGCTTTCGGAAAGCCAGGAGCGCATGCTCATGGTTCTGCGTCCGGAAAAGGAACACGAAGCCGAAGCCATCTTCAAGAAATGGGGCCTCGACTTCGCCATCGTCGGCAAGACCACCGACACGCTGCGCTTCATCGTCAAGCACCAGGGCGAAGTCGTCGCCGATCTGCCGATCAAGGAACTCGGTGACGAAGCTCCCGAATATGACCGTCCCTGGGTCGAGCCGAAAAAGCGCCCCGTTCTGTCCGCGTCCGAAATCGAGGAACCGGCGGACTATGCCGAAGCTCTCAAGACCCTGGTCGGCAACGCCAACGGCTCGTCCCGCCGCTGGGTCTATGAACAATACGACACGCTGATCCAGGGCAATTCGGCCGCGACGCCGGGCGGTGATGCCGGTGTCATCCGCGTGGAAGGCACCCGCAAGGGCCTTTCCTTCTCCGTTGACGTGACACCGCGCTATTGCGAGGCGGACCCGTTTGAAGGTGGCAAGCAGGCCGTTGCGGAAGTGTGGCGCAACCTGACCGCCGTCGGCTCCGAACCGCTGGCTGCAACCGACAACCTGAATTTCGGCAACCCGGAAAAGCCGGAAATCATGGGCCAGTTCGTCGGCTGCATCAAAGGCATCGGCGAAGCCTGCCGGGAACTCGAGTTCCCGATCGTTTCCGGCAACGTGTCGCTCTACAACGAGACCCATGGCGAAGCGATCCTGCCGACCCCGGCCATTGGCGGTGTCGGACTGCTTCCGGACGTCACGGTGCGCGCAGGTGCGGCCTTCGTAAACGAAGGTGACGCAATCCTGCTCATCGGCGGCAAGGGCACCCATCTGGGCGCATCCCAGTATCTCGCAGATATTCTGGGTCGCGAGGAAGGCGCTCCGCCGCCGGTCGACCTGGCGGCAGAAAAGCGCCGCGGCACGCTGGTTCGCCAGCTCATCGGCGCGGCTCGTCTGACGGCTGTACACGATATTTCTTCCGGCGGCCTGGGTGTCGCTCTCGCCGAGATGGCGATGTCCGGCGGCATCGGCGCAACGGTCAAGATCGATGGTCCAGCCCATGCCGCGCTCTTCGGTGAAGACCAGGGACGCTACGTCGTCACCGTTTCCCAGGACAAGGTGGAAGCCGTTCTGGAAGACATTCTGGACGGCGGTATCGACGTTCAACAAATCGGCACCACCGGTGGCACGGATTTGACTGTTGAGGGCATTCTCACCATATCCGTTGCAAACTTGAAAAAAGCGCACGAAGATTGGTTCCCGAATTACATGGCAACGGCATAAGCCGTTTGACCTTCAGGAACTTAACAACAGGACGGACGCACGATGCCGATGAACGCAAATGAGATCGAGACCCTGATCAAGGCGGCTTTGCCCGATGCTCAGGTCGAGATCCGGGATTTGGCTGGAGACGGCGATCACTATGCAGCGAATGTTGTCTCGGAATCCTTCCGGGGCAAGAGCCGCGTGCAGCAGCATCAGCTGGTTTACGAGGCACTGAAAGGCAACATGGGCGGCGCTTTGCACGCCCTCGCCCTTCAGACCAAGGCACCGGATTGAGTTGACACATTGCCGCGCAGGCAGCGCGAGCACTTGAATCTGCCGCCGGATCTCGCCAGATAGGCGGCAAAGAGACAAAGGACGGACCCATGAGCATCCAGGACTGGATCAAGAACGAAGTCGACACCAACGACGTTGTGCTTTTCATGAAAGGCACGCCGAACTTCCCGCAGTGCGGTTTTTCCGGTCAGGTCGTACAGATCCTTGACTATGTTGGCGCTCCTTACAAAGGCATCAACGTTCTGGAAGACGACGATCTGCGCCAGGGCATCAAGGAATTCACCAACTGGCCGACCATTCCGCAGCTTTACGTGAAGGGTGAATTCGTCGGCGGCTGTGACATCATCCGCGAAATGTTCCAGAACCAGGAACTGCAGGGCCTTCTCACCGAAAAAGGTATCGAGACCACTCAGCAGACCGCCTGAGCCGGCTGCAAGTTCCGATCGAGGCTTTCAAGGGGCGGTTCTACCGCCCCTTTTTCGTGTCTCAGGGTGCTGCAATGGTAATAATCCGGAAATGGAGAGCCGGGCGACGGTTCAAGATGCGCTTTTGGGCGTGTTGAGTTGCGCCTCACCTTCCCGTCATTCCGGACAAGTGAGGCAACGCCGAACGCCGAACGCCGATCCGGAATCCAGACATATTTCGCGCCGGGGGCGCGGCCTTCCATTGAAATAAAGAGTTCACTTTGCTCACGATGACATCTGGTTTCCGGATCGGCGCGCAGCTTCTCCGGACTTGTCCGGAATGACGGGTGCCATAAGGCACTCCGGAACCATTCGCCGGGTAAATCAGAATGATGCCAATCGGGCTCAAACCCCGTCAAAACCACTTGGACTTGCACTTTATCCAATGTTAACCGGAATCGATTGCGGTCGAATGCAGGCGCCATCTCGGCAAAAATTGCCGAATCACCTAAGCTGAACGCAAGGTGAATGCGGATTTCAGGGTGAGTACAGG
Source organism: Labrenzia sp. C1B70 (assembly GCF_000475395.1). Taxonomy (NCBI): domain Bacteria; kingdom Pseudomonadati; phylum Pseudomonadota; class Alphaproteobacteria; order Hyphomicrobiales; family Stappiaceae; genus Labrenzia; species Labrenzia sp. C1B70. Next base: position 303,582 of record NZ_AXCE01000012.1, read on the forward strand.
TGCGTTCCGCCATTCTCCGACCATATCGCAGGGCTCCATCAAACAACGGAGCCGGGAAATGGGACCGGGGACAATGAACAAGATTGCAGTTGCTGCCACCTCCACTTTCGTTCTGGCACTTGTCGGAGCCGGAATCGTCATGTCCGGTGGCGTAAAGACCGATGGCGAACTGCGCCGCGTCGACTGCCAGGCGCTCACCATGTTTACACCAGCCAAAGCCAAGAGTGCCGAAGAACTTTGCGCCAACTACGGCGGTGTTGCACTGAAGGATGCCGAGCCCAGCAAGGAAGGCCTCGTAATCCTTGTCCGCAACCAGCCGATGGGCGGGTTTGACGGAGAACACACCGTCCGCTGAATTCCGGCGCGCTTCAAGCTGAGCGTTCGCTCGCTCACCGCTTGGCAGATGGTGACAGGCATCCCCTGAAACGCTGCCGCTCCCCGAAAAGATCTCCGAAGCAAGAGCGGCAAAGGTCTTTGCAAGCTGGCCGACTTGAAGAATTCAGGTCTCTTGCTCAGTCATCCAACGTCGTAACCGCATGCGCTGCCACAGGCCCGGCGACATTGTGCAGGTCGACCGATCCGAGCGGGATCGAAGGCAGTCCTGCTTCCAGGGCCACTTCCGCCGTCGCAACGATCTCCTGCCCGATAACCTTGCCGTAATCCCCAAGTCGAGCCGCGATGTTGGCTGCATGGCCAATCACCGTGAAATCAAGCCGCTCTCTTGACCCGACATTGCCGTAGGTGACCTCACCAAAGGCGATGCCGATGGCACAGTGCATGGAGATGCCCTTTGTGTCCGGGTCTGGCACCTTCAGACGGCGAACGATCTCCTCGGCACTGGCAACTGCTTGCCGGCAGGCCTCTTCCAGGCCGACGCCCGCGGGGAAAATCGCCAGCACTGCATCGCCGATAAATTTCAGGACCTCGCCTTCATGCGCGTTGACGATGTCGGTCGTGACCTCGAAGAACCGGTTGAGTTCACCGACGTAGGCTTGCCGGCCAAGCTCCGTTTCGAGCCTGGTGGAATGCCTGAGGTCGCAGAACAGGATCGCCGCGTCGATGACATCGCCGTCCCCGCGCCGGATATCGCCGCCCAGAACCCGCGCGCCTGTCCGCTTGCCCAGATAGGTTTCCAGAAGGGACGTCGCATTGGAGGTCAGCGCAAACACCTCGAATAGCCGGCTGATAAGGGCCGAACATTCGAACACCAGCCCGAGGTTTGCCGTGGTGAAACCGGCAGGATGATCCGAAGCGAGGGTCATCACATTGATCCGCCCGTCGGAAAAAGGCAGCGGCATGGCGACGTAGTCGGTAACGCCCTGCTGCCTGAGGTCTTCCATGATCGGGAAATTGAACTCGTCGGGGTTCGAATCGATCTTTTGCCGAATGCCTCCCAAACCGTCGGCCACATGTTGAAGCGGGCTCAGGCGAAAGGCCGGGCTCTCCAGTGTCTCGTAGGACGGAGCAAAGCTCTGCACGGTATCGTCGTCGCGCGTCCACACATAATGACGGCCGGCAATCATCGGGTGCAGTGACCATATCAGGATGCTGATTCGGCAGACGGCTATCCCGTCCTCCACCAGTTTCCGGCCGAGGGCGGCTGTTAGTTCTTCCGGCGTTTTCGCGGCCCAGGCTTCGCGCAGCAGCCAATCGACTGTCGGCCCTGTGATGTTCCCGACAGGCAGAGGATCAATCGGGGCGCCCTGAAAATCGACCCGGCTCGCCACACCCGGCATGAAGGCCACAAGGCCATCAACAGCCTTACCTTCCGGCAACGCATTGAGATAACTCCAGGCGCCGTTCTCCAGCGTTTCATTGCCGACCCGGACGTGGCTGTAGCTAGCCGTTCCCTTGAACGGGCAGAAGGTTCTGCGCTCCGGCGCCGGTTCGAGGTCTGCCAGAACGTCGTCGCGCGGGAAATAGATCGCAGGAGCAAGCCGGGTTTCATACATCACCCGTGCCTTTGAAGACCGCGCCAGCAACTGGTCCCCCCGCCAGGCCGTCACTTCGCCGGCAAGCGGTTCCACAAGGATCCCGTAGTCGTTCGAGGTTTGCTGCGCGTGCACGGTCATGAAAAAGAGATATGGAACACATGGCGAGCTGTCCAGTGCACATGCACGCGCCCCCTCTGCTCACACCTGTGTGGCGCGCCCCAGTCGCCGACACTTGCAAAAAACGCATAGGTGGTACCCGGGGCAGACTTCGGGGCAAGCCACGGTTTGACCTCAATTCGCGATTACGCGCTTGTGAGCAGCCAAGGTATGGAAATTGAGACCCCTGTCGGGTACTGAGATTGAATGCGCAACGTCTTGATCACATTGTTGATCTGCTTTTTTGCCGGGGTCACAACCGCCGCAGCCTACACGCATGTTCCAAAGAGCATTCGCGCTCTGGAACGCTCGATGGCGGTGGAAACGGACCTGGCCGCAAAGAAGGTGCAATTTACCGCGCATCATGCCCAATGTTGCCAACCGGACAGCCAGACCGGAAAAACCACCAAACCCTTCGGGTGCGGCCCGGATTGCCTGTCTCATTTCTCCGTTGTGGCACTGCAATTCCAATCCGCGGTGACCGGGCCGGAAACCACGTCACCTCCCGTCCTGACGGACGCTCTGCCGTCTGCGGAAGATCAACCTCCCATTAAAGGCTGACAATCCAACGGAACACAAAGTTCCGGCTTAGCCAACACTATTGGAAGGTTGAACGACATCTTGCCGGGGCACAATTGACCGGCATGAGAACAGTTCGCCTGAAAGACAGGAAAAAATCATGAGTCTTCAGGAAAACGGTACACAGGCATCCTATGCCGCGCCTGCATTTCGAACTCAGAAATATCTGAACAGGAACAATCTCTTCATGTTCGGCTGCTGCCTGCTGATGGCGGTGGTGACCGGTCTGCTGATCGTTTCCGCACCGACCGGACTGACGGCTGGTGAAGCGTTGCTGCTGGCGGTGCCGATGTTCGGCTGCGTCGCCATGCATGTGATTCTGCATCGTGTCATGGGCAAGCCGTGCCATGCGCACGCACGAAAGGAGGCCGACCATGTCTAGGAGACCTTTCGCTTTTGCACTTGCAGGTGGGTTCCTGGCCTTGTCCTCGGTCGCCTGGGCTGCGGAAGACAACACAATCACGGTCTACAAGTCACCCTGGTGCAGTTGTTGCGAGCTGTGGACCGAGGCTGTCGAGGCTGCCGGCTACAAGGTCGCCGTTCACGATATGGAAGACCTGAGCTCCATCAAGGCGCAGGCAGGCATTCCGGATGACATGCAGGCCTGCCACACGGCGGTGACCGGCGGTGACCGGAAATACATCATCGAAGGACACGTGCCGCTGGAAGCGGTTGAAAAAATGCTGTCGGAGCGTCCGGACATTCGCGGCATCGCGGTTCCCGGCATGCCCCAGGGGTCGCTCGGCATGGGCGACGACCCGACGGCGCAATACACGGTTTACACCCTCGGCCAGAATCCGGCCGATCCTCCCGTCCCTTATCTAGAAACAGGCCAGTAGCCTTCAAATGACGAACCTTACAAGAAGATCATTTCTTGCCGGGTCGGCGAGCCTTACAGGGCTCGCCGTCAGCGGCTGTATGACGACCGCTCCCCAGCAGCCACTTGCCCCCTGGCAGGATCCGTCCGTCCTTGCCATGTACCGTGCGATGCCGGAAGAGCAGTTTCCGATCCCTGCTCCGGATTTGAAGAAGGTACCGGAACGCTACTACCGCAAACAGGTCGATTATCAGACCAGCGAGAAGGTCGGTACGCTGGTCGTCGATACCAGCAACTACTACCTCTACCTCGTCCAGGAAAACGGCAAGGCGATGCGCTACGGCGTCGGCCTTGGTCGTGCCGGGTTCGAATGGTCCGGCCGGGCGCGGATCGCCCGCAAGGCCGCCTGGCCCAAATGGACACCGCCGGAAGAGATGATCCAGCGGCAGCCGGAACTGGAAAAATGGAGCTGGCGTAACGGCGGCATGCCCCCGGGCATCGAAAACCCGCTGGGTGCAAGAGCGCTCTACATCTTCCAGGGCAACAAGGATACGCTCTACCGTATCCACGGCACGGGCGAATACTGGACCATCGGTTCTGCCGTTTCCAGTGGTTGTGTCCGCCTGATCAACCAGGACGTCATCGATCTTTACAGCCGGGTTGCTGACGGATCCCAGATCGTCGTTTTGTAAGGTTCAAGACACGCTTGCGGAAAAGGGGCCGGCCAGCCGGTCCCTTCGCCATCTCCAGCCATCAGCAATGGCTGGTGCGTCCGCTGCCTGGTATCAGCCTGTAATGGCTTTCAGTTCCAGAAAGTCTTCCAGGCCGAATTCGCCATATTCGCGGCCATTGCCGGACTGCTTGTAACCACCGAACGGCACATCCCAGTCCGGGCTGTTGCCGTTGATATAGACGCTGCCCGCGCGCAGTTTGCGGGCTACGCGTTTCGCCCGTTCCGGATCACCGGTCTGGATATAGGCGGCAAGGCCGTAAGGCGTATCGTTGGCAATCGCGACAGCCTCCTCTTCCGTGTCGAACGGGATCATCACCAGCACGGGCCCGAAGATCTCGTTACGGGCAATCGACATCTGGTTGGTAACATCGGCAAAGACTGTCGGCTGAACGAAATATCCTGTCTCGAACCCCTTCGGTTTGCCCGGACCTCCGGCAACAAGGCGGGCACCGTCTGCCAGACCGCGCTCGATATGACCCTGGATCTTTTCGTATTGCAGGTCACTGATCACCGGCCCGATGTGATCTCCCTCCTCCGCCGGATCCCCGACCTTGGTTTCCGCCGCAATCTTTCCGGCAAGCGCAATAGCCTCGTCATAGACGCTTCGCTCCACGAGCAGACGGGTCGGTGCATCGCAGGACTGACCGGTGTTGGAAAAGCAGCCTGACAGCGACGTGCGCAGGGCCGTTTCCAGGTCCGCATCCGCAAAGAGCAGGTTGGCCGACTTGCCGCCGAGCTCCAGAGCAACACGCTTGACCGTCGGTGCAGCATTCTGACTGACCGCGACGCCGGCACGGGTCGAACCGGTAAAGGACATCATGTCGATATCCGGATGCGAGGACATTGCAGATCCGACGCCCGGTCCATCGCCATTTACCAGATTGAAAACACCAGCCGGGCAGCCGGCCTCATCCAGGATCTCGGCGAAGAGAAGCCCTGAGAGAGGCGCAATTTCACTTGGCTTCAGCACCATGGTGCAACCAGCGGCAAGCGCCGGCGCGACCTTTGCCGCAATCTGGTTGATCGGCCAGTTCCAGGGTGTGATCAAGCCACAAACGCCAATCGGCTCGTGCCGCAGCACGCTGCCTCCTCGCGGGCTCGGACGTTCGAACACATGATGCTTCAGAGCTTCAAGCGTCGCTTCCAGGTGGCCGGATCCGGCAGGCGTCTGGCTGCCGCGCGCAAAGCTGCGCGGTGCCCCCATTTCAAGCCGGATCGCTTCGTCCATTTCCTCCGACCGGCGTTGGTAGATCGCGATGACACGCTCAAGAAGTGCGGCACGTTCCTCGACACTTGTCTCAGACCAATCGGCAAATGCGGCCTTGGCTGCAGCAACCGCCTTGTCCACATCGGCGGCACTGCCCAGGGAGATCACGGCAACCGGCTTTTCCGTCGCCGGGTTGATCACCTCGAGCGTTTTTGCCTCGACCGGATCGACCCAGGATCCACCGATATAGAACTGCCGCTTTTCAATCATCCGCCTGCTGCTTCCCGTCTGTTCAGTTTCATGTCGTCGCCACTTCTTGGCGTAACCTCATATCCGGCTTCTTCCGGCTCCTCGTCAACCATCTCATCCGGAAAACCCGGTGCCCGGATATCAAGACCGGTTGCATCTTCAAGGCGTTTGATGATGTTGGGCGACAATTCCCGCGGACCATAGCGGTTGATCCCGTCTGCAAAAATCCGGTTGAGAAGCGGCGACACTTCCAGCGGAACCTGATGATCGTCTGCGATTTTCTGGAACAGGCCGATGTCCTTGGCAACAAGATCCATGGTGAAGGAAATGTCGCGCGAGCCGTTGAGGATGACCTGGCTCTCCGTATCATGGACGAACGAGTTACCTGAGGAAATCCGGATTGCCTCGTAAGCCGTGCCAAGATCCATTCCGGCTGCCTTGCAGGTGGTCAGCGCTTCGACCAAAGACACCAGATTGGCCGTTGCCAGATAGTTGGTGACGACTTTCAGAACAGATGCCGAGCCGATCTCGCCGGTGTGCAGCACGCGCCGCCCCAGAACGGTCAGGAGCGGCAGCATGCGCTCGAAGGTTTCCCGCGGACACCCGGCAAAGATCGAGATATTTCCGGTAGCAGCCCTGTGGCAGCCGCCCGAAACCGGGCATTCGATCGCCTCCGCGCCTCTGGCGACAACAAGCCCTGCCAGACGGCGCACTTCGCCGGCATCCGTTGTCGACATTTCCGCCCAGATCCTGCCCGGGCCGATACCTTCCAGAATACCGTCCGGACCTTCCACGACCGCAGCACAGGCTGCCGGACTGGGCAGGCAGGTGATGACGACATCGCAGCTTTCTGCAAGCTCCTTCGGGCTTTGGCCGCGTAGGGCTCCCCTGGCCGCAAAGCTTTCCATAAGCAGCGGATTGAGGTCCAGCACCATGACCTCAAGACCGTTGCGCAGCAGGCTGCCAGCCAGTTTGCCGCCGACATTGCCCAATCCGATGAAACCGACCTGCATGAGAAGCGCCTTTCGTGAAACAGGGTTTGATGCCCTCACTTTGCGCCTCGCCTATAAAATAGAGAAATGATATTAATTCGGCCAATTACCAAACTATTTTTATGAATGAAGAGAATGTCGGCACTCCCCAATCTCGTATGGCTGAGAAGCTTCGAAGCCGTCAGCCGGCTGGGCGGCTTCACCGCAGCGGGCGCGGAACTCGGCCTCACCCAGGCCGCTGTCAGCACGCATATCAGCGCACTGGAAAGCCAGCTCGGCCATCAGCTTTTCGAACGCACGACGCGAAAGCTGGAGCTTACCGCCAGCGGCCGGGCTTATCTGCCGTCGGTACGCAAGGCCTTGCAGGACCTTGCCGTATCCACGGACAGGCTCTTCGGCAACCGAACGGCCGGCTCCGTAACCATTCGCGCTCCGATTTCCGAAACTGTTCTCATCATCGCCCCTGCCCTGGCGGAGTTCCAGAAGACCCATCCTGAACTGGACATCCGGCTCTTGTCGGCAATCTGGGCCGACACGGCCCTTGAGACCGGCACCGACATCGAGATCCGCCTCGGCACAGGCAATTGGCCCGGTGTGCATGCAGAACCGCTGGGACCGGAAAAGATCGTGCCGGTGTGTCATCCAGCGCTAGCCGAAAGATTGAAGGAACCGGCGGATCTGATGGATCTTCCACGCATTCACATTCTCGGCTTCGACGATCACTGGCCACGTTTTTTCGAAGCTCAGTCCCTCACGCAGCCATCCGGACACTCGGGCGTCACCGTCGACACCTCCCTCGCGGCGGTTGAACTGGCGGCTGCCGGCGGCGGTGTCGCCCTGCTGCTGGGCAAGGTTGCAGCCCGGCTGGCGGGAAGCGGACGGCTGACGACCCCTCTGGACCCGGGGCTGCCTTCCATGCGCACCCATTACCTGCTGAACCGGGACAATTCCTCTCCGCGAAAACCGGCGGTTCAACGGGTGGAAACCTGGCTGCGAGACCTGTTTGCAGCATAGGCCGGTGGCTATTCCGGTCAGGTCAAACGCTCACCTGCGCGCTGGAAGTGGGCAAGAGGCTCATATCGTTTTCAATAGATGCACGTCTCCGCGCTCACAGGCCTCACCCCAGCGAAAAACCGATAAGATATTGAAATACATTTCTTTTTAGAAGTCCAATCGCAAGGCATACTGGATCCCGGTCTTGTCGCTCGTGCGACAAACCGGGATGACAAGCCAAGGACGTGTGACAATGACGGAGCAGGCTGAGCTGCGAGATCATCCCTTTCCGTGCCACACCCTCGTCATGCCATGGCTCGACCATGGCATCCGTGCCGATGCAACACGACACGGCAACGCCTATCCATTTGGAAAGGCCGCGGAGTGGATTGCCGGATTAAGTCCGGCAATGACGGGGAGCGTGGGGGATAAGGAATAGGGCTATCTGAACGCCGTTGTTACCGCGGATGCGCCTCAGAAGGTCACTCCGCTGCGAACAGCTTTGCCGTCATCGCCAGGCTTGCGCCACAGGGCTCTTCGGCTTCGCCGCTCACCTCTACCCCGCCCTCGGCAGGGCGCAGGTTGACGAAGTCGTAGAGCGAGCGGTCGAGGAGATGCGACGGCCGGGTGTGGCCGAGGGCGCGGGCCATGACGCCAAGGCGGCCGGGTGTTGCCTTTTCCCAGCCCTGCAGCATGCGTTTGACTTCCTCGCGCTGCAGACCGTCCTGCGAGCCACAGAGATTGCAGGGAATGATCGGGAACTGCATGCCATTGGCAAAGCGTGCGATGTCGCTTTCAGCAGAATAGGCAAGCGGGCGGAGCACCAGAAGATCCCCCTCGTCGTTGATCAGCTTGGGCGGCATGGAGGCCAGACGGCCACCGTGGAAGAGGTTCATGAAGAACGTCTCCAGAATATCTTCCCGGTGATGGCCGAGCACGATGGCCTCGCAGCCCTGCTCCCGTGCGATCCTATAAAGAATTCCGCGGCGCAGGCGCGAACACAGCGAACAATAGGTGCGGTGCTCGGGGATCTTGTCGGTGACAATGGAATAGGTGTCTTCGCGCACGATGATGTGCTCGATACCGTTGTCCTCGAAGAATTTCGGCAGGATGTCCGCCGGAAAACCGGGCTGAGCCTGATCCAGATTGCAGGCGATCAGGTCGACTGGCAGCAGACCACGCCATTTCAGTTCGATCAGCACCGCCAGCAGCGTGTAACTGTCCTTGCCACCTGACAGGCAGACCAGCCACTTCGGCCGCTTTTCCTGGGAAGCCCCTTCCGGCAGCATCCCGAAATCGGCAATCGCCTCACGCGCCTGGCGCAAAAGGCGCTTTCTCAGCTTCTTGAACTCGACGCTTGCAGGTGCATTGCGAAGCAACGCGGGTACGTCGATGTCGGTACTGTCGGCAATATCGTTCATTTGAGAAGCTCGGCGGCTTGTTGGGTTCGCTTTCTTTGCGCTGACATAGCGGATCAAGGCTGCCGGGAAAAGGGAAAAGCCGTGCGTATCAGGGGATGGCAGTTCGCTCACTGGAGCTGTTCTTGCCATTTCCCAGCGTATTGCTTCAGCCGAGAGAGACGTTCGCCGCCGCGTCCGCGTGGGCCAGCCTGCGGCCGTTTTTCCGTATCACCGTCTGCTACCAGCAACGCGGCGCCGATACTGGTTCCAGTGAGCGACCCTGCCGATGCTTCAACCGGCCGCCCGGTCGCAGCCTCCAGCATGTCAAGGTAAAGCCCGTTCTGAGCGAACGGCCCCTCCACAACAATTGGACCTTCTGCACCGGTCATCGCCAGGCACTCTGCCGTCACCAGCGCCAGATAGAAGGACAGAGCCGCAAAGCATTCGCCGTCGCTCAGGAGCGTCTCATCCACGCTCCAATGATACTCGCTGCCCTGGAAAGGGCCGGAGCGTGGGTCGACAGCGGGAAAAAGCATGATCTCGCGAGAAAGCACGGTATCAATCTGTTCTTCCGAACAGCCCTTCTCACGTCCCTTCAGGATCATGTCGAACTCACGTCCCCCCATGAACCTTGCCGAAGGCACAGGATCACCGAAAGCGTTGACGTTGATCAGCGTGTCGCGGGACGGGTCGAGGAGCACCCGGCCGCCTCCTATCGCCAGCACGATCACCCAGGTGCCGGTAGAGACGACCGAAAACGGAGGCTGTCGCAGGATCAGATGCGGATAAAGCGAAGCGTTGGAATCGTGAATGCCGCAGGCGACCGGAATATCCTTCGGCAATCCGGTCCGGGCCACAACCTCCGGCAGGACGGACCCGAGACGATCACCCGCCTTGCGCACGGGAGCCATCTTCTCCTCCAGACCGAGCTGGTCCACAAGCGAGGAGAACCGGTTTTCGGACGGACACCACAGGTCGGTATGGCAGCCGAGCGAAGTCACCTCGTTGGAAAGAACGCCGGTGAGCTTGAAGGTCCAGTATTGCGGATAGGTCAGAACTGTCGCCACCCGGTCAAGCAGACCCGGGTCCGTTTTCAGCTGCCAGTGGAGTTGCGCTCCCAGATTGAGGCCCATGCCGAGCCTGGGTGACCCGGTTTCCGCGAAGTCCGGCCGGATTGCATCATAGGCGGCCGCCAGGTCGTCCGGGCCGGTGAATTCATAGTCCAGCATCGGCGCGGCAAGGTTCCCTTCCGCGTCCAGAAGAACGGCGCTGGCACCATGTGTCGTCACCGACAGGGCATCGATACCATGGGCCTTGTGCAGCTCCGCCAGCGCGTCGCAGATGAAATCCCAGTGGCCTGCCAGGTCGAAATGCGGATAGGGCGGTCCCGGCAGGACCGAGTTGGGCCGCGTCAGGACCCCAAGCTCCCTACGCTGGTCCAGATCGACCACGGCGACCTTGGCGTTGGTCTTGCCGATATCGATGACGCCCACATTCCGGATCGCTGCCATCAACGCTCAATCCATGTGAAAGACGGTTGTGAGCGGTATTGCAACTGGTTCGTTGTCCGGCTTGGTCGCCATAACATCGGCCATATGTGCCCACCATTTCCGCATCACCGGGTGGTTCGGCAGATCGTCCATCTTGTGGCCATTCTGGCGCCAAAGCACGCCGAAGAGGATGTCGGTCTCGGGATCCAGATGAATGGAATAGTCGCTGATGCCTGCGTCTTTCAACAAGGCCACCAGTTCCGGCCAGATTTCGTCATGGCGCTTCCGGTATTCCGCTTCCATGCCCGGATTGAGCTTCATCTTGAAGGCATATTTTTCCATGGTTCAGGCCTTCCGCTTTGCGAGAACCCGGTGGGCGATGCGCGGCAAGGCAATGACGGCAATCAGCAGCAGACCGATGAAGATCGACATGACGATGCCCGGTACGTTGAGCAGGCCAAACCCGAAGGTGACCATGCCCATCACAAAGGCAGCGATCACCACGCCCGGAATGGAGCCGGAGCCACCGAGAATATTGACGCCGCCCAGCACCACCATTGTCACGATCTCAAGCTCCCAGCCGAAGGCAATCGACGGTCTTGTCGCCCCGAGGCGCGAGGTCAGGCAGATGGCGGCAACACCGGACATAAGCCCCGTGAGCAGGAAAAGCGCGAATTTGACCCGCGGCACGCGAATGCCGGAAAAAAGCGCACCGACCGGATTGTTGCCGACAACATAGACCGCGCGGCCAAAGTTGGTCTTGTGCAGAATGACAGCGAAAACAATGGCGAGCAGTGCGAACAGGACGAACTCGAAGGAGATCACCCACCAGACGTAGCCCTGACCGAAAAAGGCAAAGTCGGATGGATAGCCGGTGTAGGCCTTGTCGCCGAGCACGATATAGGAAATGCCGCGGAACAGGCTCATGGTGCCGATGGTCACCACGATGGACGGCAGGCCGAAGCCGGTCACCAGGAAGCCGTTGAAGGCACCGCACAACAGCCCTGTGCCGAGGCCGATCATCACCAGAACCGGCGTATCGGCCCCCATCTGGACGGCAAAGCCCATGGCCGTGGACGAAAGCGCGATAATCGAGGCAACCGAAAGGTCGATCTCGCCGGAAATGATCAATAGCCCCATAGCAAAGGCAATCATCGCCTTTTCGGTGAAGTTGAAGGTCGCGTCGGAGAGGTTCCACGGGTCGAGGAAATAAGGCGAGGCAAAGCTGTTTAGCGTGAAGACGGCGACGGCAACCACCAGCAGAAGCAGTTCCCAGTTCACCAGAAACCGCTGCAGCGGCGACTTCAGCCTGTCCGGAATCTGACGCCCCTGCGCGCCGGTGTCTGGGGTGGCGAGGCTCATGCTGCGTGCTCCGCTTTTTTCAGGATCACCCGGCCCTTGGTCCGGTTGGACGTGGCGTTGAAGGCTACGGCGATGATGATTGCGCTGCCGGAAATCGCGAGTTGCCAGAAGGGTGAGATATTGATCACCGGAAGGGCGTTCTTGACGATACCGAGGAACAGCGCACCGAGCAGAGCCCCGCCGACAGACCCGATGCCGCCGGCAATCGAGATCCCGCCGATGACACAGGCCGCAACCACCTCAAGTTCGAAACCGCCGGCGATATCGACATAGGCAACGGCATAGCGGGCAACCCAGAGATAGCCGGTGAGACCGGCAAGCGCGCCGGAAATGACATAGGCCGCGCATTGGGTGAGGCCGACATTGATGCCCGTATAGACCGCCGCGTGCGGATTGCCGCCAACGGCAAAGAAAGCCCTGCCAAGTGGTGTCCGCCCGACCAGAACGATAAACCCGATCACGACGGCGATCGCGATCCACGACAGAACCGGCAGACCGAGCATGACCTCACGCGGGAAGGCCTTGAAGGCGTCACTCATCTCATGGGCGTTGATCCACTCCCCACCGGAAATGACGAAGATGATGCCCCGGTAGATGGTCATGGTGCCAAGGGTGACGACAATGGGCGGAATATCCAGCTTCCAGACAAGCAGTCCGTTTGCAAGCCCCATCAAGGCCCCAAGACAGATCGCCAGGGCCAGGATAACCGGCACCGGCAGACCGGGCATGGCCATGTTGAGCATGGCGACCACCATGCCGGTGAGCGCCAGGTTCGCGGCAACGGACAGATCGATACACCGGGTGAGGATCACCACCATCTGGCCGAGTGCCAGAATGATCAGCGGAGCCGTGTCGTTGAAGACATTCGCCAGGTTGGACGGCGCGACGAAGCCGGGAAAGCGAGTGGCAATGGCCAACACCAGAACCAGGATAGCTCCGGCGAGAATGGTCTCGCGCGATTTCATCAGCGAGCGGATCATGTGCGCACCTCCGTGATGCCGGCAGCCGCCCGCACCAGATGTTCGGGCGACAGGTCAGCGCCTTCAAATTCGGCGGCGATACGCCCCTCCCGCATGACAATCACCCGGTCGGACATGCCGAGAATTTCGGGAATTTCGGACGACACCATGATGACCGCCAGACCTTCGGCGGCCAGTTCCGCCATGAATTCATGCACCGCGGCCTTGGACCCGATGTCGATGCCCTTGGTGGGTTCATCCAGGATGATCACCCGAGGTTTGGTCGCAAGCCATTTGGCGATGACAACCTTCTGCTGGTTGCCGCCGGACAGTTCGCCGATATCCTGGTCAAGAGCTGCTGCGCGCAAGTCCAGCCGCCGCGTGTAGTCACGGGCCAGCTTGAATTCCTCCGCAAGCCGCAGGAACCCCTTGCGTGAGGTTTCCTTGAGCGACGGCAGCGAGACATTCTGGAAAATGGGCAGGCCCTTGATCGCGCCCTGTTTGCCTCGGTCCTCAGGGACATAGACGATGCCCTGCCGGATGGCCTCGTTGGGATCGCGAATGACGGCGATCCTGTCGTCTATCCGGATTGCCCCTTTGGAAGGCCTGGTCACGCCGAACAGCGCCTGCATGAATTCGCTGCGCCCGGCCCCCACAAGGCCGTAAAAACCAAGGATCTCTCCCGCACGAAGCGTGAAGCCGATGTCCTCGAATTCCGTCGGGTGGCAATAGCCGACAACCTTCAGCACTTCCTCACCCAGTTGCGGTGCCCGTTTCGGGAAAACCTGGTCGACCGACCGGCCGACCATGAGCTTGACCAGCTCCTGTTCGGAAACAGCCTCGATCTTGCCTTTGCCGACCATCTGGCCGTCCCGGAAAACCGTGTAGCGGTCCGCGATGCGGAAAATCTCGTCGAACTTGTGACTGATGAAGAGGATCGCCTTGCCTTCCGCCTTCAGGCGTTCCACCAGCTCGTAGGTTTCCTCAATTTCCTTGTGGGAGAGCGAGGCGGTCGGCTCATCCATGATGACGATCTTGGCGTCGATGGAGAGCGCCCGAGCAATCGCCACCAGGTGCTTGTTGGCAATACCGAGATCCTTCAGCGTGACATTCGGATCGATCCTGGCGCCGATCCGGTCAAGCAGCGCTTGTGCCTTGCGCAGCATTTCCTTGCGGTCGATCAGCCCGAAACGGGTTTTCGGCGCATGGCCGATGAAAATGTTTTCCGCCACCGACAAATCATCGAAAAGGACGGTTTCCTGATGGATCGCCGTCACCCCTGCCCGGCCCGCGTCCTGGGCAGTGGGAAAGGAAACCGGTGTGCCGTTGATCGCGATTGCGCCCTCGTCCGGCTGATAGATGCCGGTCAGGATCTTCACGATGGTGGATTTACCCGCGCCGTTTTCCCCCACCAGGGCAGTAACTTCCCCCGGGAACAGCTCCAGCGATACTTCGGAAAGCGCCTTCACGCCCGGGAACGACTTGGAGATACCGCTGAGCGTCAGTACCGGCCCCGCGCCGTCTTCCGATTGCGGATGCGTATCCGCTATGCCCTGCGTGTTCGCAAGCATGACCATTTCCCGGAGCCTGGAGTTTCGTTGCTGGTTTCAAAGACCCGGTGCGCATGGCACCGGGTCTGACATGTTTCTATCGTCCGGTCCTGGCGACCAGCTTAGAAAATGTCCTTGAAGTCGTCGATGTTGGAGCTGTCATAGACGAACGGGTCCGCCATCGCGCCTTCGTTGCTGTCGTTGAGCGTCAGCGTGCCCATACGTCCCATCGGGATTTCCGCACCCGGCTTTGCTTCCGCGGCGCCGGTGGACAGGTTGTAGGCCAGCATGGTAGCCGAATAGCCGAGATCGATCGGGTTCCAGATCGCGAACGACTTGGATGCACCGGATGCGATGTGGCCAGCCATTTCTGACGGCAGGCCGAGCCCGGTCACGTTGACCTGACCGGCTTTTTCGGCGTCGGAGACCGCTTGAGCTGCGGCAACGATGCCCACGGACGTCGGCGCGATGATCGCCTTCAGGTCCGGATAGGTCTGCATCAGGCCCTGGGCTTCACGGTAGGACTTGTCGGCAAGGTCATCACCATAGACGGTGGCGACCACGTTGATGCCCGGATAATTGTCCTTCACCTTGTTCATTTCCTCGATCCAGATGTTCTGGTTCGTGGCCGTTGCGGACGCGGACAGGACGGCGACATCACCGCCATCGGGCAGATGATCGGCGGCCAGCTTGATGATCATGTTGCCGATCAGCGGATTGGACGACGGATTGAGGTGAAGCTGGCGACCTTCCGGCGCAACGCCGCTGTCCCAGGAAATCACGGTAATGCCGCGGTCCATGGCTTTCTTCAGTGCCGGAACCAGGGCGTCCTGATCGTTGGCGGAGATTGCAATGGCATCAACCTTCTGGGCGATCAGCGCGTTGATGACCTCGATCTGACCTTCTGCGGTCGTGTCGGTCGGGCCGGTGTAGATGATCTCGACATCACCGAGTTCCTTGGCGGCCTCTTCAGCGCCCTTGGCGGCAGCTTCAAAGAAGCCGATGCCGAGTGCCTTGACGACAAGGGCGATGCGTTTTTCCGCGGCACTGGCCGGTGCGGCTATGCAGACGGCGGCGACAGCTGTTGCCGCCAGAAGTGACTTGAGCAATTTCATGGTCTTCCTCCCTAAAGTGCTGCCGGCCCCTCCCAAGGTCCGGACAGTGTGCCGGCTACCCGTTCGAGGTTGCCTTGGTCTGTGCGGCGCTTGTTTCCGCCACGATCAGATGGATGTCGGCCTGTTCCAGCATGTTGGCCGCGCTGTCGGGGATCCTGTCATCGGTGATGACGGTGGAAATCCGCTCGAGCGGGCACAGGATCAGGCTGGAACGTGCGCTGAATTTCGACGAATCCGCCAGAACCACCAGTTCATCCGCCTGGCCGATCAGCTTCTGCTCGGCCTGAATGAGCAACGGATCTGCCTCCATGAGCCCAAGCGGCCCAAGCCCCTGAGCGCCCATGAACATGCGCGTCGCGTAGAAGTTCCGGGTCACGTCATTGTCGAAGGGGCTCAGGATGATGTTCTGTTCGCGATAGATCACCCCGCCCGAGAGCATGATGGTGTTCTTGGAATTCTTGAGGAGATGCTCGGCAATCGGAAACGAGTTGGTGAACACCTGGCAGCGCTTGGTTGCCAGCGGATGCACCATCTGAAAGGTGGTTGTGCCGCCGTTGATGATGATGGCATCGCCATCCTCGCACAGCTCCACCGCCTTTTGCGCGATTGCGCGTTTCTGAGCGATGTTGATCGTTTCGTTGACACTGAACGGACGCCCCGCCAGCCCGACGAATTGCGGCGGATGAATGCTCTCCGCCCCACCCCGCACGCGGCGCAGCTTCTTCTGCACATGCAGCTGGGCAATGTCGCGACGGATGGTCGCTTCTGAGGAATCCGTCAACGCCACCAGCTCCTGCACCGTCACGACCGGACGATCCTGGACTGCGGACAATATGATCCTGTGGCGTTCTTTCTCGTGCATCTGGTCCTCCCATTGATCAAACGTTTCCACCAATACCGGTCAATGTCAATCATAAAAAATCAAAAATGATCATTTTGCAGCGCAATATGATTGATATTGATCGTTTTTGATTGACAACCTGATCCGTTCAAGCGAGTTTCTAGACAACGAGACGCAAGCCGTCAGGCTTACCTGGGAGGAAAAGATGTTGAATTCCGCTGCCGGTTCCCGGCTTGCAAACCTGTGGGATGACCAGAAGGCTTCCGGCATGAGCGAAGCGGAGCTGCTGCTCTATCGCTCCAACCTCCTGGGCTCCGACAAGCGCATCACCAACTACGGTGGCGGCAACACCTCCGCCAAGGCGATGGAAAAGGATCCCCTCACCGGCGATCAGGTCGAGGTACTGTGGGTCAAGGGCTCCGGCGGCGATGTCGGCACCATCAAGATGGATGGTTTTGCGACGCTCTACATGGACAAGCTGCGGGCACTTAAAGGGCTCTATCGCGGTGTCGAGTTCGAAGACGAGATGGTCGCCTGCCTGCCCCATTGCACCTTCAACCTGAACCCGCGCGCCGCCTCCATCGATACGCCGCTTCATGCCTATGTGCCGAAAAGTCATGTCGACCATATGCATCCGGACGCAATCATCGCCATTGCAGCGGCAAGCGACAGCAAGGCAATCACGCAGGAAATTTTCGGCGCCGACATCGGCTGGCTTCCCTGGAAGCGTCCAGGCTATGAACTGGGCCTGTGGCTGGAAAAATTCTGCCTGGAAAATCCGGAGGCCCGCGGGGTCGTTCTGGAAAGCCATGGCCTTTTTACCTGGGCTGACGACGCCAGGACCTGCTACGAAACCACACTGGAAATCATCAACAAGGCGATTGCCTGGTTTGAGGAAAAGACGGCAGGAAGAGATGCTTTCGGCGGCTCGAAACACCGCGCCCTGGCCCCATCCGACCGGCGCGCCGTTGCCGCCCGCCTGATGCCTGCAATCCGGGGGATGGTCTCCGGCAAGCAGCATATGGTCGGTCATTTTGACGACAGCGACGCTGTGCTGGAATTCGTCTGCGCCAATGACATGGAAGCCCTTGCCGCCCTCGGCACAAGCTGCCCGGATCATTTCCTGCGCACCAAGATCCGCCCGCTCGTGGTCGATTTCGATCCCGCGACCCCGGACATCGAGGCAACGCTTGCCGGGCTCGGTCAGGCTGCAGAAGCTTACCGTGACGACTATGCGGCCTATTATGAGCGCTGCAAGCACGACGACAGCCCCGCCCTTCGCGACCCGAACGCCGTTGTCTACCTGGTGCCGGGCGTTGGCATGATCACCTTCGCCAAGGACAAGGCGACGGCACGCATTTCCGGCGAATTCTATACCAACGCCATTAACGTCATGCGCGGCGCTTCCAGCGTTTCCACCTACCGCGGCCTGCCGGAACAGGAAGCCTTCGACATCGAATACTGGCTTCTGGAGGAAGCCAAGCTGCAGCGCATGCCCAAACCCAAGAGCCTTGCAGGCAAGATCGCGCTGGTCACCGGCGGCGCCGGTGGCATCGGCTCGGCCACCGCTGAACGCTTCCTGCGCGAAGGCGCCTGTGTGGTGCTGGCCGACATCGACGCGGACGCACTTGGGGCCGCCGCCGACAATCTCACCTCACGTTATTCCAGGGACGTCGTGCGCACGGTGACGATGGATGTCACCAGTGAAGACGCAGTGGCAGACAGCTTTGCCCGAGCTGCACTGGAATTCGGCGGTGTCGACATTCTCGTTTCCAACGCCGGCATCGCGTCTTCCGCCCCGATCGAGGACACCACGCTCGACCTGTGGAACCGGAACATGTCGATCCTGTCGACCGGTTATTTCCTGGTGTCCCGTGAGGCCTTCAAGGTCATGAAGACGCAAGGGGTCGGCGGCTCCATCGTGTTCATCGGATCGAAGAACGGCCTCGCCGCGTCTCCCGGCGCCAGCGCCTATTGCACGGCCAAGGCTTCCGAACTGCACCTTGCCCGCTGTCTCGCCCTGGAAGGTGCTCCGGAAGGGATCCGCGTCAATGTGGTCAATCCGGACGCTGTCCTGCGCGGGTCCAAGATCTGGTCCGGTGACTGGCTGAAGGAACGCGCAGAAGCCTACGGCAAGGACACGTCGGAGCTGGAGGAACACTACCGCCAGCGCTCGCTGCTGAAACTGTCCGTGCTGCCGGAAGACATCGCCGAGGCAACCTACTTTTTCGCCTCCGAGTTTTCCGCCAAGTCGACCGGGAACATCATCAACGTCGACGCCGGCAATGTTCAGGCTTTCACGCGGTAGCAGTCCTCAAGGTAATCGAACCACATCTTCCCTCATCCTGAGGAGGACCGTCAGGTCCGTCTCGAAGGATGGGCCACACGATCAGAGCTTGCCGCCCATCCTTCGAGACGCGAGCAGGCTCGCTCCTCAGGATGAGGAAGTGGCTTGAGGGAAGTGATCTTGGAACAAACGGATCGAAGAAAATCCGGGAAAGGATCTTCTCATGATGATCGACACATCGCTGGTCGCCGGGGAAAACGAGACCCGCACAGCCGACCTGAAGCGTGACTATGAAACCCTGGGTGAAAGGCTTGACCGGCGCGGCGTCTCCATCGATGCGATCAAGGCGAAGGTCGCCGCCTATGGCGTCGCGGTGCCGTCCTGGGGTGTCGGCACCGGCGGTACGCGCTTTGCGCGGTTTCCCGGCAAGGGCGAACCGCGCCATATCTTCGACAAGCTGGAAGATTGCAGCGTCATCCAGCAGCTAACCCGCGCAACACCAAACGTTTCGCTGCACATTCCCTGGGACAAGGCCGACCCGGCGGAGCTGAAGGCCAAGGCAAGTTCGCTCGGGCTTGGCTTTGACGCCATGAACTCCAACACCTTTCAGGATCAGGACGGTCAGCCTCTTTCCTACAAGTTCGGCTCGCTCAGCCATACGGATGCAGGCACGCGCAGGCAGGCTGTCGAACACAATCTGGAATGCATCGAGATCGGCAAGGCCATCGGCTCCAGAGCCCTGACCATCTGGATCGGCGACGGATCGAACTTTCCCGGCCAGGCCAACTTCACACGTCAGTTCGAGCGGTATCTGGACGCAGCAAAAGCCATTTATGCGGAACTGCCGGACGACTGGCGGCTGTTCACCGAGCACAAGATGTATGAGCCGGCATTCTATTCAACTGTCGTGCAGGACTGGGGCACCAACTACATGATCGCGCAGGAACTGGGCGCGAAGGCCTACTGCCTTGTCGATCTCGGCCACCATGCGCCCAACGCCAATATCGAGATGATCGTTGCCCGGCTGATCCAGTTCGGAAAGCTCGGCGGTTTCCACTTCAACGACAGCAAGTATGGCGATGACGATCTGGATACGGGCTCCGTCGATCCCTACCGGTTGTTCCTGGTGTTCAACGAACTGGTGGACGCCGAAACGCGGAAGGCGCCCGGCTTCGACCCGGCGCATATGCTCGACCAGTCTCACAATGTCACCGATCCTATCGAAAGCCTGATGGTCTCCGCCATGGAGGTGCAGCGCGCCTATGCCCAGGCACTACTGGTCGACAGGTCTGCCCTGGACGGTTTTCAGGACACGAATGATGCCTTGATGGCGACGACCACGCTGAAAACCGCTTTCCGCACCGATGTCGAGCCGATCCTGGCCATGGCAAGACTGGAAAACGGCGGCGCCATCGACCCTGTTGCGGCTTATCGGACTGCCGGATACCGGCAAAAGGTCGCGGAGATCCGCCCGGAAGTTTCCGGGGCTGGCGGCGGGATCGTCTGACCCAGGAGTATTGACCAGGAAATACCGGCCGGGAGGGGGCCCTCTTCCCGGTCAGACAGAGGCGCGAATGAGAGAGACCAGTGCCTCGACTTCCGGGTCGAATTCATCCTTGTTCGGGATCAAAAGCCCGTATCGGCTCATGTGCTCTTCCAGTCTGACCGGCAGAATGCGGATCAGGCCGTTTTCCTGATAGTAGTCGGCAACCGATTGCGGCAGAACGGCCAGCATGTCGCTTTTTCCGACCGCCAGCGTCGTCATCAGCATCGACGACGTTTCAAGGCCGTAATGCGGTGCGGGCAGATCTGCATGAGCAAAAGCAAGCTCGATCGACATGCGCATCGGGCTGGGCCTTGGCTGCAGGATCCAGCTGAAATCACCAAGGTCCACCAGACTGAGCTGCTTGCTTGGCACCAGAGGATGCGACGGCGCCGCCACGACAGCGAGCCTCTCCTGCCAGAGCGGTTCGAAGCGGATGCCGGTCATGTCGAGATGTTCCACCGGCCGCCCCAACACAATATCCAGCGCACCTTCGTTGAGCGCGGAAATGAGATTGTCGGAAGTCGACACCATCAGGCTGATCTGCGGGCCGACATTGGTTTCCATCAGGTTCATCAGCAGCTCGGATACCTGCCCCGGCAAGGCTTCCATGATCGCGCCAAGCCGCACCTTGCCATATTCGCCGCGCTGCATCGCCGACAATTGCGCCTTCAGCCGCCCTGTCTCGGAAATGATCTGGCGGGCATGCCGGGCGACCACCACGCCATAGGCCGTTGGTTTCATTCCCCTGGAAAGACGCTCGAACAGCGTGACCCCGAGCGTGTCCTCCACTTCCTTCAAAAGTTTTGTCGCCCCGGGCTGGGAAAGGTTCAGCTCGCGCGCGGATTCGTGCAGATTGGTCGTGACTTCCAGGCTCGCCACAAGGGCAAGCTGTTTGAACCGCAGGCGAGACAGGATCGCCATGTCGAAGGTTCCATGCATATCGATCGATCCGCTCAGTCGTTGGCGTACCCGCTTGGCGGTCTCAATCGATACCGGATTTTTTCCTTTCCAGACAGTCAAATACCCGGCCTCATGTCTTTAGGTGGATCAAACGGCGGCTGACCGCCCCGGAGTTCTCCTCACTGCCCCCAGCGCAAAACCAGGGGATCGAGCCGGCGCAGAAGCGTCAGTAGCCTCTCGCGCACCGGCTGCGGCAGCGGGTCGATCGGATGCCGGCAGAAATCGGATTTGATGACACCGCCTTCGACCATCGCCGCCTTGCAGGAGCGCCAGCCGCACAAGCGGTTCTCGTGATTGATGACGGGCAGAACCCGCGCATAGGCATCTGCTGCCTCGTCGGTTTGGCCCGCGTGATAGAGCTCGATGACGGGCTTGATCTGGTCGACGATCATCCCCGAGGTCATCGATCCGCGCGCGCCTGCGTCCAGATCCGCCAGCAACGTGATGCCTTCTTCACCATCAAATGGGCCTTCGATGGCAGGGCCGCCTTCAGCAATGAGAGACCGCAGCTTGTTGGCAGCCTGCGGGCATTCGATCTTGAAGAGCTTCACCATCTCGATCTCGCGGGCCATCTTCACCAGAAGCGGCACCGGCAGGTCGACGCCGGACAGGGGCGCATCCTGGATCATGATCGGAATGCCGACCTCGCCAACGGCAGCGAATTGATCAAACGTCTGCTGGGCGTTCCCTTTCAAAAGAGCACCGTGATAGGGCGGCATCATCATGACAATGGCTGCGCCAAGCGACTTGGCAAGCTGCGCCCGCTCTACCGCGATCCGTGTCGCGAAATGGCTGATCGTGACGATGACAGGAACGCGGCCGTCGATATGCTCGATGCAAAGCCGTGTCAGCAACTCGCGCTCTGCATCCGACAACAGGAACTGCTCGGAGAAATTCGCCAGGATGCAGATGCCATCCGCGCCCTGGTCGATAAGGCAATCCAGCACGCGGCGCATGCCCGGTTCATCAAGCGAACCGTCTTCGTGAAAGGGTGTCGGGGCGACAGGCCAGATACCGGAATAAGGGGTCATGGGGCTACGTGCTTTTGTCTTTGAGGATAATGGATGAGCTTCCTGCCTCGGTTTGCGGGCCGGAGCAGGAAACCCGAAAGGTCACTCGGCAATGTCGAAATGCTGGAGATGCTTGTCCGAGATCGTGATGCCGAGGCCGGGCAGATCGTCGTCAAGCTGCAGATAGCCGTCCACGGCTTCCGGGTCTCCTTCGAAGATGTAATAGAAGAGCTCGTTGCCGACCTCGACATCGAACACCGGAAAATACTCGCTGATCGGGCAATTCGTGTTGGCCATGGTCAGATGGTAGTTGTGCATCTGGCCCGCATGGGGAATGACCGGGATCTGGGCAGCTTCGGCAATGGCGTTGATCTTCTGCGCCGCCGTGATGCCGCCAACCCGGTTGGTATCATACTGCAGGATGCTGACGGCCTTGCGGTTGATGAGCTCGGCACAGCCGATCACCGAAAACTCGTGCTCGCCGCCGGAAATCGGCACGATGTTCATAGCATTGAGTTCGGCATACCCGGCAACGTCATCCGCGATCACGGGCTCCTCTAGCCAGCGTGGCTCGTAAGGAGCAAGTTTCGGCAACATGCGCTTGGCATAGTCGAGGTTCCAGCCCATGTAGCATTCCAGCATGAGGTCATTGTCGTAACCGATGACCTCGCGAACCGCCTCGACCCGCTTCAGGTTTTCCCGCATGCCCGGCATGCCGTCCTTGGGGCCAAAGCCAAAGCGGGACTTGAAGGCCTTGTAGCCGCCCTTCATTGCCTCCTCGGCTTCCTTCTGCATCGCCTCGATCGACCCGGCGTAAAGCTTGGAATAATAAACCGGGATCTTTTCCTTGGTGCGACCGCCCAGAAGCTTGAAAACCGGCTTGCCGACCAGCTTGCCCATCAGGTCCCAGATCGCGATATCGATGGCCGAGATAGCCGTCATGCCGATCCCCTTGCGCCCCCAGGCGTGGCTGCGCCGGTACATCTTTTCCCAGATGTAGGCATAGTCGAACGGGTCTTCGCCGATCACCAGTGGTGCATACCAGTCGTCGATGGCCTTCTTGACGACCGAGGGAGCCAAGGCGGCGTTGCCGATACCGATGGTGCCGTCTTCCGTCTCGACTTCACATGTCAGCCACTGGTGAAAGCGGAAGGAGGACATTGCATCGCCCTTCATCCACAGGGCATCTGAAGCGTTGGTGCAGAAGTTGCCCTGCGGCGGGACCGTCGGACCTTTCCAGGTCCAGACGCGCGTGCGTACGGATTTGATTTTCATATGACTGATCCACTCAATTGGAAATTCGGGAAGACCGGCGCCGCGTTCCCATGGCGCAGGCGATGTTCCAGGCGTTGCGCATCGGGCCGACATTGGCCGTTCCCTTGCCGCGAATGTCGAAGGCGGTTCCGTGTGCCGGTGTGGTGATCGGGATCGGCAGGCCGCCCTGCACCGTCACCCCCTGCCAGAAGCCCAGCAGCTTGATCGCGATCTGCCCCTGATCGTGATAGAGCGTCACGATGGCGTCGAGTTCCTTGGCGACAGCTTTCAGGAAAATGGTGTCGGAGGGATATGGCCCTTCCACAGGCAGGCCCAGCGCCTTGGCACGTTCGACTGCGGGCGAAATGATCTCGATTTCTTCTGTTCCGAAATTGCCGTTGTCGCCATTATGCGGATTGAGGCCGCAGACACCGATCCGCGGGCTCTCGAACCCGGCATCCTTCAAGGCCGAATGGATCAGGCGTGCAGCCTCGATGATCTTGTCTTCGGTGATGAGGTCAGCCACATCGCGCAGGGCGATGTGGCTCGTTACCCGGCTGGTCCATAGACCGTCCATCACGTTGAGTTCCGAGACACTGCCATTGTGGCCCAGCCGGCCGGCAAACCAGTGCAGCTCGTCCGACTGGCTCATGCCGGCCGAATGAAGTGATGCCTTGTTGAGCGGGGCGAAGACCAGCGCATCCGCCTTGCCTGCCCGAACCATGTCGACACCCATGCCAAGCGTTTCCAGGCAATGTGCGCCACCTTCCGCGCTCACCTCGGCACGTTTCCAGCCACCTTCCGGAGCCTTGCCAACCTGCAGGAATGCCGGAACCCCGGCCCCTTGCGCGGGCAACGCAGCCGCTGAGACGACCTGATAGTCGAAACGGACACCGGCGATCTCCATGCCGGTTTTCAACTCTCCCTCGTCTCCAAGGATCAGGATATCCGCCGCCTGGCGGGCTTCCTCCTCGGCGAGAAGCCGGGCGACCAGTTCAGAGCCGATACCCGCCGGGTCACCAAGGGTCAGAACCAAACGCGGTTTGGGCGTCGTCATTGAATAAACTCCGTCAAAGCAAGGGAAACCTGGGGAACGTAGGTCACCAGAAGCAGGATCAGGGCGAGCACGCCGATGAACGGCAGGTTGGCACGGGACGTTTCCCAGATGCCCGCCTTGGCAATCGAGCAGGACGTGATCAGCACCGAGGCGACCGGCGGTGTCTGCTGACCGATGGCAAGGTTGAGTGTCACCATGATGCCGAAATGGATCGGGTCGATGCCAACCGCATTCACCAGCGGCATGACCACCGGTACGACCAGGATGATTGCTGCCGCCCCGTGCAGGAACATGCCGAGCACCAGCAAGAGCAGGTTGAGCAAGGCCAGCACGATGAAGGGATTGGTGGTCAGTTCGGTGATCTGCGCGGCCAGTTGCTGCGGCACCTGGGCCTGCGTCAGGAACAGCCCCAGCGCGGCGGATGTTGCCACCAGCAGCATGACCACACCCGTCTGGCTGATACCTTCCAGCATGGTCTTGCGCAGGCGCCGGACATCGAGATCCCGGTAGATGAACAGGCCGATCACCAGGGCGGCCAGTACCGCCAGCCCGGCGCCTTCCGTTGCCGTCACGATACCGGAGAATATGCCGCCCAGGATGATCACCGGCATGGTGAGCGCCCAGAACGCTTCCCGGAAGGTCCTGGCAACGTGGCGAAGGTCGAAGCCTTCGGCGCGCGGCAGGTTGTAGCGAACCGCCAGAATGTAGGTGACGATCATCAGCAGTCCGCCGCCGAGAACGCCCGGAACGATACCGGCCACGAACAGCTTCAGCACCGAAGTTTCGGCAATTGCACCATAAAGGATCATGGGAATGGACGGCGGAATGATGATGGCAAGGGACGCCGAAGACGAAGTGATTGCCGCCGCAAGCGTCCGGGAATAGCCGCGTTTCTTCATTTCCGGGATCAGCACCGTACCGGTGGCGGCCACATCGGCCACGGCTGACCCGGAAATTTCGGCAAAGACCATCGAGACACCGATGTTGACCATGCCCAGCCCGCCCCGGACAAAGCCGATGAGAGCAGTGACAAAGTTGATCAGCCTGACGGAAATGCCTGACGTGTTCATCAGGTTGCCGGCAAGGATGAACAGCGGGATGGCGATCAGCGGAAAGGAGGTCGAGCCCGAATAGAGCGCGATGGCCATGTCGTAGAGCCGGTCCGTACCCGAAGTCAGGACGAACCCGCCGAGAGCGACAATCCCGATTGCCACGGCAATCGGCACGTTGATCAGGATCAGACCGATGAGGACGATTGTTGTCAGAAGAAGGATCATCGCGTGCCCTCCCGTGCGTGCATGGCCTGGGCCTCTTCTTCAGCCTCGGCAATTGCGTGTTCGATTTCCGCGTGTTCTCGATCAACCCCGGCGGCAGCGTCGCGCAGAGTGCGTGGCAGCGTCAGCAACGTTCCGATGATCATGAGACCTGAGGTGATGGGGATGACCGATTGCACGATGTCGAGCGTCATCCACGGAAGGCTGAGGAGTGAATCCCACTTGGCAACCGCCAGAACCGCATAGCCGTACCAGGCAACAATTGCGAAGAAGGCGATGACGAGCAGTTCCG
Organism: Labrenzia sp. C1B70; assembly: GCF_000475395.1. Taxonomy (NCBI): domain Bacteria; kingdom Pseudomonadati; phylum Pseudomonadota; class Alphaproteobacteria; order Hyphomicrobiales; family Stappiaceae; genus Labrenzia; species Labrenzia sp. C1B70. The sequence goes on from NZ_AXCE01000012.1 coordinate 329,639, forward strand.
AAAAGGCTGTCAAGGCCACCGCCAGCCCTCTCGGCATGGCAGTCACCAGGCCGGAAAAGGACATGTGATGCCGCATGAAGACAGCGTAGGTCGCGCCGAAGTAGGTCAACCACGCCAGCATCACGCTGGCCAGTTCGTCGTACCAGGACGGCGAAGCCCCCAGGTAGCGCATTGTCGTCGAGTAGATGACCGCTCCCGTCAAGGCGAGCAGAAGTGCAATGCAGACAGCCTCGATTGCGCGCAACAAAAGGCGCTCGAACAAAGCAATCATGGCTCCTCCCAGAGAAATTGCCGGCCGGTTGACCCGGCCGGCTGTTTTGTCAGTGTCTTGTTTGATCAGTCGGCAAGGCTCTGCGCCAGCCCCACCAGCTTGTCGCCACCCTCAACCTTTGCTGCAAAGGCCTCGTAGATCGGCGCAGACGCTGCGATGAAAGCGGACTTGTCGGCCTCGTTCACCTCGACCCCGGCGGCACGCACCTTGTCGACCAGCTCCCTGTCCGCAGTCTCGCCTTCATTGAGCGACCAGTCCTGCACCGAAGCTGCAACTTCGGATACGGCCGTCTTGACGTTTTCCGGCAGCTTGCCCCAGGTGCCGGCACCCGTCGTCAGGTAGGTCGGCGAATAGACGTGGCCTGTCAGGCTGAGATACTTCTGAACTTCCTGGAAATTGGCGCCGACAATGTTGGTGAGCGGATTTTCCTGCCCGTCCATCGTGCCGGTCTGCAGGGCCACGAACACTTCCGAAAATGCCATCGGCGTCGGGTTAGAGCCCCACTCCTTGAACATCGCGACACGCCACTCGGAAGACGGTGTACGGATTTTCAGCCCGTCCAGGTCGGCCGGTGTGTTGATCGGGCGGGAGTTGTTCGTGATCTGGCGGAACCCGTTTTCCCAGGTCGAAATCACGTGAAGACCGGCGGCTTCAGCTTTGGGAGCCAGTTCCGTCTTGACCAGATTGGCGTCGATGGCCTTCAGATGCTCGCGGTCCTTGACGAGGAACGGCATGTCGAACAGGGCGAATTCCGGCGCCACGTTGGTCATGATGGACGAAATCAGGGTGAACTGCACGGTGCCGAGACGCAGCTTCTGCATCAGCTCCTTCTCGTCGCCCAGCTGTGCGTCGGCATAAAATTCGACCTTGTCGGCATCGCCGAGGCGCGCCTGCAGCTCCTCGGCAAACTTCTGCGCGCTGCGGCCCTGCAAGCTGTTGGAAGCCGCGCCAACGGCAACGATGTAGGTCTCGGCCTGCGCGGGCAGTGCACCGAAAGCAAAGACGGACGCGAGCAGGCCTGCACAAAGGCCCTTGTGTATCTTGTTCATTGATGTCTCCTCCACTTGACGGGACCGACGACCGGCGACGGACGTCAACTCCCACCTAAGGGAACCTAGTGAAAGTCCGTTGCCAAGAATAATGGGAAGACAGGATCGACCGATAACCAAATGGAATTGATCACACCTGTTGCGAAAACCATGAGAGCAAGTACCAGCACCTGTTGCAAGCCCGATAACGGCGGTTTCCGCCCCTTGTCCCAAGCCGAAATGCAGCGTTCTGTAGCCTGATCAACCGAACTTTGGCACAGTCTGGCACTGCCAGAAATCAACCGGAAGGCCCATGGCGTGAAAGCCCAATATGTGGAACTGATCGACGCTGTCGCGACCCTTGGAAGCCTGGCGGCCGCCGCGAAGGTCCTTGGAAAATCTCAGCCAGCAATCACCAAGGCGTTGAAGAAGATAGAGGGCGACCTCGGCGTTGTTCTTTTTCACCGGGTGCCGAGCGGCATCGTGCCGACACTGGAAGGCCAGACCGTCATCGACCGCTGTCGCCGCATCCAAAGCGACCTGAAAAAGCTTTCGGAAGATGTCGCCCAGTCACGCGGGCAATATGTCGGCATGATTTCCGTGGTGGTGTCACCGCTGGCCGCGCTCAAGATCATTCCGCCGGTGTTGCGCCGGTTTCAGAACCGGTTTCCGGGCATCGAGCTGAACATCACCGGAGGCCACGCCCCGAAGGCCTTTCATGCGCTGAGGTCAGGCGAAGCGGATTTCGTCATCGGCCCGGCTCCTGACGGACAGCCCAGGGCAGGGCTTCATGTCGAACCGCTGCTGACGACATCGGTGACCTTCCTTGCGGGCCAGCAGTCTTACCTGAAGGACCTGTCAAAACCGCAGGACCTGTTGAACGCACGATGGGCCGTTATCGGCCCGAGCAGCCGTCGCCCTCTTTTTCAGGACTTCTTCCGCCTGCACGGTCTGCAAGGGCCCGCCCCTGTCATCCGCTCCGATTCGATCCTCAGTATCCTGTCCGTTCTGGAACAGTCCGACATCGTCTGTTCGTTTCCTTCGCTCATTGTGGACGAGGTCAGGGAGCGGTGGTCCGTGACGGCGCTGCCTGTCGACCTGAGCATGCTGACGGTGGATATTGCCCTTACCTGGACCAAGGAAAGGCTGCTGACGCCTGCGGCCCTCGCCTTTGCAGACATCGTTCGCGAAGAAGGCCGCAATTGCGCTCCCCAGACATGAATGGATATAACCTGAAGTTATATCCATGAGTTCGAGTTAATTGAGGGATATACCTCCGGAGTGCTAGTCTCCCCCCCAAGAAGGCCGCAGAAGCGGCACCTTGGGAGGACATCTGAGTGAATATCCTGTTCGTCATGTACGACCAGCTGCGCTTCGACTATCTGAGCTGCGCGGGACACCCCTATCTGCACACACCGAATTTTGACCGGGTTGCCGCCAGGGGCGTGCGCTTTACCAACGCCTATGTGCAATCCCCCATATGTGGCGCCAGCCGGATGAGCTTCTACACCGGGCGCTATGCGTCCTCCCACGGGGCACAGTGGAATGGCTTCCCGCTCCGGGTCGGCGAACACACGCTCGGCGATCACCTGCGCAAGGCCGGCATGGACTGCTGGCTTATCGGCAAGACGCACATGAAGGTGGATGCGGAAGGCATGACCCGGCTGGGGCTGTCCCCGGACAGCATCATCGGCGCCCGGCAGGCCGAGTGCGGATTTGATGTCTGGGTGCGGGACGACGGGCTCTGGGGCGAAGGGCCGGACGGCTTTTATGACGAAAAACGTTCGCCTTACAACGAATACCTCAAGTCCCGCGGCTATGCGGGAGAGAACCCCTGGGCGGATTTCGCCAACGCCGGCGTCGAAAACGGCGAGAAGGCGTCCGGCTGGATGTTCGACAATGCCGACAAGCCCGCCAATATCCGCGAGGAAGACAGCGAAACACCCTGGCTGACGACCCGCACGATCGAATTCATTGAACAGGCAACTGCACCCTGGTGCGCGCATGTCAGCTATATCAAGCCCCATTGGCCATACATCGTACCGGCGCCCTACCACGACATGTACGGGCAGAACCACGTTCCCGCCGCGATACGCGCCGATGTCGAGCGCGAAAATGCGCATCCTGTCTACGCGGCCTTCATGGCCAACAAGATTGCGGCTGCCTTTCAGCAGGAAGATGTGCGCCGGAAGGTCATTCCCGCCTACATGGGCCTGATCAAGCAATGCGACGACCAGCTCGGCAGGCTCCTGGACTACCTGGAAGAGACCGGCCGGATGGAGGACACGATGATCGTGCTCACCTCCGACCACGGCGATTACCTCGGGGACCACTGGCTCGGCGAAAAGGACCTGTTCCATGAGCCTTCCGTCAAGATCCCGATGATCATCTATGATCCGCGCAGTGAGGCGGATGCCACAAGAGGCACCACTTGCGACGCACTTGTGGAGGCGATCGACCTTGCCCCGACATTTCTGGAAGCTGCCGGTGGGGTCGAAGCCGGTCACATTCTTGAAGGCCGCAGTCTGAGCCCTTGGCTGCGCGGGGAGACGCCCGACTGGCGAGAGGCGGTCATCAGCGAATACGACTATTCCGTCACCCCCATGTGCGCCTCCCTTGGCGTCACCACCAAGGATGCCCGTCTCTTCATGGTGTTCGACGGCCGCTACAAGCTGATCCATGCCGAAGGCGGTTTCCGGCCGATGCTGTTCGACCTTGAGAACGACCCGGAAGAATTCCACGACCTGGCCAAGGCCGACGGCCATGAGGCCGAGATCACCCGCATGTACGACCTTCTGGCCCGCTGGGGCCGGCGTATGTCGCAGCGTGTGACGCGGTCGGATGCCGATATCGCCGCCATGCGCGGCAAGTCCGCCCGGCGCGGTATTCTTCCGTTCCTGAAGGATGGATCGGAAGTGCCGGAGGAACTGACCGAGGCCTATCGCGGCCCTGCCCTGCAGGATCATGTTTCGCCCGAAAAGGGAGGACGTTGAGGTGAGCACGGCAACAGGCGACACCCCGACCATTGCCCGTAGCGACAAGTGGATTGCCGACTGTCTCGCCGTGCTTTTCGTGCTTGTGATCGTTACCTATGCGGCCTCCGGCCCGATCACGGATTTTGTCCGCTGGTTCATCGAGACCACAACACAAGGCTTCGATGAACTGTCGCGCCGCGATCAGCGCGCTCTGCTTCGCGACCACTGGCTTGGGGCTGGTTACCGCTCGTTCGAACGATCCTTCCTGCTGCCGACCGGGCTGATCATCGGCCTGCCAATCGTCTTTTCCTTTGCCATCTGTCTGCTGACACTGCACCGGGGCCGCGCCTGGCGCTGGCTCAACTGGGCGCTGACGCTGCTCGCGCTCGCCGCCTTTGTGTCCTGGATGCTGAAGATCTTCGCGACTGACGGCGGTGCGCTGCCAAGCGCCAGCCCCATCGACTTCGTGATGTTCCCGATCGCCACCGCCATTACACTTTATCTGACCTGGCGCATGTTCGGCGGCTTCATCGTCGCCTTCTGCCTGTTCTGGGTGGTCTATTTCTTCATTCGCGGCTACCTGCCGGACTGGACCGGTATTCTGGCCGGATCCGACTCCACATTCGGGCAGAGCCTGCGCGCCATGGTGTTGAACTTCTGGGCCCAGACCGGTGGCCAGTTCGGTCAGCCCCTGCAGGTCGTCTCCGGCAGCGTGCTGATCTTCATCGTTTTCGGTGCGGTGATGATGGCCTCGGGCGCGGGCGACCTGCTGTTGAAGATCGCCAACCGGCTCACCGGCGGGCTCGTCGGTGGTGCCGCTCATGCGGCGGTCGCCTCCTCCGCCCTATTCGGGACGCTTTCCGGCGCCGCGATTTCCAACGTGGTCTCCACCGGCGTGATGACCATTCCCGTCATCAAGAAATCCGGCTTCAAGCCGGCCTTTGCCGGGGCTGTGGAAGCTGCCGCTTCCACGGGCGGTCAGATCATGCCGCCGGTGATGGGAGTTGTCGCCTTCTTCGTCGCCGGACAGATCGGGCTGGAATACCGCTACATCGTTGTGGCCGCCATCCTGCCCGCGATCATGTTCTACTTCGCCACCTTCCTGACGGTCTATTTCGAGGCCCGGCGCCTTGGCATCGGGGCCCTGCCGAAAGAGCAACGGCCGCCACTGACAGGCAAGGATTGGGTGCAGTGCCTCGTGTTTGTCGTGCCACTGGGTGTGCTTACCTATTTCCTGTTCAGCCAGCCGTCCGTACCCAAGGCAGGGTTCTACGGCTTTGTTGCCGCCATCGTCTCCGCGCTGGTCCTGTTCCGCGAATTCCGGTCCCGCAAACGCCTCTGGCAGGCGTTCGTCAACGCGGGTCGCATGGCGGCTACGATCGTCGTCATCGTTACGGCGATCGGACTGATCGTCGGCCTGATCCAGGTATCCGGTTTTGCCGGTCGCCTTGCGCTGTTGCTGACACAGCTCGCCAGCGGGCCGCTGCCGCTCGTACTGGTGGTCGTTGCCCTCGGCGCCATCGTGCTCGGCATGGGTCTGCCGCCTGGCGCAACCTATTTCATCATCGTGATCGCGCTCTCTTCCGGCATTGATGCGGTTGGTATCCCCGAACTGACGCTGCACCTGTTCGTGGTCTTCTTTGCGGTCATGTCCACAGTTACCCCGCCCGTTGCGCTCGCCGCCTTTGCCGCCGCCCCGATTGCCGGGGCAGACCCGATCCGCACGGGTTTCGAAGCCGCCCGGATCGGCATTGCCGGCTTCCTGATCCCCTTTGTCTTCGTCTATCACCCGGCGGTTCTCTACAAGCTGCAGGTGCTGTTCGCCTGGTTCGGCACCGGCGCGCCGGACAGCAAGGCGATGGTCGATCTCGCAACAGTCTCCTGGGGAGCATTCTTCTGGATCATCGCCGCTTTCGCGCTCGCCATGTGGTCGATCGCTTCCGCTTTAGCCGGGTTCGACCGGGGGCGCCTGCCGTACTGGGAGCGTATTTTGCGCATTTGCCTCGGCCTGCTGGTTCTGGTGCCGAACGTGGCCATTGCCGGTGCAGCCGCGGTTCTGACCCTGGCGGACCTCGCCTTTCACGCAATGCGGCACCGGAGCCCTGCCGCCGCGCCCAATCCATCACAATGAAAAGAGCAATTTTCCACGGGAGGACGGAATGAAACGATTTGCCTTTACAGCCCTTGCGGGCCTGATACTGGCCGGCTCTGCGTCGGCTCAAGACACCACGCTCAAGATGCAGACCATCGAGCCAAGCCTCGGTCAGGCAATCACCATGGCGACCTTCGCCAACATCGTGACGGACAAGCTCGATGATGTTTCCATCGAAGTCGCAGGCGGCGGCGCGGCAACGCTGCACCAGATGGAAACCGCTCGCGGCAATCTCGACATGTACATGATCTCGCCGACCATACACATCCTGATGAGCAACGGTGCGGCCATGTACAAGAACGAGCCGGAAGCCCCGGAACTTGCCAAGAATGTGCAGGTGCTGATGTGGTTCCCCTACGGCCAGTATCACTTCGCCGTTCGTGGTGACAGCGACATCACCGTTCTGGACGACATCGAAGGTGCAACGGTCTTCCTCGGACCGCAAGGTGGCGGTGCTTACAACGCAGCCAAGGGCTGGATCGAGGCCACCACCGGACTAGTCGCCGGTGAGGACTACGACGCCATCAAGGCAAACTGGGCAACCGGCTTCCAGTCCTTCCTGGACGGCAAGGTGGAAATGTACGTCAACGGCTGTATCGACCCGTGCCAGCAGTTCATCCAGTTCACCGAAACCGAGACAGTCCGCTTCATCGGACCGGAAGACGATCAGGGTGAAGAGGTCGACAAGTTCCTCGGCAAGTTCCGCCAGCGGGCTGAAATTCCGGCAGGTCTCTACGAGAACCAAGTGAATGACGGTCCGGTCATGTCCAACGACACGGCAGTCGGGATCGGTGTGCGTGCAGACCTTGACGAAGAACTCGTCTACCGGATCACCAAGGCCTTCTGGGAAAACCTTGGCAGCATCACAACCGATGCCCCCTGGGCCAAGGCCTTGTCGCCAGAATATGCCGCCCAGACACTCGGCACGGCCACGTTCCACCCGGGCGCTGCCCGTTACTACAAGGAAATCGGGGTTCAATAACCGGCGTTAGCCCTGGCCGACGAAAAGCGGCCGGGCAAATCCACCAAGACCGGGGGTCTCCAGCCGTGAGCGCAGACCCCCGGCAAAGTTGCATCTATCGTTTTTCCGCCAAAACGTTGTACCCTTGTCAAAGCCGGCTGGGGGCAGCGGAAGATACCTGAGACTTTTTACGCGGAAGGTATTGATATGACTGTAACTCTGGATATTCGGCAACCACAGCCGTTTGATCTGGTGGGATCAAGAATACTGATCGCAGGCAATGCGACCGCATTCGAAGGAACCTTGAGCATTCGGGTTTCCGAAGGACACGACGAATATGCCTCCTTCACCCAGGTAGGCTCTCTCGGCCTCAAGCAGTTCCAGGGATATATCGATATCCCGGACACCAACCAGTTTCAGCTCAATCGCCTGTTCCTGACCCTGGCCGACGACACCGGCAACGAAAATGGCCCGTCCGTCGTCATCCCTGTCCTGTTCGGCCCCAGGATCCTGGCGGGATACGGTGGCTGGCAGCCCTACACGGTGAAGTCGGGCGATACCCTGACCAAGATCGCGCAAGACCAGTATGGCACTAGCGACTATCAGCCGATCTTCGATGCCAACCAGCACATCCTGAGCAGTCCAAACGTTATTTTCCCGGGTCAGGTTCTTCGAATACCGCGCAACGACATCTGACGCCCGGCATTCGCCTCAAACAAAGGCCGGCAAAAAGAAAAGGCCCGCCAGAGGCGGGCCTTTCCGTCAAACCGTATTCGGCGCTGATTAGCGCGAATAGAACTCGACCACCAGGTTCGGTTCCATCTGTACCGGGTACGGTACGTCAGAGAAGCCCGGAACGCGGGAGTAGGTCGCGGTCATCTTGTTGTGGTCGACGTCGATATAATCCGGAACATCACGCTCTGCGGACTGGGTTGCTTCCAGAACCAGGGCGAGCTGCTTGGACTTCTCACGAACTTCGATCACGTCACCCGGACGGATCTGGTAGCTCGAGATGTTGACGCGCTTGCCGTTCACCTTCACGTGGCCGTGGTTGATGAACTGACGTGCTGCGAAAACGGTCGGGACGAACTTCGCACGGTAGACGATGGCGTCCAGACGGCGCTCCAGCAGGCCGATCAGGTTTTCGGAAGTGTCACCTTTCATACGGGACGCTTCAGCATAAACCTTGCGGAACTGCTTTTCGGAAATGTTGCCGTAGTAGCCTTTCAGCTTCTGCTTTGCGCGGAGCTGAACACCGAAGTCGGACAGCTTGCCCTTGCGGCGCTGGCCGTGCTGACCCGGGCCGTATTCACGCTTGTTGGCCGGGCTCTTCGGACGACCCCAGATGTTTTCGCCCATCCGGCGGTCAATTTTGTACTTAACGCTATGGCGCTTCGACATCGCGGTTTCCTTTGAATTCGCGTTGTTATTTAAAAGGAAACGCGCCCTCCTTTATCGTCACAACCCGTCTTGCGACGGAAAGGTCAGATCGACAGGGACCCGGCTAGACGGCGCCGGCCGGATGCCCACGGGTGCGTAGATCCGGAAGACATTGTCTGCCGGACCGCGCGGAGATACAGGCAGAGCCTTGAAATGTCAATCCGTGCACCCGGTCCGCTTCGGAAAAGACCCGCCAAACCCGGCCAATTCTGCTTATTTTGTCGGACAAGCAGGCATATTTAACGGTTCAGATGGAATTCATTGCCATAATTTATGACGTAGCGTCCACAAAATGGGGAAAACAATGCATACATTTAGAGATTTTTAATTGCAGCTTTTCACTATGCAATCGCCGTTGCAACCATAGCGAATAATATCAGTGCAACGGACTGTTCCGAGACCCCATCAAACAACGGAAGCTTATCGGCCGGACCTCGGCAATAGGATCTAGAATGTCAGCGAATCGTCAACCAGTTCTTCAGACAGTTCCGGAAGCGCCCGGCTTGCTCTGTCGTACGCCGAAGGACACGCTGGCGAAACTGGATTATGCCCTTCAGCCGGTCGTCGATATCGGCACCGGTGTTGTTTACGGCTATGAGGCCCAGATCCGGAACTGCGATCTTGTCGGTGCGCAATCTCCTGACGAACTGATCGATTTTGCCCACGCCGAAGGATATCTGCCCCAGTTGGAGGCCCATCTTCTGGCAAAGGCGATGAACCGCTTCGGCAGGTTGAAGATCGCCCAGGGCACCAAACTCTATTTCAAGCTGGATGGACGCGACCTCGGCCAGGACAACGATCCGCGCATGCGGCTGGCAGGCCTTGTGGCGGAAGCCGGCTTGCAGGTGAACCAGATCTGTCTGGAATTTTCCGAGCGGCACCAGCAGACCTTCACCGACGTTACCCACCACGCCGTCAACGACCTGCGCCAGTTGGGCTTCCTGATCGCGCTTGACGATTTCGGCCGGGGCTCTTCCGAGCTGCGTCTGCTGCACGACATGTCGCCCGACTACGTCAAGATCGACCGTTTCTTCCTGAACGGCATCGATTGCGACGCAAGGAGAAAGCTCTTTGTCACCACGGTGGCCAACCTGGCGCACGTGCTGGGCGCAAGGGTGATTGCCGAAGGTGTTGAAACGGAGAGCGAGTTCAAGGCCTGCCGGGAAGCCGGCTGCGACCTGATCCAGGGCTACTTCGTCGCCAAGCCGTTCCAGGAAGCTTCTTCCGCCAAGCTCTTTTATGACCATGTGCGCGCGCCGGGTGTCGGCCGCAAGCGCCGGGAGGAGCTGGACCGGATCCGCAACGAGCTGATCAAGGTACCGACCATCCAGTCGAACGCTTCCATGAACGACCTGCTCGACATGGTGGTCCATAACCAGGAGGCCAGTGTGGTTCCGGTTGTGGATGCCAACAACGAGCCGCGCGGCCTGATCCACGAACGCGACCTGAAAGCCTATCTTTATGCGGGCGCACCGGACGACGACGATGCCAAGGCGGCCCTCGATTTCCCGCTGCGCTCTTTCGTCCGCGCCTGCCCGATCGCCGACATCGATTCCAATGCGGACATGCTGCTGGTGACCTTTGCCTCCTCTATCAATTCGGATGGCATCATCATCACCGAGAACTTCCGCTATGCCGGTTTCCTGTCAGCCACCTCTCTTCTGAAGATCATTCACGAAAAGCGTCTTCAGGAAGCGCAGGACCAGAACCCGCTGACCCGCCTGCCCGGCAATGGGGCCATTTCCAGGTTCATCGCCGAAAGCGGGCGCAAGGGCACGTACGACCGGCACATGTGTTATTTCGACTTCGATAACTTCAAGCCGTTCAACGACACCTATGGCTATCGCCAGGGTGACCGGGCGATCATTCTATTCAGCGAACTGCTGCAGCGTCATATTTCAGGATCAGGCACGTTTTACGGCCATATCGGCGGCGACGATTTCTTCGCCGGTTTCCAGAATGTCGACCAGACCGATGTTGCTGCGCGCATGCTGGCGCTGAAACGTGCATTCCGCCTGGATGTCGAAAGCTTCTATGAACCCGAGCACCGGGAACGCGGCTTCATCGAAGCCCAGGACCGCTTCGGCACGACGCGGCAGTTCCCGCTGCTGCAGTGTTCCATATCGATCCTCAGCCTGCCCAAGGGCCTGACGCTGCATCCCGATACGCTCAACCACGAGATCATGGAGCTGAAGCGCGCCGCCAAGCGCTCCGACGACGGCCTGGCCGTCAAATGCCTGGCTGCGTGAGGCCAAGCCACACTTCTACCCGTCCCAGGAAAAACTTTCCGCTTTCTCACCTGACCGGCGGGACACGGCTCTGAGCACACCTCTCAAGGGAGGTCACGTTCGGGATGATGCCTTGCGCTGCTGTGTGGCTCGGTTCGCGGAAAAGATCCGGGCGACCGATGGCCAGGGAAAAAGGCCGGTGCGACTACACTGCCAATCAGTCCAGCACCAGGCCAAACCCGGCCAATAGCCGTGACAGCCCCGCATTCTTCGTACCAGAGGTGAAGATCGCCCGATCTGGCAGATGGCGCGAAGGCTCACTTGCGGCCCCCTCCCCCAAAACACGGACCAACTGGCGGGCAATGGCTTCCGCCGGATCCAGCCAGTCGACCGGCCAGGGAGCAATCCTGCGGAAACGGTTGGCAAGAAACGGGTAGTGGGTGCAGGCCAGCACGACGATGTCGGTCCGCTTGCCGTCCTGCTCCAGGAAGCAGTCAGAGATTTCTGGCAGAAGATCTGCGTCGGAGACGGTGTCGCCACGCAGATGTTTTTCGGCCAGTTCCGCCAGCTTGTCCGATCCGACAAGCCGGACATGGCACTGGCTGGCAAAACTCTCGATCAGGCTTCGTGTATAGGTTCTGCGCACCGTGCCCGGCGTTGCCAGAACCGAGATCAGCCCGGATGAAGTGCGCTCCGCCGCCGGCTTGATTGCCGGAACAGTGCCGACAAAAGGCACGTCAGGATGTCTCTCTCGCAAGGCGTCCCCTGCGAGCGTGAAGGCTGTATTGCAGGCAATCACCACCGCCTTGGGGCCGTGTTCGGCAATCAGATCGTCGAAAAGGGATACGATCCGTTCTTTCAATTCCGCTTCCGGCCAGCGGCCGATGGGAAAGGCCGCATCGTCGGCGACATAAAGGAGCGGCTCATAAGGCAGCAGATATCGCGCTTCGCGCAACACCGTGAGCCCGCCAAGACCTGAATCGAAAAAGAGTACCGGCCCCGAACCCTGCAAGATCTGCCTCTATTCTTCGCTGCCTGAACCTGATCTGTCCTTGCGCGGTCGCGTTTCCCGTTTTTCCAGCGAGGCCACGACACCGCGCAGCGCGCGCACTTCCTGGTCGGTCAACTCAGCCTTCTGGAAGATGTTGCGCAGCGTGCGCACCATATGCGGCCGCCGCTCCGGCGGACGGAAGAAGGTTGCCTTGTCGAGTGCCCCTTCCAGATGCTCGAAGAAACGCAGCACTTCGTCCTTCTTCGCCGGTGGATGCACTTCTTCCGACAGGATAAAGGGCAATGCACCGGACGTCGCGGTCTTGCGCCATTCATAGGCACACACCAGCACTGCCTGCGCAATGTTCAGCGAGGCAAAATCCGGATCTACAGGCAGCGTGACGATCTCGTCGGCGAGAGCCACTTCCTCGTTGTTGAGACCCCAGCGCTCTCGGCCGAACAGATAACCGGTCGCGGCACCCTGTTCTCCAAGTTCGACGGATTTTTTGGCAGCTTCATCCGGCCCCCGCACAGGCTTGGGCACTTCGCGCGAGCGGGCCGTGGTGGCGAAGACGAATTGCAGATCGGCAATAGCCGCCTCGACACTGTCGAAAACCTGCACCTTGTCGATAACGTGATCCGCCCGGCTTGCCGCAGCTCTTGCCTTCTCACTCGGCCAACCGTCGCGCGGGTTGACGATGCGCAGATCCACCAGACCGAAATTCGCCATCGCCCTTGCCGCCGTGCCGATGTTCTCGCCAAGCTGCGGCTCGCAAAGGATCACCGCCGGCGGCTTGGCCGTCACGGCGCGGGCTTCGTCTCTGATGTGTGCATTCTTGCTCATGAAGCGGGGATTTAGCGGAAGCAACGTCGGATGAAAAGACCGAAAGGCCTGCACCACAGCTGCGGTCGGCCTCATTCCTCCGATAAATACGATGATTTTTGAGGTCCGTCTGCGTTCCGTGCATCTTGGCCTTGTCAGACGCATCTCCGCCACTGCTCGGAAGGTCTCTCGTTTTCCGAGGGGAAGCCGGTTCGCCGGCACCACAATCTGGCAGCCGGAAAGCGTCAAAGCCTGAGATTGAAACATGTGCGTGTGGATGACCCAACGCTTTCCGAAGGCCGGGAAGTCCAGACATCTTGAAATCAGCCAATTACACCTACGATTAAACAACACTGCAAATATTACCCAGGCACACAAACATTTTATTGTTAATATTTGAGATAAATTGCAGGGAAGATACAATATCAACTTTACACACCCTCAATAAGTGCATGGGATACTGCTTTTCACGTTTCAATTCGGGTGTATTTCGTGCGAAAATCTGCAACCCTCTTCCGGACTTATTGTCCAGCGGTTTCAATGCTTTGCGTTGCCGTGCTGTTCAGTGCGGGGCTGCTTGTGACCAAGAACGCCGGTGCGGTGGGACTGCAGGCAGTGGCTGTATTTCCGCCCTGGTTTTCTGAACGACAAAGCTTCACTTCAGTAGCGCTCACCGGAGCTCCCATCGCAGCACCCGGACCTTTCGACTGGATGGTGGTTGCAATTCCGCAATCCGCGCAACAGTCGCAAAGTCTGAAATCTTCCAACGCACTCTTTCTGCTCAATGCCGAATTTGCACGGTTGTGCGGTATCGACCAGCACGGCCCCAGACTATCGGAGGCACGACCGGTCGAATGAAACCTTCGTTTCTGAATAATTTCTGGGTCGATGTTTCGGCACTGAACGTGCAGCGGCTTCGCCAGGCTGTGAGCTGGATTCTCGTCTGGTACTTCTGGCTGGCTGCAGCAATAGCCGTTATCGCATCTTATCTTACCGGCGGCTCAGTGCTTTTTGTTGCCCTTCCTCTGGCCCTGATCGGTACCGTCACGACGGCAACCGTCATGGCCGACGCGTCGGCCTTGCGCACGCGGCTGATCGTGACCGTCGCGATCAATTCCACATGGATGTTCGGGCTCTACGTCGCCTCCGACATCCACAATGGCGAGTATATGCTTGAAGTGCATATGCTTTATTTCATCAATACGTCGATCATCATTGCCTATGTCTGCTGGCGATCGGTGCTGATGACCACTGTTGCCGCCCTTGTCCATCATTCGGTGCTGACGCTCCTCCACCCGGAACTTGTCTGGCCTTCCTCCAGTTATTCCTGGTGGCATCTGATGAACCACTACATCCTGGGAACGATCAATTGTCTGGGGGGCATCTATATTGCCGCTTCACTCAAGAGATTTCTCGACCACATGGAAAGCGCAAGGCTTGAAGCGCACCATCGCTCGATCCACGATGACCTGACCGGCCTACTGAACCGCCGCGGACTTCGCCACGCCATTGGAAAGCTGCACCAGGACGACGGCACCCTGCCCGACATGACCCTGTTCCAGATCGACCTGGACGGTTTCAAGAACATCAACGACACAGTCGGCCATGCAGCCGGCGACAAGCTGCTTGTGCTGGTGGGGGAAAGACTGAATGCGATTGCTCCCGTCAACTCGATCATCGCTCGTATTGGCGGCGATGAATTCGTGGTGGCGTCTCCTGCGATCGGCGCAGACCAGCAAACCGATTTTCTTGAGGGACTGAAAAGCTGGATGCAACGCCCCCATGTCGTCTCGAAAACCAAGCTTCGCGTGGGCGCCTCGGTTGGCGTAACCCATTCCAGCATAAGCGGCGGCAAGCTCGACAGCATGATGGTCGACGCGGACATAGCGCTTTACGAGGCCAAGAAGGCCGGGAAGAACAGGGCCGTGATGTTCAATCCGGGCCTGAAGAAAGATGCGCAGCATCTGATGAAAACCGCCGAAGCGGTCCTCTACGGGTTGGAGAACGACGAGTTCGAGCCTTATTTCCAGACCCAGCATGACACCCGGACAGGTGCTGTTGTCGGGATTGAAGTGCTCGCCCGCTGGAACCATCCCAAGCAGGGCATTCTGGGTCCCGCCGCTTTCCTGGACGCGGTTCAGGAAGCGGGCAAGGCGGCTGCCTTCGACAGCCACATCATGTCGAAAGCAATCGATCTTATCCTGGCCCAGGAACGCACGGGGGTCGTTTTTCCGAAGGTGAGCTTCAACGTCAGCTACCAGAGGCTGGCCGAACCCGGACTTGCCGAATACATCCAGAACCTGCCGAAGGTCCGTGCCGAAATCGCATTCGAGCTGGTCGAGTCGGTCTTCTTCGATACGCTGTCGGACGATGAAGTCGAAACCGTCAACGCCCTGCGCAAGCTCGGCATTCGAATAGAAATCGACGATTTCGGCACCGGCCACGCATCGATTATCGCGCTGACAAAGCTCAAACCCGATCTTCTGAAGATCGACCGGGCCCTGATTTCTCCGCTGTCCAGCAATCCGGAGCAGTTCAAGCTGATCAAGACAATTGTCGACATGGCACACGGGCTCGGCATCGAAGCCCTTGCCGAAGGGGTCGAAACGGAAGACACGATCAACAAGCTGCGCATGCTCGGTGTCAACTACGTTCAAGGATATGCCTTCAGCAAACCAATGAACATTGTCGACCTGCAAGGCTTCCTCGTTCGCAAGTCAGCCTGACGCGGGCGGTCCTTTCCTTCAGCCTAATGGATATTCCGGTCCCGATCGGAAAGCTCCGGCAGATCGCCCATAACTGCCGGCCAACCTCCGCCGGAACGCCGATCTGCCCGTTGAAAATCAGGCCATGGCCGATGCCGCTCCCTCCACTCCTGATTGCCTTTTCCAACGGCTTTGCTAGAACACCTGCGGACTTCACACCCTTCGCCTTCCGGAGGGCTTTCAATTGATTGCGTACAATTGTATACGCATGTCGAAATTCATCGGGAGCGGTCCCGCACCACTCCTTTGACCAATGTTCGAACGCTAGGAAATGTGACTGTCATGGCCGACATTATCTACACCAAGGTCGACGAAGCACCGGAACTGGCCAGCGCCTCGTTCCTGCCGATCATCCGCTCCTTCACCAAGGCAGCCGGTTTGACCGTCGGTACCAAGGATATCTCCCTCGCAGGCCGTATCCTGGCGAACTTCCCCGAGTATCTGACGGACGCACAGAAGCAGTCCGACGATCTTGCGGTCCTCGGCGAAATGGTCAAGCAGCCGGACGCCAATGTCATCAAGCTGCCGAACATCTCGGCATCGCAGCCCCAGCTCAACGCCGCCATCAAGGAACTCCAGGCCCAGGGTTACAAGCTGCCTGAGTATCCGTCCGAGCCGAAGACGGACGAGGAAAAAACCGTCAAGGCCAAGTATGACGCGATCAAGGGTTCTGCCGTGAACCCGGTGCTGCGCGAAGGCAACTCCGACCGCCGCGCGCCGAAAGCGGTCAAGGAATACGCCAAGAAGAACCCTCACCGCATGGGTGAATGGCTGCCGTCTTCCAAGACCCACGTCGCCACCATGGGTGAAAACGACTTCTTCTCCAACGAGAAGTCGGTGACCGTTTCTGCTGGCTCCGCGGGCAAGGCGAAGATCGAATTCGTCGGCAAGGACGGAACCGCAACGGTTCTCAAGGGCGACTTTGCCCTGGACGAAGGCGACGTCGTCGACGGCACCTACATGAGCGCCAAGGCGCTGTTCGCGTTCCTGGAAAAGGAAATCCAGGATGCCAAGGACATGGGTATCCTGTTCTCGCTGCACATGAAGGCAACCATGATGAAGGTCTCCGACCCGATCATCTTCGGTTACTGTGTGCGGGCGTTCCTGAAGGACGTCTTCGACAAGCACGCCGCAACCTTTGCCGAGCTCGGCGTCAATCCGGACCTCGGCATCGGTGATCTGGAGGCCAAGGTCGCCACGCTGCCGGCCGACAAGGCCGCCGAGATCAATTCCGACATCAAGGCTGCTCTCGACAACGGCCCGGCCATGTACATGGTGAACTCCGACAAGGGCATCACCAACCTGCATGTCTCTTCCGACGTCATCATCGACGCCTCCATGCCGGCCCTGATCCGCGCAGGTGGCAAGGGCTGGGGTCCGGACGGCAAGGAAGGCGACGCCAAGTGCGTGATCCCGGACAGCTCCTATGCCGGCGTCTACTCCGCCGTGATCGACTTCTGCCGCGAAAACGGCGCGCTCGATCCCGCCAAGATGGGCACCGTGCCGAACGTCGGCCTGATGGCCCAGAAGGCCGAGGAATACGGCTCGCATCCGCAGACCTTCAAGGCTCCGGCTGACGGCACCATCCGCATCGTCGACGCTGCCGGCAACACCCTGATCGAACATGCCGTCGAAGAAGGCGACATCTGGCGCGCATGCCGCACCAAGGACGCCCCGATCCGCGACTGGGTCAAGCTCGGCGTCACCCGCGCTCGCCTGTCCGGCATGCCGGGCGTCTTCTGGCTGGACAAGACCCGCGCTCATGACGCGGAACTGATCAAGAAGGTGGAAGCCTATCTGCCGGAACACGACACTTCCGGTCTCGACCTGCAGATCATGGCTCCGGCCGATGCGGCGAAGTATTCCACCGAGCGTATCGCCCGCGGTGAAGACACGATCTCCATCACCGGCAACGTGCTGCGTGACTACCTGACCGACCTCTACCCGATCCTGGAAGTCGGCACCTCGGCAAAGATGCTGTCCATCGTTCCGCTGATGAACGGTGGCGGTCTTTTCGAAACCGGCGCAGGCGGCTCCGCTCCCAAGCACGTTCAGCAGCTGATGGAAGAGAACTACCTGCGCTGGGACAGCCTGGGCGAGTTCTGTGCCCTCGGAGCATCGCTGGAACACCTGGCCAACGTCAAGGGCAACGACAAGGCACAGGTTCTGGCGGACGCGCTTGACAAGGCCGTCGAGAAGCTGCTCGACAACGACAAGTCCCCGTCCCGCAAGGTCGGTGGCCTGGACAACCGCGGCAGCCACTTCTACGTCGCGCTTTACTGGGCACAAGCACTGGCCGCACAGGACAAGGACGCCGAGCTGAAGGCGCATTTCGCACCGATCGCCGAAGCGCTCTCTGCCAAGGAAGATGCGATTGTTGCCGAGCTCAACGGCGTTCAGGGTTCACCCGCCGACACCGGTGGCTACTACCATGCCCCGCAGGAAAAGGTGAACGCCGTCATGCGTCCGAGCGCAACGCTCAACGCCATTATCGGTTGATTTGCAAATACACCCTTGGGTAGAAGTAGGGCGGCTCCGGCCGCCCTCTTTTTTTGCGCCAGGGAGCTCATTTCAAATGGTCCTTCAAAACGAGAACCATCAGCCGGTTGTCCGGAATGGAGCCGGGGAAGAGTTCACCCTCTTCTCGGCAACAAACGACCCTCAATCAGCCAAATGGTGGCCGGACACGAGCTTTCTGGTGCATGCGCTCAGCGATGGCGATTTTTCGACCCTGCGCGGTGCCATACAGCTCATGGATGATGAGCACGAACCAGTCTTTCTGACCGGGCCCGGCAGCGTCACGAACGAACTTTATGCCCGCCTGGAACACCTCGGCTACATGAGGACAACGGAAAAGCCCCTGCCCGAAGACATGCAGGGGCACCTGATCGAGCGCGGGCTGACCGACTACGGCAAGGAACATATCGCCGACTTTGTAATCGCCCAGCGCATCCAGATGGAAGAGCTGGATGGCAACAGGGAAACGCTGGAAGACTTCTGCACGAAATTCGACAATCTGCGGGAGCATCACACGGGTTTCCCGCTCGAGGCGCTGCACACGTTCCGGATGTTCTTTTCCGATCCACGCTACGATTTCGATCTGGACCAGTCTTCGAACTATCTTTTCCGCCTCTACAAGATGTTCGGCATTGTGGAGATCTCCGACGAAGGTGTCGCACGCGCAAGCCGTTTCGGCTCCATGAATGTGCCGTTTCTCTTCGATCTGCTTCTCAACGAGCGTGGGGCAACAGTCAGACACTAGCCCGGAAAAGCGCTATTGCCTGGGTGCAGGAGATCCCCGGGGCTCATGACGATCGGTTGCCTTAGTTGACCTTCCCGAGCCGCAGTTCCGGGCCTGTATCTTTGCTGTGCTCCGTGCGGGGAGACGATTTGAGGCTGGTAACGAAAAAGGGCGGCTCACCGAGCCGCCCGTTTTTACCGATACCGCTTATCCGCGGATGAATGCCAGAACGTCGTTGTTGAACTCCTCGGCCTGCAATTGTGCAAGACCGTGGCCACCGCCTTCATAGATCTTCAAGGTGGCATCGTCGACGATTTCCGCCGCCCGGTGGGCAGAAGCCTTGATGGGCACGATCTGGTCGTCGTCGCCATGCACGATCAGCGTCGGCACCTTGATGGCCTTCAGGTCACCAGTGTAGTCGACTTCCGAGAACTCGCGAATACAGTCGTACTGACCCTTGATGCCACCGGCCATGCCCTGCAGCCAGAAGCTTTCCTGCAGACCCTGATTGGTGTCGACCCCATCGCGGTTGAAACCATAGAAAGGTACCGTCAGGTCCCTGAAGAACTGCGACCGGTTGTAGGCGGTCCCCTGGCGGATACCGTCGAACACTTCCATCGGCGTGCCGTCCGGATTGTCTGCCGTTTTCAGCATCAGCGGCGGCACAGCACCGACGAGAACGACTTTGGCGACCCGGTCATTGCCATGCCGACCAACATAATGGGCAACCTCGCCACCACCGGTGGAATGACCGATCAGGATCACGTTCTTCAAATCCAGATGCTCGATCAGTTCGGCAAGATCGTCCGCGTAGCGGTCCATGTTGTTGCCGTCCCATGGCTGGCTGGAGCGGCCGTGGCCGCGGCGGTCATGGGCAATCACCCGAAAACCGTTCTGGCCGAAAAACAGCATTTGCGCGTCCCAGGCATCAGCCGACAGCGGCCAGCCGTGGGAGAAGACAATCGGCTGCCCCTGCCCCCAGTCCTTGTAGAAAAGCTCAGCACCATCGGATGTCGTGAAAGTCGTCATTTTCAGATTCTCCTGTTCAAGCAGTTGTTTTGCGGCACCGAACTTCGGTGCCATCACCAGACCAAGCCCAAGGACACCGCCGCCAATCAGCGCCTGGCGACGGTTGACCTGCGGCCCAACGATCTTGTTTCCCATCGGATGATCTCCATTTAACTCGTGCACGATTTGATCGTGTGCGATGTATATGTATCGGCAAGTTCGCTCTGTCAACGCTTGCCAAGAAAAAAAATGCTGCTTAGGAACGTTTCATGTCAGAACGCACTGAAAACAAAGGCGCCTCGAAGCCCTTGAAGAACACCGGTCCGGACGCCTTGGGCGGAGATCTCGACGATTTTCTCTGTTTTGCCGTCTATGAGGCCAATCTGGCCTTCAATCACCTTTACCGGTCTTTGCTGGAAGAGCTCGGCCTCACCTATCCGCAGTATCTGGTGATGACCCTGCTTTGGCGCAGAAACGAGAGAACGGTCAAGGATATCGGCGACGCGCTCAGCCTGGAATACAACACGCTGACACCGATGATTAAGCGCCTGGAAGCAATGGAGCTTGTCTCACGCGTCCGCGATCTGGAAGACCAGCGCGTCGTCAATGTCTGCCTGACAGCCAAGGGCAACGCGCTTCGGGAAAAGGCGGCTGCCGTGCCGCAATGTGTTGCCGAGGCATCCGGTCTTTCGGAACAGGCTTTCGAGGATTTGAAGTCCGCTCTCGACACATTGCGGTCCAACCTGAAATCCACGGGAGACCGGACTTGAACAACCTCACGGGCAACATCACCGCCATCCTGTTTGACAAGGACGGCACACTGTTGGATTTCGACGCGACATGGGCACCGGCCTATCGCGAAACCTCGCTCCATGCAGCCAGAGGAGACCGCGCCCTGGCCGACAGGCTCCTGGAACAGACCGGCATGGATCTGGCGACCGGAAAGTCCGCGGCCGGGTCTCTGCTTGCAGCCGGCAACTCTGCGGAAATCGCGGCGGCCTGGATTGCCTGCGGTGCTGATTTTCAGGAAGGCCCGCTGACCGCAGACCTCGACCGGGTGTTCATCGGCTGCATGCATGATGCTGCGCCCCTTACTGGCATTCCGGAAGCTGTCGAGACCTTGAGCGGAACCGGGTTCACTTTAGGTGTTGCCAGCAGCGACAGCGAAGCGGCCATAAGGGCCTTTCTCGCCGGCACCGGGCTTGCGCCCCGATTTGCCTTCGTCACGGGTTACGACACTGGTTTTGGCCCGAAGCCGGAACCGGGCATGGTTCGCGGCTTTGCCGAGGCAACAGGTCTTGCACTGGACCGGATCGCCGTTGTCGGTGACAACACGCACGATCTGGAAATGGCCCGTTCGGCGGGCGCCGGACTTTGTATCGGTGTCCTGACGGGCACAAGCGCGCGCCACGACCTGGAAACCCTGGCGGATGCCGTTCTGGAGAGCGTTGCCGATCTGCCGGCCTATCTGGCCGCTAACTGATTCACATCAGGCCGGCACTGCCGCGCCTTGCCGTCGCACCTGTCCGGGCGTCTGGTTGAATTGACGCTTGAAGGCCCGGTTGAAGGCGGCTTCCGAGCTGTAGCCGATGTTTTCGGCAATATCGATCAGGGGCAGATCCGTCTCCCGAATGTCGCGCCGTGCCCGTTCCATGCGCCAGTGGGTGACATAGGCCAGCGGCGTCATGCCGACGAGGTTCGTAAACCTGTCCGCAAAAACCGTCCGGGACATGCCGGCTTCCCGGGCAAGGCTCTCCACCGTCCAGGGCTTTTCCGGCGCCAGATGGATCTTGGACATGCTGCGCCCGAGCTTCGGGTTGAGCACCGCCGCCAGGCATCCGGCCCTGTCCCCCTCCCTGTCGACGAACGTTCGCACCACCTGGATGAAGATGATCTCCGTCAACCGGTGGATGATCGCCTCGGACCCCGGCTGCCCGGCGCGCACCTCGCTGGCAACAAAACGCATCACTGCTTCCAGCCAGAAGGCGTTCATCGTCTGTGTGTTGGGCAGATGAATGACCGATGGCAAGGCATCGAGCAGCGGATGGACCGAGCCTTCCTCGAATTCGAAATGGCCACAGAACAGTTTGCAGGCCAGTTCCTCGTCCGGACCGCCGTAATAGAGCGCACCTTCCCCCGTATAACCGGATTGCCGCACGACCTCGTCCACTTCGGCAGCGGGACGGCCCGGTTCATCACTCAGGATATGAGCGGCCCCGTGCGGAATGACGGCCAGGTCACCAGTCGCAAGGCGGATCGGCTTGTCAACACCGTCCACCGCGAGCCAGCAGCCACCACGCATTGCCATGTGAAACCGCGCGACATTGCCGAAAGCCGGCACCCGCACGGCCCAGGGCGGCGAAAAACAGGTATGGAAATAGACGGATCCCCGTAGCTTCAAGGCATCCAGGATCTGGGTCAGGGCGTCATGTTTCATGAAAGGCCGGTTCCGGTTGAAGTCTCATTCCCGCATTTTTGCCTCAACACCGCAAAGCGCAAGGCTCCCGGACGATCGGTCAATTTTCAGGGACTTTCGTGCATGGATAGAACCGAAGTCGACCAACATCTTTGGGCTCGTGGGCAATCCGCCCGCAGGAAACCAACCTGGAGCACCTGAAAGATGTCTGTTCGCTTCGTCACCAAGACCATGCACGCCTATCTCGATTATCCCGTCGCGATCGGCCTTATTGCCCTGCCCGTATTCCTTGATCTCGGCCAATCCAACCCGATCGCCTTCTGGCTATCCTTCCTGACAGGCTTTGCGGCCCTGGCCCTGACGATCCTGACGGATCACCAGACCGGCATCATCCGCATTCTGCCCTATTCGGTTCATCTGGCGGTCGATTTTGCCGTCGGCATCGTGTTCCTGGCAGCTCCCTTCGCACTTGGCTTCACCGGCCTCGACTTCGCCTATTACCTGGTCAACGCCATTGCCGTCCTGACAGTGGTCAGCCTTGCCAAACCGCAGGAAACGGTTGCGCAGGCCGCTTGACAGCCACCGTCCACGCACAATGACACCGGCCCTCGCGCCGGTGTCTTTTTTTGAACTGCAATCCGGACGATCTGCAAATCCTCGGGAACTTGCGAACATGGAGACGCCTGAGCTTCGGACGCAAGGTAGAGGCACCGGAGCAAATCCGGCCTTCAACCTTCATACCCTTTCAGGAGTAGAACATGTCCTTGATGAAATCCGCCATTGCCGCAACGCTGCTGTCTCTTGCCGCTCTCTCTGCCCCGGCAATGGCCGCGGACGAATACAACACCTCCAGTGGCCTGACGGCCGCCGGCAGCCCGCTCGGTCTTCATGGTGTCGATCCCGTGGCCTTTGTCAGCCTGGGCAACCGGATTGACGGAACCGCGCAATATACGGCCGTCCACGACGGTGTTGCCTATTACTTCGCATCCCAGGAAGCCATGGATGCCTTCACCGCGCATCCGGATCAGTACTTGCCGCAAAACGGCGGCTTCTGCACCTTCGGTGTTTCAGTCGGCAAGAAGTTCGACGGCGATCCGCAGTTCGCGGCTGTTGTGGACGGCAAGCTTTATCTGTTCCTGAACGAGGCCATCTTCCGCGAGTTCCAGAAAGACCAGTCCGGTACAATCGCCAAGGCGGAAGCCAACTGGAAGAAGATCCGCTCCACCGAGGCAACGAAGCTCTGATTGTTCGTTGTCAAGGCGTCGGAACGACAAACAAAAAGGGCGGCCCCAGGGCCGCCCTTCGTGACTTGATTTCGGCAAAAGCCCGAAGACTTAAGCCGCGTTGTGCAGCCGATTTTCGAAAGCAAGGTTCCGGGTCAGCGGTGCCAGTGTCTTGGCAGCGGCCAGAACAGCCAGATCAGCCAGCGGCTCGCCCAGGATCACCAGCATATAGGCAAAACCGAAGGAACCGACGGAAGCCATGTTCTCGGCACCGAAGCCCTGGCCGTAGAATGCCCAGAAAGCAACCCAGCCAACGATACCGGCCTGGAACGTGGTGGAAAGAGCCAGTGCCTGAACGTAGGAAACGTCAACATAGGCGGTCTTTTCCGGAATGATGCGGTTTGCCAGCATGCTGACAGCCCACAACGGCACAAGCAGCGTGGTGACGTTGATGCCGTACTGCGGCAGGTCGAAAGGAGCAACCAGCGTCCCCTGAAGCAGAAGGCCTGCAGCAAGGCCGATTGCTGCCGGACCTGCGCCGAACATCAGGAACAGGGTGGAGCCCAGGATAAAGTGAACTTCGGAAACACCGACCGGGTAATGCGGCAGGATTTCGAAGAAGCAGAACACGGCAACCGTCGTGATGACGGAGCGGACGGCAAGGCTGAGAACGCCGCTTTTGCGGATCGTGTCGAGAGCCATTTTGCCCAGAAGGCCGAAGGAAGCAGCCGCGGTACCGTAGCTGAGTACGATTTTGGCACCGTCGACGATGCCCGGTTCGATATGCATGTCATTTCTCCTTTGCGCACCCTCCGTGCGCGAGCAGATGGTGTGAACCGGCCCCGATGGGACCGCTGGATGGCAGGTTTCCTGGCTCGCGAGTCTCTGCGCTGCCCGCCTTCCCGGATCGCTCCAGTGGCTTGAAGGGCTTTGCTCGTCGCATACAGTTGCGGGGGCAGCCACGGTATTGGTCCCTGTTGGGTACGCCTCACCGTGTTCCCATTTCATCCGCCCTTACGCTTGTTCGGGCGAAACCATCGCATCGTCTAGATTTGCAAGGATTGGCGATATTCTGCAAGCGAATTTTCGCCATATTCGGTCTGAATGCGACATTGCACCGAAATTTTGCCGCCTGAAGACCGCCACCGAAATCAGCCGGATCAGCATCACCGACAAGCTTCAGATCTCAAAACACTTCTTCAGGAAATTGCGTCAGCCACCTGAAAATTCTGAACTTTGAAGAATCCAATCAAAGATGAAAATCAAAACCATTGTTTATTAAACTTTTCTGTATTTAGGGTAATTGTGATTTTTACTTGCAGAAACCCTAACGAAAGATAACCTCACTCGCATACAAAGCACATCATGAGAGTTTGCAATGCCCTTTACCAAATTGGGAACGCTTATCGCTGGTGTCGTCTTTTTCCTTGGCTGCATTCAGCTGGCACTTCTAGCCGGCGTTACTCTTGGTGCAGTCACTGAACCAAGACCGGGTTTTTTCCTTGGCAATCTGACACGCGAACAGGCGCTCGACAGCGGACTATTGAAGATCATGGCCGCCGTCGCATTCGGCGTGATCACCGAGATCAGCCGCTCGGTTGAAAAGAAGTAGACCACAACCAAAGACTTGCCGCAGGCGGTGACCTGTGAAAGTCTTCGGCCATGTTGAAATCGATTCCCCTGACCGCTCTCGCGGTATCTCTCCTTGCTGCCACCGTCACTCCTGGCTGGGCGGCACCTTACAAGCTGTTCGGCGCCATCAACGAACGTCTGTCGTTCATGCAGTCGGTTGCAGCCTGGAAAGCGGATAACGACAAACCTGTCGAGGATCTGCCGAGGGAAAAGGTGGTGCTGGATGCTGCCCGCGAAAAGGCCGTCGAAAACGGCCTGTCGGCTGACAATGTCACCTTGTTTTTCCAGGCACAGATCGATGCGGCCAAGGACATTCAAACCTGCTGGATCGAACGCTGGGAGAGCGGCGAAGCTCGCCCGCAGAACGTACCCGACCTGATCAAGGATGTCCGTCCGGAGCTGTTGCGCCTCGGCAACGAGATCCTGACGCTACTCGCAGAAAGCCCCGTCGAGGCCTCTGACCAGCAGGCCTTCACGGAGGCGCTGACCGTGGAATGCCTGTCCGACGGATCAAAGAGCGCTCTGTTTGAAGGTCTGGTCGACGTACACGACTAGACACATACGGCCATCAGGACATCCCTTATCGGAGTTCAGGAGGCTGCCTGCCTCCAGGGCTCGGCCGCATTCGCCAAGCCTTCCCGCTTCATGACCATTCGCGAGAACTCGCCGAACGGCACTGCCGGGCTCCACAAGTAGCCCTGGCCGAGCGTCCCGCCCCACAGATTGATGTAATCCATCTGCAACTGGGTCTCGACCCCTTCGGAAACTGTGTTGAGATTGAGCTGCCTCGCCAGCATCAGGATCAGCTCGACGATGGTCCGGCGATCCTCGCAATTGGCAATGTCCATGATGAAGGACCGGTCGATCTTCAGCGTGTCGAACGGCATGCTCGCTAGACTGTGCAACGAAGAATAGCCGGTGCCGAAGTCGTCGATTGCAAATTTGACGCCTTCTTTCTTGATCGGCAGGATCTGATCCAGAAGGTTCTGCGAATAGTCGACAAGACTCGATTCCGTCACTTCCAGTTCCAGCTTCTCCGTCGAGAACCCGCTCTCGCCAATGATCCCGAGCATTCTGCCGGTAAATCCCTTCGCCTGCAGCTGCGCCGGCGCAACGTTCACGGCGACAGATACATCGACATTCTGCCGGTGCAGGGATTTCATGTCGGAGAGCGCCGATGCCAGCACGAATTCTCCGATCGGAACGATCAGACCGCATTCTTCTGCCACGGGAATGAACTTGTAGGGCGGTACGGATCCGAGTTCGGCATCGTTCCAGCGCAGCAGCGCTTCTGAACCGACAATCTTGCCGGACGAAATGTCGACCTTCGGCTGGTAGTGAACGGAAAGCGTGCGGTCTCTCAGCGCGCTTTGCAGCCTGTGCCGGATCTGTTCGCGCTCGGTCATCCGTTCGCGAATGATATCGTTGTAGGCGATCGACTGAGCCCTGCCTGCACCCTTTGCTTCATACATGGCCATGTTGGCGTTTCGCAGAACTTCCTCGGCCGTTGTACCGTGCTCCGGGTATCTCGCGATCCCCGCGCTGACGGTCAGCGAAAGGGAAAGCCGGCCAATTCTGTAGGCCCCGCCCAGCCGCTCGACCATCGTTCTGGACAACTTGGCAAGCGTCTGCAGATCATCGACGCCGGGTAACAGTACGACGAATTCGTCGCCTGAAAACCGGGCAACGCAGGGGGGTTTTGACGTCAGTGGCTTGGCCAGCTCGTCGACCAGGACGGCCAACCGGTTGCCGACCAGCCGCAACAGCTTGTCGCCTACGGCATGTCCGTGCATGTCGTTGATCAGTTTGAAGCGGTCCAATCCAATGTAAAGAACGCTGCCCGTTTCCTTGGGTCGCAGATCAATCAGCGTCATCGCGACATTGTCCAGCTTGGCCCTGTTGGGCAAACCGGTAATGCGATCAGTGTAGGCGAGTTCCTCGATCCGCAGAATATTCTCGCGCAGCTTCACCATCATTCCGCGGAACGCGGTTTGCAGGTCACCCACCTCGCCCGGTGCATCAGTTTCCAGATTGCAGTCGAGGTAACCGGCAGCGGCCTCATTGGCTGCCTGCGTCACGCGGCTGACACCTGCCGTTGCCCGGTACATCAGGGCAGCAATCACCGGAACGAAGGCAAGAAGAAGAACCGCCAGGATCAACACCACCTGAACTATCTTTTCCCTCAGAACGCCCGCAAGCTCGTGCTTCGAAATGCGCACCAGCACGGACCCCACCACTTCCCCACTTCGGGAAACCGGCAGGATGTATTCGATCATATCGGCGGTTTCCGAATACTGAGCCTTGCCCGACTGCGCGACATTCAGGGCGCCTTCGTTGAACTGCACGGCGCTCGAAGGTTCTGCGGAGGTGAAATCGCTGGCGAACTCCTGACCGAAGCGGCTATAGGCCTTGGCTGCGATAATGTATTTGTCACCCGCAATCGCATTCAAAAGTCGCTCGACTTCACCATAGTTCTTGTTGGCGATTTCGCGCGCCGCAATATTGGTGACAAACAGCGCCTTGTCGTGAGCAGTCCGAGCAAGACGTTCCTCGATCTTGTCCGTCTGGGTCAGATAATCGATGCCGATCAGAACCAGCGAAAAAGCCAGCAACCCGAACACGCCATAAAGCGTTGCCCGCACAAAGACGCGCTTGAACAGCGCGTTTCCTCTTGATCGAACGGTTTCGAGCACGAAACAAGCCCTTTCGGTCCATTGCGTTGCCCGGGTCGAAGTGCGACCCGATACCAGCAGTGTTTCGGCAGCCGCCTCAACAAATTCTGAACCTGAAAGAGGAAACACGACCCTATTCTGGAACTATTGAACCTACGAGCATCTATTTCTTTCACGCCGGCCAAATTGCTCGTCAAAATTTCCTAGGCACTACTGAATTCACGAGAAACCCTGTCCGCGTAGAATTACCAAGCCGGTCCGGCATCTACGGAAGATTTGAATCGATCACACTCTCAACTTGGCCCGATTTCTGTACCGAAAGGTGCGATTTTCAACCAACGCCCCAAATCGACGCGCGTCTGAGCAGCTTCCGAACATACTGTTCTTGACGTTGTTGGTTCGTGGGCAATTTTCGTGGTTTGTTGTCGAGCAACGGCAACTATAAATAGTTTTTACTTTACCGGGACCGGATTCGACATATTGGCAAGGGCGCAGTGCAGGCGCGGCCCTACGTGGACACCTGGATTGCAGAAGCCCAGCTGCCGCGCGGTGAACCTGGTGCGGCCTTCAATCGCCTGATCGAAGTGCGCCGGTTCGCCCGCCGGTCAGGATCTGACCTGCAGCTCTCGAATTTCCTGCCCCATCTCATCAGTTTTCTCGCGGTTTAGGTCCGGCGCTAGATAGATTGCCGTTGTCCAATTCCACTTTCAAAGGCACTATTTTCGTATCTGGAATATCAATCCTGGGCGGGAGGCCAAGGACATGTCCGGTAATGCGAAACACGATTCCTGGAGTGCAGGTCGCAGTTACGATCACTACATGGGCAGATGGAGCCGATTGATCGCAAGAGAGTTCGTGTCCTGGCTCAACGCGCCTGCTGATGCAAACTGGGCGGACATAGGGTGCGGCACCGGAGCCTTGACCGAAACCATACTCGATATGGCCAAGCCAAAATCGGTTGTCGGTCTCGATCTTTCGGAAGGCTTCGTGATGCATGCGCGGGAAGCGATCACCGACGAGAGAGCCCGCTTTGAAGTCGGGTCTGCACAGGACCTGCCGCTTCCCGACAACTCCGTTGACGTATCAACGTCCGCGCTCGCGCTCAACTTCGTTCCGGACAAGCTGCAGGCGCTGGCCGAGTTGCGTCGCATTACCCGCCCTGGCGGAACAATATCCTTCTATGTCTGGGACTACCCGGGAGGTGGCATGGGCTTCATTGACGCCTTCTGGAAAGCAGCCGCTTCAATCGACCCCGCAGCCGAAGAACTTGATGAGGCGCTTCGGTTTCCCTTTTGCACTCCGGACGGGCTCCGCCAACTTTGCACTGAAGCCCGGTTGCCGGGTGCCAGTGTTCACACCCTTGAAGTCGACACCGTGTTTCCCGGGTTTGAGGAATTCTGGCATCCCTTCACGCTCGGCACCGGGCCCGCACCCGGCTATTGCATGAACCTGCCACGGGAAAAACGTGATGAGCTGAAGGCAAAGCTCCGGCACCAACTCGATACCGGCGAAGAAATCCGCTTGCCCGCACGCGCCTTTGCTGTCCGCTACCAGCAGCCGTGAACACGCAGTTCATCCAGAGCGGAATTTACAGGCAAGACCAACGGCAAGCACAGCAAGCGCGAAACACGAACTCACCGGATAGAGCAACGCTGCAGCCGCAGCATCCCGGTACAGAGCCTCACTACGACCAGCCGCCAGAACCTGGAAGAAGATCTGGCCCTGCACTGCGATACCAAGCGCCATGCCGATCTGCTGGAAGGCCTGGAGAACGCCGGACCCCGCTCCGGCATCCGGTCCGGAAACCCGCGACAACACGAGCTGGAACAATGCTGGAATCATCGTTCCGGTACCAAGTCCGACAATCAGGAATGGCACCACCAGCAGGCTTGCCGATAGTCCATCGGAAACAAGCAGGCGCACCGCCACCAGACCGCAGAAGACCGCCAGCATGGCAAGGCTGATCCTTGCCGCCTGATAGCGGGTTCCGAAGCGGCCTGTCATCGCGGACGCAAGGATGACACCAACCGGATGTGGCGCCAGGATGAGCCCGGCTGTCATGGGCGATAGTCCAAGGCCTGCCTGCAGGAAGAGCGCCATCATGAAGAACATGCCTGCAAGACCGGAAAAGAACAGCGCGACAAACGCGACACCCGCAACAAACACGCGGTCCCCTGTCAGAAGCACCGGCAGAAGCTGCGCCTGGCCGAGGCGAGCCTTCTGAACCTGCAACCGGTAGAACAGGACAGCCAGAACTGCGCTTAGCCCCATCAAGGCAAAACACCAGAACGGCCAGCCGAATTGCCTGCCTTCCACAAGCGGAAACACCAGCGCCAGCACTGCGAGGGCAAAAAGAAACGTTCCGGACCAATCCGGCGTCACCCGGCTTTCGGTTTCAAGGTGCGGCAGAAAGCGAAGAGCGCCGGCCAGCGAGATCAGCCCGACAGGCAGATTGATCAGAAAGATCGGCCGCCAGCCCAGCCAGAAGATATCGGCCGCCACGATTGCCCCGCCCACCAGTGGCCCCGCCACGGCCCCAAGTGCGCTGATGGAGCCGAACAGGCCGATGGCCTTGCCTTTCTCCTCTGCCGGAAAGATCACGTGAACAATGGCAAGTACCTGCGGCACCATCATCGCCGCGCAAAGCCCCTGCAGGCCGCGGGCGGTAATCAGGGTGCCTATATCAGGCGCCAGGCCGCATGCCAGGGAACTGGCGGTAAACCCGGCGACACCCCAGCGGAAGACCCGCCCCCTGCCGACCACGTCTCCAAAACGGCCGAAAGGCAGCAAACCGGCGGCAAAGGCCAGCACATAGACAACCAGCACCCATTCCAACTGGGTGTCATTGGCACCAAGCCCTTGGCGGATGGACGGCAGCGCCAGATTGACCACTGACACATCGAGAATATTCATGAACATGGCAAGGTAGAGCGCGGCGAGCGCCGCCCAGCGATTGCGCCTCTCCCTGGTCGCACCGTCAAACAAAAGGGACATTCAGAACTCCTGGCAAGGCGTGAACTCGATTTTGTTACTTATAAAGTTACATATTCACACACGTCAATCTCATGTGCCTTGAATTGTCACGTAATCGAATCCGGCATAAGGTTTTTCAAACGGAGATTTCCATGCGAACCGACAGCCGATTGCCGCGCGTGCTTCACGTGCTCCTGCATCTGGACCAGACTGAAGACCCGGTGACGTCCGATCAGATCGGGAAGATGCTCAACACCAACCCTTCCCTGGTCCGGCGCACCATGGCGGGGCTGCGGGAAGCGGGTTTCGTCGGGGCCACCAAGGGTCATGGCGGCGGCTGGGTGCTGGCCAAGAGCCTGGACAGCATCTCGCTGGCCGAGGTCTATGCTGCCCTTGGCTCACCACAGCTTTTTGCCGTCGGTCAATCCGCCGACGCCCCCACCTGCCTTTTGGAACAGGCGGCCAACCGGGCAACTTCAGCCGCGCTGAAGGCGGCACGCGAAACTTTTCAGGAGAAGCTTGGGCAGGTCACGGTGGCCGATCTGGTACGGCCGCATGCGCAGGAAATCCGGGAGCATCAGGAAAAACCTTAGGTCCGAATTTTGGCCGCAAACCTTGGGCAATCTTCGGAACACCTGTGAAGACATCCATTAAAGAACCTTCTTCGAGGCATGGTCCGGGGCAAACTGAACAGCCCCCTTGCCTCGCGGCGCAACATTGTATACAAGCGCACACAATAGAGATCAGGTACAACCGCACCATTCAGATTTCCGTTTCACCGTCCCATTTTCCAGACCCGCGAGGCAATGCGTCCCATGGCAAAGATCAAAGTCGACAATCCGGTCGTCGAGCTCGACGGCGACGAGATGACCCGGATCATCTGGGCCTTTATCAAAGACAAGCTGATCCACCCCTATCTCGACATCGACCTGCTCTACTTCGATCTGTCGATCCAGAAACGCGACGAGACCGACGACCAGATCACGGTCGATGCGGCCAACGCCATCAAGGAACATGGCGTCGGCGTCAAATGCGCCACGATCACACCGGATGAAGCGCGGGTTGAGGAATTCGGCCTGAAGCGCATGTACCGTTCGCCCAACGGCACGATCCGCAACATCCTTGGCGGTGTCATCTTCCGTGAGCCGATCATCATGCAGAACGTGCCGCGCCTGGTGCCGGGCTGGACCCAGCCGATCATCGTCGGCCGCCATGCCTTTGGCGACCAGTATCGCGCCACCGACTTCCGCTTCCCCGGCAAGGGCAAGCTGACCATCACCTTCACCGGCGAAGACGGCCAGGTGATCGAACACGAAGTCTATGACGCGCCGTCCGCCGGCGTTGCGATGGCGATGTACAATCTCGACGACTCGATCCGCGATTTTGCCCGCGCTTCGCTGAACTACGCGCTCAACAGGAAGGTGCCCTGCTACCTCTCCACCAAGAACACGATCCTGAAAGCCTATGACGGCCGCTTCAAGGACCTGTTCCAGGAAATCTACGAAGCCGAATTCAAGGACCAGTACGCCGAAGCCGGCATCTGGTACGAACACCGGCTGATCGACGACATGGTCGCCTCCGCTCTGAAATGGTCCGGCGGGTACGTCTGGGCCTGCAAGAACTACGACGGTGACGTCCAGTCCGACACGGTTGCCCAGGGGTTCGGCTCGCTCGGCCTGATGACGTCCGTCCTGATGACACCGGACGGCAAGACCGTGGAAGCGGAAGCCGCCCACGGCACGGTCACCCGCCACTATCGCCAGCACCAGAAGGGCGAGAGCACCTCGACCAACTCCATCGCCTCGATCTTCGCCTGGACCCGCGGGCTCGCGCACAGGGCCAAGCTCGACAACAACCAGGAGCTTGCCCGTTTCGCCCAGACGCTGGAAAAGGTCTGTATCGACACGGTGGAAGCCGGCCACATGACGAAGGACCTTGCCCTGCTCGTCGGTCCGGATCAGGCCTGGCTCACCACCACCGGTTTCCTGGACAAGATCGATGAGAACCTGGCCAAGGCCATGGCCGCCCACTAAAGCTTGGCCTGTGAAGGCCGAAGGAGCGACACCGCGGACATTGTCCGCGGTGTTTTGCTTTTCGGCCCAACAACAACCTGCCGATTGTCCCTCTTCCCGGCCCGCGCTAGGCTCACCTGGCCGGTAGCCAGAGGAGAGGACGGTGTTGACGATCCGCGAATTGAAGACGCCTCTGATCGGCCCCCTGGACCTTGCCTTGCAGGCGGGTGAAGCCGTTGCGATTTCAGGTCCCTCCGGCGCAGGCAAATCCCTGTTTCTCAGAGCAATTGCCGATCTCGATGAAAGCGCCGGCCATGTTGCCCTGGATGGCACGAAGCGCGAATCCATACCGGCTCCTGAATGGCGCCGAAAGGTGGCTTACGTGCCTGCCGAAAGCGGCTGGTGGGCGGACCGTGTTCAGGATCATTTCGCCGAAACTTCCGACCTTCCCAACCTGCTGCACCAGGTTGGTCTTGCCGATGCGCTTGCCTGGGAGGTCTCCCGGCTTTCCACCGGTGAGCGCCAACGCCTTGCCCTTGTGCGCGCTCTCCAGACAGCACCGCAGGTTCTTCTCCTGGATGAACCCACCTCCGCGTTGGACCCGCCTTCCGTTGACCTGGTCGAAACTCTCCTGAAACACCAGCTTGCTGCCAATCGCGCTCTTCTGATCGTCACGCACGACCCCGGCCAGCCCGAACGACTCGGAGCACGACGGCTTGTCATGGACAAAGGCCAGCTGACGGTAGGTGCTGGCCAGGGAGCGCCCGCGTGACCGGTTATCTCGCCCTCACCTATTGGGACCTCGTGGCTGCCTCGGTGTTCCTGCTATTGAACGCGGTTTTTTCGATCGTGCTTGATCTCGGCCTCACCCGCACGCTCATCATCTCGGCCTTGAGAATGAGCGTGCAGCTGATCCTGGTTGGGCTTGTCCTCAAGGCAATCTTCTTTGCCGGATCCCTGTTGTGGACATTGCTGGCTGCTGCCGTGATGCTGGCTTTTGCAGGGCGCGAAATCTGGGCGCGGCAAGACCGTCGCCTGGCTGGCCTCTGGGGCCCGGGGCTGGGCGTTGCCGTCATGCTGGTCGCAGGCACCCTCGTCACGATCTACGCCCTGGCAGGGCTCATCCGCCCCGATCCGGTCTGGATGCCGCAATATGCACTGCCGCTTTTCGGCATGGTGCTCGGCAACACCATGACCGGGGTCAGCCTCGGCCTTGATACGCTTCACACGTCGCTTGCCCGCGGGCGGCGCGATGTGGAAGCCCAGTTGCTCTTGGGCCGCACCCGCTGGGAAGCGACACGCCCCTTCTCCCGTCAGGCACTGCGGTCAGGTTTCACGCCGATCATCAACGCCATGGCGGCAACAGGCGTCGTGTCATTGCCAGGAATGATGACAGGGCAGATCCTGTCCGGGGTCGATCCGCGTGAAGCAGTCAAATATCAGCTCATGATCATGTTTCTGCTTGGCGGCGCTACCGGCCTCGGTGTCCTTGGCGCTACCTTCGCCAGTGTGTGGCGCCTGACCGACAACCGTGACAGGCTGCGTCTCGACCGTTTGAACGGAGGGTCTCGATGATTGAACTTTATGGCGCGGACTATTCGGTGTATGTGCGCTCGGCCCGAATGGCACTTATCGAAAAGGGGATCGCTTACCAGCTAGTCCCGATCGATGTGTTTGCTCCGGGCGGACCGCCGGAAAGCTATCTTGAGCTTCAGCCTTTCGGCAAGATCCCCACACTGAAGCATGGCGACTTCACCCTGTTCGAAACAGCGGCCATCCTGCGCTACATCGATGAAGCCTTCGACGGCCCTCCGCTTCAGCCAGCCTCCCCGCAACCGCGGGCGCGCATGGCTCAGCTTCTCTCCATCCTCGACAATTACGCCTACAAGACCCTCGTCTGGGACATCTTCGTAGAACGGGTGTCAAAGCCCTCTGGCGGCGCCCCCGCGGATGAAGTCAAGATTGCCTCGGCTCTCGGCCGGGCAAGAACGATCGTCAAAACACTGGAAGCGCTTGTGACGGAAGGTCCGTTCCTGATGGGGGATCAGCTCACCCTCGCCGACTGCCATGCCGTCCCGATGCTTGCTCTCTTCGAGCTGTCAGAAGAAGGCCGGCTGCTGCTGCGTTCGGCGCCGAAGCTGTCTTCATGGCTACAGATGTTCAAGGAACGCGACAGTTTCAGAAAAACCGGATTGTCTGGTTGAGCGCGATTACGCGTCAGGCCTTTATCTTTTCCGCAGGTCAGATCCACTGCAAACATGTTAGTCTTTTGCCGTTCCACGACGCCCGTTGTTCCATTTATCTTCAGGCAGGCGCAACATTGAATCATTTTATAAAGAAAGGGATTTTTTGATGAGGTTTCAAAAGCTTGTAATTGTTTTCTTGAGCAGCCTTTTGCTGATGTGTGCCGGTTTGACAGCATCGGCACAAACCGTCCACGAGCCCTCCCGCGGCACTGCCGAGCGCAAGGATATACTTGATGCAATGCGTCCGATGATGGAGGCAAGGGTGGGGCCGCCGGTCGAGTTCGTGGTCAACTGGATGCGTTCAGGCCATGGCTGGGCTTTCGTCCAGGTCTCGCCGCAGCGCCCAGGTGGTGGCGTCATTGACCTGTCCCGCACGACCTTCGCCTCGCAGGCGGACTATATGGATGGCCTCATCACCTTCGCCTTGCTGCGTTACCAGTTCAACCGATGGAACCTGGTCGACTTTGTCGTCGGCCCGACAGATGTCTTCTGGCAGGGCGATCCGCTCTACGCCCAGGTACCCCGCGGCCTGACACCCTACTGAGCGCCTTTCTGACTGGCCTACTTTGCCGGATCCTTCTGCGTTCCGGCAACTTCCTCCATCATGTCATCTTCAGAGTCGGCTTCGTCCTTGGAATCGTCCCCCTGGAAGAGCTCCGGCTCCTGGTCAGTGTTCTCTGAAGATGCAAACACGCCCGACTGCTGAAGTTCCTCTTCCGCCAGCTCGCCCAGCACGCGTTTTCCCGCCGCCACACGGTCGCGCGCTTCATCCATGATCTTCTTGGCCAGCCCTTCATCCCTGTCCATCAGGTGTTTGAGGGCTTCAGCCTCCAGCACCAGAAGCTGGCAATCCTTGTAAGCGACCACTTTCGCGGTTCTGGGTGTCTGATTGATCAGTGCCAATTCGCCAAAGAAACTGCCTTCTCCCAGATAGACCGTGTCGTGCTGCAGCCGGATTTCGACTTCTCCGTCGGCAATGAAATACATCTTGTCCGCAACATCGCCCTGCTCGGCAATCGTGCCGCCCTTGCGCACGCGAAGCGACTGCAGCAGCTTCGCAACTTCGGCAATCTCCGTCGCCTTCAAGTCTTCGAACAGAGGCACACGCGCCACCATCGACCAGGTGACGACAAAATCCCGGCTATGGATTTCCCGGGCAAAGGCCGAAGCAATGATGCCGACCGGCAAGGCTATCAGCCCGTAGCCCATCAGCATGACGATACCCCCAACCGTCTTGCCGAGATTGGTGACCGGCACGACATCGCCATAGCCAACGGTCGTCACAGTGGTAATCGCCCAATAGATTCCGTGCAGAATGCTGCGGAACTTTTCCGGCTGGTCGTCATGCTCGATCAGATACATCAACGTGGCGGCCATCAGGATGACACCGCAGATGATCATGCTCGATCCGAGCAGCGCCCTGCGCTCGTTGCCGACGGCGGAAATCAACGAACGCAACGCCGGTGAATACCGGGCCAGCTTCAGGAAGCGCAGCAGCCTCAGGATGACGACCATCGTGACCGCCTGATTGGGCAGGAACACCACGAACAACAGCGGCAGGGCCCCGATCAGATCGATGATCGCGTCCGGCTGCATCGCATAGCGCAGCCTGGAAAACACCGGCCCGTAACGGCGCAGCGGCGGATGGAGATCGGCCACGTAAAGACGCATGACGTATTCGGCCAGAAAGACAAGTCCACTGCCCAACTGGATCAGACGCAGATGCGTGCTCAGGATGTCGCGGATTTCCGGCACGGTTTCCAGCACCGCAAGCGCGATGTTGATCAGAATGAGGACGATCAGGAAGTTCCGCAGCACGCGCGCGCCGATGCGGCGTTTGCCCGTGTCCTCAAGCACCTCATAGAGCGCCCGTTTGAATTCGTGGCCGGACACCGAGCCCCCCGTTTCTGATTTTGCTCGCGTTTTCATGAATAGCCGAAAGACAGGCTACGACAAAGCTCTCCACGCGGACAGCCCTCACCATGCCGCACGAAGCTGTGCATAGGGGTGAGCGGAACGTGATTGGGCAATTTTGTCGCAGGCCCCATCTCCATGGATAGCCAACCGAACGGAAGGAGGACACCATGACCATAGACACCGACAAGGTTCGCGCCGCAGAAACCACGCCTCACCACATCGTGCTGAAAATGTTGCTGGTCTCGACGTTCTTCGCAGCCGCCGCCCTGGCAGTGACTGCTTTGCTGAACTGAACCAACCGGCAGGCCACCGGAGGCAGACCTGACCAGGCCACCTCAACCGACGCCTCCCTCCGTCGTCATCCCGGCCAAGCGAAGCGCGAGCCGGGACCGGGGAGCGATAAGCCTTGCAGGACCTCAAGAGGCCATGCCGAGAGCAATAGGGCTCCCCGATCCCGGATCTTCGCTTTACTGCGTCCGGGATGACCAAGGAGGGGCTCGCGTAATTTCTCCCCGAGAAGTGACCGAGCGCCTTAAACGAACAAGGGCGGCCCTGATGGGACCGCCCTTTTCAATTTTGATTGCCTGTAGAACCGTCAGAGCCCCGTGAGGTGTGCCTCGATTGCGGCAACGGCTGCGTCGGCCTTGGACCCATCCGGTCCACCGGCCTGCGCCATATCAGGCCGACCGCCACCACCGCGGCCGCCGAGCGCTTCCGAACCGATCCGCACCAGATCCACGGCGCTGACCTTGTCGGTCAGATCCTGCGTGACGGCAGTCACAATGGCAGCCTTGTCGTCTTCGGCAACGCTGATCAGAACGACCACGCCGGACCCGAGCTGGGTTTTGGCCTCGTCGGCCATGCCTTTCAGATCCTTCGGGTTGATCCCCTCGACGATACGCGCCATCAGCTTGAACGCGCCGGCGTCCTTCACCGGCGTGCCGCCTTCCGCTCCACCGCCCATGGCGAGCTTCTTCTTGGCGTCCGCCAGTTCGCGCTCCAGCTTCTTGCGATCTTCAACCAGCTGGGCCACGCGAGCCGGAACATCGTCAGCACTGATCTTCAGCAGGCTGGCCAGTTCGCGCATGCGCTTGTCCTGGGCATCCAGATATTCACGGGCTTCCGCGCCGGTCAGCGCCTCGATCCGGCGAACACCGGCAGCAACCGCACCTTCGGAAACCAGCGTCACCAGACCGATGTCGCCGGTACGCTTCACATGTGTACCGCCGCACAGTTCAAGCGAATATGGCTTGCCCTGCTTCGGGCCATGGAGAGCGGTCCCCATGGACACGACGCGAACCTCATCACCATATTTTTCGCCGAACAGAGCCATGGCGCCAGCTTCGATTGCGTCGTCGACCGCCATCAGGCGGGTGTCGACGGGCGCGTTCTGCAGCACGATCTCGTTGGCAAAGCTCTCGACCGTTGCCAGTTCCTCATCGCTCACCGGCTTGGGATGCGAGAAGTCGAACCGCAGGCGCTCCGGCGTTACCAGCGAGCCCTTCTGAGCGACGTGATTGCCAAGCACCTCGCGCAAGGCCTCATGCACAAGGTGCGTCGCCGAGTGGTTGGAACGGATCGACTTGCGGCGGGAATGGTCGACCTTCAGTTCCAGGGCAAGGCCCGGAACCAGCTCGCCTTCTTCCACGGTGACCGAATGAACAAAGAGCCCTTCGGCCTTCTTCTGCGTATTGGTCACGGCAACCTTGACGCCATTGGCCAGCATCCAGCCGGTGTCGCCCACCTGGCCGCCGCTTTCCCCGTAAAACGGCGTCTGGTTGAGAACCACGAAACCGCTTTCACCTGCGGACAGTTTGGCAACTTCCTTATCGTCAGATGCAAGACCGGCAACGACACCTTCGGCCGTCTCGGTCTCATAGCCGAGGAAGTCCGTGGCGCCGTGCTTTTCCTTCAGTGCGAACCAGACTGCCTCCGTCGCTGCGCTGCCAGACCCGGACCAGGCCGCACGGGCTTCCGCTTTCTGGCGCTCCATTGCAGCATCGAAGCCATCCGTATCAACCGAAATGTCGCGCGTTCTGAGCGCGTCCTGGGTCAGATCCAGCGGAAAGCCGTAGGTGTCATAAAGCTTGAACGCGGTTTCCCCGTCCAGACGCCCCCCAGCCTCAAGGCCTTCGGTTGCGGTGTCGAGCAGGCCGAGACCACGCTCCAGCGTCTTGCGGAAACGCGTTTCTTCCAGCTTCAGCGTTTCTGTGATCAGATCTTCAGCGCGGCTCAGCTCCGGATAGGCACGGCCCATTTCACGCACCAGCGCCGGAACCAGCTTGTGCATCAGCGGTTCGCTCGCCCCCAGAAGATGGGCGTGGCGCATGCCGCGGCGCATGATCCGGCGCAGCACATAGCCGCGGCCCTCGTTGGACGGAAGCACGCCATCGGCAATCAGGAAGCTCGTGGAGCGCAGATGGTCGGCAATCACGCGGTGGCTGCCGGTGGCTTCGCCTTCCGCTTCCACACCTGTTGCGTTGACGGACGCCGCGATCAGCGCCCTGAAGAGGTCGATGTCGTAGTTGTTGTGGACGCCCTGCATGACAGCGGCGATCCGTTCGATGCCCATGCCGGTGTCGATGGACGGCCGCGGCAGGTCGAGACGCTTTTCCGGCGTCTGTTCGTACTGCATGAAGACGAGGTTCCAGATCTCGATGAACCGGTCGCCATCTTCTTCCGCAGAGCCCGGAGGGCCGCCCCAGATGTGGTCGCCATGGTCGTAGAAGATTTCGGAACACGGGCCGCACGGACCGGTATCGCCCATGGACCAGAAATTGTCCGACGTCGCGATACGGATAATCCGGTCTTCACTGAGACCAGCGATCTTCTTCCAGAGATCGAACGCCTGATCGTCTTCGGCAAAGACGGTTACCAGCAGCTTGTCCTTCGGCAGGCCGAATTCCTTGTTGACGAGGTTCCAGGCCAGTTCGATCGCACGGTCCTTGAAATAGTCACCAAAGGAGAAGTTGCCCAGCATCTCGAAGAAAGTGTGGTGGCGTGCGGTGTAACCGACGTTATCCAGGTCGTTGTGCTTGCCGCCGGCGCGAACGCATTTCTGTGCCGTGACCGCACGGGAATAGTCGCGCTTTTCCAGGCCGGTGAACACGTTCTTGAACTGGTTCATGCCCGCGTTCGCAAACATCAGGGTCGGATCGTTACGCGGCACCAGCGGCCCGGACTCGACCACTTCGTGGCCGTTTGTCTTGAAATAGTCCAGAAAGGCAGAGCGGATTTCATTTACGCCGGTCATTCGGATCTCGCATCGGTCACAGCCCCGCATATGAGGGCCTGTTGTAAATCTTGAAGGCGCTGGATCTGGGTCGCCGATCCGCGCCGGAACAGCCTTTTAACTTTCACCTCCAACCCTGTCCAGCGGTTGCACGGACCCGACCCAACGGAAAGCTGCCGGGAAACAGGCGATTTCCGGAATGAAGGCTGCCCTCACGCGCAGGACAACTGCTCCGACGGGATCTGACCTCTTCCAATTTCGCTTCGTTGCGGGACCCGAAATGCAAAAGACCCCCTTCCGGAGTGCGGAAGGAGGCCCTTGGAAGACCGGACAAACGTCCGGAGCTCTTGTAAGCGCTAACCGGAAGCTGAGGATCAGTCCTCGGCTTCTTCCGATGCAGCGTCCGGATCAATGATCGCATCGGCGATCAAGCCGGCGTTCTGGCGGATCGCCAGTTCGATTTCATCGGCAATTTCCGGATTGTCCTTCAGAAACTGCTTGGCGTTTTCCCGGCCCTGGCCAAGACGCTGGCTGTTGTAGGAGAACCAGGCACCCGACTTTTCAACGATGTTGCCCTTGACGCCCAGGTCAATGAGTTCGCCGGTCTTGGACACCCCTTCACCATAGACGATGTCGAATTCCACCTGACGGAAAGGAGGCGCAAGCTTGTTCTTGACGACTTTCACGCGGGTCTGGTTGCCGACGACTTCGTCCCGGTCCTTGATCGCACCGATACGGCGGATATCGAGGCGGACAGAAGCATAGAACTTGAGCGCGTTACCGCCGGTCGTGGTTTCCGGAGAACCGAACATGACGCCGATCTTCATGCGGATTTGGTTGATGAAGATCACCATGCACTTCGACTTGGAAATCGACGCAGTCAGCTTGCGAAGAGCCTGGCTCATCAGACGGGCCTGCATACCCGGCAGACTGTCGCCCATCTCGCCTTCGAGTTCGGCCTTCGGCGTCAGCGCGGCGACCGAGTCGATGACCAGAACATCGATGGCGCCGGAGCGCACCAGCGTATCGGCAATTTCAAGTGCCTGTTCACCAGCGTCCGGCTGGGAGATCAGCAGATTGTCGATATCGACGCCAAGCTTGCGTGCATAGATCGGGTCCAGCGCGTGCTCCGCATCGACAAAGGCGCAGATACCACCGGTCTTCTGGGCTTCGGCAACCGCATGCAGGGCAAGCGTGGTTTTACCTGAAGACTCCGGCCCGTAGATCTCGACGATACGGCCGCGCGGCAGACCGCCGATCCCGAGCGCGATATCAAGTCCGAGAGACCCGGTCGAGACGGCTTGCACCTCAACCACCTGGCCCTGGCCCATCTTCATGATGGAACCTTTGCCGAAGGCGCGTTCGATTTGGCTGAGCGCTGCGTCCAGCGCTTTTGTCTTATCCATCTGGCTGCTTTCTACGAGACGAAGTGTACTTTGCGACATGGCTTACGCTCCTTATTCCACGATGGACGCGCCGTTTCAATGAGAGCCTTTGTACACATTTTGTTCTCATTTGACAAGTCGGCAAAACCGATTGGTATTAAAATGAAAATGGCTGTTTGTTTCCAATATGTTCTCACTTATCGATTTTAGAACTTACCTAGCGTAATCTATTGCTCGGAACATCCCGTGATTCCGCGATCGTGCAGAATCACCGGCGCCTACACTGATAGCCGTAGACAAACGACGACCTATCACCAGATTGCTCTATGTGCGTCGTCTCACAGCATACATTAGCTCCATGGAAGTATTTGAGTGCGACCCAACATGCCCCGGGACGGGCTAGGGTTTTCCGGATCAAATCAGGAACAACCGCTGGTTTTGCAGGGAGCGCACGTGAATATCGGGTGGCAGTGAGCGCATATTTCAACCGTACCTTGAAAAACAGATTTGCAAAGAATTTCGGTTCGGCTAGGTCTACGCCACTTTCGTTTCACTCGGCTGGGAAGCTATTTACATGAAAACAAACAAACTGTTGTGCCTGGCGCTTGCGCTTGGCTTGTCGGCTTGCGCCACCGCGACACGCGGCACCAATGAGATCGTGAAGGTCTACGCTTCGCCGGAAGGAGCGCAGATCGCCACGTCCATCGGCCTCACCTGCAACACGTCCCCCTGCTCGCTCCAGGTGTCCCGCAAACAGGAATTCACCGTTACGGTTTCCAAGGAAGGCTACAAGACCCAGACCGTCGAGGTGAACACCAAGGTTGCCCCCGGCGGCGTCGCCGGCATGGCGGGCAACGTGCTGATCGGCGGCGTTATCGGCGTCGGTGTCGACAGCGTTTCGGGAGCCACGCTCGACCACTCGCCCAATCCGGTCCTCGTTGAGCTGGTCCCCAACAACCCCAGGAACCCGAAAACCCCTAAAGGCGATCTCTCCGAAATCAAGGAAAAGATCGCCGCCAAGCAGCGCGCCCAGGAAGAGGCCGTAATGCGGAAGTCGGGTGGGGTTTAAATAGTCGAAACAACCTGGAGGCTTGGGATCTCAAGATCGCGAGATCTCAGGCCTTTAAAAAACGTGACCCGATGCAGGACATAAACCGGGTGCCCGAAGACAAAAGACGTGTGAAACACAACGACTATATCTTTTAATATAGCCCCTACAGTCGGTTAGGCTCTGGCGACGCGCCTTGCCTGGAACTCCGTGACCTATCAGGGGCAGATGAGCGCCAACTTTGTTGCCGCAGTCGCGATGCGACCAATGGTTCGGTTCAAGAACAACCGTCCGCTCAAGACAATTGCAGTTCAAGTTCCTGCGCAGCGCCCAACATGGATAAAGACCCATAATTGGCGTAGTATCTTTTTATGAATGACACGTCTCGAAGTGAAGAAGTTCAACACCACTACGCGACGCCCCGCCATCTCGCGACACGTGGTTCGTTTCAAGCGAAATATGCAACCGTTAGCTGGTTTGGCTGGCTGATTGGGCATTTGAACTTACAAACAGAAATGGATGTATTGGACGTCGGGTGTGGTCCTGGCTGGATATGGCGTTCTCAGGCAGACCGTCTGCCG
The DNA here is from genome assembly GCF_000475395.1 of Labrenzia sp. C1B70. Classification (NCBI taxonomy): domain Bacteria; kingdom Pseudomonadati; phylum Pseudomonadota; class Alphaproteobacteria; order Hyphomicrobiales; family Stappiaceae; genus Labrenzia; species Labrenzia sp. C1B70. Next base: position 372,858 of record NZ_AXCE01000012.1, read on the forward strand.
AACGAACTTCGTCTTTCTCTTATAGATGCCTCTCCCGGCATGATTGAGGAGATTTCGGCGAATCTGGCGACGGTGGAGAAGATTGAGGTCGTCAGCGCAAAGGTGGCAGATGCAATCGACCTGCCGCACCAAGATGAGACCTTTGACGCGGTGCTGCTATTGCACGTCCTTTACCACGTAGAGGATCCAAGATTAGCCTTGCGTGAAGCGAGACGTGTCTTGCGCCCAGGCGGGCAGGTTTTCGTAAGCACAAACGCACTGGAAAACATGAGGGAACTGCATTCAATTGGCGCCAAGGCATTTGGAGGCAGGCCCGTTGATCCAGGGGCCGCAATGTTCTCGCTCGATGATGCCGAGCAGTTTGTGGGTGAGCTCTTTGACGATGTACGGCGAATTGATCTTACCGACACTATGACGTGCACCGATCCAGAAGATGCGGTGATGTTCCTGTTGTCCTGTCCACCAGGCATTTCTGCGCCCGAGGCTCAACAGAGGCATCTTGCAAAGCTGATGCGCGAGGAAAGCGACAGCTTGCAAGGCAGATTAGTAACTACACGCCGAAATGGCCTCATCGTCGGCACAAAAGCACAATGACTGCGAAAAGCGGCCCCGTTGGCCGCTGATCCGTTGTTTCATGTTATCAACGGATGCTTCTTACCGATGCGTTCACAGAGCCCGTTGCCGCCCCCCGCTTAATCTGCTAGCCCGCCTCTTCAACGGTTGCCAGTACCGGCGCATCGAACGCTTCTGTTCTGATGCCGGCTTTTCATGAGACAGTCCAGAACGTGACTTCAGCCATCTCCTCCCCCGTCATCGCAATCGGTGCGATCCATTACGATACGATCGCCCATGCCAGCGAACCGATCCGCCCTGAAACATCAACCCCATCGAGACTGAGTGCAAAGCCGGGCGGCGTTGCCACGAACATTGCTCGTGCGCTGGTTCGGCTCGGGGTTGGAACACGCCTCGTGGGAGCGGTTGGAGAAGACGGCGCTGCCGACATGCTTTCCCGCCAGCTCAGCCAGGAAGGGCTCGAGCTGCATGTGAAGGCCCGGAAAGGTTTCGCAACGGGCCAGTACCTTGCGTTACATAATCCGGCAGGCGATCTAGCGGCCGCCTGCGTTGACGACCGTGTTCTGTCCGAAGCCCCCGAGGATCTCTTCGACGCTATCGTTGCGGATCTTGCAGCAAATGCGACGGACGATACGATCTGGTTTCTGGATGCCAACCTGCCCGCTGCAATGCTGGTCCGGCTGACGGGGCGTGCCTTGCCCGGGCGTCTTGTTGCCAATGCCGTTTCGGATGCCAAGGCAGTCCGGCTGCGTGGGGTCCTCGGCAAACTGGATTGCCTGATGTTGAACCGCGGCGAAGCGGTCACGCTTACCGGGCTTTCCCGCGACACGTCTTCCGAAGACCTGGCAGCGGCCTTGTCGCAGACCGGTCTCAAGAGTTTTGTCCTGACCAGCGCGGCATCTGATTTGCTGGTACTCGAAAGCGGGGAACTTCACCGGTTCGCACCGCTTCAAACAGATATCGTCGATGTCACCGGAGCAGGCGATGCATTAACCGCCGGAACAGTCGCGGCGCTCGCCAGAGGCTATGGCCTGAAGCAAGCAGTCCCACTAGGCCTTGCAGCTGCAGCCCTGACCCTGCGCAGCACCGGCGCCCTCGCGGAAGAGCTCTCCTGGGATGCCCTCGCCAACTTTTGACCATATGGACAAATTCCAATCTTGGCGCTGCTCCGCCTTGCGCCTATAAGACCCGAAGAATTGACCCGGCCCGAGCAGCCGGACGAAAACAGAAAGGCACACGCCGTGACCACTCCGACAACGCCCTCCGCCATCAGGGATCTGATCGTTTACAGCGATGAAGTGCGCGAGGCACTTGCGAACGGCAAGCCGGTCGTTGCGCTGGAATCGACCATCATCACTCATGGCATGCCTTTTCCGAAGAACGTTGAGACCGCCCGTGAGGTGGAAGCCGATATTCGCGCGGAAGGCGCCGTTCCGGCCACCATCGCGCTGATGGACGGCAAGATCATGGTGGGACTTTCCGATGAGGATCTCGACCGCCTGGCACAGGCCAAGGACGTGATGAAGTGTTCACGTGCCGACATGACCTTCGCACTTTCCACCGGATGCTACGGCGCGACAACCGTCGCCGCCACGATGATGGCGGCGCATGCCGCTGGTCTGAAGGTCTTTGCCACGGGCGGCATCGGCGGCGTTCACAAGGGCGCGGAAGAAAGCTTCGACATTTCCGCCGACCTGGATGAGCTTGGCCGCACGCCGGTCTGTGTAGTGTCCGCCGGTGCCAAGGCATTGCTCGACATTCCCAAGACCCTCGAAGTTCTGGAAACCAAGGGCGTTCCCGTCATTGCTTTCGGCACGGAAGACCTGCCGGCATTCTGGTCGCGGGCCAGTGGTCTCAAGGCCCCCTACTCCCTGAATTCGGCCGCCGAAATCGGTTCGCTCCTGAAGATGCGGTCCCGTTTCCCGGATCATGGCGGTGTCCTGATCGCCAACCCGGTACCGGAAGCCGACCAGATCCCGCGGGATGAAATGACTGGTTATATCGATGCCGCCATTGCGGATGCCACTGCGAAGGGTGTTCGCGGCAAGGACGTGACCCCGTTCGTTCTCGGCGCCATCCTGGAGTTGACCGGCGGCCGCAGCCTCGACACCAACATCGCGCTGGTGCGCAACAATGCCCGCCTGGCCGCGCGTATTGCTGCTGAACTGGTCTGACGGCACGGTTTCTCGAGAAACCAACTGGACCCAAAAAATCTGCCGGGCTTTCAATCCGTTTGGAGTGAAAGCCCGGCAGACTTGTCAGGACGGTTTGTCTTCCACCGGTTGAGGAACATCCGGCGCCTGACGGCGCTCAAGCGCCGCCGCCAACCGGTCGATGTCCTTGAAATGCAGGTCCCGCTGCGGGAACGGTATCTCGATACCCGCCTTGCCAAGCTCGTTGTAGACCGTGAAGTAAAGGTCCGACTTGGTAATCATCACATTGCCGATGTCTTTCAGGAAACATCTCAGTTCGAAATTCAGCGAGCTGTCGCCCAGCCCGATGAAAAGAACCTGCGGGGTCGGATAACGTGCGATGGTGTTGTGTCCGCGTGCCGCATCGAACAGGATGGATTTCACCTTTTCCAGATCACTGCCATAGGCAACGCCAACCGGCAGGATGAGCCGGCCCGACTTGTTGGTCAGCGTCATGTTCTTGACCGTGCCGGCAATCAGGTCCGAATTCGGAATGATGACGTCATGCCGGTCGAAGGTTTCGATGCGCGTTGAACGGACCGAGATCTTGCGCACATAGCCGGATTGTCCGGAGACCTCGATCCAGTCGCCTTCCTTGATAGGCCGTTCAATCAGCAGAATGACGCCGGAGACAAAGTTGGACACGATGGTCTGGAGACCAAAACCGATACCGACCGACAGCGCACCGGCGACGACTGCAAGACTGGACAGGTTCAGTCCGGCGGTGGAAATCGCAATCAGCGACGCCAGCGTGAGCCCGACATAGCCTGTGCCGGTGACCACGGCGTTCTGCGCACCGCTGTCCATCCGCGTCTGCGGCAGTACGGTTGCCTTCAGCAGGTTCTGCAACCAGCGCGTCACGACAACGCCAATGCCGAAAATGGCAACCAGGACGATGAAGGAGTCCAGCGACAGGTGAATGTCGCCCAGTTGCACGCCGTTCGTGAGCAGATACCAGACCTCGACGATATCCGTTCCGCGTGCGCCCCAGGTCATGGCGATCAGGGGCGCGAAAATCAGTGTCAGAACACAGATCAACCCAAAGGCAACGAGGACCGGAGCAGGTTCGTCTTCCCGCTTGCCGATAGCCGTTTTCACGACAACGAGCACGAGATGGTAAAGCATGAAGCCGAAACCGAGCTCCGCAACCGTCATGATTACCGGCAGGATCGCAACCCGGGCAAGCTGGACATAACCGACCAGCGTTACGCAGACGGCAAGAACGGCGGATGTCTTCATGAGCAGCGACAAGAACAGCAGAAAGCCGGATTCCTGGGGTTTTACTGATGCCTCTTCGGGTTCTTCCGCAGTCTGCTCGCTCTCCACGGCACTGCTTTCAACGGACTTGTTGGATCTGATGACGCTGGCCAGAGACCAAAGCAGTACCGCCGCCATCGCAATGGGGGGAGCTGAAAGCACCGAAATCGCTGCCGTACCGAAGGCGTTATCGAGTTCGAATGCCTCGACCGCCACTTCAAGGGCCATGAAGACGCCCAGTCCCTGGCAGAGACGCAACCCGAGTTTTGCTTCCCGGTCACCCAGCTCCAGGAGACGCCAGCGATCCTGCCCGGGGGCAAAAATCGTGTGCCCCAGCCAGTTCGCTATGATCATCACGAGAGCCATTACCGGCACAGCGATAACCGCCGTGCGAACCGAGTTCGGATAGATATCGAGAATGGGAAAGATGGAGACCAGGGCGACGGCACCAATGGTCGGAAGCACGATAAAGCTGGCATTGTAGAGCACCGCCAGCATCAACGCCTTTGCACCAGTGGCCGGCTTTTCGCAATAGACCTTCAAAGCCCGTGAAATCGGATGCTGCAGAACCGTCAGGAACAATATCCCGAAAATTGCCAGACCGAGGGAAAGCGGCACCGTCTCATGCAGTTTCTTCGAGACGCTCGGACGGGCCAGTTCGTTCTGCACACCACGTTCGAACCGCTTTATGAATTCCCCGATCTCCTGAAAGCCCGCGGCCCAGGTCGACGGTGCAAGCGGCGAAGGATACCTGTCCAACAGCGTTGAAAATTGCCGCGCACGAAGCTGCCTGTCGACCTGGCGAATGTAGAAGATAGCCTGATTGTTGATTTCGCCGGCCACACGGACCGGTGCATTTGCGGCCGCCAGCGCATTGGTAAGCTCAAGACGTCTTGCAGCAACTTCTTCAGCTTCCTTCTGCCCGTCTGCAGGCGGTGCACCGAGGCTGTTCAGCTGGGCTTCCAGGGCGCTCGCCCGAATGTTCCCGCGATCTATGATCTCCGCGCTGGCGTCCCGAACCTCAACGAGCTGAGACCGGAGCTGATCGAGGGTCTTGGGAGAAATGCTTCTTTCTTCCAGCGCCGTTGCCGCCCGGCTGAACAATTCGGCCGACCGCGCTAGGGGCTCCGGCGGAACCTGCCCGGCCTCCTGGGCAAGCAGCGTTCCGGCCGGCATGCCGCCGGCAAAAGTGATGGATAAGGCCAGAACCAGCAGGATACACTTGAGAAACTTCATGAAGACGCCATCACTTTTGGGACAAGGCCCCGGTTCCGGTTCGCAGACTGACCACGTTGCCTAGGAAGCCAGGTGGGCTTCAAGGCATATGCATCCATCCGCGGTCCGATTCGAACAATCAGCTTATGCGCGAATTTCGGCAGATCTTTCACCATGGAAACACATTTGTCGCAAAACGGGCCTAAGGAAAGGCTCTGGCAGGTTTCAAGGCTGCCCGGCTTTGGCCCGAAATCCGTGCCAAGCCGTTGACAGAGCGGCGTAAGCCTGCCCTAACATGCGAAATTATGACGTTAACAGGACGTTGCGGCAAAATACCTGAAAACAAGCCGCGTCCTTCAAGGAGGTCAGACATGACAGACGCGGCAACCCCTGAAACCCCGCAGACTGCAACGGCTCCGGCGGGAAGCATTTCCCCGCTTCAGTACCTCGACCGTGCGCTGTCGACCCTCCGCGACATCGGCATCACGCCGGAAAGCGAGCAGGATGCACCGATCAACGCCCTTCTGGAACAGATCACCGATCTTTCTCCCGACAAGGTGCTGATCATCACCCGGACCCTGGCCCAGGCTTCCAATTTCAACGAGGTTGTTCGCTCGCAGGTTCAGCAGATGGATATCGGCGAACGCTACGAGCAGATCACCGAGGCGTTCAATTCCATCCGCGATGACGCGAAGGCGCTGGTCGATCAGCTTGCCGACGGCAAGATCTCATTCACCGAGAACCTGTCCAACAAGTGGCGCGACTTCCGCCGCGGGACCATTTCCGATCGTTTCGATGATATCCGGGGTACCTACAAGGACGTTGCAAAGGCAACCAAGGACCAGATCGAGCGGGAACAGACCATTCTGGAAGCCTATCGCGATTTCCGCGGTGCCTTGAAACAGGCGGAAGTCACCGCACTGGAACTGCTGAATATCGCAACCGGCAAACTGGACGCTGCCAAGGGTGCCCTTGAAGCTGCCTCCGGCGAAGTCGAAGCCTACACCGGTGACGACCCGGCGCAGAAGGCACGCCTTGAACTGGCACGCGACGAGAAGCTGCGTGAAATGCAGGACGAGGAAAAGCGGTATCAGATCGCCAAGGACCTCTCCGACAACCTGACGATCGGCTACAACACGTCAGAGGTCATCATGGCGCGCCTGGTCCAGACGACCAACGCCAAGGAGCGCGTTTACGCCCAGTCGGTCAGTTTCTTCTCCACCAATGAATCCGTTCTCACCGCACTCAACGCCTCGTTCACCGGCCTCCAGGGCCTGCACGAAAGCACCGAGACGCTGAACGCCATGAAGGACGGCATCAACAAGAGCCTGGAAACGCTGGCGGACATCGGCGACGAAGTGCAGAAAAAGGCGCTCGAAGCCGGCTATGGACCGACCGTTGCCGCAGCCTCGGTGAAAAAGCTGGTCGATTCCGTCGTCAATTTCCAGGTGCAGTCGCGTGAAATCATCGACGAAATGCGCGAGATGTCGACCAAGAATTCCGAGGAAATCCGCAACGCCGTGGAAGACGGCAAGCGGCGGCTTGCCAAGCTGACCGCCCAGGGCAAGGCCCTTTGATCTGACGATAATCCGGCAGGCCGGACCCTCCGGCCCGCCCTTTTTCAAGAAGACATGCATTCATGGCAAGCAAATCCGACGCCCCGCTTGACGATCTGATGATGGCGATGGACGTGGTCGACACGCTGCGTCATGAAGAAGGTCAGGTGGCCCGCGAGCTGAAGACCGATGAACGCGATGCCGCCATGGTCGAACGGCTGCGTCAGGTCTATGCGTCCCAGGGCATCGATGTTCCGGACCATATCCTGAAGGCGGGTGTCGAGGACCTGAAGCGCGACCGCTTCGTCTATTCTCCACCTTCCGCAGGCTTCCAGCGCACGCTGGCGATGATCTACATCTCGCGCAGCACTTGGTCAAAATGGCTGGCGGCGGTCGTTGCTGTCGTCATCGTTTGCATTGCGGCCTGGTACTTCATCGTCAAGCTGCCGGCGCAACGCGCGGAAGCGGACCTGCTGGCAAGGCTTCAGGCCCTGCCCGCGACCTACACCGAGTTGGTCGGGCGGATCGATTCCCTGACCGAAAATACCGAAATCGAAGCCAACGCCGCACGTCTGGCCACCGACGGCAACCTTGCCCTTTCGGACGGCAACAACGAGGCAGCCTTCAAGGCGGAGGCCGACTTGCGCGATCTTGCCGGACGGCTGCAGGAAGTGTTCGAGGTCCGGATCATTTCCCGCGAAGGCGTGCCGACCGGCGTTTCCCGCATTCCCGAATCCAATCCAGACACCGAGAACTACTACATCGTGGTCGAAGCCGTGGACGCGGACGGCAAGATCCTGGAACGCAGGATCGTGTCGGAGGAAAGCAGCGAGGCCGAACTCGTCGACAAATGGGGCCAGCGCGTTTCGGAAACCATCTACAACGCCGTTCGCCGCGACAAGATGGAAGACGGCATCGTGCAAAAAGGTGTCCTGGGGCAGAAGCGGCGCGGAGAGCTGGATATCAAATGGCGCAGCGGCGTTCAGGACGGAGCAATTACGAAATGGTAGCGGTTAGGATTGCACCGCCTCACCGGGAGGCACCGGCATGCTGACGGGACGTCAGACCCTGGGCACCATCGAGCAGTCACTTGCCGATTTGCGCCGTGAAGAAGCCGAGCTGAGCAAGCGGATCGAGCGTTCGACCCGCGCCCTGACGGACCTGCAGGAACGCCAGAGCGAAGCCTACCGGGACCTTGCCCGGTTCCGACTGGATACCGACAGTGCCGGAGCACTCAACACACGCCTCGACAGCGCCGCACGGGAAGCCCGCAAGCTTCTGGACAAGCGCAATGCGGACTACAAGGTCCTGACCGACCAGTTGCGTCAGTGCGAAAGCGACCGCAGCCAGTTGCAGAAGAAGCGCGTCGAGCTCGATAGCGCCCGTGATGCCGCCGAAAACCAGATGGACGAGTTGATGGAGGCTGTCGACGGCCGTCTGGAAGGCGATGCCGGTTATCAGGCACAGCGCGAGAAGACAGAAGCCGCTCTTGCGACTGCGGAGGCAGCCGCCTCCAAGGCGGCTACATCCGAAAAGGACCGAAAGGAAAAAGGCAAGGCCTATGAGGCCGATCCGCTGTTCATGTATCTGTGGCAACGCGGTTTCGGAACACCGGCGTACGCGCACCGCGGTCTTGTGCGCTCGCTCGACCGATGGGTGGCCGGCCTTGTCGGTTTCAACGACGCCCGCGCCAATTTTGCGATGCTGACCAGCATTCCGGACCGCATGGCGCGCCATGCGGAGCGCTGTGCCGAAATCGCACTGGAAGAACAGGACAAGCTCGCGGAGTTCAGCCGCAATGCAATGACCGACGCTGCCGGAACGGATCTTGTCGGCACCATCGAAACCCTGAGCGCGGACATCGACCGTATCGACGGAGAACTCGACAATCTGGACAGGCGGATCGAAACGCTGTCCTCGGCCCTCGCCGAATTTTCCAGCGGGGAAGACACCGACTTCCAGAAGGCGGAGGAACATCTGTCCGTTTCTCTGCAGGCGGATGACCTCAAGGATTTGTGGCGCGCCGCGCTCGATACCCCCTCGCCCGAGGACGAGAAAATCGTTCAGCGGATCGAGGATCTGAAGGAGCGCATCGACCAGGTTACACGCGAGATCCGTCAGGACAGAGAACTGCAACGCGATATTGGCCGACGTCGTGCGGAACTTGCAGACGTCATCAAGCGTTTCCGTTCCAGCGGCTATGGCAGCTGGGAGTCCACCTTCTCTGACGAGAAGCTGACGACCGTCCTGTTGGGCGAGTTGGTCAAGGGTGCGATTACCGGTGCCGAATACTGGGCCCGCGCGGAGCGTTCGCACAAACGCCGCAAACCGAAGGGACGCCAGGTCGCGTTCCCCAACGGTTCGGGTCTTCCCAAGTCCATGGGAGGCTTCGGTGGCGGCTTTGGCGGAAGTTCCGGCAAACGGTCCGGTAGCAGTGGCGGCTTCGGCGGTGGTGGTTTCAAAGGCGGTGGAAGTTTTGGTGGTGGCGGTTTCAAGACAGGCGATACATTCTGACCTTCACCGATTGAAATCCCTGCCCCCGTGAGGCCACAAGGCTTCGTTAGGAGTGTTATGTCAGTTTACTGGCAGAAGATGGTGGCGGTCACATGCAGTTTTCTTGTGCTTTGTGAAGACGTGTTCTAGACCGGCTCTTAAGTTGACCATTTTAACCTTGGGACTGCCCATGCGACGTATCGTTTTATCCGCTTTTTGCGCTCTTGCTCTTGCCGCCTGCCAGTCCGGGTCCTCTCAGCGCCCCACACAGCCGGATCAGCCAAGGCTGGACGTGCCGGCCGGCGCGCAATCGGTAAATATCGCAGCCGATCCGGCAAGCGTGCGGTCCGCACTGGTCTCCAGTGCCCAGGAACGCGGCACCGTCGTACTGCAGGACCAGCCGAACATGGTGGTTCTGGAACGGCCGATGACCGGCGCGAACCCAGCGCTCGATTCCGAATTCGGCCCGTCCGACAACGGCCAGCGCGTGATCCGCATCCGGGTTCGCTTCACCGGAACGCCTTGCCAGACGCTGGCTGTTCAGGATCTTGCCGTGATCAACAACGTGCGCACGGCACTTGAGCAGAGCTTCGTTCTGCCGGGCAACCCGAACACGATGCAGAGCCTTCAAGGTCTGAAGTCGCGCGCCGAACAGGGTAGCTCCTGTCCGCCGGTTTCTTCCTGACGCATCAACAGTCAGTCTTGAAAATGACGAGGCGTGGCCGGGTTTCCGGCCACGCCTCTTTCATGCCGGCCTACTCCGAAGCGGATCACAGCAGTGGGAGACTTCCCTCACTCCGGACGCATTCACCGGCATGACTGTCGACGCGTCAGGCAGGCACAGCTTCAGCGGCGAACTGCTTCAGGAACTCTTCGCTGGGCGGGATCGGCTTGATCACGTCGATCAGCACTCCGTTCGGATCACACGTGATGAAATGGCGCTGGCCAAAGGCCTCGTCCCGCAGCACCTGCAGAATGGGTAACCTGTTCGCCTGGGCGGCCTCATAAACCGCATCGACATCCTCGACCTCAAAATTGATCAGAAGCCCTCCTGCGCCCCGGCCACGACCGGCTTCCGGAATGGTTTCGTGGTTCTGGTCGAGGATCGCGAGATTGACGCTTTCGTCCTCCTCCGACTGCAGGTGCACGTACCAGTCGGCTTCAAACATCGGCTTGAAGCGGAAATTTTCCGAATAGAACCGGGCAGTCTCCGCGACCTTGTCGGTCATGAGGACCGGATAATACTGGGTGCATTTCATCGTTTTTCTCCTGTTCCTCGCCAGATTCGGATGTGGATTGCCTGTTCCATCCGGCCTACGGCTGTTTCCGAGGCTTTCCAATCACCACAAAAAGACATACAGTCTGTATGTATTTTTCAACTAACATACAGGCTGCATGTATGCAAGACAAAAACTCCGAGAAGTCAGGTGAACGCCGTACACAGGCGGAAAGGCGCGCGGAAACGCGCAAGGCCCTGCTGGATGCGGCAAGGGCGCTGATCGTTGAAAAAGGCTATGCGGAAACCGGAACACCTGAGATCGTCAAGGCGGCAGACGTCACCCGCGGCGCGCTCTATCATCACTTTGCCGACAAGGCAGACCTGATGCGGGCGCTGGTCCACCAGGAATCGGAAGCGATCGCGGCGGAAATCAACAGCCAGACGAACACGGGCCAGACACCGCTCGATGCCTTCATGTCCGGCGCCAGCGCCTATTTCTCGGCCATGTCCGTTGCGGGCCGGGCAAGGATCATGCTGCTGGAAGGACCGACGGTGCTCGGGCTGTCGGAAATGGCGGAGATCGATCGCCAGACCGGCGGTGCCACGCTACTGGATGGCCTGCGGCATGCAGCCAATCACGGTGCACTGAAAGATATTCCCCTGGAGCCTTTGGCGGACCTGCTCTCTTCCGCGTTCGACCGCGCGGCGCTGGCAATCGCAAATGGCGGTGACAGGAAAGCGTATGAAGCGGCGACCCGCAAGCTATTGGCCGGCATTCTGGCAGACTGACAATCGGCTCTGATGTCGTGATCCTTCAAGACGGCCTTGCACCAACCTTCTATGGCTGGCGCCAAACCAACCGACCGGGAGACCCAAGTGATTCTGAGATACACCATCCTCTACGTCGAGAATGTCGCCGCCGCTCTCGACTTCTACGAGAAGGCCTTCGGGCTGGAACGTCTGTTCCTTCATGAATCCGGAGACTACGGCGAACTCGCAACGGGCGAGACAAAGCTCGCGTTCTCATCCAAAGCACTGATGAACCAGCTCGGAAAGACACCGGGCACCCCCGAACCGAAGTCACCTGTGTTCGAACTGGCGTTCGAGACGGATGACGTTGCAGCCTCCCTTGCCCGTGCAGTCGCCGCCGGTGCAAACAAGTTGCAGGATGCACGCGAGGAACCCTGGGGGCAGATCACATCCTATGTGAGCGATCCTTTCGGCTACCTCGTGGAGATCTGCTCGCCGATCCAGTTGCCCAGTGCTGGTTGAGACAACAGCGACAGGCTATCGGGGTCCCGGCGCAATTGCGCCGGTGACCGTCCGAACCAGCGCTGCAGGTCGCGCGTCATATGGGCCTGATCGCTGAAACCACACACAGCAGCGATCTCCACCAGCGGCACCTCCGTCGCCAGCAGTCCGGCAGCCCTGCGCGCTCGCGCGAGCAAGCGCCAGTATTCCGGTGGTGGCAGGCCCTGCTCCCGAAACCGCCTCTGCAGTGTTCTCACCGACACGCCTGCCTGTTTCGATGCCCGCTCGACGGTCGACTGTGGCAACGTCAGGGCAACGATCACGTCATCCAGGTCATTGGTCTCGTCAAGTGCGTTGCCGAGGATGTCTTCCACTCGTTCGCAGTCGCGTTCAATGGCCTGAAGAACCTCGTCCTCAACGACGCCACCCGGGCGCAACCGGAACCCCGTGATATGCGTCCCGGCCGCGAGTTCGGCGATGCGCGGCTGGAAATCGAGGTCCGTCAGCAGAACCTTTTCCCGCTTGCCCTGCTCACGCACCACCAGCACATCCCGGCAGCCATCCGGAAAGATCAGCGCATTTTCCGCTGTGTCGATCCGGTGATGCCATTTTTCAAATCTGACGGTGCCACTCATGCCCAACCTTTAGCAGGTGGCGGCAGCGCACGCGAGATTGTTCAACCTGGCGTGAGCAGCTGCAAGTAAACATCGATCGAAAATTCTGATTGAAAACACCACTTTCAATTCTCCTGATCAAATGTCATGAAGCATGGACCCACCCATTACTGACCGGTTCGGAGCCTTTGTGATGATCGAAAAGCTGGAGATGTTTCTCGCCGTGGCCCGGGAAGAACATTTCGGCCGTGCGGCTGAAAGCCTCGGCATCGCCCAGCCGACACTCTCGACAGGCATCAAGCAGCTTGAGGATCAGCTTGGTGTTCAGCTGTTTTTCAGAGGCTCCCGGTTCGGCGGTCTGACACCGGAAGGCCAGCGTGCCCTGGTCTGGGCCCGACAAATCGTGGGGGACGCCCGCCAGTTGCGCGAGGAGATGCGGTTCTCCCGCGATGGCCTGACAGGACAATTGCGCATAGCCGTCATCCCGACCGCCCTCACCTGGGCAGCCAAACTGACGACATGGTTCGGCAACAAGCACCCGAACGTGCGTTTCACCATCTTGTCGCGAAATTCGATGGAGATCCTGTCGATGCTGGAGAACCTCGATATCGATGCCGGCATTTCCTACCTCGACAATGAACCGACCGGCAGGGTCAGCACCGAACCGCTCTACAATGAAAGCTATATGCTGGTTTGCAATGAGGCTTCGTCCTTCGCTGGCAGAAAGTCGGTCAAATGGAAGGAGCTGGCCGAGGAACGGATCTGCCTTCTGACGCCCGACATGCAGAACCGGCGGATCATCAACCGTCATTTCGGTGAAGCCGGAATCATGCCGGAAGCCCGGATCGAGTCCAATTCCACGGTCGTGCTGGTGGCAAATGTGCTGGACGGCGGCTGGATAACCGTCCTGCCAGCGGACCTGGCAGAATTTCTGACAGCCGGAAAACCCTTGAAGACGATCCCTCTTGTCGGCGTTCACACCGGTCACACTGTCGGCCTCGTGGCCCCCTATCGCGAACCGCACACCCCGGTTTTGCGGGCTCTTCTGTCCGAAGCAAGGCGTATTTCCGAGGTCTGACCGGAAGTTAGCCGAAACGGTCAAATGATGCTCGATCGCGATTTTCAATCGATCAACGGAAAATCATTATTGATATCAAATCAAACTTAATGGTGTGATGCGCCTCGAAATATACGGGAGGACGCGCATGCCGTATGCGACGGGAGAGCCCATGGCCGAACAGATCTCGGCCGTGATGGAAGATTTTATTACCTTGGAAGGTCCACTTCTGCCCATGCTGCACGGCTTGCAGGCGGAATTCGGCTATGTGCCCCAGGCAGCGGTCGAGCTGATTGCAGAGGCGCTCAATCTGTCCAAGGCGGAAGTTCACGGCGTCATCTCCTTCTACCATGATTTCCGCAAGGCCCCCGCCGGGCGCCACGTCGTCAAGATCTGCCGGGCAGAGGCCTGCCAGGCCGTCGGCGGCGAAGCCCTTGGCGAGGCGGTTCTGGCGAAGCTCGGCCTGGACTGGCACGGCACAACCCGCAACGGTGCCGTCACTCTCGAACCTGTCTACTGCCTCGGCCTGTGTGCCTGCGCCCCTGCCGCGATGGTCGACGGCAAGGTCATCGGCCGTGTCACCGAAGATCGCATGACGCGTATCCTCCAGGAGGCCGGTGCATGAAGATCTTCGTTCCCCTCGACAGCGCTGCCAAGGCACTGGGTGCCGATGAAGTTGCCGCAGCAATTCAAATCGAAGCCGGCAACCGTGGTCTCGATGTCACCGTGGTGCGCAATGGCAGCCGTGGCATGGTCTGGCTTGAACCGCTTGTCGAAATTGAAACCGACGGCACCCGCAAGGCCTATGGCGCCGTCACAGCCGAAGACGTTCCCTCTCTTCTGGATGGCACGCTGGAAAGTCTCGGCACGGTGGAAGACATCCCCTTTTTCGCCCGCCAGACCCGGCTGACCTTTGCCCGTTGCGGACTGATCGATCCGCTCAGCCTCGCCGAATACGAAGCCCATGGCGGACTTGTCGGCCTGAAACGCGCTCTTGCTCTCAGCGAAGAAGAGATCGTTACGGAAGTCACCAACTCCGGCCTGCGCGGCCGTGGTGGCGCAGGGTTTCCCACGGGCATCAAGTGGGACACGGTCCGAAAGGCAGTTTCTGCGCGCAAATACATTGTCTGCAACGCGGACGAAGGTGACAGCGGCACCTTCGCCGACCGCATGCTCATGGAAGGCGATCCCTTCACGCTGATCGAAGGCATGATCATCGCCGGCCTCGCCACAGGCGCCACCAAGGGCTTCGTCTATATTCGCTCCGAGTATCCGGACGCCATCGCAGTCATGGAAGCCACTGTCAGGATCGGTCTCAAGGCCGGCCTGCTCGGCACGAACGTTCTCGGGTCCGGCAAGGCTTTCGACCTGGAAATTCGCACTGGCGCAGGCGCATACGTGTGCGGTGAGGAAACGTCCCTCCTCAACAGCCTTGAAGGCAAGCGCGGCATCGTGCGGGCCAAGCCGCCGCTGCCGGCGCTTGAAGGCCTCTTCGGCAAGCCGACCGTCGTCAACAACGTGCTCTCGCTGGCAACTGTTCCGGTCATTATGGAAAAAGGCGCAGAGTTCTATGCCGGGTTCGGCCTCGGCCGCTCCAAGGGTACCATGCCGATCCAGATCGCCGGCAATGTCCGCTACGGCGGTCTTTTCGAGACCGCTTTCGGCATGCCTCTGGGTGAGCTGATCAACGATATTGCCGGTGGCACCGCCAGTGGCCGGCCGGTCAAGGCTGTCCAGGTTGGTGGCCCCCTCGGGGCGTATATGCCCGTCTCCAAGTTCAACACGCCGTTCGGTTATGAAGAATTCGACGGCCAGGGTGGCCTCATCGGACATGCCGGTATTGTCGTCTTCGATGACAGGGCGGACATGCTGAAGATGGCCCGCTTCGCCATGGAATTCTGCGCTGTGGAAAGTTGTGGCAAATGCACACCGTGCCGGATCGGCGCTGTGCGCGGTGTCGAGACAATCGACCGGATCGATGCTGGCGATGCAGGGGCTGTCCACCTCCTGACGGATCTCTGCGACACGATGAAAGACGGCTCGCTCTGCGCGCTCGGTGGGTTCACGCCCTATCCGGTCATGAGCGCCCTTACCCACTTCCCTGAAGATTTTGCCCGCCAGAAGGAGGCCGCCGAATGACGGATCTCGCCAACATCCATGACGATCGCGACATGGGCACTCCGGCAAAGGAAGGCGCTCCGGTCACACTGACCATCGATGGCTTCGAGGTCACGGTGCCGGAAGGCACCTCGGTGATGCGCGCGGCCTCTGAAATCGGTCTTCAGGTTCCCAAGCTTTGCGCCACGGACAGCATCGACGCCTTCGGTTCCTGCCGCCTCTGCGTGGTCGAAATCGAGGGCCGACGCGGCACACCTGCCTCCTGCACCACACCGGTTGCGCCGGGCATGGTCGTTCACACCCAGTCCTCCAGGGTCAAGCAGATCCGCAAGGGCGTGATGGAGCTCTACATCTCCGACCATCCGCTGGACTGCCTGACTTGCGCTGCCAATGGCGATTGCGAGCTGCAGGACATGGCCGGCATGGTCGGTCTGCGTGATGTCCGTTACGAGCCGGGCCGCAACCACTTCGAACAGCGTACCTCTGTTGGGCCGAACCCGGAGTATATCCCGAAGGACGTTTCCAACCCCTATTTCGCTTATGACCCGGCCAAGTGCATCGTCTGCTCGCGTTGTGTGAGGGCCTGCGAAGAGGTTCAGGGCACCTTTGCCCTGACCATCGAGGGCCGTGGTTTTGAAAGCCGTGTTTCGCCGGGCGCGGCGTTCGACGATTTCCTGTCTTCCGACTGCGTGTCCTGTGGCGCCTGCGTGCAGGCCTGCCCAACCGGCACGCTTCAGGAAAAATCCGTCATCGAACTGGGAACGCCGGAACGTTCTGTCGTCACCACCTGCGCCTATTGCGGGGTCGGCTGTTCGTTCAAGGCTGAACTCAACGGCGACGAACTGGTGCGCATGGTGCCTTACAAGCACGGCAAGGCCAATCGCGGCCATTCCTGCGTCAAGGGCCGCTTCGCCTATGGCTATGCGACCCACAAGGACCGGATCCTCAACCCGATGATCCGCGACAGCATCGATCAACCCTGGCAGGAAGTTTCCTGGGACGAGGCCCTCAGCTTCGCCGCCAACCGCCTGCGCGGCCTGCAGGAAAAGCACGGCCGCAAGTCCATCGGCGTGATCACCTCCAGCCGCTGCACCAACGAGGAAACCTTCCTTGTGCAGAAGCTGACCCGGGCGGTCTTCGGCAACAACAACACCGACACCTGTGCCCGTGTCTGCCACTCGCCGACTGGCTACGGCCTCGGCCAGACCTTTGGGACCTCTGCAGGGACGCAGGATTTCGATTCCGTCGAACATACCGACGTCGTCATCGTGATTGGCGCAAACCCGACCGACGGTCACCCGGTCTTTGCCTCCCGCCTGAAGAAGCGCCTGCGTGCCGGTGCCAAGCTGATCGTTATCGACCCGCGCCGCATCAATCTGGTGAAATCGGCTCACATCGAGGCGTCCCACCATCTGCAGCTGCGTCCCGGCACAAACGTTGCCGTGGTAACCGCCCTCGCCCATGTCATCGTCACAGAAGGTCTTTTCGACGAAGACTATATTCGCGAACGTTGCGACTGGGACGAGTTCCTGACCTATGCCGACTTCGTTCGCGATCCGCGCCACAGCCCGGAAACCAGCGAAGGCCTGACCGGCGTTCCGGCGGAAGAACTGCGCAAGGCGGCCCGCCTGTTCGCGACCGGCGGCAATGGCGCGATCTACTACGGCCTCGGCGTGACGGAACACAGCCAGGGCTCGACCACAGTCATGGGCATCGCCAACCTTGCAATGCTCACCGGTAATGTCGGGCGAAAGGGTGTTGGCGTGAACCCGCTGCGCGGCCAGAACAACGTCCAGGGCTCCTGCGACATGGGCTCCTTCCCGCATGAACTTCCGGGCTACCGCCATGTGAAGAACGAGGACGTCCGCGCGATCTTCCAGGACATCTGGGGCGTTGAGATCGATGCCGAGCCGGGCTTGCGCATCCCCAACATGCTGGATGCCGCTGTCGATGGCAGCTTCAAGGGGCTCTATTGCCAGGGCGAGGACATTCTCCAGTCGGACCCCGACACCAAGCATGTGGCGGCCGGCCTTGCAGCCATGGAATGCGTCATCGTACACGACCTCTTCCTGAACGAGACCGCCAACTACGCCCATGTCTTCCTGCCCGGTTCCACGTTCCTGGAAAAGGACGGTACCTTTACCAACGCCGAACGCCGCATCAACCGCGTGCGCAAGGTGATGGCGCCGCGCAACGGCTATTCCGACTGGGAGATCACCCAGATGCTCGCCAACGCCATGGGTGCCGGATGGACCTATAGCCATCCGTCCGAAATCATGGCTGAAATCGCTGCAACCACGCCCTCCTTCGCCGGTGTGACCTACGATCTGCTGGAGGAAAAAGGGTCGGTGCAATGGCCCTGCAACGAAGCCTCGCCGGATGGCACGCCGCTCATGCATGTCGATGGTTTCGTGCGTGGCAAGGGCCGGTTCATTGTCACCGAATATGTGGCGACGGACGAGAAATCCGGACCTCGCTTCCCGCTGCTTCTGACCACCGGCCGCATCCTGTCCCAGTACAATGTCGGTGCCCAGACCCGGCGAACCGACAACGTTATCTGGCACGATCAGGATCTTCTGGAAATCCACCCGCATGACGCGGAAAACCGCGGACTGAAGGAAGGCGACTGGGTGAAGCTGGCATCGCGTTCCGGAGAAACCACCTTGCGGGCCCATCTCACCGACAGGGTCAGCCCCGGCGTCGTCTACACCACCTTCCACCATCCGGACACCCAGGCGAATGTCATCACGACCGACTTCTCCGACTGGGCCACAAATTGTCCGGAATACAAGGTGACGGCGGTTCAGGTCAGCCTGTCCAACGGACCGACCAACTGGCAGGAAGACTATGCCGCCCAGGCAGCTATGTCCCGGCGGATCCTGCCGGCTGCGGAGTAACTGGTGATGGATCGTCCGCTCTCCCGCTCCATGCCCGGCCGTGCCGTCCACGCGGACGGCCAGGTGGCGGTCGCGAGAAGCCTGCCGGAGGAAAGCCCTGTTGCGCTCGTCTTTGATGGCACCACGCAGGCGGTGATGATGGCAACGCCGGGCGATATTGCCGACTTCGCCGTCGGTTTTGCCCTGAGCGAAGGCATCATCAGCTCGGTCACCGAAATCGAAGCCGTCGAGGAGGTCTCTCATGACCGCGGCATAGAGGCTCGACTTTGGTTACGCGCAGACCGCTCGAAACGGCTTCTTGCCCGTCGCCGTGCCATGGCCGGTCCGGTTGGTTGCGGCTTGTGTGGCATCGAAAGTCTGGATCAGGCTCTGCGGCCATTGCCGAAGGTCGACGCAACAACAGTCCTGTCCCGCCTGGATGTGGCCAGAGCAACCGATGCGCTCAGCCGGCTTCAGCCGCTTCGGGACCAGACGCGCGCCACCCACGCCGCCGGTTTCCTCCAACCGGGCAAGGGCGTGGTCGTGGCGCGCGAGGACGTTGGCCGCCACAATGCGCTCGACAAGCTGATCGGCGCCCTTGCCCAAGCCGGGACCGCCCCCGCAACCGGCGCCTTCGTCCTCACCAGCAGGCTGTCGGTGGAACTGGTGCAGAAATGCGCCTTCGCCGGTTGCCCGGCCCTGATTGCCGCCTCGGCCCCGACGTCGACCGCACTCCGCCTCGCCGACGAGGCCGGCATAACGGTCGCCGCATTTTCAAGGGACGGCGGGTTTGATCTTTACGCGCATCCAGAGCGCGTCTTATCCGGAGTTGCAGATGTCGCCTGACAAGATGGTCTATATGGCCAACCAGATCGCCACCTTCTTCAAGACCCAGCCAGGCGTTGACCAGGCGGAGAAGGTCGCGAACCATTTGAAGGACTTCTGGGAGCCGCGCATGCGCGACCAGTTAAGAGCCCATGTGGAAGCCGGCGGTGCCGGTCTCGACGCGGTCGTCCTGGAAAGCGTGCGCAGGCTCTGACAGGAGGGTTTCCCTCTTCTTCGCCACGATACTGAAATTTGGAAATTCTGCCGCTGCGAATATGCGGCCCCATCCTTCGAGACGGACCTGACGGTCCTCCTCAGGATGAGGTCGAAAGGGAGATTTCGGCTTCGCAACAAATACAACGTCATCCTGAGGAAGCGCGAAGCGCTGTCTCGAAGGATGGGCCACAAACTCCGGCCTCTTTTCAAATAAGACTACCCGCCGGCAGATACCCCGGCCGCTCCGTTGCCCGCAAGCGCCCCATCCCCGCGCCGTTCCCGCCCCCGGTAACGGACAAAGGTCTCCAACCCGACCAGGGCATTCGTTTCAGACCCCTGAACCGATCTCGCCAGCAATCCGGCGAGATGCGCTGCCGCCGCGCTGGCGCCGCGAATATTCTCGCGCCCGGCAGCCATTGGACAGGCACCGAAGGTGGCCTGCGGCAGATCCAACTTTGACAGCTCCGCAGGGCCACAGCGGGCATCCCCCTGCACTGACAGGACGCCTGTAATTGCCGCCGGATAGGCGTTACCACCGCGCGCCGGAGCAGAACCGACAATCAGACTGCCCGCCTGCTGTAGCCGAGCCACTGCCACCGACATCTCGATGGAAGATCGCGCCATGCCGAAGGCACACAGGACAATGTCGGGTGGATCCTCAGCCAACCAGCTCAAGGCAGCGCAGATGGCGTCAAGCGTGGTCGAAAGCTGCCCCGGAAACACAACGGCGTTGAGAAGCAAAACATCTTCCGCATGAGTGCACACGGTCTGCGCCATCGCCTCCGCATGCCCTGAGGCAAGTTCAGCGGCATCCGGCCTGCAGAACCATTCCTGTCCCACCAGGCCCGGCCAGTCCCCCGGCAAGGCGCCGTCTATCAGCCCGACCCTGATCAAACCCCGACCTCTCTTGCTTGCAGCACCAGCTCACTGTCAAAGGTCCCATACCGTTCCGCATCCCCATGCGTGACGACAAGGCGGGTACGATCACAAAATCGGGTGTCAATCCGGGTCATGATCCGTGACACCCGGTCCGCATCAACCTCCGAAAGGCTTTCATCCAGGATCAGCACCTGGAACGGTTGCAACAGGGCACGGGCAAGACACAGCCGCTGACGTTCTCCGCCGGAAAGATCAAGCCCCCCCTCGCCAAGAGCCGTTTCAAGTCCCTTGCCAGAAAACCGGTCCTCCAGCTCCACGAATTGCAGAACGGCATGCATGTCTTCCTCGGCTGCCTCAGAAGACCCGAGACAGAGATTGTCCGCCACCGTTCCGGAAAAGACATGCCCCTTTTGCGGCACGAGGGCGACAACCGTGCGGAGATCTTGAAGAGAGAGATGACGTAAGTCCGTACCATCCAGAAGGATCGTTCCGGCCTTCGGGTCGTCATGGCGTTGAAGCAGCGACAGAAGCGACGTCTTGCCGATGCCGGACGGACCGCACAGCCGGATTTTCTGTCCTTTGGGGACGATGAGGCTAACATTCTCAAAAAGCGGCACGCCGCCATCCGGTGCATAGGCAACACCTGCCAGCACCAATTCACCACCACCGGCAGTCAGTGGCACAGGTGAAACCGGGTCCTGGACATCCGGTACGGCACTCATGATCCGGTCGAGCCGGTCGAGCGCCGCTTTCATGCGCGCCTGTCCGTGCCAGAGGGAAATGAGCGACTGCATCGGCCCGATCAGGAAGGCGAGATAGGCGGTGAAGGCGATCAGGGACCCGAGCGGCATGGTGCCGTCGATCACCGCGAGCCCGCCAACCAGAAAAACCGCACCACGCAGGAGCGCCGTCAGCACCATCGGCACCGCGCGCGTTACTTCGTTCCACATCTGAGCAGACATCAATGCTGCGACAAGGCCCTGTTGCCGTGTTTCGATCCGTTTTGCCGCAGCTCCGGTCGCATTCAGCGCCCGCAGCGCGGAAAGCCCGGTAATCGTCTCCGCAAGCCCGGATGCCAGCACACCGCGCGCTTTCCGTACCTCAGTTGCCTTCGCCTGGGTGACGGGTCGTGCACGGGCGAAAAACAACAGTTCGACCGGTGCCAGTGCCAGTGCAAGAAGAGCCAGCTTGGGCGCCAGCACAAACAACATGACCAGGCCGCCCACCAGTCTCAGAAGGCTGCCACCGCCGTTCACCAGCACGGCAAACGTGAATTGCTGTACTTCCCCGGCATCGCCATCAAGGCGGCTCATGAGTTCGCCGATGGATTGTTTCGCCTGCCAGCGGGGCGACTGGGCAAGGATCCGGTCTACGGCCGACCGGCGCAGGTCCTTCAGCAACCTTGCCGAAAACCTCAGGTGCAGCAAGGAATTCAGTGCGCCCAGCGCCAGTGCCGCCAGCCCAACCCCAAAAAGGATGGCCACAAAAACCACAAGCGCGTGCTTGTCGCCGGCCATCAGTCCCCGGTCGATGACAAGCTTGGTCAGGTAAGGCGGCACAAGCGCCGCACCTGCCGCCACAAGGGATAACAGGAACAGCATTGCCAGCGGCCAGCGGTATGGCGCGACCAGCGGCACCAGCCACGCCGCCTCACGAGTACCGAAGACCCGGTTGAACAACCCACGCAGCAGCGAAGGCCGGGTCGACATGGTCCCGGCCCGGTCTGCTCCTCTCAAGGAAACTGCCTGTTTCATCCGTGTTCCTTGTTTGCAACCTCCCCATTGTCATCCCCGCGAAATCGGGGGCCCGGTAATCACCGGCAATGAGATTGGAGCACTTCAGTCGCCACCAGGAATACCGGGTCCCGATTTGCCGCTGACGCAGCAAACCGGGACGACAACCGGGATCCTCGCAGGTTCGGTTCTCTCCTAGCTTCCGGTGCTGATCACCTGCATCGTACCGGCGGCCATGTCGCCGCCCGAAGGCAGGAGGATTTCACCGATACGTTCCAGGGTTTCTGCATCATAGACGCCAATGTCGTCATTGGTGCCGCCGACATAGATCTCCTTGCCGTCGGACGAGATGTTCACACAGTAATAGGTGTGTGGCAGGTCGACCCGCTTGATCAGCTCTTTCTTCTCGACATCATGCTTGGAAAGCTGGGTGTAGACACCGTAAAGCTTGCTCTTGTCGTTGGGGTCACGCACGGCGGAGAACATGATCACTTCCAGGCTGGCGAAATCCTGGATATCGCTTTCCCCAGTCGTCAGATCGACCGACTGGTACCCCCAGACGAAATCGGCAATCTCGCTCATCGACTCGTCGGTGAACTTGGCGGCCGAATAAAGCAGCATGAACTCGTCTGCCTGTGTACCGATGGGCCAGAAGGCAAGGACGTCCGGCGGAGAATAGGTCGGCCGGTCCCAGGTGGCATTCTTGATCTTGATGGAGATTTCGCCGGTCTTCGGGTCAATCGCATAGATCTCGTGCCCGGCGGCATAGAGCATGCCGTCACGCCCAGTTGCCATCACCGTCATGCGGCGCGGGCTGGGGAACGTGCGGGCCGGTTTGGCGTCAAGACCGGCTGCTGTCTCATAGACCGCAATTTCCGGTTCAAGAACCTCGTATCGGTCGGCAAGCAGCCGAACCGGATTGCGCACCGTGTAGACCTCCTTGCCATCCTTGGAGACGGCCAGCGAGGCGATCGACTTGCGCCGGATGTCGCTTTCTGACTGATGCGCGGAAAACACCGTCTCGCAGGTGGAAAGGTCAATACCGAACACATCCTCCCAGCGATTGCCGAGGATATAGGCGATCTTGTTGTCGGGCGAGACGACAATGACACCGGGGATCAGGTTGAAGTCGAGCTTGCAGTCGGTCTCTATCGTCCGTGCCTTGGCGTCGATCACGTAAAGCCGGTCGGGCTTTGCGGCCGTAACAATCAGATCCTTGGCGAGGGCCGGCAGAGCGGTAAGGCTCAAGGCCAGGGCTGCGCTTGCCGCAGCAATAAGGTTTCGCATCGGGTTTCTCCGAATATCTTGAAGGGCGTCTGCCGGTCAGGTTTCGCTGTCGGACGGGAAAACCGTTCCGAGCGAGCGCCAGTCCTTTCCGGCATTGTCGGCATCGGCGTTCCAGTCCCGATAGGAATTGATGGTGTCCGGCACCTGGGCCGGCCACCAGCAAGGGTCCGAGCAGCCGTAAAGATCGGCCTCCATCGGTTGGCACAGGGCGGCGACACCGCCGAACGGGTCGACTTCCCAGCCGGGATCGAGGGTCGATGTGCAGCCCACGACCACGGTCTGCATGGCCCGCACTTCGTCCATCTTGTCGGTTTCAACCGCAGTGACGACGCGGTCGGCTTTCTGGTTCAGGGGTTTCAAGTGTCTCATTTGCCGAATGCCCTCCGAGGCATGATGTGATCCGAAAAGAAGGCCGGAGCCCCGGCGATCAACTCGCCATAGACGCCAATGCCGAAATCCACCCAGTCGCGCATGAGGTCGCAATAGTGGTAGGTCGGCTTCATCGGATCGGAGAAATGGGCGTAACTCTCGTGGTAGCAGCCACCCGCGCAGATGTTGCGGATGCGGCAGGTGGAGCAGCCCTTGTCGGTGCGATCCGCCCGGTCCTCGATGAAACGGGCGAGCTTCTGCTTTTCGATGCCGCCGTCGACCGTGCCATAGGTCTCCATGTCGGACCCGGTGAACCGATGGCAGAGATTGAGACCGCCCTCGTGATCAACCGCCAGCATGCCGAGCCCTGCCCCGCAAGGCAGTGCCTTTGACCGGCCTTCGTAAAGGTCGTTCATGAGCTGGTGCATGTTGGAAAAGCCGATGTTGCGGCCAAGAAGCGCTTCATCGCGGTAGTGCCGTCCGAGCCGTTTCATCTCGTCGAACACTGTCTGAAGCTCGTCGCCGGTCAGGTTGAACGGCGCGATGGGACCGGAGGTCACCGGCGAGAAGCCGACTTCATGAAAGCCGATTTCGTTTTTCAGGTGATCCCAGATCTCGTAGACGGCAGTCACGCCATGGGTCAGCGTCACTCGCCCGCCGACCGGGCGGGAGGTGTAGCGTTCCAGCAGCATCCTGGTCTTGGAGGCAACGACGTTGTAGGTGCCCTTGCCACCGACTGTCTTGCGGTTCTTGTCGTGAAGCGCCTTCGGCCCGTCCATCGAAACGGTCAGACCGAACCGGTGGGCATTGAGCCAGTCGACGATCTCCTCGGTCAGCAGCGTCGCGTTGGTCGTCAGGGTAAAGTCGACACGCTTGCCGAGATTGCCGAAGCGGTCTTCCGCATAGGCAACAACTTCCTTGATCAGGGCCAGGTTGCTGAGCGGTTCGCCGCCGAAGAAGACAACATTGTAGCTGTCCCGGTCGGGGCTTTCCGCCAGCAATAGTTCGATCGAGCGCTTCGCCGTTTCGAACGCCATGCGCCGGCCCTTGGACGGCGTATCCAGATCTTCCTTGTAGCAATAGGTGCAGGAAAGATTGCAGCCCGTGTTGACGTTGAGAACGATCGTCGTCAGCGGGAAGTTCTGGATATGGATAGGCGGCCGTTCCGCCCGGGGCGGGCGGCCGTCGGTGATGATGTCGAGATCGAGAAACGAACGGATCCGCTCTGTCACCTCGAGCGGATCGACCCGGCCGCTGAACCGTTCCCGGACATCGGCTTCGGAAACCCTGGTCCGGTCTCTGAAGAGGTCGATCACGTCATTGTCGAGCCGGTCGATCTCGAACAGAGATGTCGTCGGCACATGGAAGAGCAGATGGCGTCCGTCCACTTCGACCCGGTGCGCATTCTGCGGCTGAAAAAAGAGATATCCCATGATTACAAACTCCTGTTTCAGCGAATCGGGGGATCGTTCCAGCGCTGCACCGTGACGATGAGCTGACCTTCGCCGGTCGCCTCGCCGCTGGTTGCCAGCACCTTCAGATTGCCCGCATTGTTGGTGGAGAACGGACGCTCGGTATTCGGACCTGCAACGCCAGGCATGAAGATGCCGAGCGTTTCATCCATCACGCCTGCATATTCCGTATCTTTCAGGTGCTCGGCCTCTTCGTTGAAAGGCGCAACCGACCAGGATGCCGGCACGGAGCCGATGCGGATATCGTCCTCGGTCCCCGGCTGACCGTCCGGACCATTCCAGTAACCGACCGCATCGAAGCGGGCGGGAACCTTGCCGGCAGACCCGCCACCGCCGCCGACACGGGCAACGGCAAAGGCCGGCTCCACCTTGAGGCTGTCGACATGGCTATAGACCGCCAGCGTCTCATCCGTGGTGGCGTCTCTGGACGCAACGGTGATCAGGCCATCGGTATCCGCCGCGGGAGAGACTTCAATTGCGGATCCATAGGCGTTGGTAGCGCCGCCGGTGGCTTCAAGCGCACCGCTGAGGGCAACATCGCCAAGCCCTGTGCCGACGATCTGGACCGTAGCGCTGCTACCGGCCGGAACCGTGGACGGAACGACGCCGACGATCGCAGGAGCACCGCCAGCCCTGGCCGCCCTGAACGCGCCGCCGAGGCTGTCTTCGGCATGCAGGAACTGGCGGCCGCTCAGGCTGCTGCCGTCTTCGGAGATCGCCAGGATCTGCCGGTACTTCGTTCCGCCAATGTCCAGGTTGGCGCGCCATTCGTAGCCGGTATAGACGTTCAGCTTGCCGGAAAGAGTCAGCTCCTCGCCACCGACGGTCATCAGCGTACCGGAAACCGTATAGGGCTGGCTGTCACCGGAAACCTCAAGCGTGCCATAGGCCTCGCCCTTCTCCGGCAGGCTGGTTGCGAACACCCAGCCTCCAGCGGCCTCCGGCTTCTGTGCCTCCAGCCACGTGTTCCAGGCGTCGGACTCGAGCGGATAGCGCTCGGCCAATAGCGGCACCACTTCCTCGCGGGCCAGTTTCAGCCATTCACGATCACGCCCGAGCGCCTGATATTCCAGTGTTGGCCATTGACCGACATGGAAATCGATATGGAGCGCCCATTCCTCCTGTGTGCGCCGCTGAAGCTTGAAACGAGCGGCTGAATGGCAACGAGAGCACATTTCGCCGAGCGGGGCCTCGACCTCTTCCATATGCGCAGGTTCACGTTCCAGAACGTAACGCAGCCCTTCGGTCTCGCTGGGGGCAAGACCTTGCGTGTCCGATAGGTAGTGCACCAGCTCGCTCTGCACGGCAGGCTCTATTTCCATGCCATGGAAGAGCCGCATGCGCACGATGGTCATCAACCAGCCTTCCGGCGTCTTTCGCTGACCGCTGATGCGGCTGAGCGCACCATTGTCGTCGGCCATGTGACAGCCGCTGCAATTTTCTTCCAGAAGCGTGGCACCGTCCTGCGCCCCCGCCGGAAGAGGCATCAGAAGCATGAGCCCGGCAAGGCCGGCCAGATGCCCCTTTAGCATTCGTTTGATCATGCTGTTTCCCTCGTTTTGGTCTGCTGTTGTTTTGTGCGGCTCAGCGAGCCTTGCAGTAGTCCGCGACTCTCAAGCCAGCCGAAGGCGGCCTTGAGCGCGGGAGACGGTGCGCCTGGCGGTGGCTGCGCCAAGGCGGAAGACGGAAAGAAAGGCTTCAAGTCGCCCACTGGAATGCCCGCGACATAAGCAACGCCGCCGGGATCCTGCGGCGTCACCAGCACTTCGCGCTCGACCAGGCGGTTATTTTCGACGACAACGCGCTTGTGCAGGCTGGTCTCGAACACGGTCGGATGGGAAGGTTCGTCATCCGGCCATGAGCCCCGTTCCGCCCAGAAAGGATTGCCGGAAAGGCCTGTTTCCAACCGGTAGAAATCGCGCCCGGTTCGTGCCTGACGCCAGAAGGTTTCCACGACGCGGTCCCGGTAGAACCGGGTGGCAAGATGGCTTCCTTCATCCAGGTTCTCGACAATGGTCAACACGCTCGGCACCGCAGAAAGCGCGGACGACAGGGCCCAGAACAGGCCGTGCCCGGACAAGGGATCGATAGCAACCGCGGCATCGCCAACCGGGATGACCGGCAGCTTCAACCGGGGAGCTGCCAGAACAAGACCAGCCGAGCGGGCAATCAATGGATCCTGGAAGACGAGGTCAGAGAAGCGGCCAGCAAGTTGGTCCTGGGAAAGGAAACGGGCCATTCGGTCCCGCAAGGCTGCTTGTCCGGCTCCAGCGAGATCATCCGCGCCAACGGAAATCTGCAGCCAGCGGCCAAAACCCGGATCTTCCGCCACCCAGAGCCAGCCTTCAGGGGTGGCCTCCACATGGGTGCCGGCGGCACCTGCAGCTTGCGTGGCCAGTCCTGCAATTGCCAGGGTTTGCGGTCCCTTGAGGCGCTGGGCGGTAGAAGTCTGCCGTCCGCGTGCGTCGATCAACAGGCGTGCGCGAACCTCCTCACCAGTCGTAAGCTTCAACACGACGCCCTGCTGTTCGTCGGATTTCAGGATCCGGCCAAGGCGCGCCTGCCGGGTCTGTGCGCCTGCCTCAATGGCTGCACGCCTCAAGGCCTCGTCGAAGACATGGCGTCGAACCAGCCGCTCGCCATTGGCCGTTCCGGTGAGGCCAGCCCATGTCACGTGTCGGGGTAAGGGGTCGCTGGCAGCACCCAGCGTGTTGCCAAGTCCCTTGGCAATAAGAAGCTGCGCCACCCGCTCCCCGAGGCCTTCCAGCCTGGGCCGGCAGGTTGCCGGGTCGATCAGGAGCACGCTGAGCCCGGCACAGGCCAGCTCACGCGCTGTGAATGCACCGGCGGGTCCACCGCCGGCCACTGCCACATCGATGCAGGTCACCAAATCTGTTCCCTCGTCCGGACGCCCAAGTTTTCAAGGTGCTGAACCGGATCTCTCTGTACCTGCCATTAGAGAGAGGGCTTTTTCGTACTTCTCGACAATTTCGGCCAATCTTTGCCGGCCTATTGAAATCCCGAACTGGTCAATTGCAACAACTCCGGAACTCTGCTGTAGTTGAAGCTTCCACTTACCGTTTACTGCGGCAGGTGGGCCAAGCGGGACTTTCGGGAGAGGCGGGGGTCATGCCAACAGGTGCCACGATCATCGCAGGCGCCTTGAGCGGTCTGCAGTCAATGCTGATCGACAAGGGGCTGGAGCCGGCAGCTCTGGGACGCCAGAGCGGCGTGCCTGTCGACGCCTGGCAGGACGCACACTTCGAAATCCCGCTTTATGCGTTTGTCGAAATCTACGAGCACGGCGCCGCCATGCTTGGCCAACCCGGCATCGGCTGGCAATCTGGCCCCAGGCTCAACCTTCACGACCTCGGCGAACTGGGCGAAGCCCTTCTGACTGCGTCCACCGTCGGTTCTGCGTTGCGAACGTTCGAACGCTTCATCAAATTCATCCAGAGCGAGACGGATCTGCAGCTGACCGTCGAAGACGGCGTTGCCACCCTCACCTACCGTATCCTCAATCCGGATATCTGGCCGCGCAGGCAGGATGCGGAATTCACGCTTTCCGTCCTGACAGAGCTCATCCGGCGTGGTGCCGGACCCAACTGGCAACCGGACCTCATCTGCTTCGAACACACGGCGGCGCGCCCGCTGTCGATCTGGGCGGAAACCGCGGGCAGCTTCTGCCTGTTCGACTGTGAAACGAACGCGCTCAGTTTTCCAGAAAAGGTCCTGTCCGCCCCAATGCCACGCGACAGTGGCGGTGGCCATCGCAACGCCCTTGCCAGCTTGAGCGAGGCACTTGCCAACAAGGCCCGCACCAAGTCTTTGACCGCACGCACACGCACAGCCATCTACGAAGGGCTCGGCGCCGGGACGTCCGACCAGGAAGCCGTTGCCCGGCGCCTCGGCTTGTCGCGCCGCAGTCTGCACAGACATCTGGGTGAGGAAGGCTTGCGCTTCTCCACGCTTCTGGACGATTGCCGCTACCGCATAGCCCGCCATGCCCTTGTCGACACCAGTCATTCCCTGGCGCAGATCGCTTTCGAACTGGACTATTCCGACCAGACCGCCTTCGAGCGGGCGTTCAAGCGCAAGACCGGCATGACGCCGAAGCAGTATCGGCAAAGCTACGGCCGAACGCCTGCGCGGTAGCTGACGCCTGAAAGACAGACCAACGACACGTATCTCGCCTCCACGCCACTTACGGCGCCCCTGCAAGTTCGGGATGCGAATAGGCCTGCGGATAAGGCATTGGCCGGAACGGCCCTAGCGGCACGACGTTGTTCCAGGAGCGCCCGAAATACCCCTGCCTGCAATGGACAAGTGAAGAACTGTCGGCAACACCCGGCAATGCATGCACCCGGCACAGCCAATGCCAGAGATTGGGATAGTCCAGGATCCGCGCGCCGTTCAACTTCATGCGCACAAAATAGACCGGGTCGTGCCGATAAAGCGTCGGAAACAGCCTCAGATCGGCTTCCGTAAAGCTCTCCCCGGTGAGAAACGGTCCACCATTCGCTGCCAGCCGGTCTTCCAGCTCTGCCAGCATGGTGAAGTAACTTTCGTATGCTGCCGCATAGACGCTCTGGTCGGAAGAAAACCCGGCCTTGTAGGCGCCATTGTTTATGCGTGTGTAGATTGCCTCGTTCAGGGCATCGATCTCCGACTGCAAATCCACATCGTTCGGATAAAGGTCAGGCCTTTTTTCCTGGACAATCGCACTGCCCAGCGCCCCGGCATGCGCGTTGAGCATGCGGATGATCTCGGCGCTTTCGTTGTTGACGATGCGCTGTTGCTTCTTGTCGTAAAGAACCGGGACGGATCGTTCATCAGATCCTTCGGCGCGGTATATCTGTTGCACCAGGCGCAGCCCCTCGCCCGTCGCCGTTTCCTCAGTGCATTCCGGCAAGGGCGTCCCCGTCAGGCTCGCAATCCGTCCGGGATTGAATTCCCAAAGGTTCTCCCCTGCCGGATCGTCTTTTTCAGTCCGGCCCGGAAAGGCGACATCCATGGAAACGCCGGACTGAAGCCCGAGGATGTTTCGGGCAAGCGTTACACGGTGGCACCAGGGGCAATTGAGCGCCACAAACAGATGATATCTCCCGGGTTCGGCCGGGAAATCCGCATCGCCGATAGCAGACCGAAAGCCGCTCACGCCGCGCACGAACTCTCCTTGCGCACGTCGGCCGGCCGCATCAGACTGGTTTTCTTCCTTGGACAAATCGGCATTCGGCTTGGGCATCGTCTTCCTCCGGGGCTGTCAGTCTAGAACCAACTAGCAGCCGGGAGCAAAATCGCACCCGGCCGCTTGTTGCTGTTATCCGCGCAGGCGATGGTGAAGAATGATCGGCACTGCCAGTTCCTCTTCATCACTCAGGTGGCGCGCCAGCAGGCTTTCAATCGTCCCGGTTACCGGCTGCAGCTTGCCGGCTTCCTCGCGCGCCTGCGCTTCGTCCAGCTGGACCAGCTTGATGGCGCGATTGGCGGTTCGCGAGAGCTGGAACAGCATCGTATCCAGCGCCCCGTGGTCCTTCTCCAGGATCTCCAGTCCCTTCTCGAAACGCGGGTCGGCCTCACAGAGTTCCGGAAAGTAGCTCTTGTCTTCCCAGGTGTGGTGGCCATGGAGATTGCGTACCAGCAGATCGCCGTAACGAGAGAGCCTTGCAGCAAAATCGTCCGGGTCTCTCAGCTTCTCCAGATAGGCTTCCGTTTCGAGACGAACCAGTTCCGCCAACTGCCGGAACATCACATGTGCCCCCAGCCAGTTGCTGGTTTTCTCCTTGAAACCGGGATGTGCCTCCCAGGTATCGCGCGGATACGCATCCAGCAGAATGCGCATGTCCGCGGGCATTTCCGTGGTGCGAATTTCAATATCTGCGTTCATGACGTTTCCAATCTGATTGTTGGCGGGCCGGATAAGAAGGCACCTGGCGTGAAACGGTCCGGCACTTCAGGTCTTGCCACAGATAGGAAGTTGCAAATTTCATAACCAGATATCAAAATCAGAGATCAACGTTCTGATTTGGAGAACACTTGGGACAGATAGAAGACCTGCGCCTGTTCGTTCAGGTGGTTGCCAGTGGCAGCATCTCGAAAGCCGCTGGAGAACTCGGCATTGCCAAGTCGGCCGTCAGCCGTCGCCTGTCCCTCCTGGAAGATCGCTATGGGACCCGTCTCGTCGACCGCTCGCCCGGCCATTGGGACCTGACCGAGCCCGGGCGCGAACTCTTTCAACGCGCGAGCCGCGTCGTCAGCGATGTCGACGACATCGAGGACGATTTCCTGAGCAGCGGAACAGCCCCTTCCGGGCCCTTGTCGATTTCCATACCCAGAGATTTCGGCCACGGTTTCCTCAATGCGGCGCTGATCGATTTCCAGGCTCGCCACGCGGATATCCAACTGACCGTGGATTTCGATGACCGGCTGGTCGATCTGGCCAGAGAGAACTACGACTTTGCGATCCGTATCACCGAAACGCGGCCCGAAGATGCGATCACGCTGAAACTGGGCACCGTGGAGCATTGCCTCTTTGCCAGCCCCGACTACTTGCGCCAGCACCCTGCACCGCAATCGATCGAAGATCTGCAGCAGCACCGGCTTCTTCATTTCGGCTGGGCCAGGCGGACCGTTTGGGAGTTCCAAACGCAAAAAGGAAAGCGCCAGCAACTTGAGTTTCAGCCCGCACTCAATTCCAACAGTGGCGCGTTCCTGCTGGATGCAACCATCCTAGGGCATGGCATCAGCCGGCTGCCGGATTTCATCGTGACGGGCGCACTGGCAGCCGGACAGCTGGTGCCCCTGCTACCGGACATCGCTGTGCCGGCATGGGGCATCTATCTGCTCCACGCCCGCGAACGTCGTCTCAACCGTCGCATGCGCCTGTTTGCGGAGGAGATCCGGGCAGCTTGTCTTTCCGGCCTTGGCAACGAGCCGCAAGTCCCTGCCCCGGACTGAAACCCTTCCGCACTGAACCCCTTGCAGCGCGAAGTCTCGATCAGCCACGCCCCACGAACGGCATGCCGGTTGCCATCACCGTCAACGTCAGCACATTGGCATCCAGCGGCAGGCTGGCCATGTAGGTGACGGCATTGGCGACGTGGGCCGGATCAATGGTCGGCTCGGAAGCGGTTTCGCCATTTGCCTGCAGGACACCACCGCTCATCTTGGCCGTCATGTCACTGGCCGCGTTGCCGATGTCGATCTGGCCACAGGCAATATCGAAGGGACGTCCATCCAGTGCGGCCGATTTCGTCAGGCCGGTAATGGCATGTTTGGTCGAGGTGTAGGGAGCCGAATTCGGTCTTGGCGTCGTGGCCGAAATCGAACCGTTGTTGATGATGCGCCCGCCTCTTGGTTCCTGCGCCTTCATGAGCCGGAAGGCCTGCTGGGTGCACAGGAAGGCACCAGTCAGGTTTGCAGCCACGACAGCGCTCCATTCCTCGAAAGAAATATCTTCCAGTGGAACGGACGAATTCGAGATCCCTGCGTTGTTGACCAGGAGATCGAGCCTGCCGAAAGTCTTCGAGATCTCGTCAAAGAGCGCCTTCACAGATGCCGGGTCACCGACATCCGCGGCAATCCAAGAGACTTCATTGCCGCTGTTGCGGGAGAGTTCGGTCGCAGTCTTTTCCAGGACATCCTTGCGGCGGCCAGTGATCAGAACCCGCCAGCCGGCGCGGCTCAAACCAGCGGCAACTGCCTTGCCTACCCCCGTGCCGCCACCGGTCACAAGCGCGATCCTTCCCTTCACGTCAAATCCGTCTGCGGTCATGGATTTCTGCCTTCCAGTTCATCTTCGATATGTATGCGGATGATGTCGTCAAAGCTTGTTTCCGCCTGGAACCCAAGCTCCAGCGCACGCCTGGCATCGAAATTCCTCGGCCAGCCCTCAACGATCCGTGCAATTGCCTCATCCGGTTCCCGGCGGATCAGCCTGACAGCTTTTTCCCCCGCGACCCGCCGCAAGGCCTCGATCTGCTCCCCGACAGTGGCGGAAAGCCCCGGCAGCGTGACCGTTCTGCGTGGACCGATCCCAGCAGCGTCCATCCGTGCGGCATGAACGAAAAAGCCGACCGCGGCACGTGGGCTGGCAAACCAGTGGCGTACGCTGTCATCCACCGGCAAAACAGCTTCCTGCCCGGCAAGCGGTTCGCGCATGATGTTGGAGAAGAACCCCGAGGCCGCCTTGTTTGGCCTGCCCGGGCGAATGCAGATGGTTGGCAGGCGCAGGCCTATGCCGTCGAAAAAGCCCTTGCGGGAATAGTCGGCCAGCAGAAGCTCGGTGATTGCCTTTTGCGTGCCGTAACTTGTCAGTGGCGTTGTAAAGAATTCATCGCCGATCTTTTCGGGAAACGGCTGACCGAACACTGCAATCGACGATGCGAAGATCACCTTCGGAAAATACGGCTCGCGAGCGCCTTCGATCCGGATCGCCTCAAACAATTCGCGGCTGCCGTCGAGATTGACCGCATAGCCCTTTTCAAACTCCTGCTCCGCTTCGCCGGAGACGATCGCCGCCAGGTGAAAGATGACATCGGGGCGCGAAGCGACCAGCGTCCGGGCGGCTCCTGCCTTCGAAAGATCCACGGTGACTGCCTCGGCAATACCGGGCAGCGCCGCTGGTACGGTTGGCGAAACAGCATCGGCCAGCGTCAGCCGGGACACTTCAAAACCAAGAACCTCCGGCTGCGCAGCCAGCTTTTCAACCAGCTTGCGGCCAACCATACCGGCAGCGCCGATGACGAGAACATGCATGGAGGGTCTCCGCGGAACTTGATGGCACGAACGTTCCTCGGGAGACTTGCGGAGATTGGACGGAAGGGCAAGGCGGATTAAGCGGAAAGGTGTTCTCCCGGCCGAAACACAACCTGAAAGACTTTACATTCGGCCAGTGAGCGGCCCGCAATAAAAGTGATCCCCCTGAGCCGCTTGCGCAAATCAGGGGGACAACGCGGTGGCTCAACCCGCCTTGATGAAGTTTTCCAATTTGCCCAATGTCTGCTGTCCAAGTTCCACAGCGCCGAAACCCTTGGCTTCCTGGAATTCCGCAGCAGTGCTGAAGACCATGCCGAGCGTGACCTTCGTTGCGCCGTTCTCTTCCTCGAACGAGGCCCAGGCGTCGGCATGCTTCGGGCCATTCTCGCCCCAGAGCAGCGTATAGCTGAGCCGTTCGTTTGGCCGAACGTCCGTATAGAGATGGTGGTTCGGAAAAACCGTACCGTCAGGTGCGATCATGTCGAACACCCACTCGCCGCCTGCGCGCAGATCAATCCGGGTGGTGCGGCAGGAAAAGCCGTCCGGCCCCCACCATTGCGACAGGGTTTCGGGGTTCATCCAGGCACCCCAGACAACGGATCGTGGTGCACGGATCACCCGCTGCAAGATCATCGTGCGCTCGGCAGCGCCTGCCAGGTTGTCCAGGCCCGCATTGAAGCCATCCCGATATCCGCCTTCCATATTCGCGGCCAGCGAGGAAAGCTGCACGGTCACGGACAAGCGGCTGCTTTCACCCAGATCCGCGATCGACGCCGTAACCATCGCGACGGACTGAGTTTCTCCTTCGCACGAAATCACCTCGTAATTCACGCTGCGCAGAGGTGGCTGAAGGTCCAGCCAACCGCATTCGCAGCGCATATCCGGCTGGCCATCCACCTTGCAGAGCGAAATTTCGCGTCCGCCCACCCTGGTGTCGGCTTCGAGAAATTCCACGGTAACGGCGGGTGACGGTGCCGCCCAGACAGCCCTTGCCGCCGGAGCGGTCCAGGCCTGCCAGAGGGTTTCGGCAGGGGCGGCCATGTCGCGCTCGAAGAAAAGCGTCGCAAATCCGTTTCTTCCCTCGCCAGCCGCGTTGGAGGCAGTGTTGTTCAGAACCACGCTCTGCGTCATTCTCCGTTCTCCTTCATCACGTTCATTACAAACGCATCCAACCTGTCGAGGCGGGCCTCCCAGATGGCGCGCTGTTCATCGATCCATGTCCGCACCGGCTCCATGGCCTCCGGAACGATGGCGCAGGTGCGTATGCGTCCATCCTTGGCGGTGGTGATGAAACCTGCCTCCTCCAGCACGGAAAGGTGCCTCATGACCGTCGGCAGCTTCAGCCCGGTCGGCTCCGCGAGGTCCGTCACCCGCGCCGGGCCACTTGCGAGCCTTGTCAACATCGCGCGGCGCGTCGGGTCGGACAGCGCGTGGAACAACAGGGAGAGATCAGGATCATGCTTAGCCATATTGCTAAGTATTTCGAAATTCACATCAGACGCAAGAAAAAACTTCGTCAATTGGCTAAGTTTTAGCCTGAAACAGTCAACATGACAGAAAAAATGCCTTCAAATCATATATTTAGAAGCGAACTCTGAAAACTAGCGGCAAGGACGAAACTGGCCATTCTGCCGTCCATCCCCCTGAAAATAGTAGCCAACGTACTTCGCACCCCGTCATCCCATCAGCAAAACCCGAGCCGGCATCCACAGCCCCATGGCCGTCATCATCAGGCTTTCGGTCAATGAAACAAAGCCGAGCGGAACGGAAGAACTGCCGCCGACGCAGGCGCATTTCAGTTCCCGTTTCTCCAGATAGACCGCCTTGAATATGCTGATAGCGCCGATCAGGCCAATAAAGAAGGAAACCGGCGCCGACAGCCAGACCAATGCACCGGCCGTCATCAGGATACCGGCGAAGGCTTCGGCATAGGGATAGATCCTGGAATAGGGAACCCAGCGCCGCGCCAGCAGGTCGTAGTTCAGAAACATCGTGGAAAAACTCTCCACGTCCTGCAGCTTCTGGATTGCGAGGATTGTCATGGAAAGCGACACGAACCATTCCAAGGCCCGCAAGCTGAGCAGGGTTCCATATTGATGCCAGGAGAGGCCAAGCGCCAGAAGCAGGGCCACTGAAAAGATGGCGATCACGGGCCGATAGGTCGTGTCGCTACGCTCTTCCTCTGGCGGATCAAGTTTGAAATAGACGTGCAAGGAGTCATAGCCCCCGATCCGCTTGTTGCCGACGAAGGTTTGTGGGGTCGTCTCGACGCCGTGTTTTTCCATGAAGGCGTCTGTCTCCTCACGGGTGGTGAGGTGATGATCTTCAACCTCGAAGCCCTGCCGTTCCAGAAGGTCCTTCGATTTCAGGCCATAGGGACAGATGTGCCCGGGCATGACCATTCGGTAAAGCCTGGCGGTCTTTTGCTCGTCAGTGCCGTTCATCGGAAAAGCTCCTCAGTCAAACGCGGCCCGACCGGGAAACGACCACTCACTTCGACATGATATTGATTGCGCGAGCATGCCTGTTCCGCACCGGCCGGCTGAAGTTTTCTGACAGGCAAACGCGGCGAGCCACGGATGGTTGCGAGGCTCAGCCTCCAGCTGGCTTCATCGCGCTTTCCAGCACGTCATAAACCTGGCCCTCGCCCATCTGGCTGACATTGAACCTCAGGAACCCGGTCATCGTCTGCGAAACGCTGAAGACGTTGCCGGGGGCGAGCACGACGTTCCGGCGCAGCGCGGAGCGGGCAATGGCGGCGGCATCCCGGCCGGCCGGCAAACTGCACCAGAGATAAAAGCCACCCTTGGGGCTGAGCCAGGGCGTAATACCGAGCCGCTCCAGCCTACCGGCAACCTCGCGCCGCTTCTTCGCAAGGCGCACCCGCAAGGCTTCCATGTGCTTGCGATAACTGCCGTCGCTCAGGACGCCATAGACAAGATCGCTCGCAACCGGTCCCGGGCCACCGAAATTGGTGGCCACTTGCAGGTCAACAAGAGCCTCGATCCAGTCCGTTCGAGCGGCAATGTAACCGCAGCGCACGGAGGCAGACAGGGTCTTGGAAAAGCTGCCGATGCGGATGACACGCTCCAGTCCATCGAGAACGGCGAGGCTCGACAGGGGCTCTGGCGCAAAGCTGCCGAAAATATCGTCTTCTATCACCACCAGGCCGTGGGCTGTCACAAGGTTCAGGACCTTGTGCGCAACCTGGGGCGAGATCGTCGCGCCGGTGGGATTGTGAAGGCCGGAATTGGTGATGTAGAGCTTGGGCTTGTGCCGGGTCAGCGCTTCTTCGAACAGCTCGGTATCCGGTCCGCTGCGCGTGAACGGCACACCGGCAACCTCCACCCTGTGCGCCTTCAACAGCGCCTGAAAGTTGAAGTAACACGGGTCATCGACCAGAACCGTGTCGCCCGGCTGCAAAAAGAAGCGGCAAATGAGGTCGATGGCCTGTGTTCCCGATGGCGTGAGCAGCACCTGGCCCGGGTTCACCTCAAGGCCTTCCTCCGAGAACTGCCGGGCGAGCAGGTGGCGCAGGTTCAAAGCACCCCGTGTTTCGCCATAGTCGAACAGGTGGCCACCGCCGGTACGCGCCAGCGCTCGCAAGCCACGCTGCATGGCCTCGCTTGGCATCCAGTCCGCCGGCAGCCAGCCGCAGCCGGGTTTCAGAACATCCGGCCCGGCATCGAGCGACTGGCGCGACACCCAGAACGGGTCGATTTCCCGGTCAAGCTGCGGTCCGACGTCGGCGACCGAGAACGGACGAGCGGCATCGGCAACATAAAAGCCGGAGCCTCGACGGGCATAAATGATGCCCTCTGCCGCCAGCCTGTCGTATGCGGTCACGACTGTTGACGGCGACACCCGCATGGTCGCGGCAAATCCACGAATAGACGGCAACTTTTCACCCGGTTGCAGCAAACGGCTGGCGATTTTCCGCTTGACGGCTTCCATTACCGCGGCCGTCCGTGTGTCCTGTTCCATTCGTTTGTCCGCTGAAGTGTATGGCAAGTGTGTACAGTACAGTTTCGCAAAATTGTATTGCACTGTCTCTGTCCTGACCAGCCCCGCCGGATTATTCCTGCCCCTGCAACGTGTCGTCATGGACGTTCAGGAAGGGGCTACGTTCGGCAAGCCTCGCTATGTCTGCCTGCTTCTCGGCTTCGCAAGAGCGCAGGACGGATGCCGCAGCCTACCTGACACGCGTGTGAACCTTGAAAAACAAGACAGCAGAAAGACCAGATATGCAGGCATCGATGGCAGGATGGGGCAGCGGGCTCCTGGGCGTCCTCATTTTCAGTGGCTCCCTGCCGGCAACACGGGTTGCGCTCAGTGGTTTCAACCCGATGTTCCTGACGTCCGCCCGTGCCGTTGTCGCGGCGCTCCTTGGCATTGCGTTGCTGCTAGTGCTGCAGCAGGCCCGGCCGGAGCGGCGCGACGTGATCTCGCTGCTGATTGTTGCGGCCGGTGTCGTCGTCGGCTTTCCGCTGCTGACGGCGCTTGCGCTGCAACATGTCACTGCAGCCCATTCGATTGTCTTCATTGGCCTTCTGCCCCTGGCGACCGCCCTGTTCGGCATGTTGCGCGGGATGGAGCGCCCAAAGCCCCTGTTCTGGGTATTCTCCTGTACAGGCAGCGCAGCTGTCGGCGCCTATGCGCTGTCACAAAGTGCAGACCTTTCACTCAAGGGAGATCTCCTGATGCTGGCGGCGGTCATTGTCTGCGGCTTCGGTTATGCAGAAGGTGGCGCCCTCTCCCGCCGCCTTGGCGGCTGGCAGGTCATTTCCTGGGCGCTTGCCCTTTCGCTTCCCGTCATGGGAACGCTTGCACTGCTGACATGGCCGGACAGTTTGACAGGCATCGAAATGCCCGCCTGGGTCGGGCTCGGCTACGTCTCGATTTTCTCGATGCTTGTGGGCTTCATCTTCTGGTACCGGGGCCTCGCCATCGGCGGCATTGCAGGTGTTGGCCAGTTGCAACTGCTGCAGCCCTTCTTCGGGCTGATGCTGGCCAGCCTGTTGCTGCATGAACCGGTGTCTTCAAC
The DNA here is from genome assembly GCF_000475395.1 of Labrenzia sp. C1B70. NCBI lineage: Bacteria > Pseudomonadati > Pseudomonadota > Alphaproteobacteria > Hyphomicrobiales > Stappiaceae > Labrenzia > Labrenzia sp. C1B70. The sequence goes on from NZ_AXCE01000012.1 coordinate 411,861, forward strand.
CATGCTCCTCGTCACCACCCTGGTGGTGGGCTGCGTTGCCGGCGCCAAGCGCTTCGCCTGAAGCCTCTTTTTTTCCGGCCCGCCGCACACGTCTTTCCCAACCGGAATTCGCTTCCGCCCCCCGGAGAATTTTGCAATATGGTTCCGTATCGTGAAATTGCCTCCGCAGGGGCGTACCGGCGGATTTCGGCTGAATTGACTTAAAGGAAAAATGACATGGGTTTCTTTGATTTCGTGAAGGATGCGGGCAAGAAGCTGTTCGGCGATGACGAAGCGCCGGAAGCAAGCGCTGGAGCCATCGAAAAGGAAGTTGCCGACCTCGGTCTCGATGGCGACGTCAAGGTTGAAGTCAGCGGCGACACCGTCAAGATCGCAGGCGCCGCACCTACCCAGGAAGCCCGTGAAAAACTGATCCTTGCCGTCGGCAACGTGCTTGGCATTTCCAAGGTCGAGGAAGAAATCACCGTCGAGAGCAGCGAACCGGAAGCCAAGTTCCACACGGTGGTCAAGGGCGATACGCTCTGGAAGGTTGCCGAGGCAGCCTATGGCAACGGCGCAAAGTACCAGGCGATCTTTGAAGCCAACAAGCCGATGCTGTCCGATCCGGACAAGATCTATCCGGGTCAGGTGCTGCGCATCCCCGCTCTCTAAGACCGAATTTCCGCAAGCCACGGCGTCCCCGTGGCTTGCCTCCTTTTCCGGCAATTACCCTTTGCACTCCATGTCCGCCCGCAGGGCCGGCACCGCTCAGAACCTCTCTCCAGGTATATTTTCCGAGACGCCCGGTCGCAATACGTCTGGGGCAATCTTGCAGCTGCGCCCTCGACTTTTCCGCTTTTCAAACAGCAGCACAAAACTGCCGAATGGAAATCTGAGTATTTTTTTCAAGTTTTTTACAAACCAGCCTCGACACCACCCGTAATATTATGATTATAAAGCTCAAGTTTTCTCATTTAGTGGATTTGGGGCGGTTTTCGGATGGTGCGCCGGCTGAGCCACAGGCTTGTCCAATCGGTAATACTGCTGTTCCTGGTGTCCGTTGCCGGCTTCGCCCTGTTGCGCCTGTTGCCGGGGGATTTTGCTGAAGTACTGCTGTTGTCCCAGATGGACGGCACCTTGCCGGATGCGGCTGCGGTCGAGCGATTTTCAGCCGAAAACGGCTTTGACGATCCCCTGCCCGTTCAATACCTGCGCTGGCTTGGCAATGTGCTGACAGGGGATCTCGGTACTTCCTTCGTTACCGGAGAAAGCGTTTCCACCGATATCCTGCTGCGGATACGCCAGTCACTGATCCTGGCACTGCTGTCGATCGGCCTTGCCCTTGTCCTTGCAGTGCCGATCGGCTGTTTTTGTGCCTATCACGCCGGCGGCCTTGCGGATCGTCTATTGGCGGCGGCAAGCGTTGCCGGCCTGTCCATTCCCAATTTCTGGTACGCGCTGCTGCTGGCGCTTCTGTTCTCGCTTACGCTCGGCTGGCTGCCGAGCTCGGGCCACGGCACGATTGCACATGCGGTGCTGCCGACGCTGGTCATCGCGACCACCATGACCGGCGTGATTGCGCGCTTCGTGCGGGCCAGGCTTTTAGACGAGTTCCACCATGCCTACATCCGCACGGCCAAGGCCAAGGGCCTCAGCCAGACGCGGATCCTGCTGCATCACGCCCTGCCCAACATCCTGCCTTCGCTCCTGACCCTGACCGGGCTGCAATTCGCCCGCGCCTTCGACGGCATGATCATCGTGGAAACGATCTTCGCCTGGCCAGGCATCGGCAGCCTGCTGGTCGCTTCGCTGCTGAACCGTGACTACCCGCTGATCCAGATCTGCTTCCTGGTGATCGCCTGCGGCTACATCATCATCAATCTCCTCGTCGATTACCTGGTGACGCTGGCTGACCCGCGCGTTCAGGAGGCGATCTGAATGGCAAGATCCCGACGCCTGTTTCAGACAAGACCTGATGCACAGAGCCGAGAAACGCGTGCAGGACTGCTGGCCCTTCTCATACTTCTGATCGTGCTGGCACCGCTCGCAGCGCCCTATCCGCCGGACCAGATAGACATCCTGAACCGTCTTGCGCCCCCGGGCTGGCAGCATTTTCTGGGAACCGACCAGATGGGCCGCGACGTCTTTTCCCGCCTCCTTTACGCCGGCCGCCTCACAACCGGCGCGGCCCTGCTGGTGGTGCTGGCGTCCGCGCTCACCGGCACGCTGCTCGGCTGCATCGCCGGCTATCTCGGCGGCTGGCCGGATCAGCTTCTGATGCGCTTTTGCGAGGGACTTTCTGTCCTGCCAGCACTGGCGATTGCCATGATCATCGCCGGTGTCATGGGTCTTGGACTTGCCGTCGTGCTTCTGGCGCTCACTGCCGTGCACTGGACCGAATATGCCCGGCTGGTGCGCAACATGATCCTGGTGGAACGTGCCAAACTTTATGTGCAGGCGGCTGAAGCGCTCGGTTCGTCACGCAAACGCATTGTCCATCGCCATCTGCTGCCGAACATTACGGCGCCTCTCCTGACCATGGCCGCCTATTCGCTCTCCTGGGTCATCCTCGCCTTTGCCGGGCTCAGCTTCCTTGGCCTTGGCGTGGAACCTGGAACAGCCGAATGGGGCCGGATGATCGCCGATGCGCGCAACCACATGCGCAGCCATCCGCATCTCGTCCTCGCCCCGGGCCTGACGATCACCGCCTTCGTCATGCTGGTGAACCTGCTGGGCGACGGCATCGGCGACCGGATGCGCGCCCGCCACACCAACCTTTTGACCTTTCGAAAAACAATCCTCAAACCAAGGAGCTGATCCTCATGATCTCCCGCAGAACCCTGGGCCGTCTTGCCGTTTCCGTGGCAACGGCCGCCATGCTGAACCTGCCGCACATGCCGGCGCAGGCCGAAGGCAGTTCAACACTGACCGTTGCCACCATGTGGGAAGCCCTGCCGCTGTCGATGAAACCGCGCCGCAGCCGGTTCTTCAACGAAAGCGAGATACTGGACACTCTGGTAAAGCTCGATTTCGACATGAAACTTGTGCCCGGTCTTGCCACGTCCTGGGAACGCGTTTCCCCCAATGTCTGGCGCTTCCAACTGCGCGACGGCGTCACCTTCCATGACGGCAGCGCTTTCGACGCGGAAGCCGCAAAGTTCTCGCTGGAGCGTGTGATCGCGTTGCTGCCCTATGCATCCGACCTGCTCAACATCAAGGAAATCCGCGCCGTATCCGGCCTCGAACTGGAAATCGAGACCAACGAACCTTTCACAGCCCTGCCCAACCAGCTGACCGACGCCATCACCGTCATCTACGGCAAGGCGTCGTTCGACGAGAACGGCGAGTTCGTGAAGCCTGTCGGCACCGGTCCCTGGGTGTTCAAGGAGTACCAGAAGCAGGACCGCACCACCGTTGTACGCAACGATGACTATTGGGGCGAAGCACCCAAGCTGGAAGAAATCGTCTACCGCTACATCCCGGACCACAATGCCCGCGCGCTGGCGCTGGAAACCGGCGAGGTCGACTTCGTCGTCCACCTGTTGCCTTCCGATGTGGAACGCATGAAGGCCGACGAGAAGTTCGAAGTCTATGCCGAGCCGAGTGCCGGTCTCTATTACGGCGCATTCAATGCCGGTGAAAACAGCGTACTGCATGATCCGAAGGTCCGCCAGGCGGTCAACCTGATGGTTGACCGGGAAATCCTGGTCAAAGGGGCGCTTGACGGCATCGGCAAGCCGGCCTGGACTTTCTTTCCGCCGGAATTCCCGTGGGCCGCACCGGAGCTTTCAGCCTATTCCTTCAACCCGGAAAAAGCAGCCGGGCTTCTGACCGAGGCCGGTTACGAGAAAGACGGCACCACATGGCAGAAGGACGGCGAGCCTTTGAGCCTGCGTATCCTCAGCTATTCCAGCCGCGCCGAAATGGCCACGATCAGCGAGACAATGGCCGCACTTCTGCAGCAGCAGGGCATTGCCACGAAGCTGGAAATGTACACCTGGGAAGGCATGCTCGATCTCGTCAAGCAGAGCGACTATGACGTTTCCGTCGTCTTCTGGACCCCGGAAATGACCGGTCATCCGGATCTGCACCTGAAGTCGCAGTTCCATTCCAAGGCGGGCCTCAATTACCAGAACTGGGCGAACCCGGAATTCGACGCGCTTGTCGACAAGGGCCGCACGCTGGAAGAAGGTCCGGAAGCTCTGGAAACCTACGCCAAGGCACAGGAAATCCTGCAGACCGACGCGCCGATCATCCCTCTGGTACACAAGATCTATGTAGCTGCCTCTAGCGAGAACGTCAGTGGCTACAAGGTCCATCCTTCCGGCTTCTTCTACAATTTCAAGGCCGTCAGCAAACAGTAACTGCGCCTGACCTTTGCCCGGACGGTTATCCGTCCGGGCCTTTCCGGGAGACCCGAATGGCATCCTGCCTTTTTCTGAAACCGATCAAGGGCGCCGGCAACGACCTGCCCGATGTTGGTGATTATGCGCCCGACATCGACGTGATCGGCCATTACGACCTCGAAACCGCCGACCTGTCGCGCTATCGCGCGCTCTGCCTGCCGGCCCATCTCGACCAGCGCTTTTTCGGCAGCCTGACAGCGAAGATCGAACAGTTTCTGGATGCTGGCGGCACGCTGGTATTCAACGGCCATGTTGCCTGGCCAATGCTGCCCGAATTCCAGCCTTTCGTTCCCCTGAACCGCTTCTCGCTGGAAGACCTGCAAATCCACCGGTTGACCGACCACCCGGTGTTCGAAGGCGTTTCAACCGAGGAATTGACCTATCGGCGGGGCGTTGCCGGCTTCTACGCCCGCGGTTTCAACCCGCCGCCGGAAGGTGCTGTTAGCCTCCACGGTGTCGGTCCGGACCGCCTGCCCTGCGACTGGGTCTATGAGCGCCCGTCCGGCGGTCGCATCTTCATGCATGCCGGTAATGATCTTTGGATGTACGTCGGCTCCAGCGACACAACGGCGCGCATTGCCCCGCAGCTCTGCGCCTGGGCCAGCGGAAAAGGACCCCAGCAATGACCACGCTCGCAGTGCTCGACGCCGGCACCTACTACCATCATCGCACCATTTACGAGCCACGCTACCGCGACTTTTTCGACGAGATCATCTACACGCGCGACCTGCCGGAAGCAGATCTGTCCGGCGTCGACACCCTGCTTGTTTCCTGCCGCACAGATCCTTCGGTGCTGCGCCCCCGGCGCGAACAGATCGCCGACTTTCTGGCAAGCGGCAAGACCGTTGTCGCCATGGGCTCCACCGGACATCCGGACTGGTTGCCCGATGTGAACTGGACGGACACACCGACCAATTTCTGGTGGTGGAAGGAAGGCGGCGAGATCGGCCTGAAGTTGGCAACGCCCGACCATCCCCTCTTCAACCGGCTCTCCCTGGCCGACGTCACCTGGCACTATCACGGTTATTTCCAGGTGCCAGACGGGGCGCAGTCGCTGGTCGATGTCGGAGATCTCGGCTCGATCTTCTACGAGGACACGGTTTCCACCCCCGGCCGCCTGCTGATCACGTCTCTTGACCCGATGTACCATCACGGCAGCCACTTCATGCCGGCGACAACCCGGTTTCTGGACGGGTTCCTGCCGTATCTGAAGGGGACTACCGCAGAGCTTGCGAAAACGACATAGGCCTCCTGCGCAGAGCCCGTTCCGCTGCGTTCCCGATGCGCTTCAAGTGAAGCGACATTGTCAGAATTCGTCATGATTGTTCAGAATTGGTAGGTGGAACCAGCCAGCCGATCCCCGGTATTTACGAATATGTTGAGCGGCACTCACCTGTGTCGACGAAGTACATCAGGAACATACCGAGGAGTGGCGGCAGAGAAATTGGTTTCCGGCAATACCCAAGTCGCAGCTGGAAAAGACCATTCTCGTCCCCCCACACGCAGATCCTGCGCTTAGACCGCCTCTCTTTTCCTGACGCTCTGACGATGGCTCTTGTGTCCCACGCCGCTCTGGCCGGCGACGCACTGCCAACTGGCGGTGCGTTCGCTGCCGGCACAGGCCGTGCGTGGAGCTCTCACCTCGTCACAGGGTAAGCACCCGTTCCGCACCACCCAGTCTCGTCAGCGGCTAGGCCAGCCCTAGTCTGCCAAACCTTCGCGCGCCAGGGCATCACAGACAGCCTGCCGCCTTGCAACGTCATCGGAATGTCGTTGCAAGGCTGGCCAGTCCGCAATCGAAAGCTTCTGATCGTCAAGCCAACGGCAAACGGTAAACAGATAGGCGTCGCTCAGCGAAAAGGCTGGGCCCATCAGGTATCTGTGCTGTTGGAGATGCCGCTCAATCACATTCAGCCGCAGCGACAAGTGCGCGCGGCCTGGAGACAGAAATGCCTCCGGCGTCTTCGGGCGAAACAGCGGACTGAAGCTTTTGTGAACCTCGGTTGCAATGTAATTCAGCCATTCCAGGGCTCTCAGGCGCTCCAGTGCGGCGTCCGACAACAGGCGGGCCTCGGGACGGATCATGTCGATATATTGCAGGATCACGGGGACTTCGGTCAGAAGTTGGCCCTCCTTCAGTTCGAGTGCCGGAACGTACCCTTTGGGGTTGATCTGGCGAAAGTCGTCCCCTTCTTCAGTCCGTCGTGATTTGTAATCGACTTTTATCAATCGAAATTCCAGACCGGCCTCACGCAGAGCGATATGCGGTGCCAGCGAGCAGGCTCCCGGCATGAAATAGAGTTTCATTCCGATTGCCCTCCGGACCCCATGTCAGGAATGCCATCCAGCAGGACGAGCGCAACGTCATAAGCCCGACCGTTCGCTTCCTCCATCCTGTGTCCCGAGCCATGCAGGTCAGCAGCCAGGAACTGATCACCGGGAGATAGCAGCCGCGTGTCTCCATCGCTCGTTTCAATGCGGACCGAGCCACCGAGAACGGTTCCAAGAACAGGTACAGGCGCGCAATGCCATTCGTCCTTGTACCCGGGGGGGTGATGCATCATGAGAACGCCGGTTGCATCTATGGTTTCGGTGACACTGTAGCCCTTTGGCGAAGGTGGCGTGAAATCACCGTCCGAAAGCGTCCAGAACTCATCCGAAAAATGGGAGTCGCCGTTTGCGCGTGAGCAGATTTTGACGAATTTCATTCTCTTGGTTCCTGTTCGAAGCGTGTTGCGCCCGAGGCAGCCCGGGTTACCGACATGCCGGGCTTGCACCGACCCCGGGCGGCTACATCAAGCGGTTGCGTTTGCAGGGATTGACCGTCCGTTGTCGGCATGAACCTTCCGCGCTCCGTGGTCGTCAGAAGGTACGCCATGCGTCGTGTCAGCGGCGATCCCGGCGGCAATCCTGTTGGCTGCGATCCCGGCGGCATCAAAATAACCGGTAAAAATCGGCTTGAACCCGGTGAACCAGAGACCCGGGTTTTCCGGATCACGCTCGCCCATCGGGTATTGCGGCACCCCATTGGGGTCGAGCACGCCGAGATGTCCCAGCAGCGGTTCCAGCCCCGTGCGATAGCCTGTTGCCGCGATGACCACGTCGGGTGCGCAGCTTGAGCCATCCGTGAGGATGACGTTGTCCCCCTCGAAGCGGTCAACACCGGGAACGACCCGGAACCGCCCGGTCTTCAGGCCGGCGACGAATCCGTCATCGATCGCGAAGGTGACACCGTCCCGCAAAAGCCGGGTTCCGCCTCCTTCTGGATGGGTGGTCAGCCCGTATCGGCGAAGATTGCCAAGAAAAACCCGCTCGGTCAGCCGAAAGGCCGGATCCAGAACCCAGGCTGGAAGGGCTGCAAAGACCCGGGCCAGTCGGTGCAGCGGAAACCCGAAAATGCGCTGTGGTACGACTGCAGGCCCGTAGCGGACAGACACGATGACCTCTGCCGGTTGGTGCCGCGCGAGATGGTTGAGCGCGTCCGTACCCGAGTTCCCGGCGCCGACGACCAGAACACGTTTGCCGTCGAAGCGGGACACATCACCGAGGTCGGCCGAGTGCAGAAACTCGCCCGAAAACTGGTCGCGCCCCGGCCAGTCCGGAATGTGCGCAATGTTTTCGCGGCCTGTTGCGATAACCAGATTGTCTGCTTGATAGTCACCGGTCGCGGTGGAGACGTACCACCCGTCAGGCGTACGGGTGACCCCGGTCACCTTCCCGCCGTATCGGACATGTGTTTCCAGTCCCGCGACATAGGCTTCAAGAAATTCCACTACGGTGTCACGCTTCAGAAAGACGCCATCAGTCTTTGGCGCCTTCTGGCCGGGCAGGCTGGCAAACTTGCGGTGTATGTTGAGCCGAAGCGCCGGATGCCGCGCCCGCCAGGGTTCAGCAACCCGGTCCCGTGCTTCCAGCACGGTGACCGGAAGGCCACGATCGGAAAGAGAGCGTGCCATGGCAAGACCCGAAAGTCCTGCTCCGATAACAAGCGTGCTGACATGTTGTTGGGACTTCATGGTCAGTCCTTTCGGTGTCTTCTCAGCAAATGCTGAGGAAATTCGGGGTCACGCAGATGTGCGTATTGTTCGAGGCCCAAATCCTGCAGGAGATGGTCCGAAAGCCGCGAGAGGTCTCCGAAATTCCGGCGAAAGCGTCGTTTTTCGCGCGCTTCTCTGATCCGTTGCCAAAGGCTGTTCATGCGACTTGAGACAGTCCTGTGCGGCCCGGCGACGAACGGCAATATGATCGTCATGTCATGTGTCCTTGTCGGTGCCCGGTCAGATCCGGGCTGTGAAATACGCGTTGATGGGATCGTGCGGCAGCCGGTGGGTTTCGACCGATGCGAAGCCGGTTTCGGCAAGGTACTCTTCGGCCGTCTCCACTCCCCACATCGCCCCCAACCCCGGACCACCCTGGCCGATGGAGACGGGTGTGCAGTGCATGCTCGAGATCGTGTACAAGAGCGGCGCGAAGGGATTTGCTATGTTCTTTTCAAGATCGCGCGACCCACCGATATCCTGCATCAGGAAGACGCCGCCCGGCCGCATTGACTGCCGCACGAGCCGCAGAAACGCCTTGGGATCCGCCTGGTCGTGAACCGCATCGAAGGCGGTCACCAGATCGAACCGGCCCAACTCGATTGCGGCCGACAGATCACGCGCTTCGAAGTGCAGGTTCTCCAGACCCTTGGTTCTGGCTTCAGCGGCCGTCTCTGCGAAAGCGTCCTCGCAAAGATCGAAACCGTGAAAGCGACTGTTTGGATAAACGCTCGCCAGCGCCATCATCGCCAGACCTCGTCCGCAGCCGAAATCGGCCACGTCGATGCCGTCCTCCAACCGTTGGATCAGGCCCGGGACTACCGGCAGGATAGCGCTCACAAGGTTGGCGACGACCAACTGCGCACTGTCCTCGGCCATCACCTCGTGAAAGCGATCGAAATGGTGGTAGCAAAGGCCCTCGCCACTGCGGAAACGCTCCAGTAGTTCGTTTTCGATGGACGCCGCGATGCTGATGAACTGGGTCGTGACGGCCATGTTGTCCGGGCTGGCGCTACGGGTCAGAAACGCGGCATGCTCCGGAGGCAACGTGTAGCTTCTCGCCCGCGGGTCATAGTCGACGACACCCGCCGTCACCATCACGCCGAGCCATTCACGCAGGTAGCGTTCATTGACAGCGGCCTTCTGCGAAAGCACCTGCGAATTGAGGCCGGGGTTGGCCCCAAGCGCATCGAACAGTCCTGCGCGGTGCCCGAGAGAGGTCATGATCGCGAGTGCCGCTTCGTTCAGCGTACCGACAAAGCGTTCGGCGAAGGCTTCGGCTTTCGCTTCGTTGAATGCAAGATTTGGGTTCTGGTAGGTCATCCGATGCTCCTGAAGTGGTAATGTGCAGCACGATCTGCCGCTGTCCTGACCATGGAGATGGACCAAATCCGCCAAGCACGTTAGAAGTGAAAAAGAATGAAACGGTGATAATCAGACTAAAGTTGAGGGGTTTTGTGCAATATGAGCTTGAACACGACCGTTATAGGAACACGCTTGACCGGAACGTCCGTGCTGTTCTCGATCCTTGACGTGCTGGCCTCCGTGGGCCGCGATTGGGAAATGTTGCACGGCTTGCCTGCGCAATCGCCGGTGTTTCAGGTCAGCCTCAGAACCCTCGATGGCGCACCTTATTGGGACGTGAACGGGCGCAAGATCACACCTGACGGGATGCTGACCGAAGCGCCGGAACCCGACTTGATTATCGTGTCCGATTTGCACCTCGACCCAAATGGCCACCTGCCGGAAGAGTTTAACCCGGTCGCGGACTGGCTTAGTAAAGCCTACGCACGCGGCGCGATTGTCACCTCCGTCTGCTCTGGCTCAATCCTTCTGGGTGCAGCTGGTTTGTTGGACGGCAAGGAAGCGACGACGCATTGGGGCTATGCGGATATGCTTGGACGAAACTTCCCGAAGGTGAAGGTTTGCCGTGAACGCATTCTCGTCGCGGCAGGGGACGGTCACCAGGTGGTCACCGCAGGTGGTGCCTCGGCGTGGGCTGATCTCATGTTGTATCTGATCGGACGGTTCGCCGGAACAGAAGAAGCCCGCAGGATCGCGAAGATCTATTTGATCGATCCACATGACCAGGGCCAACTGACATACGCATCCCTTGCCTCCGGGCGACAACATGATGACCAGCTGATTGCAGAGGCGCAGGTCTGGGCCGCACGAAATTACCACAGATCAAGTCCCGTAACCGCCATGGCGGTAATGGCCCAAATGACCGAGCGCGGGTTTCTGCGTCGCTTCAGGAAGGCGACCGGACAGGCGCCAGCCGACTATGTGCAGACTTTGCGTGTCGAGGAAGCTAAACAGCTGCTGGAGACGACGGCGATGTCGATCGAGGAAATCTCAGCCGAGATCGGATATACCGAACCCTCGAGTTTCCGATCGGCATTCCGAAAGCGCGTCGGGACCTCGGCGTCTGCTTATCGAAAGAAATGGCAAGCGTTGGTTCCGGTTTCATCCTGAGTTTGCTCCCTATCCCTTACAAGCCGGGCCACCAGGTTTGCATCGACATCTCTGCTGTTCCAGGCAACTGCCGTTCATGCGCTTCGCAGCACGTGGCGAAATAGGCAAAGCAGTCTTTCGCTGCGAAGAACACCAACGGTCTGTCTGGCCTGGGAACCGGTTGTCAGGCGGCCTGCGGCAGCAGGCAGGCGGAGGGGTTGAACGACAGCTAGCCGTTCGGCCACCAGCTGAAGCTGCGCGACGACACCAGATTCCTGATTGCCATCCGGGCCGCCGTCTTGCTGACCGTCAAGGTTGGCAGCTTTGCCTGACAAATCATCAAATATTGACGTAACGGAAGTTATCGAATAAGTTGTAGATATAAGATTTATATCGTTTTTAAATATGGAGTTCGAGATGACGTGGAATATGCACACGTTTTTTGCAGTACTCTTTACCGCGACGATCGCCTTCACGACCATGTCTACAGTTCCGGTTGAAGCCTGCAACCCGAGATATCAGCGCTGTTAGAACAGCTTGTCTGGAGCCTTGTCCGTTTCAAAGGTTCGGCACGTTCAAGGCTTTCTCGAACTGGTGAGGTAAGGCGTGTCGTTCTGGTCGGGAAAGAAAGAGTCGCTCAATCAAAGCCTGGTGGAGATCACCTTCAGAGCGGTGCTCTCCGGCCTTGTGATCGTGTTTTTCGCGCAATTCCTGATCGCCAGGGTCGACAACCAAATCGAAGTCGCGTCGAAACGCGATGCGCTGAACACCTTCAGGAACAGCCATTTATCCAAGCTGACCACGCGGTTTTCAGACGCTTTTCTGGCCCTTGATTGTACGCGAAGCGTTAGCACCCTTTCGACGAATTCCTGCAAAAGCGATATCGCGACCTTCCTGACGGAGTTGAATACGATTTTCCTGGAACTAAAGGCGATCTACCCGACTTCCGGGTTCCCGAAATTGGTCGAGCTGCAAGACCAGGCAGAACTGATGTACTCAACACCGTCGCAAGTGACCCAGCAGAACATAGACGGCTTCGCAGCCACCTTTGGAGCATCGCTGCACGAGATGGCGCAGAACTTCAGATAAGAAAGGATGCCTGATCATGAAATGTATGTTTCACAGCTTGCTTTTTATCTGCTCAATTTCTGTCGCATGCGCTCAGGACCCGACCGGCGATATCCCCGAAGGAGCACGCTGGGTCGTTGGCGGCACATTCGCGCTGTCCAAAATTGGCGACAACGAGCTCAGAGGCAGCAAGAGTTATTCGGGCGCGGAAAAGGAGGCAAACAGACTTGCGACTTTCCTGCCCGGAATGACGATCATGTTCAATCTTGAAAGAAGCACGGTACCGGGACGATCAGAGTACCTTGAGGGTACGACACACTACGGGATCCCCGTAGCGGTTCTGGCCCGCGATATATCGGCAAACGACTTTGGAAACCGCGACACGACAGATGTGGTCACGCATCAATCCTATACGGGATGCCGGGATCTTGCCTGTACGCTGGAGGCTGAAGTCGGCATTGGCTATTCCTTCAAGATTGAAGAAGAAGACGATGAAAGGCTTGTTCTTTACAACCCGCAATCGGAACTGCGGATCATACACACTCTGGACGCTTTCGATCAGAATGAAGCGCGGGGATATTCCACACGCGTCAAGGACAGAGTGCACCCGCGCCTGAAGGTTCACGACGGATATGCTTCAGAGATTTCAACCGGCTGCGGGCTGACACGCCCGGTTCAACCGTTGATCAAGGTACCGAAAGATCAATACGATACTCTGCCTCTGACCTGGGACGTCAACAGCCTGAACTGGTCGTTGAAAGCGCTGGAACTGTTTGATGTCGGCAAGGTCGAGTTGAATGCGGAAGGTACGCACTATGTCGGACGGCTGAATTCCGAGCTAGGTGTCGGTACCGAGTCCGATGAGGGTCCCGTGGCGCTTGACTTCACTGTCTTTGCCTATCGCGATTCCGAATGGACAAATCCGGACTTCTACAAATTTGGCGGGTTGGCGCAGACCGTTACCTGCCGCAAACGCAACCCGATCGCCGGTCAACCACTGCCGCGCTACGTCAAGAACGCCTTTCTCTATTTCGATATTCAGGAAGGCGAGCAACCCCAGGACTTTCCGCTGGACCCTGTCCAGTTGCCTGACCAGTTCAAGGACAACAAGGAACTACAGGACGAATTGCGAACCTATCTGCCCCGCGCCTTTTTCTACAGCGTGAACAACGCAAGGCAGTACAAAGAGCTGTTTGAATACATTGTGGAGGACACAAACATCGCCTTTCCGTCGGCAGTTGCCAACGTGATTGCGCGACTGAACGCCACCTGCGGACCTCAGAGCCGTGCCGAATGCGCAGATATCGTGGATCGTGTCGGCGCTTTGAGAAACGACTAGAACATCTTGCCTTTGCTGTGTGCGGGGCACACGGACCACAGCTCAGGTCAGGCCAACGTCGTGCCGGGGCGGCAATATCGGCTTTCACCACGTTCGAAGTTGCCAGTTCCGGGCCCCTTCCAGCCAATCGGCTCGCTTTTTCTCGTCATACCCTTGCCGCCCCTGTACCCTACCCTCCATCCTCTAAACGGGATGATCCGGTAACGCCCACCACGGGAGGCGGTCGTGATTCAGCTTGCTTCGGTTTTTGCAAAACCCCTTTTGGGGAAACTTGGTGTCAGTGATGAGGCCAGGGAGCGGTTTGTGGCGTTACAGAAGGCCGTGACAGGGGAAACGGGCACGGCCTGGATCCCGCTGTCCCGACCTTCCGCAACACTCGATTTTTCCACGCACCGGCAGATGGCATCCGACATCCACAACACCGGTGCAATCGGCCCGGAAAAGGAACCGGTCACCTGGAAGGAGTTCGTCTGGACGTCGGACCAGACAATCAAGGACTGTGTCCTGCACAAGATCTCCTGGCGGTTCTACGAGAACGGACTGATTTGCCTGGAGGTTTGTGGCAGCAAGGATGCGGTGGGGCTGGATGGCAGTGACCTGATCGGCCACCGGCTGGAGCTGCGCGACGACACCGGTTTTCTGATCGGCATCTGGGCCGCTGCCTTCCTGATCGTCAAGGACACCGAGCGGCGCAGTTTCCAGACGTCGACCGAGGATGACCACAAGCTGTTGAAACTGCATTTCGGCAAGCTGGCCGAACAGCAGACCGGCATCGCTTTCCGCATCTGATGCTGCCAGAAACTCGACCGGTCTGTCCCGCCAAACGCTTCCTCAGGCGGGGATCAGCGTTTCGGCGATGGCCCTTGCGGTTCTGGAGGCAGCCGGCATGCCGCGCACCTGTGCGGTGGCGATGGCGCCTTCCTTCAAAAGGGCAAGCTGTTCGGCAAGGGCTGCCGGGTCTTCGGCGCCGGCCTGACGACACAGGGGCTCAAGGTAATCGACGATCCGCTGTTTGTGCTCGGCCGCCGTGCGGTGGATCGGGTGCTGGTGGTCGCCGAATTCGCTCGCCGCGTTGATGAAGGCGCAGCCGTTGAAGCCGAGCCCCTTGAAGGCACGGCCGTTGAACCAGTCCTCCAGCGCGTCGAACATGGCCAGAAGCCGTTCTCGCGGCCGCGGCGAGGCTTTTTCCATTTCGCCCATCAACCAGTTGCGGAACTGCTCGTCCCGGCGGTTGAGCGCGGCCAGAATAAGCTCCTCCTTCGAGCGGAAGTGTTTGTAGAGCGTCATCTTGGCCACCCCCGCCTCGGCGAGGATCTTGTCTATTCCGGTCGCATTGAACCCGCGGGTGTAGAACAGCCTGAGCGCTGTATCCACGAGCTCGTCTCGGCGTGATTGCACCATCATCTCCATATACAGACAGGTTTGTCTACTTTACTATCCTGTTCGCCCCCTTCTCGTCCATCCTCACACGAGGTTATCACGGCTTATTGACATATAGACAGACCTGTCTGTATAAATTCCTCAACGTCACGTTTTCGATCAGGAAGGCGGTAGTCATGTCCGGAAGTCAGATCGCGGTTCACATTCTTGCAGACACCGGCATTTGTTCCGGGAAACGGTCTCACTGGTACTACGTGGCTCTTGCCAGCTGGTCTGTATCCGGTGCGCGCTCTGAACTGGCGCAAGCTCACTCCCCTTTCCCGACGTACCGTGCAGCAAGAGGGGTCTGACGATGGCCAGTGTCATTGCCGCCTTTGCGCACACCATGGCCGCTACCGCAGGACTGACCATGACCAGCGACGGCAAGCTGGTCGCAGCAGATGGAACCGTGCGCCATGAGGTGCGCACCGAGGACGGCCGCATACCGGACACAGCCCACTTCGAGCTGCTCGACTGGATACGCAGCTGGTATCCGGATGAAACAGGTCTGGTGTTTGCCTATGCGCAGAAAATCAAACCGGACGATCTCGGCGTTCTCGGCCTTGCCATCAAAACCGCGCCCACTCTTCGCACCACACTGCAATTGATCGAGCGCTACTTCCGGCTGGTGACCGACACCGCAGTATATTGCCTGGAGGAAGACGGGCCACTTGCTGTCTTCTCCATTGCAGGGCAGACCTCCCCTCAGCCGATCCTGCATCTTCGTAACGAGTGCGCCCTTGCAGGCTTTGCTCATAATCTGGTGTCTCAAGTGGGGCCGCGCCTGAAAATTGAGGCCATCACCTTTCGCCATCCCTGCCGGGGCGATGCAGAGCGCTACGCGGCGTTTTTTGGCTGTCCGGTCCGCTTCGGTGAAGCGCAAGACGCAATTATAATGACCCAGCCGATGCTGGACCTGCCAAACCGGCTTGGAGATCAAGGCGTCTGCACTTTCCTGACCGATCATCTGGAGACGGAAATCGACGCCCTGCCAGCCGGCAGGGCGTTGACGCGCGATCTTCTGAACCGCCTGACGAAAACGCTCAGCAGCGGCGTACCTTCCGCGGCTGCCGTCGCGCGTGATCTCGGCATGAGCGAGCGCACCCTCTATCGCCGCCTGGCGGAAGAAGGGCTGACCTACCGCGACATGCTGCGCGAGGCACAGACGAAGCTGGCCCGGGAGCTGCTGGCAGGCAGCAGCTGTTCCATTGCCGAAATTGCCTTTCTGACCGGCTTCTCCGAACAGAGCACCTTCACCCGTGCGTTCAAGCGCTGGGTCGGCCAGCCACCGGCGCAATTCCGGCAACACAGCGCGACCGTCTGAGAACACACCCGCCCGACGCACTGGCTCACGGCAACGGTCGCGGCCAGATCTGGCAAAACCCGAAACATTCGCAAATCCCGGAAGAGCCCGGCCAAACATGGCCGGGCTCAACCTGTTTTGCTGCCTTCTGGCAGGTCAGAACAGGCTTGGCAGATAGGGCCAAAACAGTGGCAGACCCGGCCGATACCAAGAAGGCACTCCTCGCGTATTCAAAAGTCACCGAACGACGGAGCGGTCATCACCGGGCACTTTCCCGCAGCGCTCCAGGGCTTTTGAGACAAGGAGCGCCACATGATTATCGAACAGATCACGGCCCGCAGTCCGGCCAGGCATGACCATGTACCTTCGACGTTTCCGGCAGCGTTGACGCATTCGGACAACCTGACCGACAGCAACGCGTATGGCCGGACGCTTTCCATCGTCGCCCACGACCTGCGCGGTCCCCTTGCCAACCTCTCGCTGTTGATCGAGCACATTGCCCAATGCGCAACCTGGGAAGGTCAGCCCGCCATTGCGGATAACGCCGCAAAGGCCGACCGTATCCTCCAGCACCTGACCGGCAGTCTCAGCGCCCTGGTCAAGCGCGGCAAGGAGGGACGGGATCCGCTCTCTTGTGTGATGCGGCCAGTTGATCTGGCCGAGGTTCTGGCGCTGGCGGTCGCCGTCAACCAACCGCTGGCTCGCCGCCATGCGGTCAGTCTGGAAATCGTGTCCCTATCCCCCTGTCTGATCTGCGGCGATGCGGAGCTTTTGTTCGAGGCTTTCGACAATCTCATCGGCAATGCGGTGCGCCACAGCCCGGACGACGGCACCGTTCTTTGCGCTATCTCCCGGGAAGATGACGGTAATATCTCCGTACGTATCAGCGACCAGGGTCAGGGCTTCACCGCTGCCGATCTTGCCCGGGCCTTCCGTCCCTTCACCCAGCTTTCGGCAAAGGCCGCCCGGCCTGGGCCGTCCTCGGGACTTGGCCTCTGGATCGCCCGGCTGATCGCCGAACGCCACGGCGGCAAGATTGCGGCTCAGAACGGAGGCGGAAGCAGCAATAGAGGCGCGGTTCTGACCGTGCGCCTGCCGGCCTTACCGGCAAATGATGCGAAACCGGCTTCAGTCCGCCGGAAGGTTCCCGAACGTGCCAGCAAGGCACCGGACCGCGCAACTATCTGACCTCAGCTTTCTAACCTCAGCTTTCTGGCACCGGCATGCCGGTGCCGCCCCCATGGAACGCGGCCAATTCCGACGCCAACCCGGCCCTGCGCCGGGAACAGGAGAGCCGTGCCTTCAGGCACCCGGTGATCGGCCGCGAACCTGACAGCGTTTCAAGTTGATGCGCTGCCCATCCCAAACCCTGTCCAACACAAGCAATGGAGACTTCATATGGACAACGAACATGACAAGACCTGCGCCTGCTGCGTAACACCGGAAACGGTTGATCACGCCCGCCGCCGCCTACTTGCCGGGGCAGCCGGTGCGGCAACCGTGGGTGCCGTCGCCATGGCCACCGGTTCCGCCACCGCCGCAACAGAAGAAGCCCGTGCGCTCTATGCCGATCCGGAAAAACCGGGCCTGCCGCAGATCGACATGGAAATCGAAGCCGGCCGCACCGCGCTTGTCGTCACCGATCCGCAGATCGACTTCCTGTCCGAAGACGGCGTCACCTGGGGTGTCGTTGGCGAAAGCGTCACCGAGCAAGGCACCGTCGACAACATCGAACGCCTGTTCAAGGCGGCCAAGGCTGCCGCGATGCCGGTGTTCATCTCGCCCCACTACTATTATCCGCACGACCACAAGTGGCAGTTCGAAGGCACCTTGGAAAAGACCATGCATTCCATCGGCATGTTCGATCGCCCGGGCCCGCTCTCCCTGGAGAATTTCGAAGGGTCCGGCGCCGACTGGATGCCGCAGTACAAGAAATACATCGAGGACGGCGAAACCGTCATCTGCTCACCGCACAAGGTCTACAGCCCGGCGCAGAACGATCTGAACCTGCAGCTGCGCAAGCGCGGGATCGACAAGGTGATCCTGGCCGGCATGTCCGCAAACCTGTGCACGCAGGCCCATCTCTACGAGCTTCTGGAACTCGGCTTCGAAGTGGCCGTGGTTCGCGATGCGACCGCAGGCGCCAAGGTGCCCGAGGGCGACGGCTACCTCGCCGCCATCATCAATTTCCGCATGGTCGCCAACGGCGTCTGGTGGACCGACGACGCAGTCGAACGCATCGCCCGTTCCGCCTGACCGCCAGCACTCTCTTCAAAACCGACTACCCCAACCCAAGACTGGATCAAACCAATGAAACTCAAATTCGCCCTTCCGGCCCTGGCCGCAGCCCTTGTTCTGTCCACCGCCGCCCTTGCTGCGGACGAATACAACGTTGCCAACGGCCTCACCCTCAACGGCAATCCGCTCGGCATGCACGGCATCGACCCTGTTTCCATGTTCGCAGGCGCGACCCCGGGCTTTGGCGATGCGGTCCACACCTCAAGCCATGATGGTGTCGACTACTACTTCGCCACGGCCGAAACCAAGGAGCAGTTCGACGCTGCTCCGGAAAGCTTCCTGCCGCAGTTCGGCGGCTTCTGCGCCTTCGGCATCTATGTCGGCAAGAAACTCGATGGCGACGTCCGCTTTGCCGATATCGTCGACGGCAAGCTCTATCTCTTCGTCAACGCCGTCATCTTCGACAAATACCTGGAGCAGAAGGACGAGGTTCTCGCCGGTGCTTACGCCAAGTGGCCGGAGATCCGCGAGACAGCCATTGGCGATCTCTGATCACCCATGAAGCCAAACAGAGACGAGCCCCGACCGGGGGCTCGTCTGCCGTTTTAGTGGTCGACAGCCTTATTGAGCTGTCCAGCCACCGTCGACGGGGATGGTCACGCCCGTCACGTTGTGCGCCACCGGGCTGCACAGCCAAAGCGCCAGCGCACCGATTTCAGACGGGTCGGACGTGCGGTGGGAAGGCTGTTTTTCCGCCAGAAGATCTGCAACGCCCTTGTCGCGATCGCCGCCATGAAGGGCGGCGCGGGCTGCCACTTGCGGCTCGATGATTGCGGTTTCCGTCCAGCCGGGCGCGATACAATTGACCGTCACCCCACCCGAGGCTCTGGAACCACTTGCCGCATATTCCAGCGCGGCCACCTTGCTCATACCGACGACACCGAATTTCGAAGCCACGTAAGGCGCCTTGTTGACCGAGGCGACCAGCCCGTGCACCGAAGCAATGTTGATGACACGGCCAAAGCCGCGTTCGGCCATCGCCGGCAGGGCAAGACGCATCGTATGGTAGACGCCTGACAGATTGACGCCGATGATGGCATCCCATGTGGCTGCATCCGCCTCGGCAAAGCTGACCGTCTTCTGGATACCTGCATTGTTGACCAGGATATCCGGGCCGCCCCAGGCGGCAACGTCCGCCATCATCGTCTCGACAGCCGCCACGTCGCGCATGTCCGCAGAAAAGAACCGGGCGTCCGGTGCCCCGGCAGCCTTGATCTCTGCCACAGCCGCTTGCGCCTCTTCCTGGTTCGCCAGACCGTGGACGGCAACGCGTGCCCCTGCCCCCGCCAGTGCCTTGGCAATCGCCAGACCGATCCCCTGAACGGACCCTGTGACGAGAGCTGTTTTTCCGATGAGATCTGTCATGCCGTTTCCTCCGCTTCGAGCTGTTGTCTCAGGTCCGTTTTCAGGATCTTGCCGTAGTTGTTTTTCGGCAGGGCAGCCGGGAAATGATAGTGTTTCGGCCGCTTGAACCGGGCGATCCGGTCCAGACAGAGCTTGTCGAGCTCAGCCTCGCTCACGTTCTGGCCCGGGTGACAGGCAACAAAGGCGACAACGATCTCTCCCCACTCCTGGTCCTGCCGGCCAACGACTGCCACCTCGTGCACAGCCGGGTGTGTCAGCAGCACCTCTTCGACTTCGCGCGGGTAGATATTGGAGCCACCGGAAATGATGACGTCCTTGGATCGGTCCTGCAGCGTGACGTAGCCGTCCTCATCCATGCGACCAACGTCTCCGGTCCACAGCCAGCCGTCACGGATGGTCTGGGCTGTTGCCTCCTCGTTTCGCCAGTAGCCCTTCATCACCGTATCTCCGTGCACGGCAATTTCCCCGACTTCGCCGCGGGGCAGCTCGCGGCCTTCGGCGTCGACGATCGCGACCCGCACGACGGACTGGGCCGTGCCGACGGAATTCAGCCTCTCGCGCCAACGTGGATGGGTCCGGTCACAAACTTCGGCGCGCGGCAAAGCGGTGATGCCCATCGGGCATTCGCCCTGACCGTAGATCTGCACGAACCGTGCGCCCATCACTTCAACCGCTTCCAGAATGTCCGCCTCGTACATAGGCCCGCCGGCATAGACGATGGTCCGCAGCCCCCGGCCAGTGCCCCCCGAAGCCTTGGCGACATCCACCAGCCGGCGCACCATGGTAGGCGCGGCAAACATGGAGATGGAGCCGATCACAGGCGCGATCTGCAGGATTTCGGCGGCATCAAACCCGCCGCTGACCGGCACAACGTGACGCGCCCCTTTCATCACGTGCATGAAATTGTAGAGCCCGGCACCATGGCTCATCGGCGCGGCATAGAGGATCGCATCCTGCGGCTTGACGTCATCGACATCGACAAAGTAGCTCAGCGCCATCGAAGCGAGATTGCCGCAAGTCAGCATCACGCCCTTAGGCCTGCCGGTGGTGCCGGAGGTATAGAAAAGCCAGGCAAGATCTGCAGGATCCAGAGGTTCCGGCGTGGTGTGCGGCGCTGCCTGGCACATGGCGCCGAATTCAGGGCTGTCGAGCGAGACAAGACCCACGCCCTCCGGCAGATATGGCGCCACCAGCTCGGCGGTCTTTTTGTCGGCGAACACAAATTCTGCACCGGAATTCTCCACCATCCAGGCGGCTTCCTTTTCGTGCAGCTTGGCGTTTATCGGCACGGCTGCGCCGCCACGCCACCAGATGCCGTAAAGCGCTTCCAGATAGCGCGTGGAATTTGCGGCAAACAGTGCGACCCTGTCTCCCTTGCCGATGCCGTAGCCGGCAAGCGCAGCGCTTATGGCCCCGGCACTACGAGCAAACTCCAGATAGTTTGCCTTGCGCTCTGTCCCCTGCAGCAGCGCCGGGCTCTGCGGGTTTCTCGCCGCGCTCCGGTATAAACATTCTGCCGGATTCATCCTGTTCTTCTCCCCCCGATACGCCGTTTGGTGCAGTGCGACCGCGTTGGTCCGCCATCCCGCTTTTCTCATCCTGAGGAAGCGCCGAGCGCTGTCTCGCAGGACGGGCGGCATATTGCGGACAAGCAGCCCATCCTTCGAGACGCGAGCAAGGCTCGCTCCTCAGGACAAGAATGACCGACCGGGCATGCCCTCCTCCGGACACACCCCAGCCAGTCTCCTCCCGGCACCTCCCTCGTCCCTTCGGCTCGCTGGTTCTTCCGGACCAGATGTGGTTTCCAGAAAAACGGCCGTGCGGGACAGCTATCTGATACTCTTCAGACCCTTAGAGCGAAAATTCCGTCAAAACACGTAACGGGGAGCCCATGGACGACTTCGCAGCGCTTGCTTTCGACAATGCGCCCGTCGGCCTGGCCTTGACGGAAGAGCGGCAGATCCGACGCTGCAATGCGCGTCTTGCCGATATGTTCGGCTTTGAGCCGGAGGAACTTTCCGGTGCCTCGCTGTCTGTCCTTTATCCCTCTTCGGAAGAGTTTCTCCGCATCGGCAAGATCGGACTGGAACGTATGAAAGGCAGTGGTCGCTACCGGGACGAACGCATCATGCGCCGCAAATCCGGAGATCTGTTCTGGTGCCGCGTGCGTGGCCAGTCTCTCAACCTTGAAGCCCCGTTCGCACGGGCGGTCTGGAGCTTTGCCGACATTTCCGAAGACCGGCCACTGGCTGAAATGAGCCTGCGTGAACGCCAGGTGGCCAAACTGCTGGCCGAAGGAAATACAACCAAGGAAATCGCCCGCCTGCTCGGGCTGTCACCGCGCACGGTCGAGGTCCACCGGGCCCGGCTGATGAAGAAATTCAGCGCCCGCAACAGCCTGGAACTCATCGCCCATATTGCGGGCATTCCGCTTTAGCGCCACTCTTGGGCAACAACTGCCGGGAGAACTGCGATGGACAAATGGGTGCGGGATGCTGTCGCCAGGATTAACGCGGATGCGCATCGGTCCGCCGACACGCATCTGTTCAAGCTGCATGGCCTCAGTTGCGCCGGTGTCGATATCTATCTGAAGGATGAAAGCACCCACCCGACCGGCAGCCTGAAGCACCGTCTCGCCCGGTCGCTGTTTCTTTATGCGCTGTGCAACGGCAGGATCCGCGAAGGCACACCGGTGATCGAAGCCTCGTCGGGCAGCACGGCCGTTTCGGAAGCCTATTTTGCGCAAATGATCGGCGTTCCATTCATTGCCGTGGTGCCGCAAAGCACCGCCCACAGCAAGATCGAGCAAATCCGGCTCTACGGCGGTGAACCGCATTTCGTCGGATCAGCGCCCGAGATGCACGGCGCGGCGGTGGACCTTGCCGAACAGCTCGGCGGGCATTTCATGGACCAGTTCACCTATGCGGAGCGGGCAACCGACTGGCGCGGGAACAACAACATTGCCGAAAGCATCTTCAACCAGATGGAATTCGAGCCGCATCCTGTGCCGAAGATGCTGG
Source organism: Labrenzia sp. C1B70 (assembly GCF_000475395.1). Classification (NCBI taxonomy): domain Bacteria; kingdom Pseudomonadati; phylum Pseudomonadota; class Alphaproteobacteria; order Hyphomicrobiales; family Stappiaceae; genus Labrenzia; species Labrenzia sp. C1B70. Next base: position 434,549 of record NZ_AXCE01000012.1, read on the forward strand.
TGATGAGCGCCGGCACGGGTGGCACATCCGCAACGCTTGGCCGGTTTATCCGCTACCGGGGCTACGACACCGGCCTGACCGTGGTCGATCCGGAAAACTCGGTCTTTTATGATGCCTATCGTACCGGGAACCACGCTCTCACCGAAAACTGCTCAAGTCGGATCGAAGGCATTGGCCGGCCAAAGGTGGAACACTCGTTTCTGCCGGACGTCATCGACGACATGATCAAGGTGCCCGATGCCGCAAGCATTGCAACGATCCTGTGGCTGGAGAAACTGATCGGCCGCAAGGCGGGCGCTTCCACCGGCACAAATCTGTGGGGCGCGCTGCAAATCGCCGGCCGGATGATCGACAAAGGCGAGACAGGCTCGATCGTCACGCTGATGTGCGACAGCGGTCAGCGCTATCTCGATACCTACTACAATCCGGACTGGGTCACGGCGAAGTTCGGCGATATCTCACCCTACGAAGACGAACTGGCACGCTGGGTCTAGACTAGGAGCAGGGCTGAGCGAGAAGGCAGGCCAAAGGAATGTCGTTCACTTTCACCGCAGCTAGCTCGCCACCCGCATCCTGTAGGCTTCATACGTCAGGACGTTTGCCCCGCTCTTCTTGGCTTCATACATGGCCTGGTCCGCGTGGGTGATCAGCGATTTGGCATCATCTGCATCATCGGGATAGAACGACACCCCGATGCTGATGCTGATGTTGATATCCTTGCCCTTGATTTCCATCGGCCGCGAGACCTCCCGGTAAATGCGGGTGGCACAGGCCAGAACATCCTTCTCTTCCGCATAATCGCCGATGATCACGGCAAACTCATCCCCGCCGATCCGGGTCACGACATCCCCTTCGCGCGTGCAGCGCTTGATGGTGGAGGCAACGGCCTGGAGCAGCGCGTCACCCACCGGATGCCCGTGGCTGTCGTTGACCGGCTTGAAGGTATCAAGGTCCAGCATCATCAGCGCAAACTTGCGGTTATCCCGGTCTGCAATGGCAACGTTTTCCGCAAGGCTCTGGCTGAAATGTGCCCGGTTCGAAAGGCCTGTCAGATGATCGGTCATCGCTAGCCGCCTGACAGCTTCTTCCGTCTTCTTCAGACGGGTAATGTCCGAATGCGTGCCGGACATGCGCAAAGGCTCACCGTCTTTCGTCCATTCGACCACTCGTCCCCTGTCGAGAACCCAGACCCACCTGCCCTCCTTGTGGCGCATGCGAATTTCGTTGTCGTAGGCTTCCCTTGCTCCGGAAAACACCTCTGCCAGCTTCTGCTCAGATTTTTCCACATCGTCCGGATGGGTCAGCCGGTACCAGGTCTGTCGGCTGACCGGCTGCAACTCGGCCAGCGAATAGCCGAGAATTTCAGCCCAGCGTTCGTTGTAGACCACCTCCCCGGTCTGAACGTTGCATTCCCAGGTCCCGACGTTGGTGCCGAAGATGATCTCTCGCAAACGCTGCTCCGAGGATCGCAACCGCTTGTGCGCGGTGTGTCTTTCAAGCAGCAGAAAACTGACGACGACAAGCGACAGACCAAGCGTGCCGACCAGGCCCAGCATCCACTGGTTCCGGGCGTTATAGGCAGAGGAAAGTTCCGCGCTCTTGCTGTCGACCATTTCCTCCAGGCGGTTCTTGTAGTGCCACAGTTCTTGTTCCCGCTGCCGGTCGTCGGAAATATCGTGCACCACGGAAAGCAAAGCCTTCCTGCCGTCGTAGTCCACCGGAGTTGAATGAACCTCCACGCTTCGAACGGAGCCATCTGCCAGCTTGTGGCGGAAGATGAAGAAATTTCGGTGTTCAGCCTTGGCAAGTTGACGTTCGGCTTCAACCTGCTCGGCCGTCAGCTGATTGATGTTCTGAATGGACATGCGGCGCAGCGTATCCCGGTCGAACCCGTAGAAGTCTGCCGCGGCATTGTTGGCATCAAGAATGCTTCCGGTATCCGGATCGATCAGCATCATGGTTGCGCTGTGACGCAGAAAGAACTGATCATAGGACAGGGATGCCTGCTCGGCCTGGGCAGGCGTCGCCAGCCAGGACAAAAAGACAATCATTGCCGTTTTCAGCAGTATTTCCACAAATTTCGTCAATATTTACCGCCTTTTGCTGCAGTAAAGACTCATCAGATTAAATTTTCGAGAACAAAAAACGTGCAATTGACTGACTTCCGCAACGACACGCGTATTGGTTTACCCAACGGGAAAATCGGTCAAATGTCGCCTCGCCCCATTCCGGTCCCACTCCGCCAGTATTCCGGCTTCAGATTTATGGGAGCTCTCACATGAAGCGGCGTACATTCCTGTTCGGAACCGGACTTCTGGCAGCAGGAGGCGCCTACGCGGCACACACCCTCCCCGCTTATCGGCTGCAAACCGGGTTGCAGCTCGTCAGCAAGGCAGTTGCCGGACCGTCCACGCCGCCCACTGAAGCAACGTCAAAAAGTATTGCTTTGCCCAATCCGTGGGCGGGACAGCTGATTGAGGCAGCAGAAAGCCAGATCGGCGTTACGGTGGTCTACGATCCGGCCTATGTCTCGCTCCCGTTTCCAAATGGCGACCTGCCGCGCGAACGCGGTGTATGCACCGATGTGGTCGTCAGAGCCTACCGCGACGCCTTCGGCTACGATCTCCAGTCGGCCGTTAATGCGGACATGAAGTCGGACTTTTCGTCCTATCCAAAGATCTGGGGTCTCAAACGCCCGGACAGGAACATCGACCACCGGCGGGTGCCAAACCTGCAGACCTTCTTCAGACGAAAAGGCGCAGCTCTTCCGGTCACTGCAAACGCCAAAGACTATCAGCCCGGCGACGTCGTTTCCCAGATGCTGCCTGGAAACCTGCCGCACATGGCGATTGTCAGTCACCGTGCCTCCGCAGACAGCGAACGACCAATGGTGGTCCACAACATTGGTGCTGGAACACAGCTGGAAGACCGGCTGTTCGATTTCGAAATCACCGGCCACTACAGGTTCAAACCCGCCTGACGCTCCAGGGCTGAAGTTTGCCTTTGACGGGGGTCACCCCTCAGTAAGCGTCATCAGAATGTCCGCATACCAGGCGCAATTGAGGCCTAGCGCCTCATCCAGCACGAGATCGCGCGTTCCGACATCGAGGCGGGCGGAGTGAACGCCAAGCAGTTTCCACGGCAGTTCGCTTGCGGTGTCTGCCGTATTGCGCATGACCACCGGAGCCCCACTTGTGCCGCGATGCGTGCGGGCATCGGTCAGGAAATAACCCATGCCCTGAAACCGAAAGCCGAAGGAGGAAGCCACGACCGCGTGGCGGACCACCGGCATGTGATGGAGCGTGTCATGAAACCCGAGCGGAAAACCGACAACCAGAATGGATGATCCGATCTCGACATGCTCTTGCGGGTCACTCAGGTGTTCCGGCCCGAAGGCCCGATAGACTATATTTTCAGGTAGCGCCGCCCGGTCAATCTCGATCACCGCAACGTCGATATCGCCTGCGGTATCCTCTCCCTGGCGCCAGAGGCTTTTGCCATCCCGGAAAAGCGGGATCGAAAAAGCGATGGAGTCGGCCAGATTTTCAGGATCATTGTGGAGTTCTATTTCGATACGGGAGGGATGATGCCCGCTTGCCTCATCCACCATGACATGCCGGCTGGTAACGAGAAACAGGCGCTCATCACGCGCAAAGAAAAAGCTGCTGGCGTTCGTGAGATAGGTCTGGTCATCAAAGGTGGAAATACGGGGTGAGGTCAGCAGGACAGCGTCGATCATCGTCAATCGGTTCTCCAGAAATAGCGGGAAGCCTTGCACACATGGACAGGCTGCTTGCTCAGGCAGCATAGGGCAGTATCGGGAAAACGACAGAGCTCCGGGTTTTGTTCCCCTCAGGAGACAGTCTCGGTGCCGGAAACCTGCGGTGGCCGGGAAGCGGCCCAGGCCCCCTTGTCGCGCAGATCCAGGATAACCTCGCGCAGCAAAGCGTGCACCGCTTCCAGCGCCCGCGTCACCGGTCGTCCACCCGGCGACATCAGATGAGCCCCGCGCCAGAGCCCCGGCGCGGCAATGCGGCTGACACGAAGGGAACCTGCTGCCACTTCCTCCGTCACCGCGTAGAGCGGCAGGATCGACGGGCCAAACCCGGCCGCCACCAGGCGCTTGATGTTGTTGAAGGAGTCGATTTCCATCGCGATTTCAGGTGCAAAGCCCAGCGCCTGGAACGTCCGGTCAATCAGCACCCGCAAGCCGTGCGCTCCGCTCGGCAGCACCATTGGCACGTTGTCGAGTGCCTCCATGTTCATTTCCAGCGGACGTTCGGCATCCGCGGGCCATAGAACCACAAGCTCTTCTTCAAGCAATAATTCAGACCGGATACGTGCATCCTTGGAACGGCTGTAAAGCACGGCAAGATCGATCTTGCCTTCGCTCAGCCAATCGCCAACAAAACCGCTCATGGCCTCGGTAATATTGAGCGTGATCCGCGGAAAGCGCTCACGTGCCGCCAGAATCAACGGCAGAGACACCATGGCACTGATCGTGCCCGGCAGGCCGATCCGCACGATGCCGGACGGATCGGTTTCCAGATTGCGGATATCGTCTTCCGTGCGCGCCAGATCCTCGAGAATTGCCCGCGCCCTTTGCAGCAGCAGCTCTCCCGCCTCCGTGGGCGTGACACCGGAGCGACTGCGCGTCAGCAGCCTGGTGCCAAGCTGCTCTTCCATGTTCTTCAGGTGCAGCGACAGGGCCGGCTGCGCCACATGCAGGCTTTCGGCAGCCCGTGTGAGCGAACCCTGCGCAACGATTTCCAGAAAATAGCGGAGTTGGCGGATGTCCATGGCAACAAGGTATCATATAAAATTTATATGATACCTATCCAAAACATATATTTGTTCAATAGAAGTTCAGCGGCTTAACTGCGGTCAACGAACACGCCAGACGAAAAGCCCAAATGACAAGCCAAACCGACAGCTACCAGGACATTCGCGACGGCATCCGCGCGCTATGTGCCCAGTTTCCCGCCGAATACCACCGCAAGATCGATGAGGCCCGCGCCTATCCGGAAGAATTTGTCGACGCCCTGACACGCGAAGGCTGGATGGCCGCACTTATTCCGGAGGACTACGGCGGATCGGGCCTCGGGCTCACCGAAGCTTCGGTCATCATGGAAGAAATCAACCGTGCAGGCGGCAATTCCGGCGCTTGTCACGGCCAGATGTACAACATGAACACGCTCGTGCGGCATGGCTCGGAAGAACAGCGGCTGAAATATCTGCCGAAGATCGCAAGCGGCGAATTGCGGTTGCAGTCCATGGGCGTGACCGAGCCGACGACTGGCACGGACACCACCAGGATCAAGACCACTGCCGTGAAGAAGGGCGACCGCTACGTCGTCAACGGCCAGAAGGTCTGGATCAGCCGTGTGCAGCATTCCGACCTGATGATCCTCCTGGCGCGCACAACGCCGCTTGCCGACGTGCAGAAAAAATCGGAAGGCCTTTCGATCTTTCTGGTCGATATCAGGCAAGCCATGAAATCGGGCATGGAGGTTCGCCCGATCCTGAACATGGTCAACCACGAGACCAACGAACTCTTCTTCGACAATCTGGAAATCCCGGAAGAAAATCTCATCGGCGAGGAAGGAAAAGGCTTCAAATATATCCTTACCGGTCTCAACGCCGAACGCACGCTGATTGCCGCCGAATGTATTGGCGATGGCTACTGGTTCACCGACAAGGTGACCGACTATGTGCGCGAACGGGAAGTCTTCGGCCGCCCCATAGGCCAGAACCAGGGCGTCCAGTTTCCCATAGCCGAAGCCTATATCGAGATCGAGGCGGCCAACCTGATGCGCTACAAAGCCTGTAGCCTGTTTGATGCCGGTGCTCCCTGCGGCGCGGAGGCAAACATGGCCAAATACCTGGCCGCAAAGGCAAGCTGGGAGGCGGCAAATGCCTGCATCCAGTTCCATGGCGGCTTCGGTTTTGCTTGCGAATATGACGTCGAGCGCAAGTTCCGCGAGACGCGGCTCTACCAGGTAGCGCCAATCTCCACCAACCTCATCCTGTCTTATGTTGCCGAGCATGTGCTTGGCCTGCCGAGGTCGTTCTGATGGTGTTGCCGCTGGAAGGATTGAACGTCGTCGCCATCGAACAGGCGGTGGCCGCCCCCTACGCCACGTCCCGGCTTGCAGATGCCGGAGCGACAGTCACCAAGGTCGAACGGCCCGAAGGTGATTTTGCCCGGGGGTATGACGACGTTGCCAAGGGTCAGTCGAGTTACTTTGTCTGGCTGAACCGGGGCAAGGACAGCATCACGCTGGATCTTGGTTCCGACAAGGGCAAGGAAAAGCTGGCGCAACTGATCGCAGACGCCGATGTCCTGATCCAGAACCTCAAGCCTGGCGCCCTGGCCCGCCTTGGTTTTGATCCGGACAGGTTGGTGGTGGATTATCCGCGCCTTATTACCTGCTCCATCAGCGGTTTCGGCGAAACCGGGCCGATGGCCGACCGCAAGGCCTATGATTTGCTGATCCAGGCTGAAACCGGTCTTTGTTCGATCACCGGCGGACCGAACGAACCCGCGCGTGTTGGCATTTCCCTTGTCGACATCGCCACCGGGGCAACGGCCTATACCGCCATTCTGGAAGCCCTGATCCAGCGCGGGGTCACCGGCAAGGGCACGCAGATCTCGGTCTCCATGTTCGATGTTCTGGCCGACTGGCTGACCGTCCCCCTTCTCAACCATGAAGGCGGCAAGAGCCCCCAGCGGGTCGGACTCGCCCATCCTTCGATTGCGCCCTATGGCGTCTTCCAGCCAAAGGAAGGTCCGGCAATTCTGATCGCCATTCAAAGCGACCGGGAATGGAGGACCCTCTGCAGCGACTTCATCGGAAAACCCGAACTCGGCACCGATCCAAGGTTCGCAACAAACGTCGCGCGGGTGAACAATCGCAGGGAAACGGATGCCGCTGTTGGCGAAGCCTTTGCGAAATTTGATGCCGAAACGGCCATCAGGTTGCTGACGGATGCTAATATCGCATTGGCCTCGGTCAACGATATGGACGGCCTGTCGACCCATCCGCACCTGAGGCGTATCACTGTCGACAGCCCGAATGGCCCGGTCTCCTTCCCCGCCCCTGCGGCCATCTTTTCGGGCGAACCGCGCAGCTACGGCCCGATCCCGGCCCTCAAGCCCCTGGAGGCGTGATCATGGACCTCGACATCGACCACCTGCGCAGCTGGATAGGGCGCGAAGACAGCGCCTCGGAGGTCTTGAGCCCCGCACTGGTTCGCCAATTCAACGCGACCTTTGACCGGACATCAGGTGAAGCTCCAGGTGATATCGCGCCGCTGCTGATCCATTTCTGCCTTGCTCAGCCGGCCGTTCAGACAGCCGGTCTGGGGCCGGACGGTCATGCAGCCCGTGGCGGCTTCCTGCCGCCCGTGCCCCTGCCCCGGCGCATGTGGGCAGGCGGCGAGTTTACCTTCCAGGGTGACATCCGGATTGGCGAAGAGGTCCGGCGGGTGTCAACCGTCAGGGATGTGGTCCTGAAACAGGGCCGCACCGGGCCACTCTGTTTCGTCACGGTCAATCATGAAGTCACTTCTGACGGCCGACCTGTCCTGAACGAGCGTCAGGACATCGTCTACCGGGAGGCACAGAACGTTGCGGGCATGAAGACAACCCCGGCGCCTGCGACGGCTGGAGACCACGTCATGCAGATCACGCCATCGGCCGCCTACCTCTTTCGTTATTCGGCCATGACCTTCAACGGGCACCGCATCCACTACGACAAGGACTATGTCCGCGACGTGGAAGGCTATCCAGGGCTCATTGTTCACGGTCCCTTGCAGGCAACACTGCTTTGCCAATTCGCTGCGGATCTCAAGGAAAGAGCACCGAAATCCTTCCGGTTTCGAAGTCTGTCGACCATATTCGACACGGCGGACTTCACGGTGAACGCGCAAACGGAGGGAGAAACCATGAAGCTCTGGACCGCGCAGCTTGGCGGCCCGGTTGCCATGGAGGCGACAGCGGCATGGTAACGGCAGTCAGGACACCTCTGTTCGTGCCGGCAAATAGGCCCGACCGGTTCCCCAAGGCAGCCGCAACCGAAGCCGACGCGATCATCCTGGATCTGGAAGACGCGGTCCCCGCATCGGAGAAAGAGGCCGCCCGCACCAATCTGACAACCGGCTTCACCGAAAAGCCGGTCATCGTGCGCATAAACGCCGTTGGGACTTCGTGGCACCTGGAGGATGTCGTTGCTCTTCGCAAGCTGGCACCGGATGCCGTCATGCTGCCGAAGGCGGAGGCTCCCGGAGAGATTGCCACGCTCCACACTGCCCTGGGAGACTCGGTCCCGGTTATCGCGCTCATTGAAAGTGCCAGGGGGCTTGCCAATGCCAGGAGCATTGCAAGCACCGATGGGGTGGTTCGACTGGCTTTCGGGTCCATCGACTATTGCGCCGATCTTGGCTGCGCGCATTTGAAAGACGTGCTCTTGCCCGTTCGCTCCGAACTGGTTCTGGCGTCCCGGCTTGCCGGCATCGCGGCCCCGATCGACGGCGTCACAGCACAGCTCGACAACCCTGCGCAGACATTTGAAGACGCCTCCCATGCACGGGATCTCGGTATGGCCGGCAAACTCTGCATTCACCCAAGACAGCTTCCCGAGATCAAACGCGCCTTCGCCCCGAGCCTAAACGAAATCGAGTGGGCCAGGCGTGTTCTCGCCTCGGGTGATGGCGCAGCCAATGTCGATGGCGCAATGGTCGACGAGCCGGTCCGCATCCGTGCCCGGACAATCCTCGCCTCCGCGCAGGAGGCCGATGCATGAGCCTGCCGCAGATCGTCCTGATCCCGGGGCTCCTGAACGATGCAGATCTCTGGCGGGATCAGATCACCGGTCTCGCTGACATTGCTCGCCCCCGGGTTGCCGACATAACACGCGGTAGTTCGCTGGGGGCTCTGGCGGAAATGGTTCTGGCCACCAGCGAGGACCGCTTTGCGCTCGCCGGGTTTTCGCTCGGCGGTATCGTCGCTCAGGAAATCCTGCGCCGCGCCCCGGAACGCGTGACCCATCTCGCCCTCCTCGACACCACCATGCTGCCTGACACGCCGGAACGCGCCGCAGAGCGCGAACAATTGATTGCTCAGGCGTCGAAACCGGGCCGTTTCCACGGCTTCGGCAGAAAACTCGCCCAGTCCTATCTTGCCCCGGAAAACCGGGACAATGCCGACATGATCAATCGGGTTCGTGCCATGACGCAGCGCCTTGGTCCAGACGTCTTCATTCGCCAGACCCGCATTGCTCGCCCCGACAGCCGCGCGTCGCTCACCGGCATTACCTGCCCGACACTGGTGCTGTGTGGCAATCATGATCAGTTGACGCCGCCGGAGCTTCATCGGTCCATGGCCAGCCTGATCCCGTCAGCGGACCTTGTCGTCCTGGAACACAGTGGCCACCTGACACCGCTGGAAGAGCCGGAAAATGTTACTGATCACCTGAAACGCCTGCTCCAGCGCGACCCTGTCAGGAAGTGACAGCAGGCATTTGAAATTCTAGCGTGCACCGGGTGCTCGATACCTATATCTTTCCCGAAAATTAGTCGGGAAAGTTTTTGAATGCCAACGATTTACCAGCTGAAGTCCCGTTTTCAGGACCTGCTTCGCCCGGTGTGCAGATCGCTTGCCGCAAACGGGGTGACAGCCAATCAAGTAACCCTGGCCGCGCTTGGCCTGTCGATTGGCGAAGGCCTGCTGCTCTGGATCTTTCCCGGCGCTTTCTTGCCCTTGATCCTGTTGCCGCTGGTTCTGTTCATCCGCATGGGCCTCAATGCGATCGACGGAATGCTGGCGCGGGAACACGACCAGAAATCCGACCTTGGCGCGGTGCTCAACGAACTGGGCGATGTGCTGTCAGACGCTGCGCTCTACCTGCCCTTCGCACTCCTGCCTTTTGTCGATGGGCCGATTGTCGTCGGATTGGTCATGCTTGCCATCATCGGCGAAATGACCGGCGTGATCGCAGTCCAGATCGGTGCAAGTCGCCGGTATGACGGCCCCTTCGGCAAGAGCGACCGGGCAGCCCTGTTCGGTCTTTGCGGGCTCCTGATGGCCTTTGGCCTGACCGCGCCTCTCCTATATCTGATCCTTTTCGGTGCCGGGCTGGTGCTGTCCGCGGTCACCATCTTCAACCGCGCCAGGGCGGCAATCAGGGAGAAACAATCCGCATGAACCTCCTGACCATCCATTGGGCCCTGATCGGCATCTGGGCCGTGCTGTGCGTTGCCAGCGCCATCGTGTTCGTGATTTCGAAACGCTCCGCCAAGAACATGAGCGAACTGGTTCAGCGCACCGTCAGCTGGTGGGTGATGGTGGCAATCTTCACCGTCTCCTTCCTGGTCAGCAACACGGTCTCGATCATTGTATTCGCCCTCATCAGCTTCCTGGCGCTGAAAGAGTATTTCTCGATGATCCCCACCCGCCGGGCTGACAGGCGGGTGCTGTTCTGGGCGTATCTGTCGATCCCCGTGCAGTACTTCTGGGTCTACGACAGCTACTATGGCATGTTCGCGGTGTTCATCCCGGTCTACATGTTCCTGTTCCTGCCCTTCGTCAGCCTGCTGACCCAGCAGACCGAGGGCTTCCTGCGCGCTGTCGGCACCCTCAACTGGGGGCTAATGCTATGCGTCTTCTCCATCAGCCACGCAGCTTTCCTCCTGATCCTGCCGGCGACCGAGGCCAACAGCACCGGCGGTCCAGGCCTGCTGCTGTTCCTCCTGTTCCTGACCCAGTTCAACGACGTCGCCCAATATACCTGGGGCAAACTGTTTGGCCGTCACAAGATCATTCCGGGCGTCAGTCCCAACAAGACGTGGGAAGGCTTTCTTGGCGGCGTTGCAACCACTTTCGTTCTGTCCCTTCTGACCGCACCGCTGGTCACGCCCTTTGACATGATCCACGCCGCTGCCGCCGGCCTGCTGATCCCGGTCGCAGGGTTCGTTGGTGATGTCACCGTCTCGGCCCTGAAGCGGGATCTCGGCGTCAAGGACACCGGCAGTCTTATTCCCGGTCATGGTGGCATCCTCGACCGGATCGACAGCCTGACCTACACCGCACCGTTGTTCTTCCACTTCACCCGTTACTTCTATTACTGAAGGGGATGTCAGGATGACCGCTTTCACTCCGCGCACGCAGTCGGCAGGCTTCTCTTTCTCTCTTCTCCAAGCCCACGCGCCTCTCCTCTCGTCATCCCGGCCAAGCGCAGCGCGAGCCGGGATCGGGGAGCCTTTCAATCGGCTGAAAGGTTCAGCCACTGATCTTGCGCCTGGGTTCCCCGGCCCCGGATCTCCGCTTCGCTACGTCCGGGGTGACCGAGGAGAGGACGACCCTGGAACAAGCGCTCGACCGTCAGCATTCAGGAACCTCCATTGATGCTCCAGAAGATCTTCTACATTTTCGTCAAGATCGCGGTCCTGTTCCTGCTCGGGCTGAACGTGCGTCGCAAGGAACTGCTGCCGGCCAACGGTCCGGCGATCATTGTTGCCAACCACAACAGCCATCTGGATACGATGGTGCTGATGGCCTTGATGCCCCTGTCGAAGCTGAAGGACATCAAGCCGGTTGCGGCGGCAGATTATTTCTTCTCGTCACCTCTCAAGGCCTGGCTGTCGGAACATGTCCTCGGCATTATCCCGGTGGAGCGTGGCCGGAAAGAGAAGAATGTCGACCCGCTGGAAGGCTGCTACGAGGTTCTGCGTCAGGGCAAGGTTCTGATCCTGTTTCCGGAAGGTTCGCGCGGCGAACCGGAACAGATGACGGATCTCAAGAAAGGCGTTTCCTTTCTTGCCGAACGGTTCCCGGAAGCACCGGTCGTGCCCGTCTTCACCCACGGCCTCGGCAAGGCCTTGCCGAAGGGGTCGTTCCTGCTGGTGCCGTTCTTCTGCGATATTTTCGTCGGGGAACCAATTACTTGGAACGAGGACCGGACTCATTTTATGACCGGGTTGAAGGAGCGCTTTAACGCTCTCTCGACGGAAAAGACCTTTGCATCCTGGGAATAGTAAGTTGGCACTTTTCTGCCTGGCTACGCTCTGGAGCTTTGCCGAGGCAACGCTGTTCTTCATTGCTCCCGACGCGCTTTTGAGCATCATCGCGCTTCGCTCCCTGGGCAAGGCCATGATAGCGGCGCTTCTGGCGTCCTTCGCGGCCGCGTTCGGCGGTCTGCTGGTCTGGACCTGCGCACAGCATTTTCCGGAAGAAACGCTTCAGGTGCTGCTGCTTGTGCCCGGGATTTCGGGATCAACATTTGAATTGGCCAGGCAGCTGTTGCAGGCAGGCCTGCTCGAGGGATTGCTCGGGGGAGCCTTCAGCGGCATCCCTTACAAGGTTCTTTCGGCCGAAGCGGGCTACGCCTCGATCCCCGCACAATCGCTTTTTCTTGTCTCGCCGGTGGCACGGCTACCAAGGTTTGTCCTTGTCGCCTTGATTTCCTGGTCAGTGTCCCGGCTTGTCGGCGCCCGTCTCAGTGACAGGAGAAAGCTCGCCCTTTGCCTTGCAGTCTGGCCATTTGTCTATGCCAACTATTTTCTCACTGCGGGCTGGTGAGCGGGCACGCGTCCCCTCATCCCACTTGTGACAGCAGCACCCCGCCAAGTGCCGCCGTCAGCAGCACCCAGATCAGCCCCATGTGAAACCGCAGGAGCAACAGGCCACACAGGGCCGCAAGGACCGGCACACGCCAGTCGAGGCTGGCAAGGTCCGGGATCCAGAGTGTCACGACACCCCACTTTGTCGCCGTGACCTCTTCGAAGAAGACATGCAGCGCGAACCAGACCGACAGGTTGAGCACGACGCCGACCACCGCCGCTACGATGGCCGAAAGTGCCGACTTGAGCCTCGGCTGCGCCGAGATCCATTCGATGTAAGGCGCCCCGGCAAAGATCCAGAGGAAACAGGGAGCAAAGGTCGCCCAGAGCGCAACCAGCCCCCCTGCGAGGCCAAGAAGAAGCCCACCTTCGTGAAAGGCCGCCAGAAAGCCGACGAACTGGGTCACCAGAATGAGCGGCCCCGGTGTTGTTTCCGCCAGACCCAGCCCGTCCATCATTTCACCGGCGCTCAGCCAGCCGTGAATGGCGACGACGTCCTGGGCCATATAGGCAAGCACCGCATAGGCGCCGCCAAAGGTGACGACAGCGAGCTTTGAAAAGAACCAGCCGATATCCGCCAGCAAGGGCACGCTGCCGGCCAGATCCAGCAGCGCCAGCGGCGCGATCCAGATGAAGGCCCAGAGAAACACCGTGCGGAGTGTTTTCGCAATCGGTCTGCCAATCGCAACACCAGGCTCACCGTGGCTTTCAGTCTGCGCCACGCTGAACGCAGCACCGTAAAGCCCGGCGGCCAGAACAATCAGCGGGAACGGCAGGGCCAGGAAGAAAATTCCGACAAAGGCCAGAGCTGCAATGACCCATTGCCGCCTGATGGTGAGTGCCCGTTTGGAGAGGCGCAGCAGCGCCTCCAGAACCACGATCAGGACGGCTGCCTTGATGCCCAGAAACAGCTGACTGACCAGCGGCACATTGCCGAAGGTTCCGTAAACCGCGGCAAGTGCGAAAATTGCGAGTGCGCCGGGAACGACAAACAGAAGGCCCGCCAGCAAGCCACCGGCAACGCCGCGCAGTTTCCAGCCACAGTACGTCGCCAGTTGCATGGCTTCCGGACCCGGCAGCAACATGCAGAACCCGAGAGCGTTGACGTAGCTTTTTTCCGAAAGCCAGCCGGTCTCATCAACCAGCTTGCGGTGCATCAGCGCGATCTGTGCGGCCGGACCACCAAAAGACAGTAGACCAATGCTGCCAAAGACGGACATCAGCCGCCGCCAGGATGCTTCCTGGTCGAAAGCTGTTCCATCCTTGCCCGGAGCGCCTTCACCAGGTGCATGATGTGCGGTCAACGTGTCAGCCCTTTTCGTCGCAGACAGCCTGTCGTGACCTTCCTCTAGCGCATTCGGGATGGAAGGGTAACTGCAATCCTTACCCGAATGCCGTCAGACCTGAACCGGTGCAACTCAGTAGCAGGCGGCAGCGACCAGAGCCTGTATGAAGTGCTATCCCTTGACCGGATAGCGGTCAGGCTCCTCGAAGACATCGATCACCTTGGTTCCGGCCTTGATGATCGCACTGTGCTCCGCCCCGCTGGGAATATCGTAGATAGCCCCTGGACCCATCGTCCTTGTTTCACCAGCGATGGTGAATTCGATCTCGCCGCTCAGGACAGTGCCCCATTGCGCCAGATGCGAATGCGGCGGAAGGACCATGTCCTTCACGAAATCGAAAAAAACGACCAATCCGGCGTCCGAGCGCACTGCGTAGGATCTGACAACGTCCTCGGGAAAGGGAACATCGAGAGCTGGAAACTTTCGGATGAAATCTGGAAGCTGCATGGACCTCTTGCCTCAAACGGATGGTGTTGAGGCAAGTCTGGACCAGGTCGGCCTATCCGTTCAAGACATCCTTCACAGTCGTCGCAAGCTGCTTCAGCGTGAAAGGCTTGGGTAGGAAGAAGAACTGTTCGCCCGGTGGCAGGTTTTCCTCGAAGGCGTCCTCGGCATAACCGGACACGAAGATGATCTTGAGGTCCGGCCGGGTCTTGCGCAGCTCGACCAGAAGCGTCGGCCCGTCCATTTCCGGCATGACCACATCGGAGACCACGAGGTCGATCTTGCCGTCGGTCTCTTCCATGACCTCCAGCGCCTCGTTGCCCGAACCCGCCTCGTAGACGGTGTAGCCGCGCGACGCGAGGGCACGGGCGCCAAAGGCACGCACGGCCTCCTCGTCTTCCACCAGAAGGATCGATGCGGAACCGGTCAGATCCTTGACCTTTTCCGGTTCGACTTCCTTCGGCTCCGGCTTTTTCTTCTCCACGACCTTCGGAATGTGGCGTGGCAGGAACAGACGGAACGTCGTGCCGACATCGACTTCGGACGTACAGAAAATGAAACCGCCGGTCTGTTTGACGATGCCGTAAACCGTCGACAGGCCAAGGCCCGTTCCCTTGCCGACTTCCTTGGTGGAGAAGAACGGATCGAAGATCTTCTCCATCACGTCGGGCGGAATGCCATGGCCTGTGTCGTCCACCTCGACAAGGGTGTATTCGCCCGGTGGCATGCCGCGGATGTTGTCGAACTGTGTGCTTTCGGCTTCGTTGACGTTGCGCGTGCGGATGGTCAGACGGCCACCGTCGGACATTGCATCGCCCGCGTTTACCGCCAGGTTGACGATCACCTGTTCCAGCTGGTTCAGGTCGGCCATCACCGGCCACAGGTCCCGGCCGTGGATCACCTTCAGTTCCACCTTCTCGCCCAGCAGGCGGTCGAGCAGGATGGAGAGATCAGCCAGAACGTCGTTCAGCTCGAGTTGCTGCGGACGCAGCGTCTGACGACGCGAGAAGGCCAGAAGCTGCCGCACGAGGCCGGCAGCACGGTTGGCGTTCTGCTTGATGTTCATGATGTCCTGGAAGGACGGATCGGTCGGTCTGTGGCTTGCCAGAAGCAGATCCGAGAAGCCGATGATCGCAGTCAGGACGTTGTTGAAGTCATGCGCGACACCCCCGGCCAGCTGGCCGATGGCCTGCATCTTCTGGCTCTGGGCGAACTGTGCTTCCAGGGCTCGCTGCTGGGTGGTTTCAAGCGCGTAGACGATGGCGGCTTCGCCGTCACCCTCACCTTCCTGCACTGCGGAAACGTAGAAGGTTGCGGAACGCGGGTCATTGCCCTCGACCAGGGGAATGTCTATCGGCGCAATCTCGCCGATCCCGTTGGCAGCAGCCTGGAGAGATTTCGCCAGTTCCTGCCGTCCGCTCTCGGCCACATAAGCCTCCAGCTTGGGAGATTCGTCATCCGTGTCGACCGCACCGAACAGCTTCAGGAACGGCGCGTTGGTTCTCAGGACCCGGCCTTCCTTGTCGAGCGAGGCAATGGCGATCGGCGTGTTGTTGAAGAAACGGGCAAAGCGGACTTCCGCCGCCCGAAGCGCCTCGGAGGCTTCCTCACCGCGAGACCTGTTGAGAACCAGTGTGCGGCTGTCACCCGGCTGGCCGTTTTCACCGAAAGGCACACGGTGGAGCAGTCGCACCGGCAGGCCGCGTCCGTTGCGGGTGACGAAGTCGAGATCAAAGGTTTCGCTCTTGACCTCGCCCGCCTGACCCTTGATCGAGCGGATCAGCTCGGTGCCGTCGCCGCGCACGATGCTCGAAAGATCGAGGTCACCCGCGTCGAACTGGGCAAGATCGTAGCCAAGCCAGTCGGCCAGGGTGGCGTTGAGATAGACGATGCGGCCTTCCGCATCACAGGAAAAGAAACCGGCCGGCGCGTGATCCAGGAAATTGATGACGCGCTGCAGTTCCTGAAACGAGTTTTCCTGTTCGGCCCGGTCGCGGGTGATATCGGCCAGCTGCCAGACCGCCATGGGCTTGCCGCCACCGCGTTCCTTGGACACCTGCAACGGGCGGATCGACACCCGATACCAGCGCGCAGCGCCGTCGGCCCTGCCGAGCGGGAACGGCATGCGGATCTCTTCTTGCGCCCTGCGGCTGTCGCGCATGGCCTGGGACAGGCGGAAAATGGCGTCGGCGGCATCCGGATCGGAGGAAAACACACGCTCGACCACACGGATGTCGGCAGCGGTTTCAGCGCCGGTCAGATCCGCATAGGCCTTGTTGGCATAGACAAGCCGGCCGTCCAGATCGGTAATGAGCGCTCCGTCTTCAAGGGTATCGACAAAAGCGGAGGCAAGCGGATTAGCTTCGCCTGGGCGGGCCGACAGACGCAGAAAGCCTATGGCTCCGGCAAACAGGCAGAAAACGCCGACGACGGCCAGGATACCGAGCAGTGCAAGAATAAACGGCTGCGCCACTTCGCGGTCCATGACCGCAAAGGCAGCAGCAGCGCCGACGAGCAGCAGTGCGAGGCCTATGAGAAGGCCTATATTACCGGAACGTTCCGGGCGGCTGATCATCGGCCCGCTCGGCGTCCCGTCCATGTCACTCATCAATCCTGTCTCCCGGGCCCGATTCGGTTCTTGAAGGGGCCGTACATAAGCATTCTGTGCTTAATAGCCGATTTCAACTGATATGCGACCAAGTCCTGTTGAAATTCACCTGTTTGCCGCGGACTTTTTCAGTCCGCTATCCTTGAGAGCAACTTAGTTGGCACGCCAGGATGCGCGCTTGCGCATGCGGAAGACGAAGCCGATGACTTCGGCAACGGCCTTGTAGTGTTCTTCCGGAACTTCCTGGTCGATCTCGACTGTCGCATAAAGCGCGCGGGCCAGAGGCGGATTTTCGACGACAGGAATATCGCTTTCCTTGGCGAGCTCACGAATTTTGAGCGCGACCGCATCGGTACCTTTCGCAAGGCAGAGCGGTGCTCCCATGCCTTCTTCATACTTCAACGCCACAGCATAGTGCGTCGGGTTGGTCACGACCACTGTGGCCTGCGGCACCGCCGCCATCATGCGCTTGCGCGACCGCTCCATGCGCAGCTGGCGGATCTTGCCCTTGACCTGCGGATCACCTTCGGTCTGTTTGTATTCTTCCTTGACCTCGCGCAGGGACATCTTCTGCTTGTTGAACCATTTGTTGCGCTGGTAGATGAAGTCGGCCGCGGCAACCACCGTCATCACAGCCAGCACGGCAGCCAGAAGCTGCAGGATCAGGATTCGTGCCTCCTCCAGGATGATGTTCGTATCGGCGAACACCATAACTTCCGCTTCGTCGCGGTGCGGCCACATCACCGCCACCATGATGGCGCCGACAACGGCAATCTTCACCATCCCCTTGGCAAAGTTTACGAGACTGTCGGCGGAAAACAGCCGCTTGAAACCGGAGGCCGGTGAAACCTTCGAGAATTTCGGCTTGATCGTTTCCGCGGTCAGCAGTGGCTGGTGCTGCACGAGATTGCCCGCCACAGCCATGATCACCAGCGCCAGCAACGGAATGCCGACGATAAGAGCCACCGACTGCCCCGTGTCCCGCCACAGGGCTTTCAGTGCGTAGCCGTCCACCGCAATCTGGTGGGCATGCTCCATGTAGCCCTTCATCAACTCGCCCAGCGACACGGCGGTGCTGGGCGCGAAAATGGCAATCATCAGCGTCGCACCGGCCAGTGTGAACCAGGTGCTGACTTCCTGAGATTTCGGTACGTCCCCCTTGTCATGCGCCTCTTTCAGGCGCTTGTGCGTGGGGTCCTCTGTTTTTTCCGAGTCGTCGGTATCGTCAGCCATAGCGCAGCGCTACCCCACGATGAACTTGCCGAGCGATTCCTGAAAATGATCCAGATAGAACATCATCAGGGTTGCGATCAGCACCATGAGCAGGAACAGCCCGATCGCGATATTCACGGGCATGGCGATAAAGAAGATCTGCATCTGCGGCATCAGCTTGTTGAGCAGGCCAAGGCCGAAATAGAAAACCAGACCGACAACCAGAAAAGGCGCGCTCATGCGCACCGCGATGGAAAACACATGCGCAACGGTTTCCGTCGCGTTCTGTGAAAAGTCCCCGACCGGCGGAGCAAGGCCAGGCGGAAAAATCGTGAAACTGTCGTGGAGCGCCGCGATCACCAGGAAGTGGCTGTCGCTGACGAAGACCAGCGTAATACCGAGAATGGACAGGAAGTTGCCGAACAGCGCCCCCTGCTGGCCCTGGTTGGCGAAATCCGTTCCAAGCGCGAAGGCAAGGCCGGACTGGTTGGCCATGATCATGCCGGCGATCTGCAAGACGGACGTGATCATCTTGGCGCACAGGCCGATGCCGAAGCCGATGGCCAGCTCTCCGAACAGGAGTGCAATCATGCGATAGGTATTGGATGTCAGGTCGGCAGGGTAATACTGCGAACCGACGGGGTAGAGAACAATCGTCAACGCCAGGGCAATGGTCAGCCGAAACCGTGTCGGGATCGTGCTTTCGCCCAGAGCCGGCAGCAACATGACCATCGTGCCCATACGTGCGAACATCAGCATGAAGATGGCTGCGATATTCGGCAGATAATCGAGCTGGATGGTCATGAAGGTCCACGCCCTAACCGGTGGTCAGGATCATTTCGGCAACCCTGCCCATGAAGGCCTCCAGAACCTGGCTCATGAAGGGCAGCGCAATCAGGATCGTCACGAAGATCGCGAGGATCTTGGGAACGAAAACCAGCGTCATTTCCTGGATTTGCGTCAGAGCCTGGAACAAGGCGATGACGACACCCACCAACAGACCGATGACCATGACCGGTCCGGCCACCAGGATCATGGTCCAAACGCCTTCACGGGCGAGATCGAGAACTTCACCAGCGGTCATCAAAGGCCCCCTTGCCGCATCGGATCAGATCGGCATCCGCATGATTTCCTCATAGGCGGAAATCACTCGATCGCGAACGGCGACCATCGTTTCCAGAGCAACTTCCGTTTCGGCGATCGCGGTGACAACGTCGACCACGTCAGCCTTGCCCTCGACAAGACCGACAGCCTTGTCATCTGCGACACGGCCCTTGTCGACGACACCGCCGACAGCCTCTTCCACCAGCTTGGTAAAATCGAGACCGGCAGCTTCGGGAGCGCCCGCCTTGTCCTCGATCGCACGCGCCTGCTGCTGCAGCTTGGCGGCCATCTGGTAGGCATTATTTGCGATCGACGGAGTAGACATGACTAAGGCTCCCTTCCCGGATTAGGACTGCCGCTCAGGCGCGCAGGATATCGATGGTCCGCTGCAGCATCCGCCGCGTGGAATCGATGACGTTCAGATTGGCTTCATAGGATCGCTGCGCTTCGCGCATGTCCGTCGTTTCGATCAGCGTGTTGACGTTGGGCTGCAGCACGTAACCGTTGGCATCGGCCGCCGGGTGCCCGGGCATGTGCACCGAACGGAAGTCCGTGTTGTCTTCCGCGATCTTGCCCAGCTCGACCATATCAGCGCCCATTTCCCTGTCGAAATGGCTCTTGAAGGTCGGGATCTTGCGCCGGTACGGCAGTTCTTCAGGCGTCTTGGCAGTGGAGTTCGCATTCGCGATGTTCTCCGCGATGATGCGCATGCGCCCGTTCTGAGCTCTCAACCCGCTTGCCGAGATGAACAGGGATTTGATCAGGTCCATGTTATCGGTCCTCTAGCTTGTGCTGCCTTGCCTCATACACTCTTGGAAAGCGCGGTCCGGATCAGACCGAGCCCCTTGGTGTAAAGCGTTGTCGCAGCCTGGTAATCCATCTGGTTCTCGGTGATGTGCATCATCTGCTCTTCCAGATTGACGCTGTTGCCGCTCGGCGTGACTTCGAAGGTGTCGTCTTCCTCGATCTTGGCCGAACCGGTATTTCCCAGCTTCCCGGGAATGTGCCCGGCCACCGTCGTCGTTGTCGCCAGGTTCAGTGACTGCCGCCCGATGTGATCCTTGAAGGTATATTCCTTCACGTCCCGCGCCATGTATCCGGGCGTATCCGCGTTGGCGATGTTCTGCGCCAGCACGCTCTGTCTCGTCTGGTGCCACTGCATCTTGGATTTCAATGCCTGGAAAAGCGGCAGATCCGTTATGGCCATTCCGATTCACCATTCGTTAACCAACCCGGCAATGATTGCCGCTCAAATGGTTAATGAAAAGTTAACAGCCATTTACCTCTTCCGGCCCAAACCCTTCAAAAACCAGTGGAGGAGGCAACTTTCCTTTGCATTTCGCAAAAAGAGAGGCGCCGCCAACAGGCAAAATTTGCCTGCCTCTGTTAACTTTAAGTCCTAGAGAGATTCGAAGCAGATCAGCAAGCGGCTGAACCGGTACCGACGGGGCAAAACATTCCCGCCGCTACGGGGAAAAACAAAAAAGCCGAGAGGTTTGCGAGACAGGAGCCTGCACAGGCTCAACCGCCGGAATTACTGGGGATAAAGGCAAACCTCCCCAATTGAGGCAAAAAACCGGAGTAACCGGCACACGCGATCAAACCGCAAGCGGGGCGGCACGAGGGTAAGATGTATAACTGGATTGAGACCACATTCAACGTGAGCGGGGGCATCACGCAGGCTATTGCAGTCATCCTGGCTTTGGCCGTCGTGCTGCTGCTGTTCGGACTGTTTATTTTCATTCTGAAGCGCCTGATGGGGGCAAGTGCTCCACAAAGCCGCAACCGGCAGCCCCGGATTGCCATCATGGACAGCGCTTCTGTCGACGCTCGCCGCCGGCTGCTGCTCATTCGCCGGGACAATATCGAGCATCTCATACTGGTCGGTGGCCCGAGCGACGTTGTGGTGGAACAGAATATCGTTCGCAACACCCCGCTGGCCCAGGCCCGGCCTGGACAACCGTCTCCCTCGAACCTGCCGATGCCGGTCAAGGCCGCGGTCGCCCCCGGACCGGAGATCCCGGCCCGGCCCGACGACTTCCTTGAAGAACAGGAAGTTGCAGCACCCGCAGTCCAGGCACGTACGCCAGTTCCGTCTGCCGCGCCGTTAGCGCAGCCGTCTTCACCGGCACCACAACAGGCCGCCCCGGCACCGCAACCTGCCGCTCCGGCGGCCCAGCCATCCGCACCGGCCGCGCCTTCGTATCAGGCACCAGCTGCCCCGGCTGCCACGCCGGCAGCCCCCAGTGTGAGTTCGGCTGCACCGCAACGCAATTATTCGGAACCCGCTCCCTCCCGACTTACCGCCACGCGTGCGGCCGAGAGTGCTCCGGCAACTGTACAAGCCCCGACGCCCCCGGCCCAACAGGCAACGCCACCCAAGACCACCCCTGACAAGCCGGAAAGCGGTGGAGGACTGGGCCGCGCGAGCGATCTGCTACGTGCCGCCACTCAGAACGGATTCAACCGGGCCGCTTCGAAACCAGCCGCTCCCGCGCCTGCTTCGCCGGAAGTTTCGCCTCCGCGTAGCACCGACGAAGGCAAGGTCGACATTGCTGCTGCCCTGGAAGCTGAGATACAGGCGAGTGAACCTGCAACAGCATCCGTAAAAGCGCCGGAAGTGCGCCCTGCCGTTCCGGCTCCCTCTGCCCCGCAGGAAAGCAAGACGGCTTCCACATTGAAGTCCCTGGCACGCCCCTTCACGGCACGTGACCGGCCTTCCTATGGCGGAACGATCTCCCCGCCCGCTTCCGGACCGGCGGCACGTGCCAAAACCGCTCTCTTGAAGCCGGTTGAGCAGGTTCTGCCGGAGCACAAGGTGGAGCCGGTGCTCGCTGCCGCAACCTTGACCGCAGCATCCACACCTCAACAGGCCCCGGCGCAGGAAGTACCGGCGGAAGAAAGCATGCCGAAACCGGACCAGCCCGCCGACCTCGGCCAGGCGATGGCGGACACGGCGGACGAAAGCGTCCAGATGGCCGATGCACAACACTCTTCAAGCGATGTTTCAGAGCCCGAAGCGACGGAAGCAATCGAACCTGCCGACGTCACGGCGGATGATGAAGCCCGGACAGCGGCTTCCTTGGAAGAAGAAGGCTCCACAGCCGAAACGCAGTCGGTCGCAGAAGCCGCTCCTTCCAGGGAGCTCTCGCTGGATATCGGCGATCTCCTGGAAGACGTGCCGGAAGCGTCCACCCCGGCTCAGGACAAACCCGAAGCGTCTTCCGCTGCGGAAATGCCAACTGACGAGGCATCTGCCGACGAGGCTGAAGAGACGCAGGAAGAAACCACAAGCGCTACCGCGACGGTCGCGCCGTCTGCCGCGGCATCGGTAGCAGCTCCTGCCCCTGCAACCGGCGGTCCCGTGACGAGCTCTGCGCCACCGGTCAAGGCGCCTGTCAGGCCTTCCGCCGGTTTGGGCGACAGAAATCCCATCGAGGAAGAAATGGCGAAGATCCTGGACGAACTGGGTGGACAGTCAAACGGATGATGCGCTTGCAATCGCTCCTGCGGCCTGGCGGTCTGATCCGCCTGATGCTTTTGCTGACCGCACTGCTCGCGGTTCTGGCCGGACCGGCTGCGGCGCAGGAAATCTCGGTCGGTTTTGGCGATGACACCACCTTGACGGAACGCGCCGTCCAGATGGTTGTCCTTCTGACCATCCTGTCGCTGGCGCCTTCCATTCTCGTCATGGTGACAAGCTTCACCCGTATTGTGGTGGTACTGTCGCTCTTGCGGTCTGCTATTGGCCTGCAGACGGCCCCGCCCAACATGGTGATGGTCAGCCTTGCACTGTTCCTGTCGGCCTTCATCATGATGCCTACCTTGCAGGCTTCCTATGATGCAGGCGTTCAACCGCTCATCGACGGGGACATAGAATTCGAGCAGGCCTACGAGCGCGCCTCCGATCCGTTCCGGACGTTCATGCTGTCCCAGGTCCGTGAAAAGGACCTCGCCCTGTTCGAGGAACTCTCCGGCAGAGAAGAAGCACCGGAAGGCCCGGAAGACCTTTCCATGGCCACGCTCATTCCCGCTTTCATGATCTCCGAACTGCGACGTGCTTTCGAGATCGGCTTCCTGCTCTACCTGCCGTTTCTCATCATCGATCTCGTGATCGCATCCGTCTTGATGTCCATGGGTATGATGATGCTGCCGCCGGTGGTAATCTCTCTTCCGTTCAAGCTGATCTTCTTCGTGCTTGTCGATGGCTGGAACCTGGTGGCCGGCTCCCTGGTCAAGAGCTTCGGTGGCGGCTGAAGCACCCGGCCAAGTCGTTAAAAGTAGAAGAAAATTAAGATAGGACTGTAATAGTTACAGCCGTGCGGGCCCGAATTGTGCCCCTTCGTTAATAGCGGCAGGACAGTGTTAAGAGAACAATTAGAACAGCTCGCCCGGATCAAAGAACCAGAGGCGAGATCAAAACTCATCCGCACGCTCGTCGGCGAATATGCGCGGTCGGAAGACCACGAGCCGACGGAGATGGAGCGGGAACTGTTTTCGCGAATTGTTCTCTCGGTTTTTGACCAGCTGGACCGCGCTGCACGCTACGAACTTGTCGTACGCCTTGCAAAAACCGACCGCATCATCCCCGACCTTGCGGACCGGCTCGCCCAGGAAGATTACGAACTGTCGGAACCGGTGATCGAATGCTCGCCGATGATCAGCCAGAACGGTCTCATGCAGATCGCCAAAAACGGCGGCAACGACAAGCGCAAGTCAACGGCAAAGAGACCTGATCTTTCCGAAGAGATGACCGACACGATGATTGCGCGGGCCAGTCGGGATGTGGTCCACGAGCTCCTCCATAATATGGCAGCGCCCTTTTCCGTCCGAGGCACACTCGCCCTGCTGATCTTTGCAAACACGGAAGCAGACGTGCTCGCCGGCATTGCAAGGCGTGCACTGGAAGACGAAGAATTTCTCCAAACCCAGATGGACATTCTGGAGACCAACTGTCCGCTGATCCCGCCTCCCCTCAAGAAGGCACTGGAAACCGGCGAACTGCAGCGCCTTGCGAAGACCATCGAAGAGCGACACGACGGCAGCATCGACCTCGATGGCATCACCTATTCGCGCCACGAAGCCAGCATCCAGATTGCCAACGGCGAGTTGTCCTTCGATGCAATTCTGCGAACTCTGTTCGAAGAAGGCCGCCTTGATGCGGCCATCTGGCTGATCAGCCGCAAGATCAACCTCGCCGACGAGGTTGTTTCCGACACGCTGAAATCCGATGCGGATGGTGCGATCATGCGCCTGATGCTGCAGACCGGCATCCATGAAAAGACCTATCGCGACTTCCTGAAAGCACGCTGCGAGTGGCTGGACCGAAGCACTCGGTCCATTCCCGAACTCGTCATGCGCTACAAGTCCGAACTCAAGAAACCGCATCAGAACCCTGGTCAGCCGCCGTCACAGTCGCTTCTGAAGGCAGTCACCTGACACGAGTGCATGGTCAGCCCGCCGCCCTCGGCAAAGTCATGATGCCAGAAGATTTCTGTCCAGAAATGTCAGCAGGTTCTCGTGATGCAGGTTTTCTGCGGCACTGGTCGGGATATGGTCCTGGCCTTCGTAGATATGAACCTCCGGCTTCCGGCCATGGGCAAGAAGCCGCCCTTCCAGACGCTTTGTCATGTCCACTGACCAGACCCGGTCGGCCGACCCGTGGCTCAGGAAAACCGGTCCGTCATAGCGTTCTATTTCGATCTGTTTCGTAGGAAGAAGGTTCTCGGAAGACCCGCGCCAGGACCATGCCCGCTCACCGGGGTCCCATGGCTGCCAGCCTGGATCTCCAGCGTCGCGGTAAGCCTTGCTGTCGAACGCCCCGCACACAACGTCTGGCGGACTGTGCACAGCCACCGCGTCAGGCAGGCCGTCAAGACCCTCCTCCGCCATCAGGGCTGTCAGCAAAAGGGCATGTTCAGCCCCCCGCGACACGCCGTAGAATGCCGCCTTTTCACCAACGGCCTCAAATGCACGCAGCGCCCGGAAGGCTTCCAGACTTCTGTCCAGTGACACGTTTTCAATGCTGCCGGCATTCCAGGCATTGCCCCCCTTCGAATAGCCGAAAGGAAAGGCAAGATAACCATGTGCTGCCAGGAGAACCGCATTTCGATGGCTCCAGCCTGACCATGCCCCCTCTGAGCCATGAAACACCATGACGGCAGGAAAGGGTCCCTCGCCTGCAGGACCATAGGTCGTGCCCCATTCCGGGATAAGACGCCGGACGATTTTCAAGGACATGAAGGAGTTCCTTTTTCCGGTGTTCCAAAGCCAACGAACCGACACATCCACCGCTGCAAAGCGGAAAGGTGGGGCCATGAGGCCGGATAATCAGGTTCTTTGTGAGAACGTGCTGCGGATCGCGACACGTGTGGAAGGGTGAACGACCGCAACTGAACAGGAGTTGGCACCGGTGCGCAAGTCCCCCTGCAACCGGACAACTTTCAAACAGCGTCAGCTTCAGCCGGCGTTTTCTTCCGTGACGGGCGCCGCGGCAGACTGATCCGGGCTGCGATCGGGAGACATGTACTGACGCCGGTATTCTTTCAGGAAGGTTTCCAGTGAATCGACATCGGCAAGCCTGTTGGCGACTTCAAGGAACTCGACGCCCTGCGCCTCGATCGGCCGGGTCACGACCTCAAAGGACATTGCCTCGGGGCTGTCGGACATCTTGGACATGTACTTTGTCTGCAGGCGCTCCAGGCTCAGCTGGTCGCCCGCCAGTGAATAGGCGATGGCCGCCCGCAGGATGTCGCGGCGTTCAAGATCATCTAGCGGAATATTGTCGGACCAGCGTGAGCCATGCATCGCTTCCAGCTGCTCACCCGCATCCCGCCAGCTTTCGGCTGCCCAGAATGTATCTGCCCGCAACCGATCGACATCCGAACCGCGCATGTTGCGAACCAGTTCCAGCGCAAGATCCGGGCGCCCGCTTTCGGTCAGGGCACGGGCTTCAACGATGTTGCGCTGACGCTCCAGGGTCGACGGAAGGCTCGCCTGCCGTGTCCGGTTAAGCACCCGCAGTGCTTCTTCAGCCTTGCGATCCATCAGGTAGATCGCCGCAAGATCCGCTGCTATCTGTGCCCGCGCTGCACCTTTCAAGCGGTTGTCAACCTGATGGCGCAGCAACTCGGTTGCCTGGTCCAGCAAGTCGACTTCCACCAGTCTCTTGGCCAGAAGGCGGACCATCTCGTCTCCCTGACGACCGATCGGCACAAGTTCGCGGAAATCATAAAAGAGTGCCAGCGCCTTCACCGGCTGCATCTCGTCCGCCTTGCCGTCCAGGAACAACGCGTTGAAGAGGCCGTTCATCTCTTCCTGCAGCAGCCGCGTGGTATCCGCATCGGGTTCAGCCTGAACGGCCGATTTCATGGCTTCGAACGCTTCGCGGTACTGACCCTGCTCTGCATAGAGCTGTGCCAGGAACCTCAATGTCTTCAATTCGATTTCATCACCACGCCAGGACGTTGCCAGCCCGGCAAGCTGATCGATGGCCTGCTCCATGTTGAGTTCGCCATCCCGGTAACGGATCCGGAGCGCGCGGTATTCCGCTTCGGCCGCCCGCGGCCGGTCGTCGGACCTGGTCACGAGATCGAACACGGTCAAGGCTTCCTGCGACCGGCCGGAGGCATCGGCAACGCGGCCACGCAGGATATCGTAACGGGCAGCCTGCGTCCGCGTCACTTCGGCGGGCTCGATCTCGGCCAGCACGCTGTTGGCAACACCGAAATCATTGACCTCGACCATGGCCTGTGCGGCGGCGAGCTTGAATTCTGTCTGGATGGCTTCCGGGTAGTTGCCGACCACGGCACGTCCGCGCGGCATGGCAATACGGGCGGACGTCCAGTTACCCAGCTTCACATCAACAATCGTCTGCCAGACAGCAGCATCGGGGCTGTTCTTCAGGTCTGGTCGGTTCAGATGCGCATAGGCCGCGTCGGGCCGGTTGGCCAGGGTTTGGGCCGCCCCCATCATCAGATTAAAGGAACTGTCTTCGGCAAGTGCCGGCTCTTCTTCCAGCGCAAGCTTCATCAGCCCCAGCGCTTCCTGCGCAAACTGATGCGCCAGATAGAACCGCGACAAAGCCATCAAGGGCTTGCGACGCTTGCCTGTCGGCGACTTAGCCAGCTTGTCCTGCAGCTCCAGCAGGCGGGTGCGGTAAGCCCCCGGACCTTCGGTGCTCAGGGATACGAACTCGATGAAGTTGCTGTCTTCCGGATCGACGATTGTCTGGCTCGATCCGGATCCGCCTCGCAGATGCTGGCTGGAAAGCGCAAGACCGCCTTCCTTTTCGATGATCACGTCATCTCCAAGGATCTTCATCTTCAAGCCGTCAGACTTCGGCACGACGGCAATGCCCTGCGCGGAACTCAGGGCGTCCAGGTCGACAAACGTCTGAGGCTTCAACAGACCGCGTGGCGGACCGAAGCCGGTGACAAGAGATATCGTGTCGCCAACGAACGGGTCGGTAATCTGACGAATGTTCTGCGGATCCTGATAGAGCACACGCAGCACGGAGCCGCCATCGCCTCGCACAGTCCGTTCCAGCTGCAGCGGAATGGAGGGTTCCAGGATCAGGTCGCCGATAACGAGCGACCAGGCATTGCCGTCAACACCCACCGTCGCCAGTACAGGATCGGTCATGTCCATCCGCAGGATCTGGTAATCGTCGAACTGCTGAACCTCGATAGTTTCCGCCGTTTCAGCCAGTGCCGAGACCATCCCCCTGGTGTCGATCGTGGCATCGGTATCGAAGATCAGCCAGATGCTGTCATTGCGCCGGAACACCGCGCTGGAAACCGGTTCGGAGAACGGAAACACAACGCGGACCGTGTTCCCGATGCGCCGGGCTTCAGCAGAAACGAAATTGCGCACTTCCTCAGCGAAGTTTTCCGGCGGCTGCTCCGGTGAGGGACGCCCCTGGTTCAAATCCTGACCGCCGTTCGCGCGCCAGGTCTCCGGTGCTGATTGCTGCGTGCCGGGAAGCTGGATCCCGGCTGGAACGTCGCCGCTACCAAGCGTCGGCGTGTTCAGGATCTGCACTGGCGTTGCGCCATACGGCGCATTCGGCTGGCTACCTCGGTTGATTGTGTCGACCTGCTGCAGTGTCGGAATGCCGTTGTTTTCGGGCGCGGCTTCCTGCTGCTGGTCGCCGATCTGCTGCGTGGACAAGTCCAGCATCGGCGCTTCCCGGACGATTTCCTCATCCTCCGGCAGCACTTCGTTCAACGGCAAAGCACCGGGCTCAGCCTGGGCAACGGTTACCAGACCAGCGTTGGACGGAGCAACGGCGTCGTTCCCGCTGGTTACTTCGGCCGCGGGAATGGCCGCTGTCGTCAGCAATTCAGCTGCGCCATCAACCGAAATCGGCAGGACAGCGGCAGCAAGCTCTGGTGCAGGAAGCGTTTCGACCGCCAAGGCGGTCGGAGTGACGTCAACACCAGCGGCAGCGATCTCGGTTCCGCTACCTGGCCCTGGCAGCGCTTCTTCCCCGACCAACGGTTTGATGCGCGGGACCATGGCAAGCTGAGTTTCGGCCGGAGCGTTCGCACGTCCGGCTTCCGGATCGGGCTCGGCCGACAGTGCGGCGGACTGATCAGAGTTTTCAACGGCTGACGGCTGGGGCACTTGCGGTGCCTCGGCCCCTTCATCCGTCTTGCCGCCTCCCAGCGGAACAATCGTATAGGCCGGCGATTCATCGGCCTTGGATTCCTTCAGGACCCCGCCTCCGCTCGCAGTGCTGCCGCCGGACGTCGGATTCCCGCGCGGGTTCTTGACCTCACGCGTGTCGCGCAGGCCCGGCGCGGTAATCATGTCCTTGCGGTTTTCGTTGTCCTCGACGGACAGTTCCTTGTTGATCAGCGCATTTGCCGGATCATTCACTTCCATGTTTTCCGGCGTCACGTCGATAACGTAGGTCTGTTCCTCCCGGAACGCCCGAATGTCGACCGACGGCTCGACGCGCATAAGGAATTTCAGCTTGCCCTGATCCAGGAAGGAGGTCGCATCGATCACCCCTTGGGGCAGATGCGCGCGCAAGTGGGCAATGTCCAGCTGTGCCGGATGGTTGAACGTCACCTTGATGATGTCGTTTTCGCGCACGAAAGCGGTGTCGAACTTGATCGACCAGTCGAACACCAGACGGGTGAATGTCGGATGTTCACCTACATGCAGCGTCACCTCCGGCCCTTCCTGAGCCTTGAGTCGCGCCTGTTCGAGGGCACGAACCTTGCGCATCGCCTCTTCGGCACGCTTTGCAAGATCACGCACGACATCGTCGGGAAGTCCTGGTGGCAAGCCCTGCCAGTCCATCGGCAGGATATCGACAAACAGCTTTTCGCCGGCTTCCAGAGTATTGATCTGGAACTGGTTCTTCAGTGCAAAGCGGATGGCACTTCCGTCCGGATCTCGCCGGGCGATGGTCACGTAGTCGCCCAGGTCCAGCGGAACATCGTCAACGTTGATGTCGATCGGATCTTCAAATGAAATCCGCAGGACCCCGCCTGTGATGACCGCATCATAGATCGGAAGCAGCGTGCGGTCCTTGAACGTCAGGACAATACGGCCATAACCCTCCCCCGGAGAAACGGTCAGATCAACCGGTTCCAGATTGTCGGATTGAGCCAGGGCGGCACCCGTGACGCAGGCCAGAACAAGCCAGAACGAAAACAGCAGGCGCGCGAAAACTCGCACCCTGTCCGAAAACGCGGGAGTTCCGCCGGTCTGGGATGTCAGGAACGGTCCTGGCAAGATGTTCTGTCCTCGGATGACGCCAACACACTATTGTTAGTCAGGTCTTGTTAACGTGCCCTTACGCGATACGCCGAAATCCGGTCTTCTCGGTCAGTTTGACGGAATTTTCGGCAAGGCCTCCGGCGCTTGCGCCTGTGCCTGCACCGGTTTTGTGTCCGCTGAGGGCAACGGAGAGGCGTTCGCGATTGCCACTGTCATGCGCTCGGCCGCTTCGGGATCCATTTTCCCGAGGATATCTGCCATCTTTCGAGGTTTCATCTGGCGCACCACCTTCAAAAGGACCGGCAGGCTCAAGCGATCGAAGATCCGGGCGGCATCTTTCGGCTTCATGCTTTCGTACATGGTCACGAGGCCGGCAATTTCGTTTTCTTCCTGCTCCTGCTTCTGTCCGACAGCTGCCTCGATGCGCTCTTCGAGCTTCTTCAGTTCATCAACGCGCTTTTGAATGCGCTCTTCGGTGGCCTGCAGAAGCTTTTCACGCAGGTCCAGCTGGCCTTCATGCTCCTGCAGCGACTCGCGCCGTCTGCCAAGACTTTCCAGAACGGCGCGCTCGGCGGCCGAACCACCGATTTCAAGACTGTCCGGCAGGGCCGGTTGATCGGGCAGCCCGCCCCCCGGCGGCGGTGGCGGCGGCGGACCATCCGCGGCCATTTCAGCCGTTGGATCAGCCATGTCACCGCCGTCAGCCCCCGGCGTTTCCTGTGCGACTGCGCCATTGATGGGCAGGTTGCCGCTTTGCGGGCCCAGCGCGAAGCCAAGCAGCTTCAGGGCCAGCAGAGCGCTTGCCGAAACACCCAACAAAGGCAGCAGTCTCAAGTTCATGCAGCAGCACCGTTCCGTTTACGGAATTGTTCCAGCCGCGCAGTTGCTTCCGCCGCAGCACTGCGAATGTCGGAAGCCCGGCTGCTCCTGCGGCGCTCCGGCTCCACGGCCGGAGCTGCCTGGCCATAGCCTGCAGCCTGTT
Source organism: Labrenzia sp. C1B70 (assembly GCF_000475395.1). Classification (NCBI taxonomy): domain Bacteria; kingdom Pseudomonadati; phylum Pseudomonadota; class Alphaproteobacteria; order Hyphomicrobiales; family Stappiaceae; genus Labrenzia; species Labrenzia sp. C1B70. Next base: position 465,597 of record NZ_AXCE01000012.1, read on the forward strand.
GCGCGTATTGTTGCGGTTCCGGTTGCGGCTGAGCCGCATAAGGATCGCTCCTCGTCACCGCCTCGCGCTGCGGCGCAGCCGAACGGGCCGCCTCCGCAATCTGCGAAATCCGCGTGAATACTATCTCACCTTCGCCGACTTGTTCGGCAAGAGTGTGAGACATGGTTTCCGCTTGCTTAAGACGGCTGCCAAGTGTCTTGTCAGCCTCCGCTGCGGTCGTCTTCAGACCGAGGATGGCACGCTCGGCAATTTCCGTGGCCGTCATGAGCTCCGAAATGGTCGCACGCAGCACTTCTTCGTCGGCCCGCAAGCGCTGCAGACGGCGGTTCAGCGTGAAGCAGTAGCCGATGGTAATCACCAGAAGAACCGCGACCAGTCCTTCAATGATCATTCCGAGTGGCAAAGTGCTCATTGGTCCCCCATTTCGCTTTGCATGGCGCGCTCGAAGGCGGCCAACGTCATTTTTGGCTTGCGCAAATTCTTTGCGACACGGATGGCAATGGAATCCTCCACCTTGCCGAGCGTTCCCTCGGTCAGTGGAATGTTGCCGCATTTGATCGTCACCGGGTCGGTCGGTTCCTTGTCGAAGACAAGCGTCTGGCCGACATCGAGACTGAGCACCCGTCCGAGCGGCAGATAGGTCTCGTAAAGAACCGCATCGACCTCGACTTCCGCGGCATGAATTTCGGTCGCCAAATGGCCTTCCCAGATCGGATCCCGGCCGAATTTTTCCCCCATGAACATCTGCAGAAGCAGATCGCGGATCGGCTCCAGCGTTGCATAGGGCATCATGATTTCGACGGACCCGCCCCGGTCTTCCATGTCGATTCTGAGCTCGACGAGAATGGCGGCGTTTGCGGGCCGGGAAATCGCGGCAAAGCGCGGGTTCGTCTCAAGACGTTCCAGGTTGAAATGGACCGGAGAAAGCGGCGCGAAGGCGTGCTCGGCATCCTGAAGGATCAGCGCCACCATCTGCTGGACCAGACCGGTCTCGATCGTGGTGTAGGGCCGGCCCTCGACGCGCACGGCCGATGTCCCCCGACCTCCACCAAGAAGCACGTCGATAATCGAATAGATCAGGCTGGATTCAACGGTGATCAGACCAAACCCGTCCCATTCCTCGGCCTTGAAGACACCGAGAATGGCCGGCAGCGGGATGGAATTCAGGTAGTCGCCGAAACGAACCGAGCTGATGGAATCGAGCGACACTTCCACGTTGTCGGACGTGAAGTTGCGCAAGGACGTGGTCGTCAGACGCACAAGACGGTCGAACACGATTTCGAGCATCGGCAGACGCTCGTAGGATACCATTGCCGAGTTGATCAGCGCGCGGATGCCGCTCTGGTCGCCAGCAATCGTGTCCTCGATGTTGAAGCCGAGGAGGTTGTCGATTTCTTCCTGGTTCAGGACACGGTCAGCACCGCGCGTGGCATTTTCAAGGTCCGGTTCGCTGTCGTCGATCATGGCTGCCCATTGGGCCGCCATGTCGTCGGAACTGCCGGCGCCCTGCTCCTCTAGAGCAGCACCCCACGCCGCGGCGAGATCTTCGTCGTCGTCGCTGCCGGCACCCTGCTCTGCAAGAGCGGCGCCCCAGGCATCGGCCATGTCCTCTTCGGACAGGTCGTCATCGTCGTCGATATCAGCCATTCACAAAGTCACTGGACAAGGATTTCCTTGAACAGCACCCCTTCAACTTTCGCCGGATAAACCGACAGATTGATCCGTCTGAGCAATTCTTCCTTCAGGCGGAACAAACCGGCAGACCCTTCCAGGTCCGCAGGGCGAAGCTCGCGCAGATAGATCTGAAACGCATCCAGGATGCGCGGCAGATACGGCTGGATCTGGTCGATCATCGCACGGTTCTCGACTTCCAGGGCAATCCTGACCTTCAGATAGGTCGTGCGCCCTTCCGTCGCCAAATTCACCGTCATTTCCGGAAGGTCATAGAAGACCACCGGTTTTTGCACTTCCTGCGGCGCTTCCGTCTCTCCGGGAACCGGTGCCGGTGCACTCGATCCCATCAGGAAATAATAGGCCGCCCCACCTGCGGCGAGCAGAACCACCAGACCGATGCCGCCAAACAGGATAAGCTTCTTCTTGCGGCCACCGCCACCAGCTTCAGCTCCATCCTCGCCGTCTTCTCCGGCTGCGGCGTTTTCGTCTGTCATTCCGCACTCCGATCTGCAGGCGCTCGCGCGCGCTTATTTATTACTAAAGAGTTAATGGTTAACGAATGGTTACCGAGCCATTAACGCGAGTCACCGGGCAAAAATTGCCAAGTGGTTAACTTCTGCCGGAATCTCTTGCCGCGCGCACCCGCCCCTTTTGATTTTTACCCAGATTTCCCAAGGATTTAAAAACTGGCACGCCTCGTGCATTAACCTTAACGAGCCAGCGGATCTGGGGAGATCGGCCGGCTTACTCGGGGAGCACGAAGGGAACCGTTCACTATGGAGAACGCTCAACTAGTTGCCTTATCAAGGCAATCGATCCTGCGGAACCATCTGGATGTGATCGCCAACAACATGGCGAACATCAATACGTCCGGGTTCAAGTCGCAGAATCTGCATTTTTCGGAATACGTCATGCCGGTGGCAGACGGCTCGGCTTTTGAGCCGCAGGACCGCGCCATTTCCTATGTCGACATGTTCACGACACGGACCGACTTCACGCACGGGCCGATCAAGCTGACGGACAACGAGTTCGATCTTGCGCTGAACAGCGACGGCTTTTTCGCCGTGCAGATGCCCGATGGAACAGAAGCCTATACGCGCAGCGGCGCGTTCCGGCTCGATTCCACCGGCCAGATGATCTCGGCAGACGGCAGCCCTGTCATGACCGACCAGGGTCCGATCTCCTTCAACGAACAAGATGGTCGCGTCGAGATTGCCCAGGACGGCACGATCTCCACCCGACTTGGCATTCGCGGCCGCATCAAGGTCGTCGACTTCGAAGACGTTCGGACGATGGAGAAGATCGGCAACACGATGTTCAAGGCTGATAACCCGATACCGGCCCAGGAAGTCCGCATGGTGCAGGGCGCCGTCGAAGGCTCCAACGTCTACGGCATCACGGAAGTCACGCGCCTCATCGAAGTGACGCGCGCTTACGACTCCACTTCCAAGATCGTGAAAGACCTGGATGAGTTGCGCCGGCAGGCGATCTCCACTCTCGGCAAGATTCAGGCCTAAGCGCCTTTAAGGGATCACTACCATGAAAGCACTTCATATCGCCGCAACTGGCATGAAGGCCCAGGAACTGAACGTCGAAGTCATTTCGAACAACGTCGCCAACATGCGCACGACAGGCTTCAAGAAGCAGCGGGCCGACTTTCAGGACCTGCTCTACCAGAACCTGCGTCGCATGGGCACGGAAACATCGGATTCCGGCACCATCGTCCCGACCGGTATCCAGATCGGTTCCGGCGTAAAGATCGCAGCCACCGGCCGCATCATGTCCCAGGGCTCTCTTGAGCAAACCGGCAAGGAACTGGATCTGGCCATCCGCGGCGAAGGCTTCTTCCAGATCGACATGCCGGACGGAACGACGGCCTATACCCGTGACGGTTCCTTCGAGCGCGATGCCAACGGGCAGCTGGTGACCATCGACGGCTATTCCGTCAATCCGGGCATCACCATTCCGCAAACGGTCAAGGACGTCACCATTTCCAACACCGGTGTCGTTCAGGGTGTCGACCAGGGCGGCAATACTGTTCAGCTCGGCCAGATCCAGCTTGCCCGTTTCGTCAACAAGGCTGGTCTCGAAGCCATTGGCGACAACCTCTACCTGGAAACAGACGCCAGCGGCGCACCCGATACCAGCAATCCGGGCGACGAGAGCTACGGCACGGTGCAGCAGTATTTTCTTGAAATGGCCAACGTGGATGCAGTCACGGAAATCGCCGACCTGATTTCCGCACAGCGCGCCTATGAGATGAACTCACAGATCATCCAGGCAGCCGACGAGATGTATTCCACCACCACGAACCTCCGCTAAGACCGAGGCTTGAGACGATGATGAGACATCTGCTGAAAGTCGGGTTGCTGCTGGCGGGCTTGCTGTCCCTGCCTGCCCTGGCGGACGAAAAACCCGTGCTCCGGTCGCAGGTCATGACCCTGTCGGACATCGTGACGGTTGGCGACTTCTATTCCAATGCCGGGCTGCTGGCGTCCAAGCCGCTGTTCCGTTCACCGGATATGGGAACCTCCGGCAATGTGCCCGCGGATGTCGTCGCCGAACGCGCTCGCGCGGCCGGCCTCGAGACGGCCGGCACCGATGGCCTGCGAACCGTCGTCGTCTTTCGCGGGGCAACAAGGCTGAACCGGGACCAGCTTGCCGGCCTTGCCCGCAAGGCTCTGGCAGACCGCAACGCCGGCATCGATGCCGAGCGCCTGGATATCCGCTTGCTGCAGGCGCCGGATCAGGTTCTCGCCGATCCCAAGGTACACGATCCGATCCGCATCGACCGGGTTGAATGGTCCCAGTCGAACGGCCGCTTCACCATCCACGCAGCTGTCGCAGTCGAGTTCGGAACCGAGCCTCTGACCCTGACCGGCGTTGCGACGGAGATGGTCGATGTGCTGGTTCTGGTGCAGCCCGTGCGCCGGGGCGACATTGTTCGTGAAGAAGACCTGAACATCATTCGCGAAGCCCGCACCAAGGTACCGGCAGGTGCCCTCACCGAAATGGAAGACATTGTCGGCAAGCAGGCCCGCACCACCTTGCGTGCGAATTCGCCCCTGTCCCGCAATGACGTCCAGCGCCCGATCCTGATCGAACGCGGTGAGAAGATCACTGTCACCTATGTCATGCCGGGCATGAAGCTGACTTCACGGGCCCAGGCCATGGATACCGGCGCCAAGGGCGACGTGATCGACGTCATGAACCTGCAGTCGCGGCGCATCGTGCCGGCGACGATTACCTCCCGCGGCCAAGTACGCGTTCACGCCGCCAATCCGATTGTTGCAAGCTTGAACAGCGAGAAAAATTAAATGCTGAGCACCTTTCCCAGACACCTGCTGGCAAGCATCGCCCTTTCCGCCCTCGCCGCGGGGTGCGGCACTGCCGACAAACTCGCAAATGTTGGCCAGCAGCCAGCCCTGAACGCCATTCAGGATCCGACCACCACTCCGGGTTACCGGCCCGTGCAGATGCCCATGCCGGAACCGCAGCAGGCCCATTACAATCCGAATTCGCTGTGGCAGTCCGGCAGCCGCGCCTTCTTCAAGGACCAGCGCGCCAGCCAGGTTGGCGACATCCTGACGGTCGTCGTCACCATCGACGACCAGGCCGAGATCGACAACAAGACCGAGCGGAGCCGGTCTGAGTCCAGCGGTGCCGATGTTGGTGGCGCACTCGGAACGGCAATCGACACCATCTTCCTGCCGGCAAGTTCTGCCGCCAGCGACCTTGCCAACGTCAACAGCAACTCCAGCTTCTCGGGCGACGGCAGCGTTGACCGCAACGAAGTCCTGCAGACCACCGTCGCCGCCGTGGTGACCCAGGTTCTGCCGAACGGCAACATGGTGATCGAAGGCCGTCAGGAAGTTCGTGTGAACTTCGAAGTCCGCGAGCTGATCGTCGCCGGCATCGTCAGACCTGAAGACATTACGTCGGATAACCGCATCGCCAGCGAGCAGATCGCCGAAGCGCGGATCGGATATGGTGGCCGCGGCCAGATTACCGACGTCCAGCAGCCACGGGTCGGCAACCAGGTGCTGGATATCCTGCTCCCCTTCTGATCCCAAACCTTTCACAGTCCCCCGGCCGAATCCGGCGACGCGTTCTAGAAGCGCCGCCGGCCCGGCTGATGACGGGCACGATGTCTCGCTCCCCGAGCATCGTGCCCGTTCTCATTTCCAGGCCGGAAAAGACCGTTTAGGGTGTGGCCCGTTACCTGATTTGTCGCTCATTCCGGAAGACCCTACCGCGTGACCACCACCCTCATCGTTCTCGCCCACCCTGCTCAGACTTCCTTCAACGCTGCCTGGGCGCGCGCAACCGAAGCCGCGTGCCGAGCTGAAGGCGATGAGGTGCTTTGGTCAGACCTCTACCAGCTTGGCTTTGATCCGGCGGAGCGCGCAGCGCACTACGCAGAGGAGATCGTCACCGAACCTTACGACGTTCTGAAAACACAGGAAGCGGCCTCGAAAACCGGAAACCTTCCGTCGGTCATTACGGAAGAAGTCGAGAAGCTGCGCCAGGCGGACCGGATCGTGTTTCATTTTCCGGTGTGGTGGTTCGCCCCACCTGCCATCCTGAAGGGCTGGTGCGAGCGCGTGCTGGCCAACGGCGGCCTGCACGACACTTCCAACCGTTTCGATACCGGCCATTTCAGGAACAAGCCCGTTCTCTTCTGTGTCACGACCGGATCCAAGGCGAGCGAAAGTGCCCACAACGGCAAGGAAGGCGACATTCAGATGCTGCTTTGGCCGCTCGCCTACACACTGCGCTATCTGGGTTTCGATGTTCTGGTTCCCAGGATCGTCCACGGTGTTCACGGTTATCACAAGGGGGCGGCACGGGACGACCTGGAAACGCGACTTCAAAACGAGATCGAAGGCCACCGGGAGACGATCGCAAGGTTCGCAACGCTGCCGAAGATCAGCTTCAATGCCGACAGCGAATTCGACCGCGCCGGCACCCTTAGCCCGGGCGCGCCATCTCACAGCCACTTCATCCGGCACGACCCCTGATTTTGCGGCAACCGGAAAAGACGAGACCGGATTTGTCCGCCTCCACTCCTCTTTTTCCTCTATCTGCCGGATGACGCTACCGCTTTTTCGGATAGAATGCCGGTAATCTTACATTGGCCCAGCGGGGATTCGATGCGCCTCCTTTCTGCATTCGTCTTTGGTTTTGTTCTTCTGTCCGCACCTTCTGCCTGGAGTGCAAGCTGCGGCAATGGCCCGGGTGGTTTTGAAGCCTGGAAACAGTCGTTCATTGCAAATTCCCAAAGCTACGGCCTTAAGAAAAGGGTCGTTGAATCGTCCCTCAAGAACGTGAAATACAACAAGAAGGTGGTCTCGCTCGACCGGAACCAGAAATCCTTCAAGCTCAGCTTCAACCAGTTCTATGCCAAGCGGGTCAACAACGCGATGATCCGGCGGGGCAAGCAGCTCGGCAAGACCTACGCCCGCATCTTCCGTGGCATCGAAAAGAAATACGGGGTCCCGGCGCCTGTACTGCTGGCGATCTGGGGGCTTGAAACCAACTACGGCAGCTTCTCCGGCAACATGCCGGTCCTGCAATCCCTTGCCACGCTGGCCTATGATTGCCGCCGGTCCGATTTCTTCACCGCCGAACTGGTCGCCGCGCTCAAGATCGTGCAGGGCCGTGACATGCAGCCGGCCGAAATGAAAGGGGCCTGGGCCGGCGAACTCGGCCAGACCCAGTTTCTCGCCACCAGCTATGTCCGTTATGCGGTCGATTATGACCGCGACGGCCGCAAGGACCTGATCCGCTCCATTCCCGATGTGCTGGCTTCCACCGCAAATTATCTTGCCCAGAAAGGCTGGCGCCGCGGCCAGGGCTGGGGCCCGGGCACTGCCAATTACAACGTTCTCAAGCAATGGAACAAGGCCAGTGTCTACGTGGAAACGATCTCGGTCATGGCAGGCCAGATCAGCGAGTAGACCCCGCTCGACGACCCATAAACCTGCTTGACAAAACTGACGATCCGGGCAGCAATTTGCGTCATACGGTTGTAATCCTCGCGGACCAAAACCGTGTGCCGCGGAAACATGCCGCCCGGCGGGCACCGGCAGCTGTCGGTCCGGCTCGCGCTGTTCCGCAAGGCTAAACAACACCAATCGCCGAGCGACCGAACAGGAGCCATTCCATGTCCAGTATCAAAGACTTTTCGATTTCACGGCGCACCCTTTTGATGGGCGCGGCGGCAACTGGCTTCACGGCAGCTCTGCACCCCTATTCGGTTCTGGCCAAGGAAGGTACGGCTCACCTTCGCCTGATGGAGACCACTGACCTCCATGTCCATGTTTTCCCTTACGACTATTACAGCGACAAACCTGTCGACACCGCCGGCCTCGCCCGAACAGCCACACTGATCCGCGATATCCGGAACGAGGCGACAAACTCGGTTCTGGTCGACAATGGCGACTTTCTGCAAGGCAACCCGATGGGGGACTATGTCGCCTATGAACGCGGCATGAGCGAAGGCGACCTGCACCCAGTCATCAAGGGCATGAACGTCCTTGAATTCGACGCGGCAACACTCGGCAACCACGAATTCAACTACGGCCTGGACTTCCTGATGAAGGTGCTGGCCGGTGCCAATTTCCCCGTCGTCTGCGCCAATCTTGTCAAGGGCAGCGCGCTGGCCGGCAACCCGCGAGACGACGCCCTTTTCCTGAAGCCCTATGTGATCGTTGAAAAACAAGTCACCGACGGTGCCGGCAAGTCCTATCCGATCAAGATCGGCTTCATCGGCTTCGTGCCACCGCAGATCATGAACTGGGACCGCCGCCACCTGGAAGGCAACGCCAATGCGCGTGACATTATCGAAACCGCCAAGGCCTTCGTCCCGGAAATGCGCGAACAGGGCTGCGACCTTGTAATCGCCCTCTCCCACTCGGGGATTGATGCCAACGATTATTCCGAAGGCATGGAAAACGCCTCCCTGCACCTTGCCGGCGTGGACGGGATCGACGCCGTCTTTACCGGTCACCAGCATCTGGTCTTCCCCGGTCCCCAGTATGAGGGACTGCCAGGTATCGACAGCGAGAAAGGCACGTTGTTCGGCAAGCCTGCCGCGATGGGCGGTTTCTGGGGATCGCATCTGGGCGTCATCGACCTGATGATCGAGCGCGACGGCAACGGCTGGCGTGTCGCCAATTTCATGACCGAAGCACGCCCGATCTACGAAAAAGAAGGTCGAACGGTGACACCTCTGGTTGAAAGCCAGCAAGATGTACTCGATGCGGTGAAGGAAGATCACGAGGCAACCCTTGCCTATGTCCGCCGCCCCGTCGGCAAGACGTCGGCTCCCTTGCATTCCTATTTCGCCCTCGTGGCCGACGACCCGAGCGTCCAGATCGTTTCAAAGGCGCAGATCTGGTACATCGAACAGATGCTGAAGGGTACGGAATGGGAAGGCCTGCCGGTACTTTCCGCAGCAGCGCCTTTCAAGGCCGGCGGTCGTGGCGGCCCGGACTACTACACCGACGTTCCGGTCGGCGATGTCGCCATCAAGAACGTGGCCGATCTCTACCTGTATCCGAACACCATTCGCGCGGTCGCCATCAAGGGCAGCACGGTGAAGGAATGGCTGGAACGTTCAGCCGGAATTTTCCAGGAAATCGAGCCCGGCAAGGCCGACCAGACACTGATCAACCCGGAGTTTCCAAGCTATAATTTCGATGTGATCGACGGTGTCACCTACCAGATAGACCTGAGCCAGCCATCGAAATACGACGCGAAAGGCGAAGTCCTCAATCCGGACGCCAGCCGCATCGTGAACCTGGAATTCAACGGCGCACCGCTTGATCCTGAAGCAACCTTCGTGGTCGCGACCAACAATTACCGTGCAGGTGGCGGTGGCAATTTCCCCGGCATCAGCGACGACGTTGTCGTTTTCATCGGCCCGGACACCAATCGCGACGTCCTGGTGCGCTACATTGTCGAACAGGGCACGATCAACCCTTCGGCAGATGCCAACTGGTCGTTCAAACCGATGCCGGATACCAGCGTCCTGTTCGAAACCGGCCCGGGTGGCACGGAACACGCCGCCTCCGTGGAAGGTGTCCGGATCGAACCGGCAGGCGACGGTGCAGATGGTTTTGCCCGTTACCGGATCACGCTTTGAACGGTCACGACTTTCGTAAGCCTGCTTGAACGAGCAGGTCCCCCAAAAACTTATCCTGAGGAAGCGCATAGCGCTGTCTCGAAGGATGGGCCGCATGCTTGTGAGTGTGCTGCCAATCCTCCGAGGCGGACCTGACGGTCCTCCTCAGGGTGAGGCGTGCGGGCGGTCGGCATGGGAATGCTGGCCACAGACATAAAAAAACCTTCCCACGAGGGGAAGGTCTTGAAAGTCGTTACGGATCTGCCGTCTGTGCGGCAAACCGGCCGTTTTCTGGAAATCAGTCGTCGCGATACACTTTTTCCCGACGCTCGTGGGCCTCCTGAGCCTCGATCGACAAAGTCGCGATCGGGCGCGCCTCGAGGCGCCGAAGAGAGATCGGCTCGCCGGTCTCTTCGCAATAGCCATAGCTTCCGTCTGTAATGCGTTCCAAGGCATCATCGATCTTCGAGATCAGTTTCCGCTGACGGTCCCTGGCGCGAAGTTCAATGGACCGATCCGTTTCGGACGACGCACGGTCGGCAAAGTCAGGATGGTTCTGGCTTTCCTCCTGAAGATTGGCGAGGGTTTCCTTGCTTTCCTTCAGGATCTCTTCTTTCCACACAAGCAGCTTGTTCCGAAAGTACTCGCGCTGCCTGTCATTCATGAACGGCTCGTCTTCCGAGGGTCGATATTCAGACTCAATTTCAACCGTCATCGATAGCTCCGGATTACCGTTATGCCGGGCGCAATATATAGGCGGTTCCGCCAGCGGACAACGGTTCATTTGCTAAAAATGGCGTCAAGGAAAGTTTATACCTTTCAAGACGTTGCGTAAATTTTGAACACTAAGCCGACAAATTTTATCGATTTGTGTGCACGCTCAATCCTGGAATCGGCCGAGCTTTGCAAGCTCGACTTTGACCCGCAATTCGATCTCCTCGAGCACCGAATCAACCTCAGGATCACCACTCGACTGGCGTTTGGAAACCTGCCTGGCGAGCAGCTCCAGCCGGTCCTCCGACACGTGTCCGGCAAGCAGATCCGCCCGCACCGACTCCAGTGTGTCCAGCAGATTGTGCCCGTGCTTGGTGGCGCGGGATCGGCGCTCGGCGCGGTCGTCAACCTCCTGCAGGGCCAGCAAGGCATCCATGCCCTGAATGGACGCACCGCCCGCGGTCTGGGAAGACTGTGAAACCTCACCCCCAAGGTCCGGTGCGAACTGGTCGCCGTTTGAAGAAACGCTCTTCTTGGCGCCTCGTCCCTGAACGCCGGAAATGGGTTTATTGCCTGTAATACGCATGATCGATCTTCCAGTCGGACTGACGGCAATTCTGGCGCATGGAGTGGCTCTGCCCGTCAGATTCTGCCGAGAAGGGTAAATGAGTCCTTGGGGGTGAGGCAATATTTGCCGACCAACAGGTACATTTCTTTAACCTCAAGCGACAGTTTTGCGTGGATATGCTCGTGATTATACCAGCAAAGAGCCCGGATTTCCGCCACTTTTATGGAAAGAACCAACGCCTTTGTAAAAAGTGGCACGGCTCTCGCATTGCGCATTTCGAATATATGTATCCCGGCAGCAAAGCCGGAAACACGATGGCGGGCCAGATCGGTAATGCGAAAAATTGGTGAAATGATCTGCGGAGGGTTCAAGCGGCTGGCACTTCTGGGTGCTGCCGCCGCCGTTGCTGCAACAACCTTGCTGGCACCGGTACACGCCGCCTCCCGTATCAAGGATATTGCCGATTTCGAAGGCATTCGCGAAAACCAGCTCATCGGCTACGGCCTCGTGGTCGGCCTGAATGGCACCGGCGACTCGCTCAACAATTCGCCTTTCACGCAGCAGAGCCTGCAGGCCATGCTCGAACGTCTCGGCGTCAACACCCGCAACATCGACCTGAACACCAACACCGTCGCGGCCGTCATGGTGACTGCCAACCTGCCGCCCTTCTCCACACAAGGTACCCGGATCGACGTCAACGTCAGCGCCCTCGGCGATTCAGAATCGCTTCAGGGCGGCACGCTTCTGGTCACACCGCTGGTCGGTGCCGATGGTGAAGTCTACGCAATCGCCCAAGGTTCGATCGCGATCGGCGGCTTTTCCGCACAAGCGGATGCCGCGTCGGTTGTTCGCGGTGTTCCCACCGCCGGACGGATCGCCAATGGCGGCCTTGTTGAACGCGAACTGGAATTCAAGCTGGCTTCGCTGACCACGCTTCGTCTCGCCCTGCGCAATCCGGATCTGACCACCGCGCGGCGCATCGCGCTCTCCGTCAACGAATTGATCGGCATGCCGACTGCCGAGCCCCTTGATCCGGCAACCGTACGCATCGATCTGCCGCAGCAATATGATGGCAACATCGTCGATCTTCTGACGGACATCGAGCAGTTGATCGTCGAACCCGATCTGGCAGCCCGCATCGTCATCGACGAGAACTCCGGCATCATCGTCATGGGACAGGACGTGAAGGTTTCCATGGTCGCCGTTGCCCAGGGCAACCTGACCGTGACGATTGCCGAATCTCCGCAGGTCTCGCAGCCGCTGCCTTTCGCAAACGGCCAGACCGCCGTGGTGCCGCGTTCTGACGTCACCGTGGATGAGGAAGGCTCCAAACTCGCCATCGTTCCGCAAACCGTCACGCTGAAGCAGCTTGTTGATGGTCTGAACGCTCTCGGGATCGGTCCACGCGACATGATCTCGATCCTGCAGGCCATCAAGGCCGCAGGTGCCCTCCAGGCCGATATCGAGGTGCTGTGATGGCCGAGCTTGTTTCACCGACATCCTTTCAACAAAGCCCGCTGGACACGCTGCGCGGCGTCGACCGGACCAACAAGACGCGCGTTCGCGAGGCCGCCGAAGAGTTTGAGGCGGTTTTCCTGAACACCATGCTCCAGAACATGTTCACCGGCCTTGAAAACGGTGGCACCTGGGGCAAAGGCCACGGGGCGGATGCCTGGCAGAGCCTTCTGGTCGACGAATATGCACGCAACATCGCCCAAACAGGCGGCATCGGCCTTGCCGACAGCGTGGAACGTGAACTGCTCGCATTGCAGGAGGGGTCAAGATGACCGCACAACCCAACGCATCCACCTTTCCGTTTTCCCTTGAGCGGCCGACCAGCCAGCAGGAAGCCGAGCAGTTCTGCTCTGCCTTGTCCGGCACCATGGAAGCCCTCCTGTCCGTGATCGAAATGGAAACCGATCTGGTCAGGGCCGGTAAACTCCGGGAAGCCGGCGAACTGCAGCCCGACAAGGCCCGGCTGATCCACGAATACACCCGCGGCATGATGACAGCGAAGGAACACGCGGTCGCCCTGGGCAATCTTTCCCCGGCATCCACCCAGTCGCTGCGTCGCCAGCACAGCGAATTCCAGCCGGTTCTGCGCATCAACCTGGCGGTGCTTTCAACGGCAAGAGACGTTGCCAATAACATCGTTGCAACCGTCGCGAAGGTCGCCGGTGCCAAGAATGCCAATGCACCGACCACCTACGGACGAAACGGTTCTGCGCCAACCGGACCGCAATCCGCTCGGGGCATCGCTGTTAATCAGTCGCTCTGAGGATTGCTGACAGCTAGCAAGAACCACGCCGGGTATCCTGTAACGATGAAAAGCTCCCCGCCGGGAGCTTTTCGTGTATTTATCCCCCTCGCGAAACCTGCCCAGAGGTTTCCCCAAACGGCAGGACGGGACTGCGAGAGCGAATCAGAAACAGCCGCAACCGGATAGATCGCAATCCTTAAAAGTCTAATCATTCCGTTAACAGACGATTCATTCCCTTACGTTATCTTTCCAGATTGATCGGGTAAAAGTTGTTAGTCACCCGGAGGAAAAGATGTTGGACACGGGATTGGCCCGGCCGCCATCGCCGACATATACGGCGATTACGCCGGTAGCGCGGGCTCCGGAGCGCAATGCTCCTTCAGTTGAGACGGACCTTCCGGTCGAAGAGACCGTAAGACCATCCACCGAGACGCAAAACGCACAGCGCAGTGCGAACAACGAGCGCGACCAGCGTTCGTTTGGCGAACGGTTTTCTTCCACGGTCGAACGTCAGAACATCATCGACCCGGAATACGACGCCCTGGTCTATGTCGCGACCAACACCGAAACCGGTCAGGTCGTCCGGCAGATACCTGCAGAGACATTGCTTCGTCTGCGGGCGTACAACGAGTCGATAGAAACCCGGCAGACCCAGCCCCAGGCAGAATCGGTTCAGCGCGTTATCTGATCAGGCGCAGCCATCCATATATCCTGCCCGTTTCCTAACGGCGCCCGGCTTTGCTGTGACCTTGGCAATCCCCTGTCTGCTCGACTTTCCCCAATCGTCTCCCGCAGGGTTGCTGCCCTCCTCAAGCGACGGCTTCAGCCTCAAACCCACACGGCCTTTCAACTGATCGCTTGCAGCCTCCTCACGCGCGTTCCCTGACGCTTGCTCTATAAAGCTTGCTGGCAAACCCCACGTGCAATCGGCCTGGCGCGCCTTGCCGGCGCATCTGTCTATCGTCCTCGATTTCGGCACCTTCACCGGTCTCGTTCCGCACACGAGTTAACAAATCCGTCAGGTTACAGACAAGTCGACCGCCTTTAGGGGAAATTTGCGCTAACCGAGCACTTGGCGATAGGCATCCCCTAAGCATTCGCTGCGCCTTGTTAAGATCTTTACTCAGCTAAAATTTGTCTTTCAAAACAATATACTCAACTTTTTCTGGCAATGATTTTATGTGCTCGGCTTAGGGGGCTGTTAAGGTTAATTTACGCTAACCATCTTTGTTTAGAACTTCTTACAAGAAAGCGCCGATAGATGTCCCTCGGACCCAGGAAGGGTCCTCGTATCTTGTACTCCTAGAAAGGACACAAAATGGCCGACATTACTCTGTCGAGCGCGGTTCGCGCGAACCTCAACACCCTTCAGTCCACCGCACAGTTCATGTCGGACGTCCAGAACAAACTGGCGACCGGTAAAAAGGTGAACTCCGCTCTGGACAATCCGAACAGCTTCTTCACGGCTTCCGGCCTGACCTCCCGTGCAAACGACCTGTCCACTCTTCTGGACGACATGGGCCAGTCCACGCAGACCCTGAAGGCAGCCGACCAGGGTATTTCGAGCATCACCAAGCTCGTTGAATCTGCAAAAGCAAAGGCCAACCAGGCCCTGCAGACCCAGAGCCAGTACGAGCGCAAGCAGTTTGCTGCTCAGTACAACGACCTGCTGACGCAGATCGAAGATCTGGCGAAGGACTCCGGTTATAAAGGCAAGAACCTGCTCGCAGGTGAAGGCAACGACCTGAGAACCATCTTCAACGAAGACTCCACTTCGAAGCTCGACATTGAAGCTGTTGACTACACCGACACCGCACTGTCCACCGGTCTGAACCTTTCCGACCTCGCAGAAGGCGAAGGCGCTTCCGCATCCCTGCAGCTGCAGGGCGGCAAGACCGTCATCACCCTGCAGGATTCTGGCGGTTCTGCCCTGAACACTTCCTCCACCCTGTCGGACTCCACTCTGATCTCCACGACCCAGAGCCTGTCCTTCGTCAACGACACTGCCACCAACCCGGCAGTGCTCTCCGGTGGTGTTTCCTCGACGGCTTCCGTTCAGGATCTGGTTGATGGCCTCAACGCCATTGCCGGTGTTCGTGCAGAATTCGACAACGGCACGGGCGAACTGACCATCTACTCCGATGAAGACTTTTACATCGGTGGTAACGGTTCTGCGACCACGAGCTTTGCAGGCACCCTCGTCGACGCGACTGCGTTCTCTTCGACCACGGATGCTCTGATCAACTCCGGTTCCTTCTCTGTTGGCGACACTCTGACGCTGACGGACGGCAACGGCTACGAGCTCGGCTCCTTCGAAGTTGAAGAAGACAGCACGGTTGATGATCTGGAAAACTTCATCAACGACTTCAACGGCGTCTCCGCTGACTTCGACACTGGCTCTGGCCGCATCACCATCACTTCGGAAACCGACTTGTCGCTGACCAGTGACAACGACGACTTTGCAAGCTCCGGCTTCACCGCAAACTCCACCGGTATCGGCATCTCGGCGATCTCCGACAGTGGCTTTGCGACGGATACGGACATCAACCGTACTGTTGACCGGTTGAATACTGCACTGTCGAACCTGAGAACGCAGGCTTCCTCCTTCGGTACCAACCTCTCCATCGTTGAAAACCGTCAGGACTTCACCAAGAACCTGATCAACACGCTGGAAGAAGGTGCAGGCAAGCTGACGCTGGCCGATACCAACGAAGAAGGTGCAAACCTGCTGGCCCTGCAGACTCGCCAGAGCCTGGCGTCTACCTCGCTGTCCTTCGCAGCACAGGCAGACCAGAACGTTCTGCGTCTCTTCTAAGCCAGACATTTCGGTTAGAACGACATTGGAAAGCGGGCCACGGCCCGCTTTTCTTGTTTCCGGATCCTCAAGCGCGTTTCCCGATCCAGCCGTTCGCCCCGCGGAAACCTTTAAGCGCATCTATATTTTGCCCCACTCCCCAAGCTCACTCCCAAGACACGCCCCCAACCCGAAACCTCCCCTCTTCCCGAACATCGGTTTCAAAGCCTTGCCTGATCCCAATCGTTAAGATTCTGGTTCCGGTGGATATAAACGCGGCTCGCAGCCCACGCCCATTCCTTCAAATTGCCATGGCTGCTCGGGCCTCCTCCGGATGCCAGCGCGAACATGCAAGGCCGGCGCCGCCGCCCGTGACACCTCGCATTGATTTTTTTGAGATCGCTTGTCCCGCCAGAACCCGACGAGGACAAAACCCGCTGAACTCCGGGCTTTGCATGCCTGTCGCGGTAACCTGGCACCCTGCCCTCGCAGTAAAGACACTGGCACTTTTTGGAACTCTGCCTCGGCACTAGAAGGCAATCCCCCTGACAGTTCAGACAGGTCGCAAAACGGCGTTAACCTCCTGATAACCCTATTTTTCAAGCGCTTAACCATTGATTAAGGTTAACGCTCGATGATCGGTCCCAACCTGCTCAGGAAGAGCAGTTGAAATTTGACCCAGGAAAGGGATAACCCGATGCGTGACATTACGCTGTCAGCCGCCGTGCGGCAAAACCTCCTCACACTTCAATCCACTGCAGACCTGATGTCGGGCGTCCAGAACAAGCTGGCAACCGGCATGAAGGTGAACTCCGCGCTGGACAATCCGAACAGCTTCTTCACGGCATCCGGACTGAACTCCCGCGCAGGCGATCTCAGCACCCTGCTGGACGATATGGGCCAGTCCCTGCAGACCATCAAAGCCGCGGACAAAGGCATTCAGACCATCACGGATCTGGTTGAAACCGCGAAGGCAAAAGCCAACCAGGCCCTGCAGACCCAGAGCCAGTACGAGCGTAAAACCTACGCAGCACAGTACAACGCCCTGCTGGAACAGATCGAAGACGTCGCCAAGGACAGCTCGTACAAAGGCAAGAACCTGCTTGCAGGTGACGGCAACGACCTGACCACCATCTTCAACGAAGATGCGACCTCAAAGCTGACAATTGAAGCGGTCGACTACACCGACACCGCACTGTCCACCGGTCTGAACCTTTCCGACCTCGCAGAAGGCGAAGGTGCAACCTCTTCCCTGCAGCTGCAGGGCGGCAAGACCGTCATCACCCTGCAGGATGCAGGCGGTTCTGCCCTGAACACTTCCTCCACCCTGTCGGACTCCACTCTGATCTCCACGACCCAGAGCCTGTCCTTCGTCAACGACACTGCCACCAACCCGGCCGTGCTCTCCGGTGGTGTTTCCTCGACGGCTTCCGTTCAGGATCTGGTTGATGGCCTCAACGCCATTGCCGGTGTTCGTGCAGAATTCGACAACGGCACGGGCGAACTGACCATCTACTCCGATGAAGACTTCTACATCGGTGGTAACGGTTCTGCGACCACGAGCTTTGCAGGCACCCTCGTCGACGCAACCGCGTTCTCCTCGACCACGGATGCCCTGATCGACTCCGGTTCCTTCGCTGTTGGCGATACTCTGACGCTGACGGACGGTAACGGCTACGAGCTCGGCACCTTCGAAGTTGAAGCAGACAGCACCGTTGATGACCTGGAAAACTTCATCAACGACTTCAACGGCGTCTCGGCCAAGTTCGATGACGGCTCCGGTCGTATCACCATCACGTCGGAAACCGACCTGTCGCTGACCAGTGACAACACGGACTTCAACAGCTCCGGCTTTACCGCGGACACGGATGGCATCGTGATCGAAGCGATCTCAGACAGTGGGTTCGCAACGGATACGAACATCAACCGCGTCATAGACCGGTTGAACACCAGTCTGTCAAACCTGCGGTCCCAGGCTTCCGAATTCGGTACCAACCTCTCGACTGTTGAGATCCGGCAAGACTTCACGAAGACCTTGATCAATACTCTGCAGGAAGGTGCAGGTCTTTTGACCCTGGCCGACACCAACGAGGAAGGTGCAAACCTGCTGGCCCTTCAGACCCGTCAGCAGCTTGCTTCCACCTCTCTGTCCTTCGCCTCCCAGGCGGACCAGACCGTGCTATCCCTCTTCTAATTCAAAGAGAATCAGTCGGACGCACGACTCACAGACAAGCATCAGAAACGGCGGGCCACTGGTCCGCCGTTTTCGTTTACGCCGTGAATTACTGTCTGAACCCGAAATTTTTTATCATTGAGAATCAACATCTTAAAAGAAACCTTTTGGTAACTTTTATTTACGGGACGTTAATACGTGCATCAGTGATTAACTTTCCATTTAGATTTACGGCAAAGGTGCATGCTCGACTTGGATTACCCGCATGTTGCCTTTGGCGAGACCTGAATAGGGAAAGCGGTGAAGTCTGATGCCTGATATTGTTCTCTCCAGTGCTGTCCGGGACAATCTCCTGTCGCTGAAACAGACGGCGGATTTGCAGTCGATCACGCAAACGCGCCTGGCAACGGGCCTGAAGGTCAACACGGCGCTCGACAATCCAAACTCCTATTTCACGGCACAATCCCTGAACGACCGCGCGAGTGATCTGTCCAACCTCTTGGACAACATGGGCCAGGCGGTTCAGACGATCAGGGCAGCGGACAAGGGCATCACGTCGATCACCAAACTGGTGGAGTCGGCCAAGGCAATCGCGAACCAGGCCTTGCAGACCTCCAGTGAATACGAACGCAAGCTGTTCACCAGCCAGTACAACGATCTGCTCGAGCAGATCGAGGATATGGCACGGGACTCCAGCTACAAGGGCAAGAACCTTCTTGCCGGTGCCGGCAACGAACTGGAAGTTATCTTCAACGAGGACAGCACCTCGAATCTGACCGTTAATCCGGTAGATTTTACAGACACTTCACTCGATGACGGTCTCAATCTGGATGACCTGGATGCCGGAGGCACCGGCACCTCGTCCTTCAACCTCTTCAGCGGCACCACCTCCATTTCCCTGTCAGGCCTGCAGGCGTCCTCGAATCTGACGGACCTCGCCGACTGGGCAACCGGCAACGTTGTCAGCATCACGGATTCCTCCGGCACCACCAACCTGACGGTCGGTACCGACATCACCACGGTGCAGGACTACGTGGACGCATTGAACGATCTGAACGGCGTGCACGCCACTTTTGACGAAGCCACGGACTCCATCACCATCACGTCCGGTCTCGACAACCCTCTCTATATTTCCAAGGACAACACCGGTGGTGGCGCAGCGACGGACGGTGGCGACACCGGCGGCACAACGACCACGATGACGGTGTCTCCTCTCAGTTCCACGGCAACGCTGGTCTCCTCCGGCGGCTTCCAGGCCGGCGACACGATCACGATCACCGACGGCAACGGCTTCGAACCGGCCTCTCTTGAGATAGACGAAGAAACCACGGTCAGCGATCTCGTGACCTTCATCAACAACGTAAAGGGCCTGGATGCCACCTTCTCGGGCGGCAGCATCAGCCTTATCGGCGAAGTCTCTTTCGACATTTCCAGCAGCAACAGCGACTTCAACCGAACGACGCTCGGATCGACGACAGGAATCGTGTCACTGACGGCAGCGCCGTCCGAATTCAAGTCGGATACGGATATCGATCGAACGCTTCAGGCCATCAACGCGGCGCTCGACGAGCTTCGCAATGCGGCCCGTTCGATGGGTACGGCTCTTTCGACTGTGGAAATCCGGACCGATTTCACCCAAAATCTGATCAACACGCTGGAGGTTGGCGCTGGCCACCTAACTATTGCGGACATGAACGAAGAAGGTGCTAACATGCTGGCGCTGCAAACCCGTCAGCAGCTTTCTTCGACTGCTCTGTCTCTGGCCAACCAGGCAGATCAGAGCGTCTTGAGCCTGTTCGGTTAACACCGGCGGCAGTTATCATTAAGGTATCGGGGGCAAATCGTTAACGATTTCGTTAACGTTTCACAGCGATACTTCTGCGTGGAGGTCACGGAATGGCGCTCAAGGTCGAGCTGAAACCGGGCGAGCGAATTATCATTGGGGAAAGCGTTATCACCAATGACAATCAACGCACTCGCCTCTTTATCGAAGGCCAGGCTCCCATTCTGCGAGAAAAGGATATTCTCACGCCGGCCACTGCGGATACACCAGCCAAACGGGTCTACCTAGCCGTTCAGCTGATGTATCTGTCAACTGACTTGGAGAAGATACAGGAGAGTTACTTCAGCCTCGTCAATGACATAGTGAAAGCCGCGCCGAGTACGATCCCTTTTGTCACCAGGATTAGTAACGCCATACTAACCGGCGCCTTCTATAAAGCACTGAAAGAAGCACGTAAGCTCATCGAGTACGAAGGGACGCTGATCAGTCATGTACAAACAGGCAGCGCAGGCTTACCAGAAAACAAGCCAGGTGGCGATGTCACCGAGGGAGCTGGAAGCGAATCTGCTGATGAAGGCCGCAGCCCGGCTTCAGTTGATCAAGGATGAATGGGCAAATTCCTCGCTTGCGGAAAAAGATGACGCCCTGGTGTACAACCGCAAGCTCTGGACAATTCTCGTGACGTCCGCGACCAGTCCTGAAAGCGAACTGCCTCAGGACATCAAGAACAACATCGCCTCGCTGGGCGTGTTCGTGTTCAAGCAGACCATGACAGTCATGACGACTGACGACGAAAACAAGCTCGATACCCTCATCAGCATCAATCGTTCGATTGCCGAGGGTCTGAGGTCCTGATCCCGGCGCGGCCGGTTCAAGAACAGCCTCGGAAAACACGATAGAAGATCAAGAAAGGCCGCCAGGGTAACCTCGGCGGCCTTTCTCTTGACTGCAACGTTCACCTGCCCTCCTCCGGCAGAAACGGAGGAAGCCTCCACCGGAGATCAGCGGGTCCTCAAGCTGCGGGCAGGATTTGCAGCCATGAGATATTCAGCACCGGCCCCGTGCGCTCCCGGCAATCCAATCAGAACCTCCGCGTTGGCCGGGCTTTGAAAGCCCAGCCTTCCGGAAGCCGGCCCTCACGGGACTACAGATTGCCGGCACTCATTTCCCGGGCGATATGATCGGCCTGACGGATGGCTAGTGCCACGATCGTCAGGGTCGGGTTTTCGGCAGCGCCCGTGGTGAACTGGGACCCGTCCGACACGAACAGATTGGCAATGTCGTGGGTTTGCCCCCAGCGGTTGACCACCCCGTCCCGCGGATTTTCCGACATCCGGTTGGTGCCCAGATTGTGGGTAGACGGGTAAGGCGGCGTCGGGAAGGTCCGGGTCGCCCCGACGGCATCGTAGATGGCCATCCCCTGCTTGTAGGCATGATTGCGCATTGCGACGTCGTTGGGATGATCATCGAAATGGACGTTCGCCACCGGCAGGCCAAAGCTGTCCTTCACATCATGATTGAGCGTGACGCGGTTGGTTTCCTGGGGCATGTCCTCACCGACGATCCACATGCCCGCCATGTTCTCGTAACCGTCGAGCGCACTTGTGAATTCCCGGCCCCACGCCCCCGGATCAAGAAACGCCGCCATGAACGGCAGTCCAAGAGCCAGGGTTTCAAGTTCATATCCGCCGACAAAGCCGCGGGACGGGTCGTGACGGGCTTCGTCCTGAATGATCCCCGCCATCGTTGTTCCACGCCACATCTTCACCGGCTGGTCGAAAATGGCATAGACCGAGCCTGTGGTATGGCGCATGTAATTGCGACCGACCTGGCCGGAGCTGTTGGCAAGACCGTCCGGGAACATGGAAGACGCTGAATTCAGCAACAGCCTCGGGCTTTCGAAGGAATTGCCGGCAACGCAGACGACACGGGCTTTCTGAAGCTGCAGATTGCCGTCCTTGTCGAAATATTCGACCCCGGTCACCTTGCCTGCATCGTCGTGCAGGATTCGTGCGACATGGGCCTGGTCGCGAACTTCCAGATTTCCGGTTGCCTCGCCCCGCGGAATATCCGTGTAGGCGGCGGACCACTTCGCTCCCCATTTGCAGCCCTGAAAACAGAAACCGGTCTGCTGGCAGGCAATACGCTCGTCATAGTCGGCCGAGTTGATGGCCATCCGGCCTGTATGGACTTCCTTGTAGCCGAGCGCCTTGGCGCCCTTCTCGAACACCAGGTAGTTGTTGTTGCCCGGCAGTCCTGCCCGCCCCCCTGTGCGCGTCACGCCCAGTTTTGTTTCGGCAAGCGTGTACCAGGGGTCCATTTCCTCCGCATCCAGCGGCCAATCGAGCAGATTGGCTCCCTGGACATTGCCGTAGGACGTTTTCGCCTTCCACTCATGTGGCTGAAAGCGGATCGACGCCCCGGCCCAGTGAACGGTGGTCCCCCCGACGGCCTTGACGATCCAGGCCGGCAGGCCGGAAAAGTCCTTTGCAACCCGCCAGTCGCCAGACGTGGTTCTGGGGTCGACCCAGGCAAGCTGCCCGAAGCTTTCCCACTCGTCGTTGACATAATCATCCGGAAGATAGCGTCCGCCCGCCTCCAGAGCCACGACACTTACGCCCTTCTGCGCCAGCTCGTTGGCAAGCACACCGCCACCGGCGCCCGTTCCGATCACGACGACAACCGTGTCGTCATTCAGGTCAAATGGTGCAGCCATGGTTTCCTCCCTAAGGCTCAAAGCCAGTTGATGTCGTTGAAGCCCCGGTCGATGTAGCCGCCCAGTTCGTAGGAAGCTCCCTCGTAGCCAAACAGCGGCCAGACTGCTTTCTGATTGTAGAGACCCGTTACCAGTCCGCCCCTGACCCTTTGAAAGAACGGGCTGTCCTCCATGGACCGCAGCAGGTCCGCCCTGTCACGTTCCCAGCCGATCGCAAGATAGGAAGCATGCCCTCTCCCCTGGGCTGCTCCGTTCAGGGCCTCGATACCGGCCTCGATATCCTCGGCGTGGTCGGGCGTGTCATATCCCTTGACGGCAATGACATAGTATTCGTCGCCGACATGGTCGTGCGGGTAGATGTCCCGCGCCATCTGCACCAGCGTCGCGAAACTGTCCGGCTTGAGTGCCGTCAGCTCCGTCGCCCAGGCGCCGTCCCTTGCTGCCAGAAATCCGGTCCCGGTGACGAAGGCAGCGCCTGCCGCCGTCGCCCGGGCCAGAAGCTGTCGTCTGGTCAGACCTCTCGGACTGTTTTCGGTTTTCATGCTCTCCTCCCGTTCAATTCAATTCATTCGTATCGACCGCCGCGCTGAAGCACCTCGATCTGATAGCCATCGGGATCCGCAACGAAGAAGAAGCGCGCTATGACGTCTCCCGCCGGTGCGAAATCGACCAGTTTTCTTGGATTGAGACCTGCTGCTTCGAAGCGTGCGTGTTCGCTGTCGAGGTCATCGACACTGAACGCAAGATGCCCATAGCCGTCGCCCAGGTCATAGGGCTCTGTCCGCCCCTTGTTGACGGTCAGCTCCAGCTCGAAGCCGGAGTCGCTGTTGCGCAGGTAGATCAGGGTAAAATCGGGAAAATCCAGACGATCCGCTACGGTCAGCCCGAATGCTTTTTCATAAAAGGAAAGAGACCTGTGCTCTTCCAGAACACGGATCATAGAATGTATTGCTTTCGCCACGCGTTACTCCGCTCTGCTTGTATTTGCATGACGGAAGCGTAGCGCGTGGCAACTATCGCCCGGGTAGTATGCTTATACTGCGAGCGGTAAAACTTGCGCTGCAGCGCAAAATGTCATTCAGCGGCAATCGAAGCCGCGTGCTGGTTCGACGAAATCTCGAGGAACTTCAGACAGGCGCAACGCAACAGCGATGTGAAATTCTTCGGTTCACCGCGCAGTTCGATCACTTCTGAATGCAGCGTCGAGATGAAATGCGGTGTCGTCACCCCTTCCGATGCAGCAATCTGATCCAGAATTGCCCAGAAGGAATTTTCCAGTCGGATGCTCGTGCTCTGTCCGTTGAGCCGCAACCGCCGGGTCTGGCTGGCATAGCGTTCCGGATCCTGTCCGGCAAATACGTGACACATCGGCTCTCCCTCCCATGGTGTCGATCTTTACGCGGTATGCCGCGATCTGTTTTTTGAAAAGGGATAATGAAAAGAACGCGCCGTTGCCAAAGGCCCCGGCGGCAAACCGGTTGGAACTGGACACCAGAAGATATCCGTCGGGAAGAAAGGCAACCAGAAGAGTGTTTCCCCAAAGGGGGAATATTTCAAGGCCTTTCCCGGCCCTGACCGGCAGTCCAGGCAGCCGTGAGCGAAGACCGCCCGGGGAAAAGCCGGAAGTTCCGGGCGATCCTAGAGGTAATCGGACAGGGTCAGATTGAACACGATCGACGAGGCCCTGTAGGAAACCTCGATATTGGTCTGCAATTGCAGGATCTCGGCGGCGACCTGATCCTGGTCGATTCCCTCGATATCCGCGATCGTGCCTTCGTAGCTGCTCTTCATTTGCACGTGCCGGTCATCGGTCAGCGACACTGTCCGATGCGTGATGGCAATGTCCGTGGCAATATCGGTGATCCCGGACTGATCGACACCTGGCGGCTGCAAGGTCGTGCGCAGGTTGGTCGACAGGGTATTGTAATACTCTTCGTCGATCGTCGAGCCGCCCGAAAAATCCGCGGCAATGAAAGCCGCAAGCGACTGGACCAGTTCCTGCAGCGGTGTTTCATTGGCCCGAACGCCGTAGCTGACCGTGAGATTGCTGTCGATCACCGCGTTCTTGTCCGTGCGAGGATCGTCAGTGGCCGTGTTGCGGCCCGTATACCAGGCGACAGTCGTCGAGCCGCCACCGATCAGCGCGGTTGCGCTGTCGAAGGGAGGTCCGTCGACCCGCTGCGGCTCTTCCCCGCCGAACGTCCTGAAGAACTCTTCTGCAGCCCATTCGTCCGACACGGCGCGAAGGGTTGTCTGAGCCTGGTGCTCGATCTCCGCTTCCAGGGCATCGCGCAGGTTCTGCGCCGTTTCCTCAAGATCGGCGCCGATCGCGAAGGTTCCGTCTTCAGCCGTGCTGTTTGCTGCCGTCAGCTCGATGGAAATCGTCTCGCTGTGATCTGGCGGCAGGGAGAATTCCACAGTGATGGTCTCGCCAAGTTCCGGCTGACCGGTGAACTGAACGTCGAAGCTGTCCGGATCAGTGCCCGAAGGCCCGGTGATCGCGACGTTGGTCAGGGTCGAGGCAACCGATGCGATGTCGAAACCGAAATCATGTGCACCATCTTCGGCAATGGTGAAGGTGGAATCCGTTGGCACGGGGCCGGCGTAGTTGGTTGTCAGCGCGGAGGTCGATGTGCGGCCATTGTTGCCGGCACCCAGATTTGCCTGGGAATACTCGCTCATGACGGTTTTCAGCCCGTCCCGGCCGTTCGCCCCCTCCAGAATGGCATCGATCTTGGCAACCGGGTCCTGAACGGCATCCGTGCCGCCAAAGACGTAAAATCCGGCGACTTCCGTGTTCAGGATGTTGAGCGCTTCGTTCAACAGCAGTTTGGCGCGGGACTGGGTCTGCGTCTGCCCATCGTCCTGCAGCACGAAATCGTTGGTATCGAGCGCGGATTTCGCGTCCTGCCGGATATCCTCCAGACGCTCCAGCGACATGGTCGACGTCTGCAGGTGCAAATTGGCGATGGTGATGGTGTCCTGGTAGCTCTCGATCATGCTGACTTTCTGGGTCAGCTGAATGTCCAGAAGCCGGCGGTCGCCTACTTCGCCGTATGTGGTACCGACCTTGCCTCTGGCGAGCTGGGTTGTCTTGCTTGCCAGCAGATCGTTGAGCTCGCCGAGCTGGCGGGTCAGGTAAGTCCGGGAGGTAGTGATATTCGAAACTGCCATAACGCACCCAACCTTAAACGATGTTCAGGAGCTCTTCGAAGAGTTCCTTGATGGTCTGCATGACGCGGGCATTGGCCGCATAGGCGTTTTCCAGCTGAACCATGAAGGCCAGTTCGGCGTCGAGATCGACCGAGTAGCTCTGCTCGTAACGAATGGCGAGGTTCATGGTCAGCGCTTCCTTGGAATCCGCATATGTGGCTGCGTCTTCCGCCTGGTTGCCCTGAAACGCGACGGTCTGGTTGACAAAACCCAGCAGCGTTCCCTGGAACGGTGTCGACGCGCTGCCGATACCCGAGCCCGGGTCATAGTGTTTCGTGCCGACGCTGAGAGCATCCGACAGGAACTGCGCACGCGCAGGATCGTTGGTCGTATTCGGTGTCGGCGTGGTCTGATAGTTCACCAGAAGCGCGCTATCGGCCAGAAGATCCGGATTAACGCTGATTCCGGAGGCATAGCCGAGCCGCTGGCCACTGCCTTCAAGCGCATCGGTGAAGAGGTCCGTCCCAGCCCGCTGGTCAACGAAGATCGCAAGTCCCAACCCCTGATCGGAATTCGCCGTCACGGTGACATTCGCACTCAGGCTTTCAACGCTGGTCGGCGCCGTGTTGTCGCCGAGAACCCGAAGGTTGTCCGACCCGTCATTGCTGACCAGAAGACCTGTACCGGCAAGCGCTGCGGTGATGTTGGTGATATAGGTTGCCGGAACACCGCTGGAAATGTCGATACCGAAGACCGTGTCGCCCGGATTTGCCGTAGCGGAGTTGTCCAGCGGCAGCAGTGCGGGATCGTCCACGGCCACGAGAGTGACTGTCTGCGGATTGCCGCTGCTGTCGGTGTAATCCAGCGTGATCGTGTTGCCCGGTTGAAGCGCGGACACATCGAGATCGAAACCGCTGTCCAGACCGACGGTCGCAGCTGTGCTTTCAACATTCACATTGGAAAAGGCAAGTGACAGTTCGGCAGCAATCGTGTCGAGCTGCGTCTGCGCCTCGACCAGGATATCATCGCGCAGTTCAGCAGTTGCCTGCATCGAACCAGATTTCGACGACGCGATGAGATCGAACTGGGTGCCGCCTGGCGTTCTCACCATCACCGAGTTGCCTGCCTGGCCCGGCTGCAGCAGATGCGTGGCATCGAAGGTCAGCGTCGATGCCTGGCCGTCTGCGTAAAGCTGGTCCCCGCTTGCGGTACGGATGGAAATGGAATTGTTGTCGTTCTTGGTGACGTCGATGTCGATATAACCGGACAACTGCTCAATCAGCCGGTCGCGCTCGTCTTCCATGTCGGCGGTCGAAACACCGGACTGGGTCGCGTTCTGGATCGCCTCGTCAATGTCTTCGATGCTTGAGAGCAGGCCATTCACGCTATCTGTCTGGGAAGCAAGTGCGTTGTCCGCTTCCTGGCGCAGGTCCGCGATCTGCTCATAGGACGAGTTGATTTCGCGCGCAAAAGCTTCGGCGGCCGATACCACATCCTTCTGAACGGCATAGTTGCCCGGATCGTTTACCAGGCCGGCAAGTGCAGCTGAAAGATTGCCTGCAAGGGACGACAACGAACTCTTGTCGTCGATCGTGCCGAAGATATCGTCCAGACGGTCGGTAAAATCCGCAATCTGCCGGGAGTAGCTGGTGTCGGCGAGAGAGTTGAAATAGTCGGACTGGATCTGCTCGTTGACAATCCGGCGCACTTCCGTCGCATTCATTCCGGCGACGTTGCCGTTGCCGTCGAAGTAGACATTCGCCGAAATTATTTTTTTCGAATAGCCGGCCGTATCCGCGTTCGCAATGTTGGACGCGGTGACGTCCAGCTGACGCTGATTGTAGGTGATTCCGAAAACCGCGGTATTCAGGGCACTTGTAAGACCCATGGCGGCTTCTCCTTCCTTATACGCGACCAGGCCAGGTGGCCGGCGGGTCAGTGCCCCGCCGGCCTAGGCGGTGTTACCGGACCATATTCAGGGCATCGTCGAGCATTTCGTCTGCTGAGGTGACGATCCTCGAGTTTGCCGAATAGGCCTGCTGGGTGATGATCAGTTTGGAAAACTCGTCCGCGATATCGGCGTTGGAGAGTTCCAGCTTCTTGGCCAGGATCTGCCCGCCTCCGGAAAGATCCGCGTCTCCCGATCCGGCCGTTGCCGCAAACGCGGCACCGTCAACGCGCTGCAGGTCCTGCTCGGCCTCGAACGTCGCAAGCGGGATCTGGTAAACCGGACGCTGCTGATTGTTGGAATAGCTGGCAATGACTCGGCCGGAAGCGTCTACAGCCACCCCGATCAGCTCACCTGCAGGATAGCCATCCGGATCCAGCGACACGGAGCTGGCCCTGCCGTCCTTGTCGGAATACTGGGTCAGGGAGCCGTCGGCAAAGGAGAACTCGACGTCTGTTGCCGTCGTGCCGCCGATGGTCAGCGAGGAGATTGTAAAGCCGTCGCCCGTACCGTTCACTGCGGAACCGGCCATGGCACCGGCGGTCAGGGTCGTCATCTCGCCGGTATCGTCGAACTGGACGGTACCAACATCATACCAGGCATCGGTCGCATCGCCGCCAGTACCGATATACATCGACCAGGCGTCCTCAACGATGGGCGGGCCAGCATCGTAGTTCGCGGTCTTGGCATAACGGATTTCGACGTTCATCGCCGTACCGTTCTGATTATAGATCGTTGTGGATCCGCCGGAAATGGAGCTGTTCAGGAAGTCGGTTTCGTCTGCAACGGCAACGTTGCCGGCACCAACCGAAGCGTTCAGGAGGGCAGTGGTTTCATCCGTGCCATCATAGTCGGCAGTCGCGGGAACCCGTGGCAGGTTGGCCTGGTAGTCCACAGTCGTGGTGGCGGATGCTGCCAGTGGCTGGTTCTCGATCTGGATTACGGCCGGGTTGTCGCCGATCGCATTTCCGGTATTCGGGTCCAGCGGGAAGCCCTGCAGGTAATAGCCGGAACTGTTGATCAGATAACCTTCCTTGTCGCGCTCGAAGTCACCGGCGCGGGTGTAGTAGGTCTCATCTGCGAAGGTGGTCGAGCCGTCGACCACGTCGGACGCTTTGGTCACGACGAAATAGCCAGCGCCGTTGATGGCCATGTAGGTATCGACGTCGACCGACGTGATATCACCCTGCACGGTGTTGGTGGCGCGGGATGTGGCGAAGGTGGTTCCGGAAACCTGCTGGGCCTGCTTGGACCCACCCCCGGAAACCAGATCCGAAAAGGTCGTGTCGAGCCGTTTGTAACCGGTCGTCTGCGAGTTTGCGACGTTACCGGAAATATTCTCCAGAGCCGTAGCCTGCGCAGCCAGTCCGGAGACAGCCGAGTTGATAGCCCCATAAATACCCATTTGCGGTCCTCTTTATAGATCGGGCACTGCGACGCGGGCTTACGCCCATAATCGGCCTTCCTCCGCAAAGGCCGTGCCAGTTTGACGAGAACATAATTTATCGTTTTATTTCATAATCTTAGGAAATTTTCCTTTTCCAGATGCGGAAAAAAGAACCCGGCAGGTCACGACCCGACAGGCAAAAACTTCCGCTCTGGCCAGTGGCAGATGTTCAAAATTGCCGTGCGCCGGCACTCCTGCCTTTTACGGGCTTGCACAGCTGCGCGCGGCCTGCCACCTTGCGGCCAACCTAGGAAAAACGGACGGCCAAATGCGCTTTGAAGGAACTGAAAGCTATATTGCCACGGAAGACCTGAGGGTCGCGGTCAACGCCGCAGTCGCCCTGGAGAGGCCGTTGCTGATCAAGGGTGAACCCGGCACCGGCAAGACCGTGCTCGCCGAACAGGTTGCGGTCGCCCTGAAAGCCCCGCTGATCGAATGGCATGTCAAATCCACCACCAAGGCTCAGCAGGGCCTTTATGAATATGACGCCGTATCGCGCTTGCGCGACAGCCAGCTCGGTGACGAGCGCGTCAAGGACATCAACAACTACATCCGGAAGGGCAAGCTCTGGGAAGCATTCGACGCTGAAGAGCGGCCGGTTCTGCTGATTGACGAAGTCGACAAGGCCGATATCGAGTTTCCGAACGATCTTCTCCTGGAACTCGACCGCATGGAGTTTCACGTCTACGAGACCGGTGAAACCGTCCGTGCAAAGCAGCGCCCGGTGGTCATCATCACATCAAACAACGAGAAGGACCTGCCCGACGCCTTCCTGCGCCGGTGCTTCTTCCATTTCATCAAGTTCCCCGATGCCGATACCATGTCGGAAATCGTTGAAGTGCATTTTCCCGGCATCAAGCAACGGCTCCTGTCGGAGGCACTGCGCCTCTTCTATGACGTACGCGACGTCCCCGGACTGAAGAAGAAGCCCTCGACCTCGGAGCTGATCGACTGGATCAAACTGCTGCTGAACGAAGACATCGATCCTGAAACCCTTCGTCAACAAGATAGCTCCAAACTGATACCGCCGCTGCATGGCGCGCTGTTGAAGAACGAACAGGACGTGCACCTGTTCGAACGCCTGGCATTCATGGCGCGGCGGGAACGGTCCTGAAGATCCGGACCTGCCTCAACGTGAAAGCTGGTCGAGGCTGAGCGCCCGGGCGGCGGACCGGGCAAAACGCGATCTTCGGGTCGGGGTGACAAGGAGACTGACTTGGTGAAACAGGCCACCGCTCTTCTGGTGCTGGCGATGCTCACGCTGCCGATAGCGGCGAGCGGGCCTGTTCTTGCACAAGTGCCTCCCGAAAAGGACGCAGGCTGGCAAAGCGATGTCGGCGGATTGCGCCATTTCACCGGCCTGCGCTGCCCCGACATGATCGGCGATTACTACCGCATCAAGGTGATGGAGGGTGATGCCGTCAGCCAGGCGGGATGCATCTACACCGGCCGCGACGGCATTACCGCTGTCCTGCGCAAGCACCTGCAGGGCACCGGCCGCCGCGAAGCGCTGACATTTTCCCGCAATTACAAGGCAGCCGGATTCGAACCGATCAAGCTGACGGGCGCAGCCGCCTCCGGCATCTCCTTCCGGACCCGCAACTGGACGCCGACAAGCCTGTGCGAAACGATGTGGTACTTTTCCGGTACCACATCGGACTATACATTGTGGCTGTCCTACACGCTGCCGACTCAGGAAGTGGAGATCGGACCGGCAGTAACCGCCTTCACCATGGCGCTTGCCAACCAGAACTGACCGGCAGTCCGGCTTTTGACCCGCCGGCACACTTTCCACTTTCAAGGAACCAGGAAAGACAATGCGGCTCCTTTTGTTCAGACACGCTAAATCAGACTGGGGCGACGCGAACCTGGCCGACATCGACCGGCCTCTGAACAGCCGCGGCAAGACCGCCTCCGTCAAGATGGCCCGTTACATGAAGGAACAGGGCCTGCAGCCCAACCAGATCCTGTGCTCTACTGCACAGAGGACCCGGGAAACCTTGGCCCGCCTTCTGCCGACCCTCACACAGGAAACACAGATCCACCTGGTGTCCGACCTCTACCAGCAAAGCGAAGACGACTATGTCGGGCTGATCCGCCGCTATGGTGGCCGGGCCCAGAACCTCATGGTCATTGGCCATAACCCGGCAACCGAGGATACGGCGTTGAGCCTCAGCGGCACGGCATCCAGCGACGCGATTGCCGATATTCAGGAAAAGTTTCCGACTGGCGCTCTTGCCGTGATCGATTTCGACATTGCCGACTGGTCGGAGCTGCAGCCGAAGACCGGCCATCTGGAACGTTTCGTCAAACCACGGGACCTGAAGGAAGACCTCGACTAGAGCATCAGCCGAGTCCCGGATTGTACTTGTTCCCGCCTGCGCCTACATGAACGCGCTGGAGGCCCTTGTGAACCCATTGACGACACTTGCAGAAGAAACCCGGCTGACACTGGCCAATCTTGCCGATGCGGCAACCGACCTGGCAGTGCCGAGCGTCCGGCTGGGCGTGACCGGACTTGCGCGCGCAGGCAAGACCGTCTTTCTGACCGCGCTGGTGCACAACCTCGTTCATGGTGGCCGCCTGCCGCTCTTCAGCGCCGCTTCCGGGCACAGAATGACCGGCGCAAGGCTTCAGCCGCAACCTGACGACGCCGTGCCGCGCTTCGACTATGAAGCGCACGTGCGTGCCCTGGTGAGTGAGCGTATCTGGCCGGAATCGACCCGTCAGGTCTCCGAGCTGCGCCTGACCATCGACTATGAGAGCGCCTCCTACTTCCACCGCAAGCTTGGTCCCGGCCGCCTTCATCTCGACCTGATCGATTATCCCGGCGAGTGGTTGCTGGATCTGCCGCTTCTCGGCAAGGACTATGCCACCTTTTCCGCCGAGGCAATGCGGCGCGCCCGGGCGGAAAACCGGGCGGAGATCGCCGCGCCGTTTCTGAAAATCCTGGTCGCCACGGATGCGAACGCGGAGGAAAGCGAACCGGCGGCACAAGAGCTGGCGGCAAATTTCAAAACTTATCTGGCTGCCTGCAGAGCCGACGCCCACGCCCTGTCCATGCTTCCCCCGGGACGCTTCCTGATGCCCGGGGATCTCGACGGCTCCCCGGCCCTGACCTTCGCACCGCTGGACATTCCGGCAGACGCCGCCCCGGCAAGGACAGGCACATTGCGGGCGATGATGGAGCGGCGATACGAGGCCTACAAGACACACGTTGTACGTCCGTTCTTCCGTAATCACTTCGCGCGCCTCGACCGCCAGATCGTGCTGGTCGATGTCCTTCATGCCCTGAACGCAGGGCCGCATGCGATTGCCGATCTGGAGACCGCCCTCACCGAAGTTCTCGGAGCTTTCCGTCCGGGCAAACGCAGCTGGCTGTCCTCCATCCTTTCGCGACGGATCGACCGCATCCTGTTCGCGGCGACCAAGGCAGACCACCTGCACAGATCGGATCACGACCGACTGGAGCTGATCCTGAAGAGACTGGTTGCCCGAGCAGAAGAGAAGGCAACATTCAAGGGTGCGGAGGTCGAAGTGCTGGCCATGGCTGCGGTCCGTGCGACGCGTGAGGCAACGGTCAAACATCGCGGCGAAGCTCTGCCTGCGATCCTTGGAACACCGTTGCCGGGCGAACGGCTGAACGGTGACACCTACGACGGAAAAACCGAAATCGCCATGTTTCCCGGTGACTTGCCGGACGACCCTGAATCACTTTTTGGACAAGCTGACTCAGTTTCTGAAGCACTTCGAGCAAGCTTTCAAACCGCTCAGGCAGACCTTCAGTTCCTGAGGTTCCGGCCGCCGGAACTCGACAAGACCGCAGAAGGCCTGACTTTGTCTCTGCCGCATATCCGGCTTGACCGCGCCCTCGAATTCCTGATCGGAGATCGCCTGGCATGACCGGTTCCCAGCCCCCGTCCAATCGCAAACCGACCGCCTTCCGTCTCGATGATTCCAAGGTGCGGATGACCGATGACGAAACAAGGATGCCCTCGGCCGGCGAAGCCCTGGTCACCCAGGCCTTCATTGACGACGAGGAACCTCGCCTTCCCCGCGCCGCCAGCACTCCCAGATCCGGATTTCGGTTCGGCAAGTGGCTGATGATCGGCCTGTCCGGCCTCGTCTCGCTGGCTGTCGGCCTTGCGGTCGACAGCCTGATACGGGATCTCTTTGCCCGGACCGACTGGCTGGGATGGCTGGGTGTGGCTCTTGCCGTTCTGGCGGCACTTGGCCTGCTCGGCCTGGTCATTCGCGAGATCGCGGGCCTCATGCGCCTCGGCCGAATAGACCACCTGCGAGACCGGCTGCAGAGCGCGGCCGAAGCAGATGACGCGAAGGCGGCATCAGTCGGCCTGAAGGAACTGCTCACACTCTACAAGGACCGTCCCGAAACGGCCCAGGGCCGCAAGGCGCTGGCAGGGCATATGCGGGAAGTCATCGACGGCCGGGATCTGGTGAAACTGGCCGAACGCGATCTGCTCAGCCCGCTCGACCTGGAAGCCCGGCGTATCGTGATGAACAGTGCAAAGCGCGTTTCCATCGTCACGGCCGTCAGCCCACGGGCACTGGTCGATCTGCTGGCGGTCCTTTTCGAGAACCTGCGCACGATCCGGCGCCTGTCCGCCCTTTACGGCGGGAGACCCGGCACACTTGGCTTCCTGCGCCTCGCAAAACACGTCATGGCACACCTGGCAGTGACCGGCGGCATGGCAGCAGGCGACAGCCTTGCCTCGCAGGTGCTGGGTCACGGTCTGGCGGCTCGACTTTCCGCCCGCCTGGGCGAAGGCGTGGTCAATGGACTGCTCACGGCCCGCATCGGCATTGCAGCAATTGCAGTCTGCAGGCCGGCACCGTTCGTGACCGGCACAGGACCGACCATCTCGGACTTCATGGGTGAGCTTGTCTCGTTTGCCAAAAAAGAAGATCCGGCCGACAAGTCTTAAAGTTTAGATTTCAATTAATACACGGCATGGTTACACGCACAACGTAACCAAATCGATTGCTATTTCTACCGATGACACATAAACGTTTCATTCGTTAAGGTTTCTGCGGACGAGCAGTGGCGTCTTTCTCGGAATACAACAATAATAGCCAGGTGAGACGTTAACTTGTGTAGCGACAGGCCGTTGCCAATCCAGACGAAATCCGCCCTTCAGCATCGCCGCCAACTCAAGGCTTTTCTGCTTTGCAGTTGCGCCCTGGTTTTGCTTGGTCCGGAAAAAGGCCTTGCCGGTGATATTACCATCGGCTCAGGCACCACGGTCACCACAACACAGACACTGACGGACGTTGGCGACACCGGAACAGTCGAGAACGGCGGCACCATCGAGGTTACCGATCAGGATGGCCTCGTTCTGGACAACGACAATCAGACAGCAACCAACAACGGCACCATTACAGTCACCAAGACAACCATTGGCACACCTAATTTTGCCGGTATTGGGTCGAACGAAGACGAAGCCACCGTTCACAACAACGGGTCCATAACCACTACCGGCAGCCGTGCCTTCGGCATTGCCGGTGACGGGGACGACTTCACGGTCACCAACGCGGGTACCATCACCACAACGGGCAAGGAATCCGATGCAATCTTGTCGCTTGGTGCGGACACGGACATCACCAACTCCGGCACGATTTCCACCACTGGTGAAGCTGCCTATGGCATCAATGCCGAGGGCGACCGTCCGACCGTCTTGAACTCAGGCACGATCACCACGACAGGTGACGACGCCTATGCGATCGACACCGATGAAGACGACGCGAAGATAACCAACACCGGAACGATTACAACGACTGGCGAGGACGCGGACGGCTTTGACAGCGACGGCGACGATGTCATCCTGATCAATACCGGTGTGATAACCATGTCCGGTACGCTGGCAGACGGCATCGACAATGATGGTGACCGCGCCGCTATCACCAACTCGGGCACGATTAATGTTTCTGGGGAAGACGCCAACCCGATCGAATCCAATGGCGATGACGTCACCATCTCCAACAGCGGCACGCTACGTAACACTGGCACGATTTCCGGAGATCATGACGATGTCGGACATGGCATTGCCGTTGACGGTGACAATGTCACGATCACCAACTCCGGCGAGATCTACAGCAGCAACGGGTCCTCGATCTATGTCGATGGTTCTGTTGCAACCGTTACCCTGAACAATGGCACCATACTTCAGGGTGTTCTGACCTTTACCGATCCGACCACAGCAACCCTGAACTACGCGGCCGGGCGAACGGCGATCCTGACCTTCAGCAGCATCCCGGGAACGCTAACGACGGCAGGCCTCACTTCAGCGACCAACGGCAACACGATCACCATCCTTAATCCGGACGACTTCCGGCTGGACACGGTTGCCCAGACCTTCAACACCATGACGCGCGCTGTCACCGGCAGCCTTGAACAGCAGATGGACCTCAATCGACTGGGCGGCACGTCCTTCGTCGCAACCAACGGTCCGGCTCCGGAAGAGCAAAACGCCACCGCGCTTTGGGTCACGCCTCTTGGCGGTGTTCTTTCCAGGCAAGGCAGCGACGGGTTCGACCATACATTCGGCGGCATCACTGCCGGGGCTGAGAAGACATTCGCCGAAGGGCTTGCCGCCGGTGTTGCCGGTGGTTTCACCATCGGCAGGACGACCAGCGACGGCGACATTCACTCGGCCTTCAGCTACAGCATCCACGCCGGTGGCTATCTCAGCCGCTCCTGGCAGGCGACCTTTGCTCAATTCAGCCTTCTCGGCGGCTACCTGAAGAGCGATGAAGAGGTCACCGTCCTCAACAACATGGTTGTCGGTGGCCTGCAGGACCTTTCCATCGACTACGACTATGTCTACGTCACGCCCTCTGCGCGCCTCGGCCATGCCTTCGCCCTGAGTGAGGGTACGCTGACACCCAGCGCTCGTGTGCGCTACTCGGGTCTCTGGCAAACGGGCGACGCCGATGAAAGCGCAACCGGCCTTTCGGTTTCCGGCCGGTCGCTGCACGTTCTGGAACTGCGCGCGCAGGCGACCTACGATCATGCCCCCATCGTCCAGAATGGCGGCACGCTCTATCTCAGTGCGAATGCGGGTATCGACGGCATCTTCACGCTAAACGACAGTGTCGACGGCACCCTGCAGGGAGCTGCCTTGAACCTGTCCGTCGACGACGACGATGCGGTGCTCCGCGGTTTTGCGGCAGCCGATGCCGTGTGGCAGGTCAATGAGGGCACGAAATTTCTCGCCGGAATAGAAGGCGGTTACGACAGCGCCGATACACTATCCGCATCGGTTCGCCTGGGCGCCAAGATCAGTTTCTGAGGACTTGGGAAAGCCCCCTTCCCTCAAACGCTGTTCCGATGCTGGCCTCCACATCGTCGTGAAACCTGTTAGTCTGTCCCTGGGTCCGGATGGGCCGCGAAGCTTGCGCGAGAAAAACGATCGTTGGGGTCTGGCAATTCGATGAAAACCGAAGAAACGTCAATTGAAGGCGTGATTGTCCATGACCTGGTTTCGCACATCGATGACCGCGGCAGTTTCACCGAAATCTACCGGGAGACTTGGCTCACCGGTTTCAAGTCGATCCAGTGGAACATCGTCACCTCGAAAGAAGACACATTGCGCGGTGTTCACGTGCACAAGGATCACTACGATTATCTGATGGTCCTGTCCGGAAAGATGCTGCTTGGTCTGCATGACATACGCCGCGACAGCCCGACCATTGGAACATCGCAGTTTCTCGATCTTTCAGCGGAAAACAGACGAGCTGTTTCAATTCCGCCGGGTGTTTGCCACGGATTTTATTTTCCGCAAGCCGCGACGCATCTTTATTCCGTTTCCACCTACTTTGACCCGACGGACGAATTGGGCTGCAAGTTCGATTGTCCGGAACTGAACCTGTCTTGGCCAACGAAGGACCCTGTCCTTTCCGATAGAGACAGAACAGCCGACAACTATTCGCAGATGCTTGATAAATTCTATGCGGACGCCAATGCCTGATTACGCAGTCACCTGCAATTTCACATCGCCGGCTGTTGGACACAGCCATGACTGATATCGGTCTGGTTGGCTTTGGCCGGTGGGGAAAGCTCATCTTTCGCGATCTGCGCAGCTTGGGTGTAAACGTGCACGTGGCGGTGCCCGGTTCGGACAGCCAGCACGCCGCCCGGGAGGCCGGAGCCGCTTCGGTGTGCGATAGCGCTGCCAAGCTTCCTGACTGCGCGGGATATGTCGTTGCGCCACCAACAGTGCTTCACGCGGCCTGCATCGACGCACTTGCACCGCGGAACCGGCCGATCTTCTGCGAGAAACCGGTCACCAACGACGCACAGGCGGCGCAAAGACTTGCCGATACGCTGCAGGAACGTCTCTTCGTCATGGACAAGTGGCGCTATCATCCCGGCATTTTGAAACTTGCGGAACTGGCAAAATCCGGCGCTCTGGGCCAGATCGAAGCGGTGCGCACCTATCGGCTCGGCTGGGGCAATCCTCACAAGGATGTCGACAGCCTCTGGATCCTGATGCCGCATGATCTTTCGATCGCACTCGAAATCCTGGGAACATTGCCCAAGGCTCATTCGGCGATCGCCCAGATCCCGGGCCTGGGTGGTGAGGACCTGATTGCCCGTCTCCAAAACGATGGGGAACCGCTCACCGTCACCATGGAGATCTCTTCCCTCCATCCGGCCCCAAAACGCTCCGCCGTCGTAATCGGCAGCAAGGCGGTGGCCCAACTGGCCTCATCCTATGACGATCGCATTCTCCTTGCTCCGAGAGATCACGGCCAGAAGCCTCAGCAAATCGAGGTTGGCACGAAAATGCCTCTTCTGGCCGAACTGGAAGCATTCGTCGCGCATCTGGAAGGGGGAGCTGCTCCAAAGTCCTCGGCTGCAGAAGGCGCATTGATCGTCAGGCGCATTGCCGAACTCAGAGCGCTCGCAGGATTGCCGTGACCCATCCGCGCTTCACCGTCCTGCTGCCGGTCAACAGACCTCCCGCGCTTCTGCCATTCGCCGTCGAGAGTGTTCTGGGCCAGTCCCTGCAAGATTTCGAACTGTTCATCGTATGTGACGGCGCCCCCCAAGAGACCGTGCAGGAAGCGGAGAAGCTGGCAGGGCGTGACGAGAGGATCCGTGTTTTTTCCTTCCCCAAGGGAGAACGGCACGGCGAAGCTCATCGGGACACGGCTCTCAATCAGGCAAACGGCAAATTTGTTGCCCAGATCGGTGATGACGACATCTGGTTTCCCGAACATCTGTCGGAACTGGGCCGCCTGCTCCAAACCTGCGACTTCGGTAATCTGCTTCAGGCTGAAATTCTGCCTGACGGGGCGTTCAAGGTTCATATCGGAGATCTGTCGGACGCGGACACGCGCCGCAAGATGCTGGAGACGCGTTGGAACTTCTTCGGCCCGTCGACGGTTGGCTATTCCCTTGAGGCCTATCAGTCTCTGGATGTTGGCTGGAGCCCGGCACCACCTGACTTCTGGACCGACCTCTTCATGTGGCGGAAGTTTCTGGCACGCCCGGACTTCACCTTTGCAACACGGCCCACGGTTCAATGCATCAAGCCTTCCGCCGTGCACCGTCAGGACATGTCGCTTGCCGAGAGGCAGGGTGAAATGATGGCGCTGATGCAAAGGTTTGCCGATCCGGCGGAAAGGCAGGATTTCCAGACCAGCTGCAATGAAATGCTGATCAGCCACCTCAGGTCCGAAAGCCGGCAGCATGCGGACAACGCGGCCCGGCAGACGCAAACGGTTTCCGCCCAGCAGGGGAAGATCCGAGAATTGCAGGCCGAACTCGACCTGCAGAAACGCCGTTACGACGCAATCCTCGCCTCGTCTTCCTGGAAGATGACGGCGCCCTTTCGCAAAAGTGGCAAGCTGCTTCGTAAACTCCTGTCGAAGCGACCTTTTTGACCCCTCGACAGGCAACTGCCGGGAACTTACCTTTCGCACATGTTCATTACCTTCTTCACCGAACTGAAATCGGCCGGCATCCCGGTCTCGCTCCGCGAATATCTGACGCTGATGGAAGCGTTGGATAAGGATCTGGCGGAAAAGAGCGTCGAGGATTTCTACTATCTCGCCCGGCTCACGCTGGTGAAGGACGAGAGCAACCTGGACAAGTTCGACCGCGTCTTCGGCCACGTCTTCAAGGGGCTCGACCTCATGAGCGAGGTTGCCACCACCGAAATACCGGAGGAATGGCTGCGCCGCCTGGCGGAAAAGCACCTCAGTGAAGAGGAAAAGGCCCAGATCGAGGCACTCGGCGGCTTTGAAAAGCTGATGGAGACCCTGCGCGAACGCCTCAAGGAGCAGCAAAAGCGCCACCAGGGCGGCAACAAATGGATCGGGACAGCCGGCACGTCGCCGTTCGGTGCCTATGGCTACAATCCGGAAGGTGTACGCATCGGCCAGCACGAAAGCCGGCACCGTCGTGCGGTCAAGGTCTGGGACAAGCGCGAATTCAAGGATCTCGACGACACCCAGTTGCTAGGCACCCGCAACATCCAGGTTGCCCTGAAGCGACTGCGCAACTTCGCACGAACGGGTGCTGCTGAAGAACTGGACCTCGACGACACCATCCGCGCAACAGCCCACAAGGGCCTTCTGGACATCAAGATGCGGCCGGAACGCCACAACGCGGTCAAGGTGTTGTTGTTTTTCGATATCGGCGGGTCGATGGACGATCATATCCGGGTCTGTGAGGAGCTGTTTTCAGCCGCACGTTCCGAATTCAAGGTGATGGAACACTTCTACTTCCACAACTGCCTTTACGAGTATGTCTGGAAGGAAAACCGCCGCCGCCACACAGAGCGCATGCCGACGATGGACGTGCTGCACAAGTACCCAGCCGACTACAAGATCATCTTTGTCGGCGATGCGTCCATGAGCCCCTACGAGATTGCCTATCCCGGTGGCTCGGTTGAGCACTGGAACGAGGAAGCCGGAGCCGACTGGATGCAGCGGATCACCGGGCTTTACAAGAGCGCGGTCTGGCTGAACCCGGTTCGGCAGGAACACTGGCACTACACGCATTCCATCCAGATGTTGAACGAACTCATGGAAGGCCGCATGTTTCCCATGACCGTCGAAGGTCTGACGGACGCCATGAAGGAACTGGCCAGGTAGATTTTCCGCACAAAAGGCGCAGAAAGGGAACACATGGAACCGACCCCAAAACCCGTTCACCCTTTCGCGCAACCTGTTTCCCACGCAACCACGACCGGCATGTCCGGCGGAGGATTTTACAACGCCAACTCGGCTGCCCAATGGTCTGCCATCGAAAAGATATTGCCACTGCTTGAAGAGGCGATTGCGAGCCTGCCGGTTGAGGGTAGCGGTCCCGTTGGCATTGCCGACTACGGCTGCTCGGAAGGCCGCAATTCTGTTGCCGTCATGAAACACGCCCTCCCGGCATTGCTTGCACGCACCGAACGGCCGATCCAGACCATCCATTCAGACCTTCCCACAAACGACTTTTCTGAACTTTTCCGCAGCCTCAGACCGGATGGCGGCTCGGTCTTCGGGTCTGAGAGGGTTTACTCGGCCGCGATCGGTGGCTCGATGTACGATCAGCTCTGCCCGTCGCAGAGCTTGCACCTTGCCACCACCTTCAACGCCATCGGCTTTCTCTCCTGCCGCCCTGTCGACACGTTGCCCGGCTATATCCTGCCCAACGGCCCAAGTGTGGCACGGGCAAATGGTTATGTTTCCGAAGAAGACCGGCATGCCTTTGCCGAACAGGCGAAGAACGATATCGCCCGTTTCCTCACCGTCCGCGCAAAGGAACTGGTTCCAGGTGGCAAGCTGCTGGTTCAGGTGTTTGGCTCCAAGGGCCCGGCTCGAACCTGTGATGGCCTTTATGATCTTCTGAACGACGCGGTTCTGGACTTCGTCGAGGCCGGAGACATCAGCAGGGAGGTCTACGACCGCTATTACCAGCCGGTGTACATGCGGGACCTGCAAGAACTTGCAGACCCGGTCACCAACGATACGTATGGAGCTGCCGGCCTCTATTCACTCGACCGGTCAATGGAGTACGAAATTGCGGTCCCGTTCGTCGACCGCTTCAAGCAGGACGGCGATCTTGACCGCTATGCCCGCGACTATGTCAATTTCTTCCGCGCCTTCACCGAAGCGGTGTTGCGCGCCGCCCTGCCTGAAAGCCCATCACGGAAGGATCTGATCAACCGGATCTTTGCAAGGGCCGAAGACCGCCTGAAGGCTGACACCAGCCTCTACCCCTTCCGTTATGCAGCCGTCGCCATGCTGCTGACGCGCAATGGCTGACGGCTGGGGTTCACGAGCCGATCGACCTTTCAAGGCCCGGCATCGAACGGCCTGATCGCTGCTTGTCGCTCTAGCTGCGCAGCACCATGACCGAGCACGGTGCATGGCGGACAATGTGGGCGGCATTCGAGCCGATGAAGTAGGTCGACAGGCCTGGCTTGTGCGATGTCATCAGCACCAGGTCACAATTCGCCTTTTCGGCTTCCTCGATCACTTCATGATACACCGACCCCATACGCACGGTCACATCGACAGTGCCTTCGGGAACGTCCAGATCAGATGCGATCTTGTCGAGGATTTTCGCGGTTTCCTCGAATTCCCGCTTTTGCCAGCCTTCCGGAAGCTGACTCGCCACGAAGCTTTGAACTTCCGGGCAAACCGCCATCAGGTGGATCTTGGAGCCATAGTCGCGGGCAAACTGCGAGGCTTTGGCAAGCGCCTCCGTGGCAAAGCCGCTTTCGGCCGGGTCAACGGGAACGAGGATTTTCTTGAACATGTGTTGTCTCCCCAAAAAATCAGGTCGACTTTTTGTGCGCCCGGAAAACATGCACCGCCATGACAAGGATCAATCGGCTTCGACACCGTCAAAGTATCGGCCGGGTGTCACGCCGAAGGCCTTCTTGAAGGTTGAGACGAAGGCACTCGGCCCCTCGTAACCGAGCTTGTGGGAGACGTCGGAAACGCTTCGCCCGGACGCCAGCAACTCCAGAGCCCGGAACAGTTTCACCTGGCGGCACCAGGTACGGTAGCTGAGCCCCGTCTCCGCTTTTATGCGCCGCTCGAAAGAACGCACGGAAGTCGCACACCGGTCAGCGGCCTCGCTGAGCGAGGGAATATGTGCCGGACAGCGGACGACGCCTTCGCACAGGTCGCGCAGCCGGGCATCCTGCGGCATCGGCAGCTGCAGGGGGGCAACCGGCAGCATCTTCAACTGATCCAGGATAACCGCAGCGATCCGTGCCGCCGGCCCCTTGTCCGTCTCGGAGCGCGGATAGGACATGAACTCGAGAATGAGTGCCCTGAGCAGGGTCGTCACCTGCATCACCTGCGGTGTTTGCGGCAGATCCCTTGTGTAATCATACTGGACATAGATGTAACGCAGCTCCGTGTCGGTCAGATACCGGGTCTGGTGACTGACCCTGGGCGGTAGCCAGACCGCCCGCTCGGGTGGCACGAAATAGGTGCCCATCTCCGTGTCGATGGCAATCGATCCCCTGATCACATGGAAGAGCTGCGCTGCATCATGCGAATGCCAGCCATTGTTCCGGCCCTGCAACTGGGTCCGCGCGTATCCGATAATCGGTGCGGCGACAGCCTCTTTCGGAAACTCGGCAAGTTCGGGATGAATGCTCATGCGCCGGATCGTATACCTTCACCCCGA
Source organism: Labrenzia sp. C1B70 (assembly GCF_000475395.1). NCBI lineage: Bacteria > Pseudomonadati > Pseudomonadota > Alphaproteobacteria > Hyphomicrobiales > Stappiaceae > Labrenzia > Labrenzia sp. C1B70. The sequence continues at coordinate 508,621 of NZ_AXCE01000012.1, forward strand.
TATTGCACAGAGGGCCAATAGCACCGGAGGACTCGGCAACGCAGCATAATCGCGGCAACTATGCCCAGGTCCTGCCGGCAAGGTGAAATGCTTTCCTTGCGCCAAGCCATGATTAACAAGGATCAATTCGCGTTTTTGCCGGATGCCTAGCGCTGCACCAGCCAGAATTTGGCGTGTCGGAAACATCTCATGACAAAACAGCGCTAACACGCAAACCGCAATTGGCGTTAGAAACGGCTCGCAACACTGCCGAACGTTTTCTTTTTCCACGGCCACACAATGTCTTACTTCACCCAGAATGCGCACCCGAACGAGGCGACCGGCTGGCGGTCTCCTGTGGTTCTCCTGATGATCATGGCAGGTGCCATGCAGCTCTCCTTTGCTGCCTGGTGGAACCTGATGAACAACTTTGCTGTCCAGGAGCTGGATTTCACCGGCCGGGAGATCGGCATTCAGCAATCGATCCGGGAAATCCCGGGCTTCCTGAGCTTCCTTGCGGTCTATCTCTTGTTGATGATGCGCGAGCAGACGCTCGCCTATGTGTCGCTGCTGCTCCTGGGCGTCGGCGTTGCCGTCACAGGCTATTTTCCGACCGCGATCGGCTTTTATGTAACGACGCTGATCATGTCGATCGGCTTCCATTACTACGAGACGATGGCGCAGTCGCTGTCGCTGCAATGGCTGCCCAAGGCAACGGCCGCTGCAAGCATGGGCAAGATCCTGGCCGTTGGCGCCTTCGCCCAGTTGATCGCCTATGGTGTCATCTTCCTGGCGTGGAAGATGTTCGAGCTGTCCTTCACGGTGGTTTTCGCCATTGCCGGTGGCCTGACGCTGGTTGTTCTTGTTTTCCTGATCTTCGCCTATCCGCATTTCCGTGAAGGCGTGCCGCAGCACAAGAAGCTGATCCTGAGAAAACGCTACTGGCTCTATTATGCCCTTACCTTCATGGCTGGTGCGCGGCGGCAGATCTTTACGGTTTTCGCCGGCTTCCTGATGGTCGAACGCTTCGGCTATGACGTTCACGAAGTCGCAGGTCTGTTCCTCCTGAACGGCGCCTTCAACATGGTGCTGGCACCCAAGATCGGAAAACTGATTGTTCGCTTCGGCGAGCGCAAGGCGCTGGTTCTGGAGTATGTCGGCCTGGTTCTGGTGTTCATCTGCTATGCCTTCGTCACCAACGCGACACTGGCAGCCAGCCTTTATGTGATCGATCACGCTTTCTTCGCGATCGCCATCGCCATCAAGACCTACTTCCAGAAGATCGCCGACCCTGCCGACATCGCCCCCACCGCCGGCGTCGCCTTTACGATCAACCACATCGCTGCGGTGTTCATTCCGGTGGTATTCGGCTTCATCTGGCTGGTGTCCCCGGCTGCGGTCTTCCTGGCTGGCGCTGCCATGGCCCTGGTCAGCCTTGTGCTGGCAACCCTGATCCCGAGCAATCCGGAAGAAGGCCACGAAGTCGACTTCTGGTACCGCAAGCCTTCTGCCCAACCTGCAGAGTAAACTCTGTACCTGGACAAACCAAAACGCCCGCCGGAGTGATCCGGCGGGCGTTTTGTTTGAAATCTTGTCTGAACTGACCTGATCAGGCCTGCCGCTCAGGCACATGCACCACAAGGCCGTCGAGATCGGACGTCACCTTGATCTGGCAGGATAGGCGCGAGGTCGGCTTCACGTCGTAGGCAAAGTCGAGCATGTCCTCTTCCATCGGCTCCGGAGATCCGGTCTTGCCGCTCCAGGCATCATCTACGTAAACGTGGCAGGTAGCGCAGGCGCAAGCACCGCCGCATTCCGCTTCGATACCCTGGACCATGTTCTTGATGGCGTTTTCCATCACCGTAGAGCCTTCAGCGGCGTCAACGTCGGTCCGGGTTCCATCGGCGGTTACAAATGTGATTTTCGGCATATGTCGCGTCCAAGCCTGAATTTGCGGGTCTTCGAAGCACGACATAAAGATTTACGGCAAAAGGTCAAGGACCGTGCCATTTCTACGCGGCAATCTGCCTCTCCCCGTTCTGGGCGGGGTCTGACCTTCAACCTTCCAGAAGGTCCCGGATGTATCGGTTCGCCTCATCGACCGCCGCAATCAGGCCTTCGGTGGCCGTATCGGTGCTCGAGCGCATCTTGCCTTCCAGATTTTCGCAAACGATCGCGACCCGCTCCGCGCCGATGGCCCGGGCAGACCCTTTCAGGGTATGCACGAGGTCGAGGCGAACGGAATTGTCGGTTTCCTGCTTCAACCGCTCAAGCGTCGAGATGGACTGTGACTTGAACAGATGCAGGACCTGCACTTCTAGATCCCGGTTACCCAGCGTATTGGTTGCCAGTTGCACCAGATCGATCGGTGCCTCCGGACCGGCGCGTCCGGCGACGCGGGCCATGGAAGAAGGGGCCATAAGGGTGCTCCACATTACTCGATACCTGCCTGACGGCACCCCGCCGCAAGCTGTAGAGCCACAACAATGCGCCCCAAGCCCAAACACCCGGTTAAACCGGTTGCTCAAACCGTCCCTTTCGGCCCATGTCCCCAAAAAATTGATTTCATGGTTAATGCGTTTTAACGCAGGTTACGAAACAGGATTAAAAAAGTCCTTGCGTTTCTGCCGATTTCCTGAATCGCTAAAATTTTAATGATCTGATTCGCCGTTAACTTTTTTTGACTTTTTGACTTGCAGAAAGTGCTTCGATGGCGGCGGGCGTGAGCTTGCAGACCAGCCAGTCGGGCTTGATTGGGTTGGAAAACCAAGGCTCTGCCCAACCTGCATCGATACAGGCGCGGATTGTGCGCGCCGGAATTTCCCGGCCGTTGTCATCGAACAGAGGCAGCTTGCCCCCCGCCTGCCCGAGCCCTTTTTGCAACCACCGCTTTTGCGCAGCCGTCAACTTTCCCGCTTTGAGAGTAACTTCCAGAACCGTATTTTCAGCATCTGCCGATGCGTCAACCTGCTTTGAATCCGGCATCCAATCCGCCCCCTAAGTGACTCACGCTATTGCCGTTTCTTGTTCGTTAGGAGAGATTGTGCCATTACAGTTACTGATGCGGCAAGGTGGGGAGTGTACCGTCGAACGGAAAGTTCACGGTCGGTCAGCGGCGGCCCTCTCGCACGAACAGGTTTTGCGGCGTTGCCACAGCTGGGCAACGCTCGCAACGAGGACGCATCCGGTAGATAACTGTAAGGAGCTGCGCCAGCGGCTCTGCACGATTACCGGTGTGTAATGAGTACGGATGTGAGGCGACCCTAAATGGCAAATCCGACAAAGGCGAAAGATCCGGCAGAAGCGGCTCTCTCAGCAGTTGAAGAAGCCCTGAAACTTGATTTCGGCGGCCCGGATACCACAGAAACAACCTCCGCGGCAGAGGCTAGCCCTGCCCAGGCGGAACCGGCACGCCGGTCCCAGGGGGAAACGCGAGGCCAGTCCCAGCGCGAAGAGCAGCGTCAGTCAAGACGCCGTGGCCGCGGCGGACGCCCGCCGGCAGCCAACGACGATCGCCGGAACATCGGCAACCTGATCTACTCCTTGCAGCGCCGTCCGTCTTCAGCGCCGTTCTGGGGCGCCCTCGCCCTCAGCGCCCTTTGGGCCGCGCTTGGCAGCAGCCTCTTCATGACAGCGTTCCCCGACAAGGTCGGATCGCTGACCGATCCCCAGACGCTGCTCAGCTCTCCTGAAATGATCCTGGCCGTCGTCGGCATCGTCGTTCCGATCATCTTCTTCTTCGTCATGGCCATGATGATCTGGCGCGCGCAGGAAATGCGCATTGTCGCCCGTGGCATGACCGAAGTGGCCCTGCGTCTTGCCGAACCGGAAGACATGGCCAAGGAAAGCATCCTCAGCGTTGGCCAGGCCATCCGCCGCGAAGTCGCCGCCATGGGCGACGGCATCGAACGCGCGATCGCGCGCGCCAGCGAGCTGGAAGTCCTTGTCCATAATGAAGTGTCTTCGCTGGAACGCTCCTATAACGACAACGAACTGAAGATCCGCGCCCTGATCGACGAACTGATCAGCCAGCGCGAGTCCATCGTCATGAACGCCGAGCGCGTGCGCGAAACCATCGCCGGTGCCCATGAGAGCTTCGCCTCACAGCTCTCCAGCACCTCCGGTGAACTCGGCAGCACCGTGGACCATGCAACCCAGCGCATGATCGATGCGGTCAACAGCCGTGTTGAAGAACTCACATCCACCGTCGACAGCCGCATCGAGTCTCTCGGCGCAACGCTGAACGCCTCCGGCAATGAACTGGTCGACAGCCTCACGGTCCGCGCGGAAGACTATGTCGCCCGCCTCTCGTCTACCGGCAACGACCTGGTCGACAGCCTGGCGGAGACCGGTTCCACCATGTGGGAAACGCTCACGGCACGTGGCAACGAGGTCAACGAACGCTTCGCGGACACCGCGAACACGTTCGTGGAAACCCTGTCCGCCCGCAGCACGACGATCAACGAGACCCTGGCAACCTCCAGCAACTCGGTGATCAACACCTTGAGCGAAAAGGCGGACGAGTTCCGGCTCACCCTGGAAACGACCGGCAACAACGTTGGCGAAGTGATCACGGCGCGCGGCGAGGAAATCAACGCCAACCTGTCGCTCACCTCCGGCCGTCTCATCGACACCATCACCTCGCGCACCGAGGAACTGGTGGCAACCGTCGACAACCGCGTCACCACGCTGGACGAGTCCCTTGCCGAAACCGGCAACCGTGTGGTCGAGAGCATTTCCGAAAAAGGCCAGGCAGTTACCGACACCATCTCGATCCGGGGTGCGGAAATCGTCGAGACCCTGTCCAGCCGGTCTACGGAAGTTGCGGAAATCCTGCGCGGCACCGGCGAGAGCATCGTGGTCGATCTGTCGCTGCGCGGCGGTGAAATCGCCTCCAAGCTCGACGAAACCGCAGGGTCCCTCACCCAGACCATCTCCGTTCGCGGTGGTGAGCTGGCCGAGAAACTCGACAACATCTCCGAACGTATCTACACCGCCATCTCCATCAACGGCAGCGAACTGGACGAACGTCTGGCTGCCCGTAGCAACGAGATGGCCACCATCCTGGAACAGCAGACCATTGGCTTCCGGGAGACCCTGGAAAGCGTCTCCGGCGAATTCTCCGCGAGCCTCGGCGACCAGACCGGTGCACTTACCCAGAAACTGGCGGAAACCGGAACCCAACTTGCCGAACTCATCGGCAGCCGCGGCGACCGTGTCGCCGGCGACATCAACCAGATCAGCGGCAAGATCGCCGAAACTCTGGAAGTACGCGGCCAGGCGCTGCAGGACGGCCTGTCGAGCCGCCTCACCGAGCTGGAAACCATCGTCACCGATCGCGGCGGCCAGCTGATCGACGCTTTCGACACCAAGACCCTGCTGTTGTCCGAAGCGCTGGATTCACGCCTGTCCACGCTGGACACGACGTTCGCCACCCGTATCGACTCCATGGACGCCTCTCTGGGCGATCGCATCGCGACAATGGATGCATCGCTCGACCAGCGCTATTCGGCAATCGATGCAACCCTGACCGACCGTATCGCGGCCATGGATGCGACCCTCGAGCAGCGTTACACCGCCATCGACACGACCCTGACCGATCGTATCGCCACCATGGATGCGACCCTCGAACAGCGTTACACCGCCATCGACACGACCTTGACCGACCGTATCGCCACCATGGACAGCTCTCTGGAGCACCGCTTCACCACCATGGATGCGGGCCTTGGCGAGCGGATCGGCACCATGGACGCTTCGCTGGAACAGCGCTACGCCCTGATGGACGCCACCCTCACCGATCGCATCAGCACGCTGGACAATTCGCTTGAGCATCGCCTCTCGTCGATGGACAGCTCGCTCAGCGAGCGGATCTCCACGATGGACTCCTCTCTCGGCAGTCACATCAACACCCTGGACCTGACGCTCGATCAGCGGACCGCGGCCTTCGAGGCAACCCTGGAAGCCCGTACGCAGATCCTGTCCGATGCCATCGAGAACCGCACCACCGGTATCAGCGATGCGCTGGAGGAAAAGACCCGCAACATCACCGATGTACTTGCGGACCGTTCCGACGCCATCACGCTGCAGCTTGGTCAGCGCATCGAAGCGGCCGGCAATACCCTTGCGGAACGCGCCGAGGAAATCGGCCAGTCCCTGTCGCAGCGCGTTGATACAGCAACGTCTGCAATGGCTGACAAGGCCGAGCTGATCTCCGCCTCCATGACCAGCGGTACCGACCGGATCGACGAGACCCTCGATGCGCGTGCCCGCCAGATCTCCGAAACCCTGATTTCCCGCACAAAGGAAATCGCCAAGGCCTTTGTCGACGGTCAGGACGAGATGACCTCTGCCCTCGACAACCGTCTGGCGGAAGCCGGCAGCGTGCTGGGCAAGCAGAGCGAGCAGCTGACGGAATCCCTGTCCGAGCGGATCGCCGAGATCAACGTCTCCCTGGGTGCCAAGGTGTTCGAGGTTGCCGAAACCCTCGACAGCCGCGCCACCCAGCTGGAAACACTGCTGAATGAGCGTCTGGAAAGCATTTCCGGCACCCTCACCGGCGAGAGCGAGCGTGCCCGTGACATTCTCACGGCCGTTATCTCCGAAGCCGGAGCAACGCTCTCCACCGAAAGCACGCGTCTGCGTGATGTGGTTCAGGAAGCGGTCACCGCCGCTGTCCAGACCCTCTCCGACGAACGCAATCGTACGGTCGAAATCGTCGACAGTGCTCTCAGCCAGGCGACGGAGAAGCTCTCCGGTGAAGGCGATCGCATGCGCCAGATCGTCCTGGGCTCCGTCGGCGAAGCTCGCGGCGTCCTGGTTGGCGAAAGCCAGAAGGCAGCCGATGCGGTTACCTCTGCAATGAGCCAGGCTACCGGCGCAATGTCCGGTGAAAGCGGCAAGATCCGCGAGCTGGTGCTCAGCGCGGTTGGCGATGCCGCCCGCGCCATGGCAGCCGAAAGCGAAAAGGCCCGTACACTCTACGCTGGCACCCTGGCCGAGTTCTCCGGGTCTCTGACCGGCGAAAGCGACAAGGTCCGCAACGAACTGTCCGGCCTGATTGCCGAAATCTCCGGCAACCTGTCCGCCGAAAGCGAGCAGGCCCGCATGACACTGGCGAAAACGCTGGAGGAAATCCGCGGCCAGATGTCGAGCGAAGCCGGCATGGTTCGTGCCCGCGTCAACAGCGCCGTTACCGAAGCAGCAGATCTTCTGGTCGGCCGCGGCAACGAGGTCGCCAACGAACTGCTGGACAAGGCAACCGCGCTCAACGAAGCCTTCGGCGCCCGTTCCGGCGAGCTGGCGAAGATCGTCGGCACCGACGGCAACGAACTCATCAGCGCCATCGAACTGCGTGCCAACGACCTTACCGGACGCCTGTCCGAGGTCCACACGGCGATCCTGGAAGCCATCACGGTCAAGGGCCGCGATGTCACCGATACATTCGCCCATACCGGCCTCGACGCGACCCGCTCGCTGGTGGAAGCCGGCGACCGTATCGTCGCCAGCATCAACGAGCGCAGCGAACAGGCAACCACCCTGCTCACCGACACCAAGCGTCGGCTGGAAGCGGACGTTACCGAGATCCTCAACAAGATCGAGACGTCCAACAGCAACCTGCAGGGTATCGTCGCGACTGCGGGCGAGAACCTCAACGAGGTGGAGGGCAACCTGGCCCGCCGCGCCGGCGAGTTCCGCTCTGCCGTCGACCGGGCGGTTTCGGAAACCAACTCCACCACGGCCCTCATCACCGAACAGGTTGCAAACCTGCGCGATGTGACGGACACCACGCTGGCGGACATCAAGAACCTCACCGGCCGCTTCGGCGACCAGTCGGAGGAACTGACCAAGGCAGCCCGTCACCTGGAAGACACCAACCGCTCCGTCGAGAGCCGTGTCTCCGAGCGCCGGACCGCAATCGAGGACGTTGCGGACACGCTTCTGGCGAAGACCGAAGCCGTCGACACGCTCATGCGCTCCTTCACCAAGACCCTGTCCGAAACGCTGGAAACGGCAGACGACAAGGCACGCGATGCAGCCAACATGCTGTCCGCGGCGGCTGAAGCAGCGTCCAAGCAGGTGTCCGAGCAGTTCGAATCCATGCGCCTCACGGCAGGCATGGAGGGCCAGAAGGCCCGCGAAGCTATCCGCTCCGCACAGGACGACATCATCGCCGAGATGACCCGCACCGTTACCGAAGCGTCCGATCGCTTCAACGATGCGGCCGCCCGGATGCGCGATGTTGCCCGCGACGTTCACCGCGAGCTGGAAGCAACCCGCAGCGAACTGAAACAGGGTGTCCTGAACCTGCCGGAAGAAGCGGAAGAATCTTCCGCAGCGCTGCGCAAGGTGGTCAACGAGCAGATCCGCGCTCTGACGGAACTCTCCGAGATTGTCGCCAAGCAGTCCAACGCGCTCGACATCTCCCGGCCGCAGGCTCAGGCAGCAGTGGCAAGCGCCGCTCCTGCTCCTGCCCCGCAGCAGCAGGCTCCGGTGAACTATGCTCCGGCAGCCCCTGCCCGTCAGCAGAGCGCTCCGGCAAGCGAACCGCGTCCGGCACCGGTCACCACTCGTCGGCAGCAGCCGGCCCCTGCCGAAACCACCAGTTCCGGTGGCAAGGGTTGGGTTGCCGACTTGCTGCGCCGCGCCTCGCGCGACGACGATGCCGGGTCGGACACGGACATGAGCCGCACGCCGCTGCACACGGTTGAAAGCCTCAACTCGCTGTCGGTCGACATTGCCCGCGCCATCGATCACGAAACCTTCGTCGATCTGTGGAACCGCTACCGCAATGGCGAACGCCACGTGTTCACCCGCCGCCTCTACACACTGCAGGGTCAGCAGACCTTCGACGAAATCCGTCAGAAGTACTCTCGCGATCCGGAATTCCGCACTGCCGTCGAACGGTATGTGGCAGACTTCGAGCAGCTCCTGGCCCAGGTATCGCGCAACGACCGCGACAACATGCTCGGCCAGACGTACCTGACGTCGGACACCGGGAAGGTCTACACCATGCTGGCCCACGCCAGCGGCCGGCTCGACTAAGAGACGGACAGTCAGACACGAAAAAGGCGGCCACTGGCCGCCTTTTTTGTTTGCAGGGGCAAAAAACGGCCGCCGACTTCATCGCTGGACGCAAGCAACCCGTTCAAGGCCAATTACCTGCATGAGCTCAAAACGGTATCAAAATCCTCCCAAGCGAAGCAGAGCGTCGGGGGACACCCGCATTTCCGCTTGGATGGGACTGCGGGCATTCCAAAGTAACGCCCGCACCGACCCACCAACGCTCTGCAAACGAGTAGGCCCCGGGTCTCACTTCGTTCGCCCGGGGTGACGCCCTGCCTGGATTGATCCAGGGACGCAAAGCGACCGACGCCGCTTGACTTGAAGATGCAAAACGGTTGTACCGTCAAATGCAATTCACTTCAGAGGTGAAGCTTGACCTATTACGTTTACATCCTGGCAAGCCGGATCAACGGCACGCTCTACATCGGGGTGACAAACGATCTTGCCCGGCGCGTTGAGGAGCATCGCGGTGAGGCAGGCGGCGATTTCACCCGCAAGCACGGCATCGGCAATTTGGTATTTGCAGAAGCGTTCGACGATGTGAGCGAAGCCATCGCCATGGAGAAACGCCTTAAGAAATGGCGCAGATCCTGGAAAGTTCAACTAATCGAGAAGTCCAATCCCGAGTGGCATGATTTAATGGCACCCGAACCCCGGTGTCACCCCGGGCGAGCAGCGCGAGACCCGGGGCCTACTCGTTTGCAGAGCGTATGAGAGTTGGATGAGGCGATGCCTCTTTCAAGTCGGACGCAAGATCCGGCACGCAATGCCGTCTTAGGGCATCGCCCGGCCGCGGGAAGTCGAATGACCACCGCCTCTCAATCACTCACCCCGTCCAACTCGTCCGAGAGGTTCTCCCGGATCCGCCGGGTAACCGCGAGAAACCCATCGATTTCCGCAGGTGAGAGGCCGCTGAGCATTTTCTGTTCGACGGCTTTCAGCTTGGGAGCAAGATCCTCGAAAGCCGCGCGTCCTTCCTCTGAAAGCTGCAATAGAAAACTGCGGCCGTCGGCCTCGTTGCTTTCGCGGGTCAGAAAGCCACGCTCCTCCATACGTTTCACGGCCCGGCTCACGACCACCTTGTCCATGCTGGAGCGGGCAACGATCTCGCTTGCCTGCAGTCCGCCAGAGGCCGAGCCGAGAATGGCCATGGTGCGCCATTCGGCAGGCATCATGCCGTAATCACGCTGGTAAACCGCTGAAAGAGCCCGTGTGACGTCGGAATAAAAGACACGCACCCGGTAGGGAAAAAATGTTTCCAGCTCGAAGTCGGGCAATCGCGTCTCTGGCGTTTCGCTCGCAATCCCAATGGCTTCTTGGGTCTCGGTCTCCGGATTGGTCAGCTTGGTCATCGGCGCTCAACAGTATTGGTTAGGTCGTCTGCACGATTTTACGATTGACTTGGTTTCATGTGTAACTATTTTGTTGCATATGTAACTATGTTTGGCATCACGTTTCAAGTCCGGGATCATACCGGCAAGAACGGCCTTCATGAAATGAAGGGGAGGAGAAAATCGTGAAACAGTTGAAGTGTTTTTCCATTCTCGCAGGTGTGGCAGCGTCCGCATTGACCGGTTTCATCGCCAGCGCATCCGCCGACGAACTGGTTCTGTCGTCCTGGCTGCCACCGAAACACCCGCTTGTTACCGACGTGATGGAGCCCTGGGCAGCAGAAGTTGCCAAGGCTACCGATGGCCGCGTAACCGTGCGCATTCTGCCCAAGCCGGTCGGTTCGCCGCCCGAGCATTTCGACCTTGCCGCCGAAGGCATCGTCGACATCACCTACGGCCTGCACTCCTTCACGCGCGACGACCGTTTCCTGCGTTCGCGCATTGGCCAGTTCTCCTTCATCGCAAACACTGCAACCGAAGGCTCCAAGGCCTATTGGGACGTCTATGGCGGCACCCTCGACGCGCAAGGCGAACACAAGGGCACCAAGCTGCTCGGCCTTTGGGTGCACGGCCCCGGCATGTTCCACAACAACCAGCGCAAGATCGAAAAGTCTGAAGATTTTGCCGGTCTGAAGATCCGCACTCCGGGCGGCTATGTTGCGGACCTGTCTCAGGAACTTGACATCATCACCCAGTTCATGGGCCCGGGCGAAGTTTACGAGAAGCTGTCCCGCGGTGTCATCGATGGTGTCACCTTCCCCATGGAAGCGTTGCAGGCCTTCAATCTGACCGACTACACCAAATACTCCATGAGCCTGCCGGGTGGCTTCTACAACACCTCCTGGTTCATGGTCATGAATGAAGATGTGTGGGACGGCCTGTCGGAAGAAGACCAGGCGGCCATCGACAAGATTTCCGGTGAAGCCCTTGCCGAAATGGCCGGCGGCGTCTGGGATGGCGCGGATGCCCGTGCGGCTTCCTACATTGCCGACAAGGACATTGAGATCTACGACGCACCGGCCCCGGTTCTGGAGGCGGTCAAGGAACTTGCAGCCAAGCATGAAGCTACCTGGGCCGCTGCCGTTGCCGAAACCGGCTTTGACGGCACCGCCGCTCTGGCCGAGTTCCGCGACAAGACCGGCATCAAGCACTAAGCATGTCTGCCGAATCCAACGGCCAGGCCCCTCGCCGGATCGATACGATCCGGCGAGGGGCCGGTTTCCTGCTCGGGCTGGCCTGTTTATGTGTGCTGGCCGCCCTGATCGGGCTAACCTGTGTCGACGTCGTCGCACGCTATGCCTTCAACAGCCCCGTGAACGGTGCCTATGAGCTGACGGAGCTGCTGCTGGCCACGCTGATCTTCCTGGCCCTGCCACTGACGACCGCTGCCGGCGAACATATCGAGGTGGAGCTGCTCGACGGGCTCAAGAGCGCCCTTATCAAACGGCTCGGCACCTTGGTTGCCGCTGTTTGCACGGTCGGTGTCCTGGCCCTGATCGCGTTCAAGCTGTTCGAGCATGCCGAGAAGATGGACCGTCGCGGACAGGTGACGGATTCCCTTCAGATCCCGCTTTCGCTGATCGGTTGGCTGGGAGCTGCCTCCTTCGCGCTCTCCGCCGTCGCCGCCATAGTCTTCGCGGCCAGGCGGTTCCGCGAAAAAGCTTGATACCAGTGAGTATTGAATATGCTTGAAGCTCTGATCGGTTTCGTTGCGCTCTTCGCGCTCGTGCTTCTGCGCGTGCCCATTGCAATTGCAATGATCATCGTCGGCACTGCCGGGTTCGCGGCCCTGCGCAACTGGAATGCCGCGCTGAACCTGCTCGGAAATGCGGCCTTCGAAACCGGCCTTTCGTTCACCCTTTCGGTGATCCCGTTGTTCATTCTGATGGGCAACCTCCTGACCATTTCCGGTGTCAGCCAGTCACTGTTCTCGACCGCCCACCACATGCTTCACCGCATGCGTGGTGGCCTTGCCATGGCGGCCATTGTCGCCTGTGGCGGCTTTTCGGCAGTTTGCGGCTCGTCTCTGGCAACGGCTGCCACCATGTCCAAGGTGGCCATGCCTTCCATGCGCAAGGCAGGCTATGCCGACAGTCTGGCAACCGGCTCCATCGCTGCCGGTGGCACGCTTGGCATCCTGATCCCGCCATCCGTCATCCTGATCATCTACGGCCTGCTGACCGAGGCCGACATCGGCAAGTTGTTCATTGCCGGCATCATCCCGGGCCTGCTGGGCGTATTGTTCTATCTCGGCGCCATTTACGTCACGGTTCTGCAGAAACCCGAGCTTGCGCCAACCGCGTCCGAAGACATGAAGCTCGAAAAGCGTGACGTCTGGGGTGTTCTGGCAGTTGTCGGGCTATTTGCCGTGATCATGATCGGCATCTACGGCGGCTTCTTCACGCCGACAGAAGCAGCCGGCATCGGTGCTGCCGCCGCCTTCGTGATCGCGCTCGTGTCCGGTGGTCTGACGTTTGAAAAGCTCTACACCGCAGCGCTCAACTGCGCGCGCACCACGGCGATGATCTTCGCGATCATCATTGGTGCGGAAGTCTTTTCCAACTTCATCAGCTATGCCGGTGTGCCTGACGCACTGTTGACCTTCGTTCAGTCGCTCGACGTCAACGCCTATGTCGTCATTCTGGTTCTGGTACTGATCTACGTGGTGCTGGGGGCAGTGCTGGAAAGCCTGTCGATGATCCTGCTGACGGTCCCGGTCTTCTTCCCGCTGGTCAGTTCGCTCGATTTCGGTGGCGGTTTGCTGGCAGATCCGGAGATGGTGCTGATCTGGTTCGGCATCATCGTGGTGGTGGTCACCGAAATCAGCCTCATCTCGCCGCCGATAGGCCTCAACGTCTTCGTGCTTCGCTCTGTGCTGACGGACGTGCCGTTGAGGACGATGTTTGCCGGAATTCTGCCGTTCTGGCTGGCCGACATCCTGCGACTGGCGCTGTTGATTGCTGTTCCGCTGCTGTCACTGGCGCTCATCTGAGGCTTTACCGGCCGGTGCATGGCCAGGAAAACCGAACTCCAAAAAATTGCCGGGCGGTGGCCACACCGCCCGGCATACCTTTCATCAGGCCGCCAGCGCCTCTGCGTCGCTGCCGGCAGGAAGGTGGGCGGGACACGACGGATCGGTTACCGCCTGCCAGATGGCTTTGACCACATCTTCCGACCGGGTCGGTTCCTTGTCGGCATCTGCCATGAAGGCCCCCATCACTTCCTCGACAAAGGGCTTGTAGGCCGCAGGCGCCTCCATCGCGCCCGCCATCAACGCTCGTGCATTCGTGCCAAAGCTGGTCGAAGGTGCGCGGCCCGGCAAAACCAGCTGGACGCGGATGCCAAGCGGCGCAAGCTCCAGAGCCAGGCAATCGGTATAGGCATTCACGGCCGCCTTGCTGGCGGTATAGACCGGTAGCAGCGGCAAGGACTTCAGCGTGACACTGGACGACACGTTGACGATAACGCCCTCGCCCTTCTCCCGCATCTGCGGCAGCACCGCGCGGATCATCTCGAACGTCCCGAAGGTGTTGGTGTCGAATATCCTGCGCACCACGTCTTCCGACGTTGCCTCGAAGGGCGACAACCAGCCAACACCAGCATTGTTGACCAGCACGTCAACCGGACCGGCGGCAGCCACGGCCTCGGCAATGCTGGTGTGATCTGTCACGTCCAGCGGCAGTATGCGCAAATGTTCGGAGGCCGGCAGCAAGGTGGCGTCGGGTTTGCGCATGGTCGCAACCACCCGCCAGCCCTCGTTCAGAAAATGCCGCGCCGTTTCCAGCCCGAAGCCGGAGGAACATCCAGTAATCATGATGGTCTTCATGACAAAGTCTCCTGTTGTTGGATGCTCCCCATATCGACACGACGGACAAAACTTTCTATCATGAGAAGTCTCAGTCTTTTTATCGAAAGTCCGAAATGGCAGATCCCCTGTCCGAAGTGATCACACTTCTGCGGCCCAGAGCCCCCTTCTCGAAAATCGGGGAAGCCTCCGGCCCCTTCCGGGTGCGACGGGACGATGTCAACGAAGCGTTCTATTGCCTGGTGCTGATGGGGCGGCTCAACCTGGAAGTGGACGGAAGAACACCGGTGATATTGTCAGCGGGCGATTTTGCGCTGCTGCCCGCCGTTGGCGGGCTGACTGTCACCAGTCTCGATCCGCCACCACCTCCAGGCTATTTCAGCCAGCCTGTTTACGGGGAAGATGGTGTTGTGCGCGTCGGCATGCTGGACCCACGTGAAACCCCGCCCCAGGTTCAGCAGTTGGTTGGCCATTGCAGCTTCGGAAGCCCGGATGCCGAACTGCTGGTCTCTCTTCTGCCGGAGATGGTGGTTGTGCGCGGCGAAGATCGTCTGGCGTCGCTGGCAGCCCTGGTACGCGACGAGGCACGGGCCGATCGCCCTGCAAGGGATGTGGTGCTGGAAAACCTTCTGCAGGTCCTCCTGATCGAGGCTTTCCGTTCAAGCGTCCAATCCACCGCTTCTACCGGGCTTCTCAGCGGCCTTGCGGATGCTCGGGTGGCCCCTGCCCTGCGTGCCATGCACGGCGCACCGCAACAGGCCTGGTCGATCCGGGCGCTGGCCGGCGAGGCTGGCCTCTCCCGCTCCGCGTTCTTTACCCGTTTCAACCGCATTGTCGGCCTGCCGCCAATGAGTTACCTGCTCAACTGGCGCATGACGCTAGCCAAGCACATGCTGCGCTCAGGTCTCCACAGCATCGGCGAGATTTCCAGCCGGACCGGCTATGGCTCCACCAGCGCCTTCAGCACAGCCTTTACCCGGCACGTTGGCTGCCCGCCCGTCAGATACGGCAAGGCAAGTGCAACGACCTGAACACCGTCTATTGTTCCGAGGACCCCTCCCAGGATGGCTTCACCCGGCGCGTAATCGGCAGAAACTGACCGGCTTCGTAGTAAAGGTTCGGCGATATGTATCGGGCGCTGACCCAACCTGTCTGCCCTTCGAACTGACCCTGGTACCAGATGCCGACCTTGTCTCCGCGGATCATGCAACCGGTCAAGGAGAGCGTGGCGCCGGCAGGCAACATACCCAGTACCTGCCCCCCCACATCAGGGCTGGAGCGGAAATTCACATTGCTTTTCACCCGGCCGGACGGGCCACCGTTTTCGCCAGCCCAGCTGTTTTTGGAAACAAGCCTGTTGTCCGAGCACCCAAGGACGTTCCCCATCAGTCCCAGCGTTACAGGGGCTGAAAAGACTTTCCTGGAAGCACACCAGCCCTGCAAGCCACCGTTGACCTCCTCGTTTCCGGGGCCCTGTTGCAGACAAAGAGGTTTGCCGCGCCAGAGTGCAACGGATAGAGCCCCTTCTGGCGTCATCGACAGCTGGCAGGAAAACGTATCGGTATAGAGGGTTGCCGTTCTGCCTTTCAAAGCTTTCAAGTCCGAAAGCGAGAACTCCGAGTTCATGAACTGAAACAGGTCGGCGACCTCGTAGTAGGCCTTGAAGGATCGCCCTGCCACGTTGACGGTGTTGCAGATTTCGTTGGCATCGTATTCGACACCATCTCCCACATGGACAAGGTTTGCTTCAGCTTCGTTGGAAACGGGAGAAAAGCCGAGGTTCCAGGTGTTAATTCCGCCGCGCAGATAGAAGAAGCTGTCTGCCGTCGAATGCTTCAGGGCTTCCATCATCAGTTCAGGCGGATTGATGTTGAAGCCAATCAGCTTGCTGTATTGTTCGGTCACCTGGTAGCCAAAGGCCAGGATCTTGTCGATACGCTCGACCTGCGCGCCCTGATTTCCGGCTAGATATGCCATGTGAAAGCCAAGCTCCGCACCTTTTTCAACGTAGCGGGCATCGCTGGCAAAGGGGTGCACCATGTCCACGGACAGGGAGAATGCCAGAGCACAGGCAGACACACAGCTGGTGTTCTTCAGCACGAAGACGCCACCGATGTCCGGGTCCTGACTTTCAAGATTGTACCGGATGCTGTCAGCGATCTTGAACCCTTCGAGGAAATCGCCACCAGGACTGTTGAAAACGAGGTAGCGCATCGACGGGCCACTTATGCTGTCCAGAAAGGCAGACAACTTGCCGGCATCGCCCTTCACGATCGGGCCTGAAAGCTCGATCACATGCGTTCCCATTTCCGGTTCCGCAGGATAAAGCGCAAACTGATCGATCTGCCCAACCTCCCCGTCTTCCAAGTTCGGAAGCTGTGCCAGAACGCTGTGCGGTCCTTCAGGGGGATAGATAAGCTTGAGGCTTCTCAGGTGCGGCTCGAGATCCGGCCGCAGCCTGAAGTCGGCTGCATTTGCAAAGGGCATGGAAAACGCCCCCAGCAGAATAATGAAAAGCACGGCACCAGCCTTGCACCAGAGATCACCCGCAACTCTCGTCATGTCTCGTCTCACGTTGAACATTGGCCACCTGACTAGCAGGCAGCCGCCTTGTTCACTGCCCCCAGATAGGGAAGACGGCAACGATTATTTTTTCAGGACGCTGGATTTCAGACTGCATCAAGCAGACAAGCGCACACCGGAGAACGAGGATCATTCTCCGCCGCATGAGAGCCGGAGGCAACATGCGGATAAGGTTTCCCAATTGCGGCTGTTAAGGGTACCCGCCTCAGACGTTCTGCAGCGTCCAGGCAGCCATTTCTGCAAACACCCGGTCCGCTGAAGCGTTCATGGCCTCGACCGCCTTGTCGACGGTCGTGCTGCCGGAAGACGTTTCCGCCCGGAAGACCTTGTTGGCAACTGTGCGACCGTTGCGGTCGTTGACGATGCGGGCCGAAATTTCGACGACACCTCGATTGGCACCCGCCACCTGCAGTTCGAAGGCACGGATTTCCGTCTGGAGCTGATAATCGATCAGCAGGCCGTCGCCCGGCAGGCCAACCCCGCGCAGGCGGTTGGTGTTTTGCAGGGTTTCGACCAGTTTCAGCTGCACCACGTTGGGCAGCGTGTCGGCCCAGGCAGAATCCGGGAAGTAGCTGTAGACCGGCCCCTTGTCGACAACCGCGATGTAACTGGTGTCGAGCGCTTTCAGCGCCCGGGGTGCGGAAACGAGAACCTGAACGCGGCTGGACCGGCCCTGTAGGCCACCGACGTCGGCCGCACCGATGCTGTAGTAGGCCGACGGCGCGGAACTGGCGCATCCGGACACAAGCACGCCGAGCCCGAGAGCGGTCAGGACGCCCCGGCGGGTCATGTCAGTGGTTGCCTTCGTCATACGCCCCTGCCTCTGCACATTCAGTCTCACCGGCGCCGCCCGCCGGAATATGTCGGCACATCTTCACCGCCGAAGATCACCCGGTTCGGACTGCGTTCAAAGCTTTCCGCCGCCCGCTGGATCGAGATCAGTGTCCGGTTAACCTGCGCCAGCGCCGCAGCGAAATCCGCAGAGCCCTGGGTCGCAAACTTGGAGAGCCCGCCGGCAATCGAATCTGCCCGGCTTTCAAACGCAACCGCAACCTTGCGGATTGCCTGCGCGGCCAAAGTCGCTTCCTTGATCAAGCCTTCACCATCGCCGTCCACCATGGTGGAAACCTTCTCGACCAGGCTTTCGACGCGCACCGAGGTGGAATTCAGCGTCGCGGTCATCTGCTTGGCATCGGTGATGATCTGGTCGACGTCAGGTGTCCGCTTCGAAAGATCGTCCGTCATCTGCTGAACGTTGTCCGCAGCCTTGCGGGCACTTTCCAGGATGGCCGGAATGCCGTCTTCCGGATTTGCAAGACCTGCTGTCGCCGTTTCGACGGAACCGACGATATTCGCAACCTTTTCCGGATCCACGGCCTTCATCAGGTCATTCGCGGTCTGAAGCGTCGTCGCAAAACGTTCGGCCGCCGCCTGAACATCCGTTATCAGCGCCGCAATCCGGTCATCCTGGCCACGAACCGTCGCTGAAACCGCCTCGAAGTTCTGAACGGTGGACTTGGTCGAAGCGATGATCTCGTTGATCTGTGTCTGCTGATTGTTGAAGTTGTCGATGATGCTGGAAACATTGTCGACGGCCTTGCTGACCTTCTCCGGATCGACACTCGCCACAAGCTCGTCGACCTTACCCAGCGATGCATTGAGGCTGTCGGTGAAGGTGCTGACATTGGCAACCACTTCCTCGACCTTGAGCGGATCAATGGCAGCGGCAATTTCCACGCCGCGCGTCATGATGGCATCCACCTTGACCACGACATCACGCCCGCCTTGCACGATATCCTTGATCGCGCCTTCCTGGTTCCGGATGTTTTCCACCACCGCATTGACGTTCTGCATGGTTTCGCTGGTGGAACTGATCAGCTTGTCGATGTCCCCGGTGCGCTTCTGCAGCACCTCGCCAAGGGCTGCGGCCCCTTGCACCACCTTCTGCACATCTTCAGGATCAACCGCGCCAACAATCTTGTGAACGCGATCCAGCCCTTCATTCAGGTTCACCGTGAAGGTCTGCAGTTCCTTGGCCGCGCTCTGGGCATCGGCCATCAGGAGATCGATGTCGCTGCTGGCCTTGCCGAGACTTGCGGAAAACTTGGAAAGGTCATCGACAATGGCGGTGACCTTGTCGGAAGGCACGGCAGCCAGCAGGCGTTCACCTTCCTGCACCAGCGTCTCAAGCCGGCCGGACAGGCTGGAAAACGCATCGGAAGCCTTGCCGATGCTGGCCATGAAATCCTTCACGCCATCGGAATTGGCGGCCAGCGCGGCGGAAAAGGTCTCGGCGTTGTTGACGATCTCGGTTATTGCGGGGCCGTTGTCCTTCAGCAGGTCGTCGACCGTCTTCATGGTCGAATCCGCACGCTTGAGAACATCGCGGGCACCATCCACGATGTCATCGAAGAAGGACCGTTCGGCGTAGATGACCGGAACTTTGTCCTCGTCCTGGTCGTCGGCCATGCTCAGCAGAAGCGGCGATTCAGATGATCCGCCACTGAGGTCGACATAGGCGACGCCTGTCAGGCCGGTGAAATTCAGTGTTGCCTTGGTATCTTCGCGCAAGGGCGTCGAGGGCTTGATGCCAACGGTGGCCACAACCTTGGTCGGATCCCCCGGTGCAAAGTCCAGCGATTTCACATCGCCGACCTTGATGCCGTTGAAAAGCACCTGCCCCCCGACCGGAAGCCCCGTCACAGGTCCGGGATAGACGATTTTCAGTTCAACATTCTGCCTGGATTCCGCGGTGACGGCGAGCCAATACACAAAGCCGAACGCACCGATCAGGATTGCGACCATGAAGGCGCCGATCAGAATATAGTTCGCGCGGGTTTCCATTCAGTCCAACCTATACTCGGCGCAGGGCCCGTTCACCCCTGAAGTAAGATTTAATCCAGGGATCATCATTTTTCATCATATCGTCCATCGTGCCGATGGCCAGAACCCGCTTTTTCCCAAGAACAGCAATCCGATCACAGATAGAATGCAAACTATCAAGATCATGGGTGACCATATAAACCGTCAGTCCGAGGGTCGAACTGAGATTTGCAATAAGCGAATCAAAGGCCGCCGCCCCGATCGGATCGAGTCCGGACGTCGGTTCGTCCAGAAACACCAAATCCGGGTCGAGTGCAAGGGCGCGAGCCAGGCTGGCCCTTTTGATCATTCCCCCTGAAAGTTCAGACGGCAGCTTGTCGGCGGCATCTTGCGGCAGCCCGACCAGTTCCAGTTTCAGGGTCGCCAGTTCGTCCATCAATTGCGGCGAAAGTTTCAGGTGCTCCCGCATCGGCACCTGAATGTTCTGCTTGACCGAAAGCGAGGAAAACAGCGCGCCCTGCTGAAAAAGCACCCCCCAGCGGCGTTCGATTGCCGTGCGTTCCTTCGGGCTCGCGGTCGACAGGTCGTGTCCGAAAACCGAAATCTGCCCGGTTCGCTTGGGAGTCAGGCCCAGGATGGTGCGCATAAGCACCGACTTGCCGGTTCCCGATCCACCGACGAAACCAAGCACCTCGCCCCGGCGCACATCCAGGTCGAGATCCTGCAGAATGATCTTGGAACCGAATCCAACGGTGATGTCGCGCACGGACAGGACATTGTCCGACTTTTCGCCCGTCGCGGCGGTCTCTTTTGCAGGCGTCACGCTTTGGCTTGGCGTCATCGGTCGGTCAAACTCCAATCGCGGCAAAGAATATGGCGAAGAAACCATCCACCACGATGACTAGAAAAATCGCTTTCACCACCGACATGGTGGTGTGACGGCCAAGAGATTCGGAGGAGCCTTCGACTTTCAGCCCTTCCACACAGGCAATCAGGCCGACGATCAGTGCCATGAAAGGCGCCTTCACCAGACCCACGACCAGCGTATTGATCGTGATTGCCGCCTGCAACTGGGTCAAGAAGGCGGCCGGTGGTATATCCAGATAGGCCCATGTCACGATGCCGGACCCCAGCAGCGCCGCGAGATCCGAAATGAACGTCAGGATCGGCAGAGCAATCATTAGCGCCAGAATTCGTGGCAAAACAAGGACTTCAGTCACGCTAAGGCCAATCACATGCAGTGCGTCGACTTCCTCCTGCATCCGCATCGCCCCAAGTTCCGCCGTGAAGGCGGATCCCGAGCGCCCTGCCACCATGATGGCGGTCAGGATCACGCCGATTTCCCTGAGGACCAGGATGCCTGCAAGGTCGACCACGAAGATATCTGCACCGAATTGCCTGAGGTAGAAGCCGCCCTGCTGCGAGATGATGGCGCCTATGAGAAAACTCATCAGCGCGACGATCGGCACGGCTCCAATGCAGCTCCGGTCGAACTGAACCGCGATCGATATGCTGCGCAGGCGTTTGGGCTGCAGCAGAACTGTCGACAGAACCAGGCCGAGTGAGCCGAGAATATGCAGCATCGCCAGGGCGTCGTGATAGACGTCCACCATCTGGCGGCCCGTGGCTTCCAGGAAGCCGGCAATCGAAAATCCGTTCCTGTCAGGCTTGTATCTCGGAGGATGATGGCTCTCGATTTCCTCGAACAGGGTCTGGCGGACAGGAGAGACACCGGTCAGGCCAACCTTGCGTCCCTCGAATTCCAGTCGGCCGCGCGTGCGGTGGATCAGCCAGGCGCCGCTCGTATCCAGATGCTCGATCTGGGACACATCGATGCAGGTCAGGCTTTTTTTGTCGATCGTGAGGCTGTTCAGCTCTTTTTCTGCGTCGGCGATTGTGCTGACAGTCCAGTCGCCGGAAAGGGCAAGGTATTGATGATCCGGCCCGTCTGCTTCCAGAACCATCTCCGGTGCGATGTTTTTTTCCAAGAATGCCATTCCGGCTGGCTGCCCTCTTGCCGCTGGTTCACCATCCCTCGTATACCTGATGGAGAAGTTCAATACCAACCGTCATTCACCATGAAGTTGGTAAACCCTCCAGCAGCCACTTGAAAGCTTAATCCATGGAAATTGCACGTCCTTACCTGTTGTTTCTCGGTGATGTTCCCGATGCCCTCGCCGCCAAGACCGCGATCGGCATCGTCGATTGGCGCAAGGACTGGTGCCTGGGCCAGGTCCGCATGCCCGGATGCGCCGCCGACACAGGCCTTGCCGACATGTCGATTGCAGAGGGGGCGGAAGCTGGCGCCAAGACGTTCATCATCGGAGCTGTGAATGCCGGTGGTCGCCTGCCGGAGCACTGGGTCGAATCTGTCGTCGAAGCACTCGATGCCGGCATGGACGTCGCTTCCGGCCTCCATGTGCGCCTTGCCAGCGTGCCGGCAATCAAGGAAGCCGCAGAACGGAACGGTCGACTGCTCCATGACGTGCGCCACAGCAGCATGGCTTTTGCCACCGGCAAGGGCACCAAACGCGCCGGCAAACGAATCCTGGCCGTGGGTACCGATTGTTCCGTCGGCAAGAAATACACCGCCCTTGCCATGGACAAGGCAATGAACGACCGGGGCTATTCCAGCACCTTCTGCGCCACCGGCCAGACCGGCGTGTTCATTTCCGGCCGCGGTGTCGCACTCGACGCGGTAATTGCCGACTTCATTTCCGGAGCTGCCGAGTGGATCTCTCCGGAGACCGATCCCGATAACTGGCAGATCATCGAAGGCCAGGGTTCGCTGTTCCATCCGTCCTTCGCCGGCGTCACCCTTGGTCTTCTGCACGGCTCCCAGCCGGACGGTTTCATCGTCTGCCATGAACCGACACGCACCAAGATGCGCGGCGTTGAGGCGGCACTGCCGACGATCCAGCAGGTCATCGACATGACCATTGCCTGCGGCAAACTCACCAATCCGGACATCCGCTGCGTCGGTATTGCGGTGAACACCACCGCACTCGATGACGATGAGGCCCTCGCTTACCTGGCAAAGGTCGGCGAAAAGCACGGCCTGCCGGCAACCGATCCGGTCCGCTACGGCATGGAAGCCATCGTTGACAAGGTTTCGGCGGAATTCGGTGCGCCATGAGCCTTGAGGTCAGCATCGAAGCGCAACGCTTCGAAATCGCGGGAGGTTTCAGGATCTCCCGCGAGACCCGAACCCATGCCCAGGTCGTGGTCGTCACCCTGAGTGACGGCAAGGCAACCGGCCATGGCGAAAGCGTGCCCTATCCGCGTTACGGCGAATCGCTCGAAACCGTTCAGACGCAGATCGAGGAAATCGCGCCCCTTTTGAAAAACGGCCTCAGCCGGGAACAGCTTCTGGAGGCGATGCCCGCCGGAGCAGCCCGCAATGCCGTCGACTGCGCTCTTTGGGACCTGGAAGCAAAACGATCCGGAACACCGGCAACGGACATTGCCGGTGTCGGTCCGCTAAAGCCGGTCACGACAGCCTTCACCATCAGCGTCGACACGCCGGAAAAGATGGCTGAAAAGACCCGCGCAGCAGCTCACCGCCCGCTTTTGAAGATCAAGCTTGCCGGCCCCGGTGATGACGAGCGGATTGCCGCCGTACGCCTTGCCGCGCCTGACAGCACCCTGATCGTCGATGCCAACGAAGCCTGGGACGAAAGCTGCTTTGAGATCAACATGGCCGCCTGCGAAGCTGCGGGCGTTGCCCTGATCGAACAACCATTGCCGTCAAAGAACGATGGCTTGTTGGCTGGGCTCGAGCGGCGTGTGGTGATCTGCGCGGACGAAAGCCTTCATCCAGGCAAGAGCATCGATGGGCTGCGCGCAAAATATGACGCGGTCAACATCAAGCTCGACAAGGCAGGTGGTCTGACGGCTGCGCTGAAGCTCTGCGATGAAGCGCGCGCCCAGGATCTCAAGGTCATGGTCGGATGCATGCTCGGCACGTCTCTCGCGATGGCGCCTGCCGTCCTGATCGCCCAGAAGGCGGATTTTGTCGACCTCGACGGACCTCTGCTCCTGGCCGAAGACCGCTCACCGGGACTGAAGTTCGAAGGCAGCACGCTCTATCCGCCTCAGCCGGAGCTGTGGGGGTAAGAACTTCAGCCCTGAACAAAAGAAAAGCGCCGGTTCCTTGTCATTGGGCCGGCGTTTTTGTGGGCATGCGTATCTGGACTATCGAAGGGCGCTGAAATCCCTCTTCAGCAGGAGAATACGGACATTCCCCAACCTCACTCCGCCGCCATGCGATTTCGCAGCATTGGCGTCATCGCCAGTGTCAACAGCGTGCCGATTGCCGCAACCACGGACATCACGAAAAAGGGCCAGTCCGGATTGATCTCGTAAATGGCGCCGGAAATGCTGAGGCCGATCGCCATCTGGATGCCCACGGAAGTCGCTAGCAGCCCCTGCCCCGTTCCCGCCCAACGGCTCGGCACGACCCGTGCAAGGATCGCGACGGCCCCCAGATGGGCCGCGCCAAAAGATAGGCCGTGCAAAGTCTGCAAGGCAGCCATGGCGGGGAGCGTGTCGGCGAAGGGGAACATCAGCCAACGCAAGGTTGCCGCCACCCCGGCAGCCAGCAGAAAGATTGGCGGATCAAACCGTTGCGCCAGTTTTCCGGCAACCGTGAACAGGGCGATTTCAGCCGCAACACCCGTCGCCCACAAGAGACCGATCGCAAAGTCAGGCACATCCATCGCCTGCCAGTAGAGCGTCCCGAAGCCGTAAAAGGCTGAATGGCTCGCCTGGTACAATCCAAGCACCATCAACAACGGCCAGAACCAGACGCTTTTGAACGGCGTGTCCTTGTGGTCGTCCGAAGTCCCGTCAGCCGCTTCGGAAGGCGTTTCACCACGTTTTTGCCGGGGAAGCGACATGGCAACAGCACCCGTTGCCAGGGACGCAAGGCCGACGGCAACCACGATGAGCCAGGACGTACCTTCCGCAGCCAACGAACCTCCGAAGATGCTGGCAAACACGAAACCGGCTGAACCCCATAGCCGCATGCGGGCGTAATCCGCTCCCGTATTGCGCTGGACATCCAGCGCATAGGCATCGCTGAGCGGCACCACCGGCGCATTCATGACCATGTAGCCGATCACCGCGACGGACAGGAACACCAGCCCTAACGGCAGAAAGTAGAGCCCGATGAAAAACGCGGCGGCCAGCGAATAGATCAGGATCGACAGACGGCGCTGCCCGGTGCGGTCGGAGAGATTCGACAGAAGCGGACTTGCCGCGATCCGGGCAATCGTGCCTATCCCCAGAACAAATCCGATTTCAGCCGCTGTCAGCCCGCGAAACCCGAGCACGACCGGAATAAACGGCAGAAACAGGCCAACGCCGAAGAAATGGCTGGCGAACAGGGCCGAGACACGGCTGCTGATACTGGAACGGTCGAGCGACATGGGATACCGGGCGAAGTAGCGCCCTAAAAGGATGTTAACGTTTTCCGCCTTACCTTGGGGGCGAAGTTGTCCGTGTTACGGCAATAAACGACCCTTAGGCAAGTTGAGATTCGCGTCCACATGAAAGCGGAAGCAGCACAGGAACAGCCGGAGCTGATCGGCGAAGCCGAATACCAGACTCTCGAACAGACCCTGATGGAGTCCGATCGCGGGCGCAGGTTTCTGAAAGAGTTTCTCAATCGCAACAAGACCCCGGAAACCACCGAGATCCTGACCGCGATTGGCCGGCTAGAGAAAATGATGACCCGGCAGCGCAAGGTGCCGGATCTCGACAAGATCCGTCTCGACATTGCCGACATGCACGAGGCTATCGAGCGTACCAAGGCCGAGATTGCCAACATCAAGGCGGAAGGCGAGGAAAGCAACCGCTTTGTCGACGCCTCTCACGAACTCGATGCCATCGTCACCCAGACCGAAGGCGCGACCCAATCCATTCTGGAAGCTGCAGAGCAGATTCAGGAGAAGGCCTGGGTCCTGCGCGAGAATGGTGCGGACGATGCCGTGTGCGACGACATCGATGCCAAGGCGACCGAAATCTTCATGGCCTGTTCCTTCCAGGATCTGACCGGCCAGCGGACCAACAAGGTTGTTCAGGTACTGCGCTATCTTGAAAGCCGCATCAACCTGATGATCAACATCTGGGGCATCCAGGAGCTGGAAGCCGAAGCAACGGCTGGCCCGGTCGACACTCGTCCGGATGCACATCTCCTGAACGGCCCGCAGCTTGCGGGCGGCGTTTCCCAGAACAACGTCGATGAGCTGATGTCCGTCAGCGACGACGTGTTTGACGCCGCACTGAAGGAAACCGGCGCAGAAGCAGCCCCGGCAGAAGCTCCGAAGCATGCCAGCGAAGCTGATGTTGATGCCATCATGGCAAGCGAAGCCGACGTCGATGCCATCATGGCCGGCGGTGACGAGCCGATGGACGCAGCCGCTATCGACGACATGTTCGCCTCCGCTCCTGCTGCCGACGACGAGGAAGAAGACGACGAATTCGCCGGTGCCGACCCGGACGCCACTCTGGATGAAGCTGCCATCGAACGCCTGTTCGACAGCGAAGTGGGTGGTGGCACTCATGAAGCGGCAGACGAAGCCGAGGCCGACGCCGAATGGGAGCTGACCGAGGAAGTCAGTGAAGAAGATGGCGAAGATCCGCTGAAGCAGCTGTCCGAAGCCGAGCGCCAGGCACTCTTCAACTAAGTCTGCATCCGGCAGGATTTTCGAAAAAGG
The DNA here is from genome assembly GCF_000475395.1 of Labrenzia sp. C1B70. Lineage (NCBI taxonomy): Bacteria > Pseudomonadati > Pseudomonadota > Alphaproteobacteria > Hyphomicrobiales > Stappiaceae > Labrenzia > Labrenzia sp. C1B70. The sequence goes on from NZ_AXCE01000012.1 coordinate 534,984, forward strand.
CGCCCGTTACGGCGCCTTTTTTGTTGCCTCTCCTATCGATTCTTGCGGATGGAACGCTACGGATTTCCGGGTTCGCAGAGCCGGGGCGCGCGAGCGGAAGACCCTTTGCCTCCGAGGTCCCGGCGCAAGGCCGGGACAGCAAGGTGGCGGTCAGCGGCCGAAATTGATCTTGGCGAAGAACTGTTCCGCCTGAAGGCCAAGCTGGCCGGCCTGGTCTTTCAGCGCCGTCGACATGTCCTGAATGGTGCCGACAGCCCCCTCGACATTCTCGACCGACCCACGCACAGCGGTAATCTCGTCGGTAAAGGCTTGGGTGCCCTGTGCAGCGATCTGGACGTTGGCCGAGATTTCTGCCGTTGCCGACGCCTGTTGCTCCACCGCGGAGGCAATGCCGGTCGCGATTTCGGACAGGGCACCGATTATCGAGGTGATGCCTTCGATATCCTGCACAGACTGTCTGGTCGCCTGCTGAATGCTGGCGACCTGTTCGGTGATTTCTTCCGTCGCCTTGGTCGTCTGGCTGGCGAGTTCCTTCACTTCGGCTGCGACAACCGCAAACCCGCGGCCCATGTCCCCGGCACGCGCCGCTTCGATGGTGGCGTTCAGTGCCAGCAGGTTGGTCTGTTCGGCAATTTCAGAGATCAGCCCGATCACTGATCCGACCTGATCCGCGAAGCCGGCAAGTTTCGTTACGGAAGCGTTTGTGCTGCGTGCACCTTCCACGGCCTTCAGCGCCATCTCGCGGGACTGGCCTGCCTGGCGACCGATCTCGGTGATGGAAGCGGACATTTCCTCCGTTGCCGTCGCGCTTGACTGGACACCGCTTGCGGTTTCGGCAGACGTATTGTCCATCTTGACCATCCGCTCTCCGATGGAGCCCGTCTCGCGGCGCAGACTGCCCGAAGACACTTCAAGTTGTTCGGATGCCGCGCCAAGCGTGCCGACCGTACCGCCCAGAACGCCCTGGAATTCCTGGATAGCAGCCTTCAGTTCGGTCTCGCGTCCGACGGCGTCTGCCACCATTTTCTCGTGATAGGTGGAGATCGCGACATCCATGTCCAGCATGACCAGCTTCGTCATCACCTGCATGGCCCGAATGCGCTTGCCCGTCGACATGAAGCGCTTCTTCAGGACCGTCTCCGTCAGTTGCGTGAGGGCGAAGGAATAACCACCGATGTACCAGCTGGGATCGAGGCCGATCCGCACATGTGTGAGGCCGATCTGCACAGCGCGCTCGTGGTAGGCTTCATCCGGGCCCGTTGCAAACAGCCCTTCCCAGTGGCTCATCTGTGCCTTCACCAGGCGCGACTGCTGGTTGCCGACCAGTGCCGCCAGATGCGGCACGGTTTTAACGTGTGCGTAGAACCAGTCCAGAACGCTCGGCAAGGCTTCCTTGATTGCCGGCCACATGGACTGGGCCACAGCCCGATCCTCGTCCGTGAAACGGAAAAACTTCAGCCGATCTTTCAAGGTGTTTGTCTGCATGAATGCCTCTTGGATCAGCCGATGGAGGTCCGGTTTGACGGGCCCGTGAGCTGATCGCTCTTCAGTTGCCGGACCTCCGAGCCTCACAGTGAAGAGGCAGGAGATCCTGATTCAATAAAGCACGTGTCACCTGTTCCCTCGCGAACCCAAGTGGGCTGTTGAAAGGCACAACAAGGCGTTCCGCGCCATGCTCGATGCATCGGTACGCTGGCAATGTTCAGGTGATGAAAGGAGAAGACGCGGCGCCGTTGCCTGGCAATCCACGCTGGAATTCAATTTTCAGCAGCCCTGTTCGCGCCGTCCCGACGAAAAGGCAAACAGGACTGCCTGGTCCGGTCTCCTCCACCCGACTTCGGCAAGTCATGCTTGTGGAACCGCTCTAGCGGGTAGCCCCCTAAAGGCGCGTTAACGGGAAAGCGCAGTCTTTAGCATTTGTGGATCGATGTTTCCGCCCGTCAAAACGATACCGACGGTTTTGCCCTTGAAAGGCAGCTTTCCGGCCAAAAGTGCTGCAAGTGCAACGGCTCCGCCGGGCTCAACGACGAGCTTCAGTTCGGTGAACGCAAAGGCGACGGCAGCCAGAGCTTCCTCGTCCGTGACAGTCACGCCTTCGCCCGCTACGCGGCTTAGAATTGAAAAGCCGATATCACCCGGCGAATCGGACAGGAGCGCATCGCAGACAGAGCCGGTCTTTACGGCATTGGAAAGCCGCTCACCGGCGTCAAGCGAGCGCTTGTAGTCGTCGAACAGCTCCGGTTCAGCAGTATGGAAGACCGTACCGGGCGACTTGGCTTCCAGCGCCAGGGCAATGCCGCTGGACAATCCGCCACCGCCGGTGCAGGCGAGCACATCGTCCAGATGCAGGCCCAGCGCAGCTGCCTGGGCTGCCATCTCCAGTCCGACTGTACCCTGCCCTGCGATGACACCGACATCGTTGTAGGGGTGGACAAACGTCGCTCCTGACTTGGAACACAGGTCTCCTGCAATCGCGTCCCGGTCTTCGGTCTCACGATCGTAAGTGATGACGGTCGCCCCGTAGCCGCGTGTGCGCTCCAGCTTGATCCTTGGAGCGTCGGACGGCATGACGATGGTTGCGGGCATGCCGAGCAGCTGCGCGCTTGCAGCAACGCCCTGCGCGTGGTTTCCGGACGAACAGGCCACAACGCCTCTGGGTCGGTCTGCCGGCGGGATGAGGCTGAGGCGGTTGAAGGCCCCGCGAAACTTGAACGAGCCGCTGCGTTGCAGGTTTTCCGGTTTCACGACGACGGTTGCCCCGGTTACCTCATCCAGCAACGGATGCCTCAGAAGCGGTGTCACCAGCGCCTCGCTTCGGATCCTCTCCGCTGCGGCTTCAACATCCTCTATGGAAACGGTTTTACCAGCCAACTTCGAACCTGCTTCAGACACAGGCAGCGATTGCATATTCGTCATCGGAACTCGCTCTAAACGTCAAACAACTGCTCGGAGGCCTGCCGCAGAAGCGTACAAGGCAATGCCTCGGCCCCTTTCAGGGCCGGGTCTCGATGCAAGTGTTTTCACAGGAAAGCGGGCAGTTCCAGCGGGAACTTGTCTTGGTGTCAATTTCGTTTGCCGCACTGCGCGACGTCATCGCACATCAGGGCAGCCGCCTTATTCGGCAGCTTTTCCCTGCGTCGAACGGGCGTTGTGTATGTCCTGGGCTTCAATGCAATTGTCCAGGAACTGACGTGCACTGGCCGCCCAGGTGTAGTTCATCGCAATCGTCCGGCAATGTTCGCGTGGGATATCCAGCGCGGCTTCAGCCGCTTCGCGCAGATCTTCCGACAAGACACCCGCCCCCGTATCGCTGATGACGTCGAGCGGGCCCATTACCGGGAAAGCGGCAACCGGCACGCCGCAGGCCAGGGCCTCAAGCATAACGTTGCCGAAGGTGTCGGTGAGTGAGGGAAACACGAAGACATCCGCGTCGGAATAATGCCTTGCGAGATCTTCGCCCACCTTGGAACCGGTAAAATGCACCCCCGGGTACTCCCGGCGCAGACTGTCGAGCTGCGGGCCACCACCGACCACCACTTTCGATCCCGGCAGGTCGAGATCCAGAAACGCCTTGATGTTCTTTTCGATTGCAACCCGGCCGACATACATGAACACCGGGCGAGGCAGGTCGGCTGGCAGAACGGAACCCTCGTAAGGCTTGAACTGCTGCTCATCCACGCCGCGCGACCAGCGCATCAGATTGGTAAAACCACGGTCACGCAGATCCTGCTCCAGTGACCGTGTTGCGACCATGCAGCCGCAGCCGGAATTGTGAAACCGGCGCAGCCAGCTGTAGGACCAGGTCAGCGGAACCGGCAGCCGGGCTGAAACATATTCGGGAAACCGGGTGTGGTAACTCGTGGTGAACGGACGCCCAGCCTTCTTGGCGACGCTTGCCGCCAGAAGCCCGAGCGGGCCTTCCGTTGCAATGTGCAGATGCTCGCAGCCGTAATCCTCGATCTTCCGGCGCACGATGCCGCGATGGGTCAACGACAGGCGAATTTCCGGATAGGTCGGACACGGCAGTGTCGTGAATTCCTGAGGGGTCAGGAATTCCACCCGCACACCGATCTTCTCCAGTTCTTCGGCCGTGCGCTCCAGCGAGCGAACCACACCGTTTATCTGGGGATGCCAGGCATCCGTCACAATCAGAATGGAACTCATGCGGCGACCGGTGCTTCCTTGGCTTTCGCCGGCACGGCCTCCTCCTGGGTACGGTCCACCCATCGGATCACCTCAAATGTTCCATCGTGGTGCTCGGCAACCGCAGTGCAGCTTTCCACCCAGTCACCCGTGTTGATGTAGTGAATGCCGTTCATATCACGGTCCGCGGCGTGGTGAATATGACCACAAATGACGCCATCGACGCCCTGCCGGCGCGCCTCGTCGGACAGGGCTTCTTCGAAACGTCCGATAAAGCTGACCGCGTTCTTGACCTTCAACTTGGCCCAGGCGGACAGTGACCAGTAGGTCAGGCCGAGTCGGCGCCGGACCACATTGAGCCAGGTGTTGACGCCGAGCGCGGTCACATAGGCCTTGTCGCCAAAGAAGGCCAGCCACTTGGCATGGCGGATCACCACGTCGAACTGGTCACCATGAATGACCAGGTAGCGTTTGCCGTTGGCAGCTTCGTGAATAATGCTGTCGGTCACTTCCACACCGCCGAAATGCGTACCGAGGAAGCTGCGCAGAAACTCGTCGTGATTTCCCGGAATATAGATGACCCGGGCTCCCTTGCGCCCCTTGCGCAGGATCTTCTGCACCACGTCGTTGTGAAGCTGTGGCCAGTACCAGGACCGCCGCAGACGCCAGCCATCGGCAATGTCGCCGACCAGATAGATGGTCTCGGCTTCATTGTCCTTCAGAAAGTCCAGCAGCATCTCCGCCTGACAACCGCGCGTGCCAAGATGGACGTCGGAAATAAACAAGGCCCGGTAATGCCGCGATGCCTCAGCGGTAGACATAGCACTTCTCCAAATTCCCTTTGGAGCGCTATAGACGCGATTCAAGTATCACTATTATGACAAACGGCGTGACTTCCCCGGGCCTGTTTGTTTTCCAGCTTAATGATTAACACCGGCACGGATCGGGTATTGGCCTCCCTCACTTCATTCCGTTGCTTCACGAACATCTTGCCGGATGCTGACCGGCTCCATATGTCCCTGACGGCATTTGACAGCATCGGGTTTTGCCAGCCACAAAGCATGTCCAACCTGCATCAAGGAGAACGTTCATGGACCTCGGCCTCAAGGGCAAAAAGGCAATCATCTGTGCGTCAAGCCGCGGCCTCGGCAAGGGCTGCGCCGAAGCACTGGCGGAAGCAGGCTGCGACATAGTCCTGAACGGACGTAACGAAACGGTTCTGGAAGAAACCCGCACCCTGCTGCAGAACCGCTTCGGCGTGAGCGTTGCCGCCATCGCAGCGGATGTTTCCACACGGGAGGGACAAGAAGCGCTTCTGGCGGCCTGCCCGGATCCGGACATCCTGGTCAACAACAATGGTGGCCCGCCCCGGCGCGACTATTCCGAGCTGGACCGTGCGGCGCTGATGGAAGGTGTGGTGCAGAATTTCGTCACCCCCATCGAGCTGATCCAGGCGGTTGTTCCCGGCATGAAGGAGCGCGGTTTCGGCCGCATCGTCAACATCACTTCGCTTTCGGTAAAGATGCCGATCGAAGGTCTCGATCTGTCCAGCGGTGCTCGGGCGGGGCTCACGGCATTCCTGGCCGGCGTCTGCCGCCAGCTTGCCCCCCACGGCGTGACGGTCAACAACTTGCTGCCCGGCAAGATGGACACCGACCGTCTGAGAGGCGGCTTCGAGCGCACCGCGCAGCAGTCAGGCAAAAGCATCGAGGATGTCCGGGCGGCACAGGCAGCGGAAATCCCGGCAAGACGTTTTGGTTCAGCCGAGGAGTTCGGCCAGACCTGCGCTTTCCTGTGCTCTCGCCACGCCGGTTACATCACCGGCCAGAACATCCTGATGGATGGCGGGCTCTATCCGGCGGCGTTCTAAGGGCCTGCCGAAACAAATAAGGCCGGAGTGATTCCCCCGGCCTTGTTTGTTTTTATCAGCGGATTTCCGCTCAGTAGGTGTATCTGAGCGCGGCCGAGATGATGTTCACCTGGCTGTCGACCTTGCCTGTGTATGTACCGATATTGGAATTGTAGTCCTGGTGGTTACCCGAGATATCGATCTTGGTGTCGGCTGGTATCAGGTGTGAGTAGCCGATGTCGAAAGCGAGATTGTCCGACGGAGACCATGTCATACCGGCCGACAACCACAGCCGGTCGTTGTCCGGCAAACGCGTGGAACGAATGGCCTCGTCGATCGGCGAAAGCTCGTAGCCGACACCTGCACGCAGGGTAACCTGCTGGTTCCAGTTGTACTCGCCACCCACCGAGAAGAACCAACCGTCGTCGTAGTTGAATTCCAGGTTTGGCAAACCCGTCGGATTGGTGGTTGCCGTGCCGCCATCACTGCTCGGATGAACTGTCTTCAGGCGGGACCAATTGGTCCATTCAACCGTACCGGCGATCTTGAAGGTATCGTTGATGCGGTGACTTGCCGACAGAGTAACGGTTTCCGGCGTGACGACTGTCGCCTCGATGCCTGCACGATTGCCCGCGAAGGAAACCGGGGTCATGCCGGCAAAAAAGCGCCCGCCCGGGTTGATGTAGGACCCGTCGAGATTGTTGGCGACCGCGGACCGGTAGCCAAGACCGATCTCGGTCCCCTCCCAAGGCCGCACAGTCAGGCCCGCGGTGACGCCAATGCCGTAGCCTTCCCCCTTGAACTCGGTCGTCGCCGCAGAGGTGGAGAACGGATAGGCCGATTTCAGCCGGACTTGCAGATATTGCGCCTGGACCCCGACACCGACAGCGAACATGTCGTTGATCTGATAGGCGATGGCCGGATTAACGTTGACCGAGAACACTTCGGATGACCGGGAATAATACTGGCCTGCCCAGTTCTGCTCCGGTTTGGTGCTAAGCCCGAACGGCGCATTGACGGCAAGGCCGAACACCACTTGATCATTGAAGCGGTAAGCTGTGTAGGTGGACGGTACCCAGGCATCCGATGCAATGTCGCCGCTGCCCGCTGTGCTGCTGGTCGCACCATTGACGGTTGTCAGTGCTCCGGGCGTAAAGGTTCCGTCGATATCGGACTCAGGCATGATGAAAGAACTGTGCGATTCAATCGTAAGCCCTTTGCCCGCACCAATCAGCGTTGCCGGGTTCCAGAACATCGAGGAGATGGACTCACCCGTCGTTCCGTTCCCCGCGAAAGACATTCCTTGATAATAGGCACTCTGCTCTCTAAGTGCGAACCCACCTGCGAACGCAGAACCTGCAACCATTGATAGAGCTACAGCTGTAGAAGCAAGTAGAACTGATTTCTTGTTTACCCACGGCATTGAGTTTCCTCCCATCCCCTAGCCACCGGATGCTTGATGACAACCTGAGACAGGGTTTTAGGAGAATGCCGTCCGTTTCAACTGAATATTTACGTCAGTTATGCGGTCGTTTTTTCATGCTGCAATGCGAAATGCGCGGCTTTTCTGGTAGGTATTGCTGCGTAGACATTCAAAACACTTCAAAAACGACAGGTTCAGAGTCTCTTCGTCATCGCACCGACACACTTTCAGACATTTGCCTAAAAAACAGGCACCCGAAATGTCAGTTTCCGATAACGTAATTTAACGGTGAATCGTTGCGGCTTTGCCACAGGTTTCGTGACGGAATGTGGATCTTTTGTAGGACAAGTTCCTTGATATTCCTTGGTAAAAACGCCAATCACCTTTCCTAACGGAAATCGCGTCGGCACACCGTTGCGCGGTAGCCTTTCCTTTCGAAATTGAATTTTTGTCAGGAAGTTTGTCAGCAGGCGACGCGCCACTGTCCGGCCAATTACAGCTTTTCCGGCAAGGCAGGTTGCAAGCTGCGAACCGGTCGGTTGCACCGGCTCGCAGAAAGAGATGGTCCAGGACCGCACTCCATTCCTTGTTTGCAGCCTCAAGCGGCAAGCCTAGCTGTCGCGAGCTTCGAGGAAGCGGCGCATGGCAACGTCACTCCAGGGGGCAAGGCGTGCCCGCGCAGCCATATGACTGTCGTAGATCCTCTGGCTAAGCGCATCCTTGCTCGCGAACTCGGACAGCACGACTGCCGAAGTCTCCCGCAAAGCATCCAGAACGTCGTCCGGATAAGGACGGACGGTAACGCCGTCCTCTTCCTGCAGGAGCTTCAGTGCGCCTGCATTCTCCCAATCGCTTTCTGCAAGCGAGCGGCCGTTTTCTGCCTTGCAGGCCTCCAGAACGATGGCGCCAAGGTCTTCCGGCAGACCTTCCAGCGCCACCTTGTTGAACAGCGCTTCACCGGTGCCGTTGGGTTCATGGAACCCCGGCGTGTAGTAGGACTTGGCTGCTTTCTGGAACCCCATTGCCCTGTCCGACCAGGGACCCAGGAATTCCGTCGCATCCAGCACGCCGCTGTCCAACGCCTGGAACAACTCTGCAGGTGGCAGGCTGACAGGCGTCGCCCCAAGCCGATGCATCACTTCGCCGCCAAGGCCCGGCATGCGGATCTTCAGTCCCTTGAGATCGTCAAGAGTGTTGATTTCGCGCTTGAACCAGCCCCCCATCTGGACGCCGGTGTTGCCGGCCATTACGGGCCTTAGTCCGAACGGGGCATAAAGTTCGTCCCAAAGCGCCTGGCCGCCCCCCTGCTCAATCCAGGTGATATGCTCATGCGGCAGCAAACCGAAAGGGATCGCGGTGAAATAGACCGAAGCCGGGATCTTGCCCTGCCAGAAAAACGAGGCCGTGTGCGCCATCTGCGCCGTCCCCGCCGAGACCGCCTCGAACACGCCCAGAGCCGGCACCAGTTCCCCTGCAGCATAAAGCCGAACGCGCAGGCGACCACCGGACATCAGCTCGATCCTGTCGGCAATGCGCTGCGCCGTGACCCCGGGCCCCGGCAGGTTCTTTGGCCAGGACGTGACCATCTTCCATTCCAGCGTCGCCTGCTCCTGCGCCACCGCCGGGGCGGCCAACGCGCTTGCACCGGCGGCGGCGGAAGCCCCCAGAAGTCCGCGACGGCTGATCCGTCCGGTTTCTGTCTTTGGCTGATCGGTCATCTCACTTGCTCCAGAACGCGTGGAAATGATGGACTGGCCCGTGACCACTGCCAATGTGAAGCGTGTCGGCAGCGGCGATGGCGGCCTGAATATAGGACTTGGCGGACCTGACGGCCGCTTCCATCTCCTGCCCCTTGGCAAGACCCGAGGCAATCGCGGATGACAGGGTGCAACCGGTGCCATGCGTGTTGTCGGTGTTGATCCGCTCTGACCTGAGCCAGACCGCATTGCCGTTGCGATCCAGAAGCAGATCAGCGCTATTCGCGCCAGACCCGTGCCCGCCCTTGAGCAGAACCGCATTGGCTCCAAGACCGAGCAGACGTTCTGCCTGCGCCTGCATTTGCGTTTCGTCCGCGGCAACGTCGCCCTGCAACATGCGGGCAGCTTCATGCAGGTTCGGGGTAACAATATCGGCCAGCGGCAGCAGCAAGGCAATCAGCGTGTCGACCGCACTGTCGGCAAGCAACGGGTCACCGGAGGCAGCCACCATCACCGGGTCAAGCACAACCGGGCCTGTCTCATGTGTCCGAAGCCCTTCAGCTACCACCTCGATCGTATCGACACGCGACAGCATGCCGATCTTTGTCGCCTTGACGGCAAGGTCCGAAAAGACGGCCGTCATCTGGGCCCGCACGAACTCCGGCGGCACATCATGGATGGCGCTGACACCAAGCGTATTCTGCGCCGTCAGGGCTGCAATAACACTGGCACCAAAGACGCCGTTTGCGGAAAAGGTCTTGAGATCAGCCTGAATGCCGGCTCCGCCGCCGGAATCCGATCCTGCAATGGTTACCGCAATTGCGGTCATGGGAACCTCCTGGGAGTAGATGCCGAAAAGCCTGCGTCAGCCGGTCTTGAGACGGGCTTCAATGTCGCGGTCAGTCAGGCAATAGAGTGCGTCGAGCAACTCCGGCACCAAACTGCCTGGCCCGCCTGACCGGCTGGCCGCGATTTCGCCGGCAATGTTGAAGACGGACAGTCCGCAAGCAGCTGCAAGCGCCCTGTCCTTTTCGATGCTCAGGAACGCCGCCAGAACAGCACCGCCGGCACAGCCGGTGGCCGTCACGCGTGACATCAGTGGATCGCCGTTGCGCAGCAGGAAATCCTCGCCACGGCTCTCGACCCTGTCTTCCGGGCCAGTGACCGCAAAAACCGTTCCGGCCTCGATCAATGCATCGGCATCTGCCCGCTCCGGCAGGAGAGCGTTGAGTTCTTCCGGATTGAGCCGCACCAGATCCGGCTTGAGGCCCAGCAGATCGCGCGCATAGGCGCAGCGCACGGGAGACCGGTTCACGAAAACCGGATCGACACAAACCGGACGTCCGGCAGTCCTGGCAGCTTCGATTGCTAGCGGAATGGCCGCACGGCGTTCCTCGTCAAGGGTGCCGAGGTTCACCAGCAGTGCATCAGCCCCGCCGGCAAAGGCCGCAACTTCCTCCCGCGCGATGGTCATGGAAGGAACCGCGCCGAGCGCAAGCAACACATTGGCGGTGAAACTCTGGGCGACCGCGTTTGTGATGGCGTGAACGCGCGGCGTTTTCTGCCGCACCCTTTCCAGAAGGGTGAAGACCTGTTCGGCGCTCAGGGCCTGCGTGGAAGCAGCAACGGAAAGGCTCATGACGGCTCTCCTGCGACAGAAAGCCCGTTGCCGGTATTCCGGAAAGGACGTGTTGAAGGGAGTGGTGTGTGCATCATGATCTCAAATCCCTCCGCCGGTATCAGCCGGATCAGGTTCAAGGAGTTGGCAGGCCGCCTCTCAGCCCGGTCCAGGATGGCCGGGCACCCCCATGAGATGATTGCACTGCTAACAAGCCGGCCGTGCGATTGCAAGACCCGGCTTGTGCAGAGCGGCTACTCGGCAATTGACTGGCGGGAGGAGATAGGCGATGTCCTAGTCTGCTTTCGTGAATCTGTTGCCCGGCATGTTTGGCTGACCGAACAGCCCGGCTGATGGTTCAGGTGACACGTTCACCCCCTTCAAACACCAACTGCCCGGAGCGCCCCATGGTACCGTTTTTCGTGATGATCAAATGCCAGTTGGGCAAGACCTACCAGGTCGCCAATGCGATCGCCGATGCGGAAATTGCGTCCGAAGTCTACTCCACCTCCGGCGACTACGATCTTCTGGTGAAATTCTATGTCGACGACGGTTCGGACATTGGCCACTTCGTGAACGAGAAGGTCCACCCGATCGACGGCATTCAGGACACCAAAACCATCATTACCTTCAAGGCCTTCTGAACTCAGACCCGGAAATTTCCATGAAACTCATTAAAATCGCCGCCCTTTGCCTGCCCCTCGCTCTTGCTCCGATCGGCTCGACCGCGTCCGCGCAAGGCATGCCGCCGGAGCAGATCAAGCAGATCCTGGACCTGACCAAGGCCAACTGGGTGTCATTCCGCGACTGGCAGGGCCAGGAGCTGATCTATTTCACGCACCTGGAATCCTGGAAGTGCGGCATCGACTATGTCTTCTACGGATTAAACGACGACCCGATTGAGCAGGAATGGCAACTGGAAGCCTGTGACCCGGACAACCAGAATGTCGTTCTGAAGGACAAGCCCTATCTGGAGCTGCCCCTGGGGTCGGCCCAGTCGATCAGCGTGCAGCTGATCTTCAAGGACGGCACCAAGAGCGCTGTTGAGCGGTTCGAATACAAGTCGCAGTAGGGCCGATTTCGGAAGCCACCCGCATTCGCCGTCATTCCGGACAAGCGCAGTAAAGCTGCGCGCCGATCCGGGATCCAGCGCATCAGCGTGAGCAAAGCGAACTCTTCTCTCTTTGTCTAATGCCGCGCCTAAGGCGCGAAATAAGTGCTGGATTCCGGATCTGCGCACAGCACTGCAGTGCTAGTCCGGAATGACGGGGGAAGACAGCGGGACCTGCCCTCTTGTCTCCCCCTACGAACGCGAGGGCGATGACGCCCGGCGTGCCTTTGTCCGGTCCAGCCCGAGCTTGTGCTCGCGGTAGATGACGAAAATACCGGCGGCAATCACGATCAGCGCCCCCAGCACCACTGCTGGCAATGGCGTTTCGCTGAACACCACCCAACCGACAATGATCGCCCACAGCATGTTGACATAGTCGAACGGGGCAATGGTGGAGGCATCCGCGAACCGGTAGCTCTGCGTCAACAGGATCTGGCCGACACCACCCGCAAGGCCGATCAGCAGAAGCAGACCTGCCGTGGGCAGGTCCGGAATGATCCAGGCCTGACCCGGCAGCAGAAAGCCCAGCGGCAGCGTGAGCAGCGACAATACGGACGACATGCCCGCAAACCAGGTAACGATCGTGGACGTGCGCTCCGTCTCGCACAATTTGCGCACGGTGATCATGGCGAGCGCGGCAAAGCCGGCTCCTGTCAGGCCGATCAAGGCCCCGATCATCGAGTTGCTATCCAACTCCGCGTCACCCAGATGCGGTGACAGCACAACCAGAATGCCGACAAAGCCGACACCGACTGCGCTCCAGCGATAGACCCGCACCTTTTCGCCAAGGAGCAGAAACGCCAGCACCACCACGAAGAGCGGCGATGCAAATCCGATCGCCGTCGCATCCGGCAAGGGCAGCAGAGACAACGCGGTAAAGCCGCAAACCATCGCCGTCAGGCCGACGGACGCCCGGGTAAGATGTCCCAGCGGGTTGGCCGTTCTAAAGGCGAGCCCCAGCTCCCGGCGCATCGCCACCATGATCAGCACCGGAAACAGCCCGAAGAAATTCCGTGCGAACACAAGCTCACCGATCGGCACCGTCTCGGCGGCGATCTTGAGGGCCGTTGCCATGACGAAGAACACCATGGTGGAGGCCACTTTCAGCGATATTCCGATAAGAGGTGCCTGCCGGGTCATCCCGGTGGGCGCCGGAGGTCCGGAGAAACGGGACTTCTGGCTCAAGAACGCCATGACAACTTCCAGGCCCGGCGCTCTTCATGAAGCCACGGGCGGTGCGTCGGACCGCGGAACCGCCGGGACAGAAAACTGGCTTGAACGTCTTGCGCAGACCTGACCTTAAGCTTGCGCCCCCGGTTCAGGAGTGGTGCCGCCGGCAACCGCGAGCTCCCGCTCGGCAATGGAGACCTCAAAGCCTTTCAGACGTTTGTAGATGGACAGGAGCTCGATGATCGTCGTCCAGGAATTCACCAGGAACTGGAAGGACGAGGACACCTGGCTGAAGGCCGTCAGGATTTGCTGCACGATACCAAAGGTGATCTTGCCCACCACAATCGTCGGAATGAGGATGAAATAGGAGAAGATGTTGTCCGACTGAAGGTAAATGCCGCGGGCCAGGTTAAAATAGAGATAGTGGAAGTAGAGCCGGAAATAGTTTTGACGGACAAAACCGAACAGCTCGCGCAAGGTCGCCGGATTGGCGCGATCTTCATGATCTTCCCCGTACACAAGTTCCTTACGGTAGGCTGCCTCAACGCGCTGGTTGTGGAACTCCAGTCCGGGCAGCTTGATTCCGACAAGGCCGAGCAAAACCGTCCCAAACAGCGACCAGATGATTGCCGCGGTGAACAATGGCGCCGGAATTTCGCCTACGATCGGCAGGGACGAGACATGACTTGAAAGCGCAAACAGCACCGGCAAGAAGGCAATCAGTGTCATGATCGAGTCGATGAATGCAACGCCAAGCCCTTCCATGATGGAAGCAAAGCGCATCGTGTCTTCCTGAATACGCTGCGAGGCACCTTCGATGTGGCGCACATTCGACCACTTTTCGACGTAGTAGTCGTTCATCGCCGTGCGCCAGCGGAAGACGTAGTGGCTGACGAAGAAGCGCGTGAAGATATAGAGAATGACCCAGACCGATGTAATCTGCGCGAAGATCAGCATCAGGTTGTAGAAGTCTGCTGCGGTGACACCGCTTTCCTCTCCATTGAGCGCGTTTTGCAGCGTATCGAAGAACGGTCTGCGCCAGTTGTTGATCGCGACTGACACCTGAACGCTGTAGTAGGTCATGAAAATGATCAGGGACGAGCCCCAGATCGACCAGATCTGCCAGCGGTGGTCGCGAGAGAACATCCACCAGAAACCGCCGAAGAGCAGCGTGCAGATGCCGTAATAGATATAGAACCAAAGAAAATCAGGTGTGACGAAATAGGGCAGCCCGATGGGTGGTTGCTCACCCTGTGGCGGCGTGCCGAAGCCCAGTGTTTCTGTCAGTCCTTCAGCAAACCCGTACCAGGCAAGGATTGCGGCGAGTGACCAGAGGAAGGCAGACAGGAAGAAAAGTTTGGGCTTGGGAAAGAAGGACTGAAACAACGGGAGGATCCTATTTCTTGAAGCGGAAGGATTCGCGCCACGCACCGATGAACCGCAAGATTGCGGCAAGAACCGGATAATTCATACGTTTATTTAAAAGAAACCACAGACACAATCTTGAGAACCGGGCTTTACCGGTGTCAACTTGCTGCCTGAAAGATAAAAGGCGCCTCGAAAGGGCGCCTTTTTCAGTTTCCGTTATTTTGCTGCCTGGATGGCTTCCCACACGCGAAGCGGGGTTGCCGGCATGTCGATCAGCTCGCTGACCCCTGCTCCGTCCTTCAGCGCTTTCTGCACTGCATTCATGACTGATGCACAGCCGCCGATGGTTCCGGCTTCACCCGCGCCCTTGATGCCCATGGCATTGGTGGTCGATGGAACGTTGCGGGTCTCGAAGTGAATGTCCGGCAGGTCTGCTGCACGGATCATGCGGTAGTCGAGCAGCGAAGCCGTCAGAAGCTGGCCGTCTTCGTCGTAGATCGTCTGTTCGCACAGGGCCTGGCTGAGTGCGGAGGCCGCACCGCCATGCACCTGACCGGCCAGAAGAAGCGGGTTCACCGTGACACCGAAATCATCGACGATCACGTAGTTGACGATGGCAACGTCACCGGTATCCGGATCGATTTCCACCTCGCAAACATGGGTGCCGTTCGGATAGGTCGCCTCGGTCTGATTGACCTCTTCGCGGGCGGTCAGGGTTTCCCCGGCGCCTGCTGCAATCTCGGCTAGTGTCACCTGCTGGTCGGTTCCGACCACACGAACCATGCCACCGTCGAGTTCAAGATCCTCGATCCCGGCCTCAAGCCGATCAGCGGCAAGTTCCTTCACCTTCTTGACCAGCGCAATGCCCGCATCGCGGACAGACGGCAGGCCGATGGGGATGGAGCGCGACCCACCCGTGCCGCCCCCCTTGCGCACCCGGTCGGTGTCGCCCTGGATAACGTCGATGTCCTCGATGGAGATGCCGAACTGTTCCGCAATCACCTGGCTGTAGGCCGTTGCATGGCCCTGGCCGTTGGTCTGCGTACCGATCAGCAACGTCAACGTACCCTTGTCGTTGAGCTCAAGGGTGGCTTCCTCGCTGCCAGGGAAGGCACAGGCCTCGATATAGGAACAGATGCCGATGCCGCGGTACTTGCCGTGCTTCGCGCTGTCGTCCTGCCGGGCCTTGAAGCCGTCCCAGTCGGCAACATCCAGCGCCTTTTGCAGATGGCCGGAAAAATCGCCGGTGTCGTACATTCGCCCGGTCTGGGTCGTGTAAGGCAGTTGCTCCGGCTTGATGAAATTGCGCTTGCGGATCTCTACCGATCCGACACCGGTTTCCTCTCCCGCCTTCTCGATCAGGCGCTCGATCAGATAGGCAGCTTCCGGACGGCCTGCGCCGCGGAAGGCATCCGTCGGCACCGTGTGCATGTAGACGCCCTCGACCTTCGCAAAGACGGCCGGAATGTCGTAGAGACCGGAGGTCATCGATGTGCCGACGAAGGGAATGAACGGGCCGAACTGGTGCAGATAAGCACCCATGGCAGCCTTGACGTGTACCTTGAGCCCCAGGATCCGGCAGTCGGCGTCCAGCGCCAGTTCCGCGTGGGTGACGTTGTCCCGACCATGCGCATCCGTCACGAAGTGGTCCATGCGCTCACCCGTCCAGCGCACTGGCCGTCCAAGTTCGCGAGCCGCGACCATGCTCAGTGGGTATTCGCGGTAGCAGAACATCTTGGTACCGAAGCCACCACCGACTTCCGGCGTGATCACCTGCAGTTTATCAGCTTCCAGATCCAGAATGCTGCAGATGATGTCACGCAGACCGTGACCGCCCTGGGTGCCGACCGTCAGCTTGAACCGATCACTCGCAGCGTCGAATTCGGCAACACAGCCGCGCAGCTCCATGTAGTTGGCGACGATCCGGTTGTTGACGACGTCGATGGAAACGACCTTGTCAGCCTTTTCGAAGGCAGCGTCGGTCTTGGACTGATCACCCTGACCGTATGTGAAGGCGACGTTGGTCCCGAACTCCGGCCAGACCTTCACGGCGTCCGGTGCAAGGGCCTGCTCGATCCCGACGACAACGTCCAGCGGTTCGTAGTCGATTTCCAGCATCTCGGCGGCATTCCGGGCTGCGTTGACATCGTCCGCGACGATGAAGGCAATCGCATCGCCCACATAGCGCACTTCACCGGAGCAAAGGACAGGCTGATCGGGCGCTGCGAAATTGGAGCCGTCGATCTGCTTCGGACGCGCCCGGCAAGGCATCGTCCGGCCTTCCAGCTCGGCTCCGGTGAGCACCAGCCGGACACCGTCCATCTCACGGATCTCGTCTACATTTCCAAGGCTGATGCGCGCATGTGCCATGGCGGACCGAACGACGACCCCGTGCAGGCAGCCTTCCGGCGTGTAATCGCCCGTATAGATGCCCTTGCCCGTTATGAGCGGCTCATCTTCCTTGCGGCGCAATGGGGCGCCAACACCGAACTTCGGAGTGACCATCTGGTTCATGAATCTGGACCTGCTTTTTTTGGGAAGACTTTCCCTTGGGAAATATCCACGCGCCGGGAGCGCCGGTTTTGTTCAACATAGTGCCCGAAAGCCGACGTGGCCAGAGGTTTGGACAATTCTGCTTCGCACATTTGTTTTTCCGGGCAAGCTGTGGGGGCTGAGACGGCTTGCTCATTCGGTGCCAGAGGCCCATCCATCAACACGAGCCAGCCCCTCCCCTGAAGCAGGCGATAGGTGGGTGAGCTGCTGTACAATTGGAGAAACGCTGAAACCAAGCCGCCTCTAGATGATTTCGTCTTCATCGAACAGCGGATCGGCCTCAAGCTGGGAAGCCAAGCTGTCGAGGGTCGTTTCAGCGTCGTATCGTTCGTTGAACTCGGCGATATGAAACAGCCCGTCCCCTTCGTTGACCACCGGAAGGTTCGTTCTGCCCACAATGAGCCCGCCCAGTTCGGCCAGCACGTTCCGTTCCTTCTCGCCGAACGGATCAGAGGTGATGCCAAGCAGCATACCGGGTTCGACAACATCGCCGACCGATTTGAACGGTCGCAACAATCCACCGGCCGGCGAGCGGACCCAGTAGCTCGTCTTGCTGAGGATCGAGCGGGCCTTTGGCCGCGTGATGCCCTTGGCCCCCAACATCTTCAAGGACCGCATCACGCGCAAGACGCCGGAAACGCCGGCCCTGATCGCCATTTCGTCAAACCGCAGGCCTTCGCCCGCCTCGAACACCAGAACGTCGGTTCCCTTCAGCTGTGCGGCCTGTCGCAAAGACCCATCACGCACCTTGGAAGTCAGGATGACCGGAGCACCGAAAGCTTTCGCGAGCGACAGCGTGTCTGCCCGTGAAGGCGAAACGCGGATCTGCGGCAGGTTGGTCCGGTGAATGGCCGCCGAATGCAGGTCGATGCCATAATCGGACCGGTTGACGATCTCGCTCATGAAAAGATGCGCCAGCCGCCCGGCCAGCGAGCCGCGCAGGCTACCGGGGAACGAGCGGTTCAGGTCACGTCGGTCGGGCAGATAGCGCGAATGGTTCAGAAAACCGAACGCGTTGACGATCGGGATGACCATCAGCGTACCCTTCAGCTTGTCCAGTTCCTGGATTTCGAGCTGTGGCGCTTTCAGGACACGGCGTGCGATCTCCACACCGATGACCTCGTCACCATGCACGGCCGCACTGACGAACATGACCGGCCCGGGTTTGCTTCCATGCAGGACATGCACGGACATCGTCACGGGCGTGTGGTCCGATAGCACGCTGACCGGCAGATCGATCGTACGCCGGGTTCCCGGTGCGATCTTGTGGTCGCCGATCTCGAAGGCTTTCACTTTTGTGGTCAACCGCGTCCCTTGGTCTTGGTTTTGCCAACCTGGGCATTCTTGGCAATAAAGTCGATGATCTTGCCGGCAACATCAATACCCGTTGCCTTTTCAACGCCCTCCAGCCCGGGCGAGGAGTTGACCTCCATCACCACCGGGCCATGGTTGGACCGCAGCATATCGACACCGCACACGTTCAGCCCCATGGTCTTTGCCGCGCGAATGGCGGTCGAACGTTCCTCGGGAGAAATCTTGATGGCGGCCGCGCTGCCGCCGCGGTGCAGGTTGGAACGGAATTCGCCCTCCGCACCCGTCCGCTTCATGGCCGCAATCACCTTGCCGCCAACCACCAGCGCGCGGATGTCGGTGCCGCCGGCTTCCTTGATGAATTCCTGCACCAGGATGTTCACATTGGCACCGCGAAACGCCTCGATCACCGACTTGGCAGACCGCTCCGTATCGGCAAGAACCACACCGATGCCCTGCGTGCCCTCCAGCAGCTTGATCACAACCGGCGCACCGCCAGCGGTCGCCAGCACTTCCTCGGTCATCTTCGGATCGTGGGCGAAGGTCGTTACCGGCAGGCCGATCCCGTCGCGGGCAAGCAGCTGCATCGACCGAAGCTTGTCGCGCGACCGTCCGATGGCAACGGATTCGTTCAGCGGGTAGACGCCCATCATCTCGAACTGGCGCAACACGGCCAGACCGTAAAAAGTGACCGATGCGCCGATCCTCGGAATAACCGCGTCGAAGCCGGTCAGCTTGCTGCCGTTGTAATAGATTTCCGGCCGCCGCGAGGCGATGTTCATGTAGCAGCGCAGGGTGTTGATGATTTCCAGTTCGTGACCGCGCTCCTCGGCAGCGTCCTTCAGGCGCTTGTGCGAATAGAGCTCGGGATTCCGTGCCATCATAGCAATTTTCATTGGTTCAAGTCCCTCGGTCTCAGCCTCGTTCCGACCGGTGTTGCGACACCGAATTTTCAGTGATTGTTTCCTGCCGCTTAAACGCGCAGCTTAGGGTGTGGACCCATAAATGAAGACGAAATGGCATGAAAAATGGCAAAATCGCGTTAGGAAGTGTGCGCGGAGCGGGCTTTCTGCCCGGTCAAGCACGCTGACGACGCGCGGTGAAGCCATTTTCATGTCCTTCGGATTTGACTGGATTGGTCCTCCTCAGCGTTGCGAAAGCTTGAAAATGAGCCACATTTCCTGCGCTTCCGCGCCTTGAGGAAGACCAATCCACCTCAAACCATTTCTTCTTCATTTATGGGTCCACACCCTAGTGTTTTGTTGCCAGCGCGGGCTTTCCCGCCAGGAAAGACCGGCCGGCATGCACCAGCACGTTGTGCCGCCTGATCGCCGTCCGGCCGAGGATCATGTCGAACCCCATGTTCGACCTGTCCGCCAGCGACACATCCACATGCCAGTGATGTTTTCCAAGATGAAGTAACGTCCGGATGACAATGCGCCGCTCGGGAACACCGCTGGTGTTCTTGATGTTGCGCTCGTCCAGAACCGGAACCTCCGCCCGGAAATCGCTGTGATGACGCGAGGCAGGCACCCGGAAACGTACCCAGGTCCGGCCGTCGCGTTCGAACACTTCCTGTTCTTCGGCATGGAGCGCCGAGGTGCGTGCGCCTGTGTCGATCTTGGCACGCATATCGAAAACGCCCAGTTCGGGAAGGCTCACGATTTCACGCCAGCCGATGATATCGGCAGCGGCCAAGGGACGCCCCTTCTTAGCCATTGTCATTCAAAAAAACCCTGGAGCCCCCTTGCTGGGGCCTTTCCCAAACGACCTTGTTAACCGAGCATTGCATGGCCCGCCGGAGAGCGCAACACAGGTTGCGGTCCGGTCTGAAAACAAGATTTCGGACGCAGCTCATCATCATGATTCACATCGGCGCGCAAGCGAATTTGCGAGCGAGTGCAAAGAACGTCCGGCAGGTGCAACACCCGGATGACGCCCTACCGCTTGTACGGGTTCTTCGGGCTCCGGTCGTCAGACAGGCTGCGTCTCGTCTCGCGCGTCAACTGCTCGATGGCATCGGCAAGATGGACTTCCTGAATGTTGTAGTCACCCCGCGCCACCCGGATCTTGTGTGCTTCCAGCATGACCTCGCCCATGGCCACGCCTTCCGGTGGCACGAAGCGATAGCTGGCCAGTTCGATCAGCAGCCCGAGCGGGTCACGGAAATAGATGGAATCCATGAAGCCGCGATCCTTCGGACCGCTGTGCGATATGCCGCGTGCATCAAGCCGCTCGGCAATCTGCCGAAAGGTTGCCTGCGATACGGCAAGTGCCAGGTGGTGAACGCAGCCGATTGTCTGGGGAGCCGGCTCCGGGTCCGGTTTGCGGTCTTCGTTGGTGAAAATCGTGATGAGACGGCCGTCGCCCGGATCGAAATAGAGATGGCTCTGGTTTTCATCGTCCAGATTGGGCTGCTCGAACACGAAAGGCATTCCCAGCAGCCCTTCCCAGAAATCGATGGAAGTCTGCCTGTCGGCCCCGACAAGAGTGATGTGATGCACGCCCTGCGTCTGGATTTTTTCCATGGATGTCCTCCCCGTTCGGCGCAGTTTAAATTGCATCTGCTGGCGATGGCAAACAGCCGCCCTCTTTCCTTCTCAGCGAAAAGCGCTAAGCTTGTTTCAACTGCAACAAACAGCCTTATCCGAGTCTTGCCTGTGCTCCGGCCCCTTGCGCCGCCGCATCCGCATACCCTCCGGCAAGGATTCACGATGGACATGCCCACCCAACAGCCGGAGCCTTCCGAGGCAACCGGCAACCGTCTTCGGCGCAAGGTGACCAGCCTGACGGAGAACCTGCCGTCTAACACCATCGGCGCGCTCTGGATCCTTCTGGCCGCCTTTCTGTTCTCGATCATGGTCACCCTGATCAAGCTGCTCGGCAAGGACCTGACGGTGTTCCAGATCCTGGTGATCCGCCAGGGCATCATGCTTGCCATCGTTGCCCCGAAGATCCTCAGCGGATTGCCGACCTCCCTGGCAACAAAACGTCCCGGACTTCAGCTGACCCGTATCGTGGTTGCCGCGACCGCCATGCTCTGCGGCTTCACGGCCGTCATCGAACTGCCGTTGGCCGATGCCACGGCAATCAGCTTCTCCAAGACGTTCTTCCTTACGATCTTCGCCATCTGGTTGCTGGGAGAAACGGTCGGCGTGCACCGCTGGGGTGCCACCATCGTCGGCTTTCTGGGGGTTGTTCTGATGCTCCGCCCGCAAGGCGACGGGCTGATCGATCCCTTTGCGCTACTCGCCATTGCCGGAGCGGCCTGCGCCGGCCTGGTGATGATTGTCGTCCGCCTGCTGACGCGCACCGATCCCCCGGTCACCATCCTGACCTACCAGGCTTTTGGCGTCGGGCTGATCATGATCATCCCCGCCATCTTGACCTGGCAGACACCGACCCTGGCACAATGGGGAATTCTTCTTGGGATAGGCATCGTGTCCTGGGCAGCCCAGATGGCCAATATCCAGGCATTCCGCGCCGGCGAAGCCACCGCAATTGCCTCGCTGGACTACACCAGGCTGCTCTATGCCACCGTTTTCGGTGCGCTGGTGTTCCACCAGTGGCCGCGCGTGGAAACACTGGTGGGCGCTGCCGTCATCATCGCCGCGTCGATCTACACGGTCCGCCGCGAGGCCAAACGCGGCCAGAAACTGGCAAGGGCCTCGGACGGACGCGGGTACAATAGCTAGAGCAGCAGGCGATAAGGTTGCCTGCCGGCTCAGGCAAAAAGGTCGCCTGCCGGCTCAGGCAAGCACATGCCAGAAATCCAGATCGACGCTGGCGGGATCAAAAAGGTTCAATAGCGGCGCACAGGCCGCGTTCGACACATAGCCTCCGCAGATCTCCCTGGCAGCACCTTCCGTTTCCACAAAGCAGATCTCCGAATAGGTATCCTCCCCTGCCCGCGCCATCAGATGCGCCCTGGTTTCCGGCAAGGGGGCAAGATACTCCCTCTCGATCCGTCCGGACGCAGCCATCAGCGCCTCTTCTGAAAAGCTGCCGTCGTTCCTGGGACGAAAGGTACCGAATTCGATGGCGGAAAATCCGTCCGGCACCGCCTCGAGGTCTTTCATCAGACGGTTGAGACACAGGCGAATGCTGCCGGGCTCCAGCAGTTCCATGAATGCCCTTGAGCACGCAGCCTGCATATGCGCCTCGGACATGGCTGCGAAACTGGCCTCGTCCCTTGCCAGAATTGCATCGGCATAACCGCCTGTTGCATTGCCTAAGAAGCAGTGAAAGGCGATGCCCGGCTGGTTGCTCAGGAACTCCTTCTGCCACAGGTGGGCGGCCGTTATCAGTTCCGGCGCACCAACGCCTGCTTTCGCCTCGTAGCGAGCAAACCCCATCACTTTCATCGGTCCCAGTTCTTTTCGCAGCATGAGATGTCCTTCCGTGTTTCTGCTGCCAGCTCTATAGAAGAGGTCAGAGACAGTTTCTGTCAGGGGGATGCGTTTATGGTCGCCGGAAACTGGACCGCAGCGAGCACCTTGCAGAAACCTGCTGGAGACCGAACCCCATGCGAACCATCAGGCTGTTTTCCATCCTGGATACCCTGCGCAGCCGCAGAGGCGCCGTTCCGGCCGCCATGCTTGCGGAGCTGCTGGGCGTGACGGAATGCACCATTTATCGGGACATGGCCACGCTTAAGGCGATGGGCGCGCCCATTCGCGGTGAAGGCGGTGTCGGCTACGTTCTTGAACGCGGCTATTTTCTGCCGCCAATGCAGTTCGATCCGGACGAGCTGGATGTCATCCTTCTCGGCATTCGCATGGTCAAGGCACGTGGCGACAAAACCATGAGCGAAACGGCCGAGCGGGTGCTCGGCAAGCTTGGAGCTGTTCTGTCCGAAGGCGAACGCTCGCTGAACCGTCCGTTGCTCGCGGTCGGCAAGGCCTCCTCGGCACAAGGACTTGACGTCCTGTCTCCGCTGCGCGATGCCATCCGCAAACGGCGCAAGGTGCAACTCGGCTACAGCGACCTGCAGGACCGCGTCAGTGAACGCCTCACCCGCCCGCTGGGACTGACTGCCTTCGAAAGTGTCTGGGTGCTGACTGCGTGGTGCGAAGTACGGAATGGCTTCCGGAATTTTCGGCTCGACCGCATCAGGTCATTTGCGATCACCGACACACGGTTTCCGAAGGAGCCCGGCAAGGAATTTCAGGACTATTTAAAGACACTGTGAGGCAATCACGCCGCTCCGTTGCAACGGGTATATGCGACAGCAGTGTGACTGCTTGTCAGGTGGAAACCCGCTCTGCGTGACATGAAAATTGTGTCGGTTTAGACAGAAAGCATTGCGCGGAAGCGCTCGATTGAGAGCGCTCCCAGTGTTTTCAGGAACGGAGCGCTCAGGCGCTCCGGGCTTCCGCCGCTGCCCGCTTCTGGGCTTCTTCCTCGACCAGTTCCTTCTTCGACAATTTGCCGACCATGGTTTTCGGCAACTCGTCACGGAACTCATAGTCTCTTGGCAGTTCGATCGTCGACAAATGGTCCTTCAGGAAGGCCTTCATGTCATCGGCGGTGAGCGAATGGCCTTCCTTCAGCTTGATGAAGGCCTTCGGGCTCTGGCCGCGATAGGCATCCGGCACGGCAATGACGATGGTCTCGTCCACGGCCTCGTGCTGGTAGATCGCTTCCTCGATGACACGCGGATAGACGTTGTATCCAGAGCACAGGATCAGGTCCTTGATCCTGTCGACCAGATAGATGAAGCCGCCATCATCCTGATAACCGACATCACCCGTATGCAGATAGCCGTCATGGGTGATGGTCTCGGCGGTCGCGTCCTCGCGCTTCCAGTAGCCCTTCATCACCTGGGGCCCATGCAGCAGCAACTCGCCCTTCTCGCCTGCCGGAACCACGGTTTCACGGTCCTCGATGCTCACGAAGCGGGCACTGGTCCCCGGCACCAGCCTTCCGATGGAACCCGCCCGGCGGCTGTCGTCCAGCGGGTTGACCGCGGCAACTGGCGACGTTTCGGTGAGGCCGTACCCTTCCACCAGAATGCAGCCCGTGATCTTTTCAAAGCTTTCCTTGACCTCCACCGGCAACGGCGCGCCGCCCGACAAGCAGATCCTGATGCTGGTGAGATCGTAATTCGCCGTCATGGGCGAGTTGTTGATGGCCGTGTAGATCGTCGGCACCCCCGGAAAGAGGGTCACTTTCTTGCGCTTGACCGCTTCGAGCAGTGACTTCAGCTCAAAGCGCGGCTGCAGCACCATTTCAGCGCCCAGAATGATTGACAGGTTCTGCCCCACCGTCATTGCGAAGACGTGGAAGAACGGCAGAACGCACAGCATCTTTTCTTGGCCCGGCCGCGCCTTTTCGAAGACGCAGCGCATCTGCTCGATATTGGCCGACAGGTTTCTGTGCGTCAGCATCGCGCCCTTGGGAACGCCGGTGGTACCCCCGGTATACTGCAGCACCGCGATATCGTTTGCCGGATCGATTGCGACCGGCTTGGGCTTGTCGCCCCTCGTCTGCAGGTCTTCGAAACGAATGTGGGCGTCATCACGGGGAATGTCCGCCAGTTCCTTTCGCTTGAACAGACTGAACAGCACCTTCTTGATCGTCGGCAGGCACCAGGCCATCGGGCAGACGATGATCTTGTCGAGCGCCCGTTCCCTGCGAACCTCCTCGACCTTGTCGTAGATCACCTTCAGATCCATGGTCACCATGATGCGCACATCGGCATCTCGCGCCTGGAACGACAGTTCGCGCTCGACGTAGAGCGGATTGAAGTTGGCGACCGTGGCGCCGATCTTCAGAACCGCGAAATAGAAGATCGTGTAGAAAGGCGTGTTTGGCAGGCACAGGCCGACGTGAACACCCGGGCCGACGCCCATCGCCTGCAGTCCGGCAGCCGTCCTGTCGACCAGCGCGCCGAACTCGGCATAGGTCCACACCTTGCCCATGAAATCACAGGCAGGACGGGTCCCGTATTGGGCAACGGTCGTCTCGAGATACTCGTGTACTGGACGGGGCTTGAACGCCGCGCTCCACTCCTCCGCAGTCGTCATTACGTTCTCCAACGCGTTTTATCGCTTCACTGCGCGGACGGGCCATTATCCTGAAATTTCGTGATCCGGACAAAATCCGTACCGCGAAATGGTCCTCCTCAAGGGCCCGGCCACCAATGAGGCGTCACCTCTTTGGGTCTCTTCTGACATGACGCAACCTTCCGTTCACGTCAACTCGCGACGTAACGACACCTCGTCGTTTTTTTGCGCGTGAAGAACCATCCGCTTAAGATAAGCCGGCTGAGCCGGTTGGCAATAGAGACGTCAAATCAAAAACTTATAGACAACTCCGCAAAACAGGCGGTTTATCTCTTTGGCCAGTTCCAGCGAGGTGTGTCAGCGCTATCCACAACCGTCTCGCCAAGTTCCTTGCGCAGATCGTAGCGCATGCAGCCTCTTTCCGACGACAGCACGGACACCAGTTCTTCCGCATGGGAAACGACGATCACCTGCGTCTTTTCCGCGGCCCGTGCAATCAGACGGGCGAGAGGCTCCAGCAATGCCGGGTGGAGGCTCGTCTCGGGCTCGTTCAGCACCACCAAGGGTGCCGGGCGCGGTGATAAAAGCGCCGCCGTCAACAGGAGATACCGAAGCGTTCCGTCAGACAGTTCACTGGCCCGTAGCTCGCGCAGCAGCCCCTTCTGCTGCATCAGCAGTTCAAAATAGCCGTCGTTGACTGAAATCCTGACGGATGCTCCGGGGAATGCGTCATCTACAGCCTCTTCCAGAGCCCGCTCGTCACCAATTTCCTGGATGGTCTGAAGAGCGGCTGCCAGATCCCCGCCATCTCCGCTCAGCACAGGTGTCCGTGTTCCTATCTTGGGAAACCGCGCGGGAGCGTCCCTGTCGGTGCGCAGGTGATCATAAAAACGCCAGGCGCGCATGCGTTCGCGCATGACCAGAAGTTCCAGACCGTCTTTCGGATCGGCGGCGTGGGTCATCATGCTGTCGAAGCGTGCAAGGTTCTGGAAAACCGGTATGCGCTGCCCGTGGGCATTGAGAACCCTTACCGTCGGGCCGTTTCTGGCCGCGATCTCGTTCGAACGGGACAAGGCTTCGCCAGCCCAAAGGGCCTCGGCCTTGATTTCCGGATCCATGGAAAACAGCGAACGCCCGGCGTCCGCCGGCAAACCGAGATCTATCGCATAGCCGTAGTCCTCATCGGCAAAGCCAAGCTTCAGACTGACCACACCCTTGCGCACGGTTCCCTGAACCGGCACTTCGCCCTGTTTCATTGCCCTGGAAAAAGCTTCAGGCCCCGCCCAGAGCGTTGAATTGAGGCCACCTTCCGCAGCCAGCGAGGCAATCGCCTGGCCTTGCGAGACTTCCGCCAGCAAACGGATCGACCGGTAAAGGCTCGACTTGCCGCTGCCGTTCGCACCCGTCACCAGGGTGATGCGGTCGAGCGGTAGGACGATGTCGCGTAGCGAGCGGTATCCGGAAACGGCAAGAGTGAGGATCATCGAAAGACCTGTTTCAGCTCCCCTGATCCACCAGTTCGAGCTTGTTGACATCGAAGAAACCGAATTCGGTGATCTTCAGATGCGAAATGCCCGGCAAAGGCAGGAAGGTGTCGCGCGCATTCCGAACGCTGGAGCGAACCAGACCCATAGATTTTTGTCTTGAGGAATTGCGTCACTGCTACTTTTAGGTGCATATCTTGGTGCAATACTCGAACGAAAGGTGTTGCCTTTGTATAACCCGAAAGAAGCGGCAGAAGACAGCCACGCGCTTCACCTGGCCATCCTGTTTTTTGTAGCTAGCGCTGTCGCGATCTCAATTTATTTCCACCACGACAGCGGTTTGAAGTACTGGCTTCTGAAGGGCTTTGGCGAAACCACCCCCGGCAAGGTTCTGGTCATTATCAACGACACGCCCGATGGGGACAAGGCTTGGGCGCATTATCGTTCCAATTACCGGAACACTTTCAAGAACTTCAAAAGCTGGCACGACGAAAGGATCGTCGTTGAAATCAACCCAACGAACGCACCGGCCCAAACTCTGGATTTCAGGATAAAGCCTGGGGAGATCATCCGAGAGACAGACGGCGCTCTGAACGTCACTTATTTGCCACTCAATCCGAAGATTGCCTATCCCACCCGCAGTTTGGACAGGTTTTCTCTCGACAGCCAGATCCTGTTCTGGTCCCTTGTTGCCGGAGCTGTCCTCCTGTTTCTGGCGTTGCGATCCGCGCGGAAATGGGCACGTTTTCGAGCACGATTGCGCCAGTACTGAAGGCGCGCATCAACTCCCCTGATCGATCAGTTCGAATTTGTTGACATCGAAGACGCCAAAATCGGTGATCTTCAGATGCGGAATGACCGGCAAAGGCAGGAAGGCGACCTGCAGAAACGGTTCGGCCAGCGTACAGCCGAGATCCTTGGCGGCGGCGCGCAGGTGCTCCAGTTCCTCCTTCACCGTTTCGAACGGCTCCAGGCTCATCAGTCCCGCCAGCGGCAGGGCAAGTTCGGCTTTCACACCATCCTTGTCGGCAACCGCAAATCCACCCTTCATGGCGATCACCCGGTTGACCGCGTGGGCCATGGCTTCCTCATCCGCGCCGACCACGCAGATGTTGTGGCTGTCATGGCCGACGGACGAAGCAATTGCGCCCTGTTTCATGCCGAAACCATTGACGAAACCGAGGCCGATGTTGCCAGTGCCCTTGTGCCGCTCCACGACGGCGACCTTCAGCACATCCTGATCAAGATCGGCCAGCGTCTTGCCGCCGGTCACCGGCAAGGTGCGCTTCAGGTGTTCGGTGATGATCCTGCCCGGCACCACACCGATAACGTCGGCCTCGCTGTTGCGCGCCGGTATATCGAACTTTGACGCGGTGACCTGGCCGACATGCACGCTGTCAAGGCCAACCGGCGGGACGATGGTTCTTTTTGCAAATGCTTCGTCCGTCGCCTGAACACCGCCGCAGATCACTTGCGCCACACGGCAATCGGCAAGGTCGCTCAACAGCGCAATGTCTGCGCGCTTGCCCGGTGCAATCACGCCCCTGTCTTTCAGGCCAAAGGCATTGGCCGCCGACCAGCTTGCGGCCCGATAGGCGTCCAGCGGGCGGATGCCCTTGGCGATCAGGCGGCGGATCATGCTGTCGAGGTGGCCTTCCTCGGCAATATCGAGCGGATTGCGGTCGTCCGTGCACAGCGCGACGAAAGCCGAAACATCCGGTGTCAGGATCGGAGCCAGCGCTTCCAGGTCCTTGGAAACGGAGCCTTCCCGCATCAGGATCGTCATGCCTTTGGCGAGCTTTTCCAGCGCCTCCTCGGCGGAGGTTGCCTCGTGGTCGGTGCGGATGCCTGCGGCCAGATAACCGTTGAGGCCGATACCCTGAAGCAGAGGCGCATGGCCGTCGATATGACCGTCCTGAAAGGCGGCAAGCTTCGCCAGCACCTTGGGATCGCGCGCAAGCACACCTGGAAAATTCATGAATTCGGCAAGGCCGATCACGCTTGGATGATCGCGGAACGGCAGCAGGTCCTCGATCTCCAGGCAGGCCCCGGCTGTTTCAAAAGCCGTTGCAGGAACGCAGGACGAGAGATTGACCTTGAGGTCCATCACTGTTTCCAGAGAACTGTCGAGGAAATAACGGATCCCTTCGGCACCCAGAACGTTGGCAATCTCATGCGGATCGCAAATGGCTGTGGTCACTCCGTGCGGCAGCACGCAGCGGTCAAATTCGAACGGCGTGACCAGAGACGATTCCACATGAAGATGCGTGTCGATGAATCCGGGTACGGCTGTCAGTCCCGAACCGTCGATCGTTTCGGCTGCTTCATACTGCCCGTGTGTGCCGACGATCCTGTCACCGACGATCGCAATATCCGTTTCGATCGTGGATCCATCGACAACGCTGAACAGGCTGACGTTCCTGATCACCAGATCGGCAGGACGCTCCCCTGCCCCGGCAGCAATCGCCCGCTCCAGAAACGCTTCATCATGTGTGGCCGGCATTTTTTGTCTCCGATTCTCGTCCCTCCCCGACAATACGGATGTTGAAAGCTCCGGCAACGATTTCGCGAAGGTGTGTTAGGGTGTCCTGCACGAAAGAGCTGAAACACGGATCGCCCGTCAATCCCGCGCGCACCCAGGCTGCGCGGATGTGCCAGACCGGCCCCTGCCGGAAAAATGTTACCGAGGCAGGCGAGAATTTTTCGTGTTGTTGCGCAGAGACTTACCGCGCCACAATATCGAAAACGTGCGTTGCAAAACAGATTGCGATTGACAGCCGGGCCACTTGGGCGAATAATTTTATCAAACTTATTTATTCTGATGCCGCCGACGAGAGCAGGCAGTTCCTGGGGAGGAGCAAGACCGGTGGAGGACACGCCAAAAAGCGGCCGTGGTTCGAATTCCGCGCAATTGCGCCGGTACAACGAACGCATCGTACTTCAGATCCTTCGGCGTGCCGGTGAGGCCTCCAAGGCGGAACTCGCCCGGGCGGTACAGCTGACCAACGCGGCCATCGGTGCCATCATCCAGAACCTCATCGAGGAAGGGCTGATCGTGGAAGCCGGCAAGCGTCACGACGGCAGTCGCGGGCAACCGGCAACCATTCTCCGGCTTGCCCCGCGCGGCGCCTATTCCTTCGGGGTGCGGCTGGACCGGACCAACATGGAAACCGTGTTGATGGATTTTTCCGGCCAGCTGATTGCCCGCCGGCTTCATGACATGATCCTGCCCGCGCCCGAAGAGGCCATGGAAATCCTCAAGGACGATCTGGAATTCCTGCGCCAGCATCTGAGCAAGGAAGATCAGTCCCGCATCACCGGCATTGGCCTGGCGCAACCGTTCAACCTCGGTGCCTGGCTGCATGAACTGGGCCTGCCCCAGGCCGATTTCATGAAGTGGGAAGACTTCGACCTGACCGACGCCCTGGAAAAGGCTACCGGCCTGCCGGTGTTCAGCGAGAACGACGGCACGGCCGCCGCTGTGGCCGAACTCTTCTACGGGCTGGGCCGGCAGAACGACAATTTCGTCTATCTTTTCCTTGGACCTGCCATCGGCGGCGGCCTGATCCTGAAGGGCGATGTCGTGCGCGGCGTATCCGGGAACGCCGGCGACGTTGCCATGATCCCCGTCCCGCCAAGCACGCTGACCACCGCACCAAAGGCCCGTAATTCCTGGGACCTGCTGCTGACCCGCGCCTCACTGGTGGCACTCGCCCGGCACATGTCGCCGGAAGATTTTCCAAAGCTCAACCGTTCCGATTTGCAGCACGCGGTTGAAACCGGCGATCCGAAATACACCGAATGGCTGGAAGACTGCGCCGAAGCGCTCGCACTTGCCCTGCGCTCGGCCTATGCGCTTCTCGATGTTCCGCTGGTTGTCCTCGACGGCGACCTTGGCGGCCCGTTCCCGGAAACCTTCCGGGCCGCCCTGAAAAAGGCCGTGGAAAAGGCCGCGCCTGAGAAACGCCAATCACCCGACATCGAAATCGGCAGCTTTGGCCACGACGCAGGCGCCATCGGCGCAGCCAGCCTGCCGCAATTCTTCAATTTCTCGCCCAGGGCAGCAATCCTGACGGGCGGGAAAGACACCGGACCCGCCGGGGCTGGCAGCTCGGAGGATAGAGCCAGCTTTCCGGCACGGGCAGCACGGTTGGGGTCACATCTGGCCACACCCAACCGTTCAACCTGAATTGGCCAGGGAGGAAAAACGCAAATGATCCGCAAACTACTCGCGACCGGTTCCGTTCTCGCCGCCATGGCTGCCACTCCGGCAGTCGCAGCAGACATCTCCGCCTGCCTGATCACCAAGACGGACACCAACCCGTTCTTCGTGAAAATGAAGGAAGGCGCCACCGCAAAGGCTGAAGAACTCGGCATCGAACTGAAATCCTTCGCAGGCAAGATCGACGGCGACCATGAAACCCAGGTGGCAGCGATCGAAACCTGCATTGCTGACGGTGCCAAGGGCATCCTGCTGACCGCATCCGACACGTCGTCCATCGTGCCGGCTGTCCAGCAGGCGCGCGACGCCGGCCTTCTGGTGATTGCACTCGACACGCCGCTCGATCCCATTGATGCAGCCGACGCAACCTTCGCCACCGACAATTTCAAGGCGGGTGAGCTGATCGGCCAGTGGGCCGCGGCCAGCCTGGGCGACGAGGCAGCCAATGCCAAGATCGCCATGCTTGATCTCGGCATCAGCCAGCCAACCGTCGGCGTGCTGCGTGACCAGGGCTTCCTGCAGGGCTTCGGCATCGAGCTTGGCGACCCGAACAAGTGGGGTGACGAAACCGATCCGCGCATCGTCGGCAACGACGTGACCGCAGGTAACGAGGAAGGTGGCCGCAAGGCGATGGAAAACCTGCTTGCCAAGGATCCGATGGTCAACGTGGTCTACACGATCAACGAACCCGCTGCTGCCGGCGCCTATGAAGCACTGAAGGCCATCGGCCGCGAAAACGACGTGCTGATCGTTTCTGTCGACGGCGGTTGCCCGGGTGTTCAGAACGTCAAGGACGGTGTTATCGGCGCCACCTCGCAGCAGTATCCGCTGCTGATGGCATCGCTCGGCATCGAGGCCATCAAGGCCTGGGCCGACAATGGCACCAAGCCGGAGCCGACCGAAGGCAAGGACTTCTTCGATACCGGTGTTGCCCTTGTGACCGACAAGCCGGTTGAAGGCGTCGAATCCATCGACACCGCCAAGGGAACGGATCTCTGCTGGGGCTAAGACACCCCTGAACGAGATCAAAAGGGGCATGGGCGACCTTGCCCCTTTTTTCAAAACCGGCGCAAAGAAGGTTAAACGGGCATGACCTTAGAAAGCAAAACGGCCAAGGGGCCGGCGGACTACGAATCCGCTGCCACCTCCGGACCGCAAGCTGTCGCCTCATTCGATGACGAACGTCATGGGATCGGGCATAAAATCCAGCACACGCTGCACCAGACCCCATCACTGGTTCCGCTGATCGTCCTGGTACTCTCCCTTGTCGTTTTCGGGCTGCTGCTCGGATCGAAACTGTTCTCCCCCTTCGCACTGACGCTGATCCTGCAGCAGGTCCAGATCGTCGGCATCGTGGCGGCAGCACAGAGCATCGTCATCCTGACCGCTGGCATCGATCTGTCGGTCGGCGCGATCATGGTGCTGTCCTCCGTCGTCATGGGGCAGTTCACCTTCCGCTATGGTTTGCCGGTGGAGGTCTCCATCGTCTGCGGCCTTATTTGCGGTACCTTTTGCGGGTATCTCAACGGCTTCCTTGTCGCCATCGTCAAACTGCCCCCCTTCATCGTGACGCTCGGCATGTGGCAGATCGTGCTTGCCACCAACTTCCTTTATTCGGCCAATGAGACCATTCGGTCGCAGGAAATCGCCGAAGTGGCACCGCTGCTTCAGTTCTTCGGCAACAAGGTCAATGTCGGCGGCGCAGTCTTCACCTATGGCGTCATCTTCATGGTGCTTCTGGTGCTGGTGCTGGCCTACGCCCTGCGTCAGACAGCCTGGGGCAGGCATGTCTACGCCGTTGGCGACGATCCGGAAGCCGCGCAGCTTTCGGGCGTGCAGGTGAAGAAGGTTCTGATATCGGTCTACATGCTGTCCGGGCTTATCTGCGCCTTCGCCGGCTGGGCGATGATCGGCCGCATCGGCTCGGTCTCCCCGACCACGGGTCAGCTTGCCAACATCGAATCCATCACGGCCGTGGTGATCGGCGGCATCTCGCTCTTCGGCGGACGTGGATCCGTGCTCGGCACCCTGTTCGGCGCACTCATCGTCGGTGTGTTCACGCTCAGCCTGCGCCTGCTCGGCGCCGATGCGCAGTGGACCTACCTGCTGATCGGCATCCTCATCATCGGCGCGGTTGCGATCGACCAATGGATCAGAAAGGTATCTGTGTGATGGAACCTGTCCTGCAAGCGCGTAAACTGGTCAAGCGCTACGGCCGTGTCGTGGCCATGGACCGAGCCGACTTCGAACTCTATCCCGGCGAGATCCTCGCCGTGATCGGCGACAACGGGGCCGGCAAATCCACCTTGATCAAGGCTCTCAGCGGAGCCGTGCAGCCTGATGGCGGAGAGATCCTGCTCGATGGCAAGCCCGTCCACTTCACCTCGCCCATCGATGCCCGCGAAGCCGGGATCGAGACGGTGTACCAGACCCTGGCCATGTCCCCTGCCCTGTCGATCACCGACAACATGTTCATGGGCCGTGAGTTGAAGAAACCTGGCTTCCGCGGCACCTGGCTGCGCCAGCTGGACCGAAAGAAGATGGAAGAGATCGCCCGCGAAAAGCTGAACGAACTTGGGCTGCTCACCATTCAGAACATCAACCAGGCCGTTGAAACGCTTTCCGGCGGTCAGCGCCAGGGTGTGGCGGTGGCACGGGCGGCCGCTTTCGGCTCCAAGGTCGTGATCATGGACGAGCCGACCGCCGCTCTCGGCGTCAAGGAAAGCCGGCGCGTGCTGGAGCTGATCAAGGATGTCAGGGCCAGGGGCTTGCCCATCGTACTGATCAGTCACAACATGCCCCATGTCTTCGAGGTTGCCGACCGTATCCACATTCATCGGCTGGGCAGTCGGGCTTGTGTCATCAAACCGTCGGACTTTTCCATGTCCGATGCGGTGGCGATCATGACCGGAGCCATGGATCCGCCGGACAGCATGGCGGCCTAGGCCAGGGAAGAAAAACGGGAGGTGCCTTTCATCCGGCGCCTCCTACCCGGGACCTCATCCCGAAGAGAACCGAAAGGCTCGTCCCGAAAGATGGGCAGCAAATTCAGTGCTTGTCGCCCATCCTTCGAGACGGGCCTATGGCCCTCCTCAGGATGAGGTGGTGGATTGATGAGCCGCTGTAGGGTCAGAGAAGACACATGCAACGAGCGCCATTGGCGCGCCTCGTTGAAACCAATAAGGTGGCAGGAGACACCGGGTTCAGCCCACTCCTCCCCACACCCTCATCCTGAGGAGAACCGAAAGGTTCGTCTCGAAGGATGGGCGGCGAGTTCGGCACCTTGCGGGCCTCCTTCGGATGAGGCGGTGGTCTGAAAGGCCGCTGCCGCGAAATGACACAAAGCCATGAATCCGCCGTCGATGCGGTTCCTGACAAACGACGAAAGACCAGAACGTATATGTTTTTGATTTGCGGCGAAGCACTGTTCGATCTCTTTGGAGAAGCCGGTTCCGGCGACAGTGTTTCTTTCGACGCCCGTATCGGCGGATCCCCCTTCAACGTGGCCATGGGGCTGGCGCGCCTTGAAGAGGACGCCGGGTTTTTCGGCGGCATTTCACGCGATGCCCTTGGCGAACGTCTGGCCCAGAAGTTCCGCAGTGAAGGCGTTTCGGAACGCTATATCCT
This sequence comes from Labrenzia sp. C1B70, assembly GCF_000475395.1. Lineage (NCBI taxonomy): Bacteria > Pseudomonadati > Pseudomonadota > Alphaproteobacteria > Hyphomicrobiales > Stappiaceae > Labrenzia > Labrenzia sp. C1B70. The sequence continues at coordinate 569,567 of NZ_AXCE01000012.1, forward strand.
GAGGACTGATTACCTGACGACGCTCAGCCTCGTCCAGAAGGATGAGCACGGCTCACCTGCCTATACGTTCTACGGCGAGAACGCGGCTGACCGCATGGTGACCGTCGATGACCTGCCGCAGTTCGACGAACCGCCATTGTTTCTGCACATCGGGTCCTACACGGCACTGGTCGAGCCGGTTTCGGCCGCCTTCAGGGCTCTGATCGAACGCGAGCGAGACCATACGCTGGTCTCCTTCGACCCGAACATACGCCCGACCGTGGTGCCGGACATGGCGCTCTGGCGCCGCAATACGGAAAGCCTTGTTCCGTTGACGGATGTCGTCAAAGTGTCGGACGAAGACCTTGCCCTGATCGCTCCCGGTGAACCCGTCGAAACCATTGCCCGCGCCTGGCTCGGCACGGGGGCTTCGCTGGTCATCGTCACACGGGGCGGCGACGGTGCAACCGCATTTGCCGAAGGCATCGAAGTCAGCCGCCCGGGCATCAAGGTAACCGTTGAAGACACCGTTGGCGCGGGCGACACCTTCCAGGCAGCCCTGCTTGCAGGGCTGAAACATCTAGGTGCAACCGACCGTGATGCGCTTGCAGCCCTTGACGCCGGTCAGCTAAATCGTCTTCTTGACTTCGCTGTCGGGGCAGCTGCCATCACTTGCTCCCGGCGGGGAGCGGATCTGCCGCGCAGGAGCGAACTGGAAAAAGAGTGGTCGGCCCTGAAATGAGGGGCTGACAAGAGAATTAAATCGATTTAAAAGGCAGTCGAAAACGGTCCAGGCCGGAGCGGCCCATCGGACTGGCAGCTGTGAGAAGGGATGTTTTATGGCGGTACGCGTCATTGAAGTTGAAGAATTCGACCTCGTCGTTTTCGGAGCCTCCGGAGACCTCGCCCACCGCAAGCTTCTGCCTGCCCTTTACCACCGCGACGCGGACGGCCAGATGCCGGAAAACGCCCGCATCATCTGCAGTGCCCGCCGGGACTATTCCGACGACGACTATCGCGATTATGCCAAGGCCGCGCTTGAAGAACACGTCAAGGATCTGGACGACGAGCATCTTCAGCAGTTCCTGAAGCGCCTGCGCTACGTCAAGATCGACATCGCCACAGGCGACGGCTTTGAAGATCTGAGAACCATCCTGGACGAACGTCCTGACGTCATCCGCGCCTTCTATCTTGCGGTCGGCCCGGATCTCTTCGGCACGATCTGCGAGAACCTCGGCCGGATCGGCGTCGTCAACGACCATTCCCGCGTTGTCATGGAAAAACCCATCGGCAAGGACGGCAAGTCCGCCAGGGCGCTCAACGACACGGTCGGCGCTGTGTTCAACGAACACCAGATCTTCCGTATCGACCACTATCTCGGCAAGGAAACGGTGCAGAACCTGATGGCCCTGCGCTTTGCCAATGCCCTGTTCGAGCCGTTGTGGAACGCGGCCCATATCGACCACGTCCAGATCACCGTGGCCGAGTCGCTCGGCACCGGTGGCCGTGCCGGCTACTACGACACTGCGGGTGCTCTGCGCGACATGGTGCAGAACCACATCCTGCAGCTGCTCTGCCTTGTTGCGATGGAGCCGCCGGAAAGCATGAACGCCGACAGCGTGCGCGACGAGAAGCTGAAGGTTCTGAAAGCTCTTGCCCCGATCGACGAGCAGAGCATCGACAAGCTGACCGTGCGCGGCCAGTACCGCGCAGGGGCTTCGGCCGGAGGTGCGGTTCCCGGTTACCTGGAAGAGCTCGGCAACAACGAAAGCCGGACGGAAACCTTCGTCGCCCTGAAGGCGGAAATCGCAAACTGGCGTTGGGCCGGCGTGCCCTTCTACCTGCGCACCGGCAAGCGTCTGGCGCAGCGCGTATCGGAAATCGTCGTCCAGTTCCGCCCGATCCCGCATTCGATCTTCGACGCGGAAGCCGGGGCGATCACCGCCAACCGCCTCATCATCCGTCTGCAGCCGGATGAAGGCGTCCAGATGCAGATCATGATCAAGGACCCCGGCCCCGGCGGCATGCGCCTGCGTCAGGTTCCGCTCGACATGAGTTTTGCCGAAGCCTTCAAGGTGCGTAACCCGGATGCCTACGAACGCCTGATCATGGACGTGATCCGCGGCAACCAGACCCTGTTCATGCGCCGTGACGAAGTTGACGCCGCCTGGGCGTGGATCGACCCGATCCAGGCTGCATGGGCAGCCTCCAAGGAAACGCCGAAAGGCTACACCGCCGGCACCTGGGGTCCGTCCGCCTCCATCGCTCTGGTCGAGCGTGACGGCCGCACCTGGGCCGAAGACGACAGCAACTGATATCACTCGCGCAAGGCCCGGCCTTGCGCGTTTCCGGCCTCTTAAATCGATTAGAGAGCGGCAAGCTCGCCGCAACGCCCTATGTGCCGGACATAGGACCAGCCAGGCCGCGGCGCGGCTAGCAAAGGATTTGAAGCAATGACCATCCAGGATCGCATTGGCGACGTCACCGAACGGATCGTCAAACGCAGTCACGACAGCCGCTCAAGATATCTGGACCGCATCGGCAAGGCCGCCGACAAGGGCCCGCAGCGTTCGCGCCTGTCCTGTGGCAACCTCGCACACGGGTTCGCCGCCTGTGGCCTCTCCGACAAGCAGGCCCTTTCCGGCGACGTGGTACCGAACCTCGGCATCATCACCTCCTATAACGACATGCTGTCGGCCCACCAGCCCTACGAGACCTATCCGGCCCTGATCCGCGAAGCCGCACACGAAATCGGCGCGGTTGCCCAGGTTGCCGGCGGCGTTCCGGCCATGTGCGACGGTGTCACCCAGGGGCAGGACGGCATGGAACTGTCGCTGTTTTCCCGCGATGTGATCGCCATGGCTGCTGCCGTCGGCCTGTCGCATCAGATGTTCGATGCAGCGGTCTTTCTCGGCATCTGCGACAAGATCGTGCCCGGTCTTGCCATCGCGGCCCTCTCCTTCGGCCATCTGCCGGCCGTGTTCGTTCCCGCTGGTCCGATGCCGACAGGCATTTCCAACGACGAAAAGGCCAAGATCCGCCAGCTCTATGCCGAAGGCAAAGTCGGCCGTGACGCCCTGCTGGAAAGCGAGTCCCGCGCCTATCATTCGCCGGGCACCTGCACCTTCTACGGCACGGCCAACTCCAACCAGATGCTGATGGAGATCATGGGCCTGCATATGCCGGGTGCCTCCTTCGTCAATCCGGGCACGCCCCTGCGCGACGCCCTGACCAGGGAAGCGGCCAAGCGCGCCATCGCGATTTCCGCTCTCGGCAACGAGTTCACCCCCGCCGGTGAAGTCATCAGCGAAAAGGCGATCGTCAACGGCGTTGTCGGCCTGCACGCCACGGGTGGGTCGACCAACCACACCATGCATCTGGTGGCAATTGCTGCTGCTGCAGGCATCAGGCTGACCTGGGACGACATCTCCGATCTCTCCGATGTCGTGCCGCTTCTGGCCCGCGTCTATCCGAACGGCAAGGCTGATGTGAACCACTTCCAGGCCGCCGGTGGCCTTGCCTTCCTGATCCGCGAACTGCTGGGTGACGGTTACCTGCACCAGGACGTGAAGACCGTCTACGGCACCGACCTTTCCGGTTACACCGTGGAAGCGAAACTCGACGCTGACGGCAACGTGCAACGCGAAGAGGTTCCTGAGACCTCCGGTGACGAAACGGTGCTGGCTCCCGTTGCCAAGGCCTTCCAGCCGACGGGCGGCCTGAAAATGCTCACCGGCAACATGGGCAAGGCCGTCATCAAGATCTCGGCCGTTGCCAGGGAACGCCACATCATCGAGGCACCTGCCCGCGTCTTCCACGACCAGAACGATTTCCTGACCGCCTTCAACAACAAGGAACTGACCGGCGACGTTGCCGCCGTGGTCCGGTTCCAGGGCCCGAAGGCAATCGGCATGCCCGAACTGCACAAGCTGACGCCCTGCCTCGGCATCCTTCAGGACCGCGGCCACAAGGTCGCCCTGATTACCGACGGCCGCATGTCGGGCGCTTCCGGCAAGGTTCCGGCCGCAATCCATGTGACCCCGGAAGCAGCCGCTGGCGGCCCGATCGCCAAAATCCGTGACGGTGACATGATCCGCGTCGATGCGGTGACTGGTAAATTGGAAGTGCTGGTCGACGAAGCCGAATTCAACGCCCGCCCGCTGGCGGAAGCTGACCTGAGCCAGAGCCAGTTCGGCACCGGCCGGGACCTTTTCGCCGCCTTCCGCGGTGCAGTTGGTTCGGCCGATACTGGCGCGCATGTGTTTGGTGAGTAAGGATCAGGTCCCGAACGGCCAGGTGAATTCGGACGATAGTGTCTGCGATCTGCTCCGGCCGCGGTCGGCGCAGGGACGACAAAAAAAGAGATTTTGGAGGCGATATGGCCCAGGACATTGAAAAGATCGAGAAGGTAATGTGCGCGGCACCGGTGATCCCGGTGCTGATCGTGGAAGATCCCAGGAAGGCCGTCCCCATGGCAGAAGCGCTTGTGCGCGGCGGCCTGCCTGCAATCGAGATCACCTTGCGCACCGCCCATGCCCTGGAAGCGATCAACGCGGTCAACGAACACGTGGAAGGTGCGATTGTGGGTGCCGGCACGGTGCTGGACGGCAAGCAATATGATGCCGCCGTTTCTGCAGGTGCCCGTTTCATCGTCTCCCCTGGCGCAACCGCCAACCTGCTGGACGCAGCCGACCAGCACAGCGTGCCACTGCTTCCCGGTGCAGCCACTGCATCGGAAGTCATGTTCCTGCTGGAGCGTGGCTATGAGCGGCTGAAGTTCTTTCCCGCCGAGCAGGCAGGCGGAGCGTCCTACCTCAAGTCTCTCTCCTCCCCGCTAGCGGCGGCCAAATTCTGCCCCACAGGCGGCGTCAGCCTCGACAAGGCTCCGGACTATCTGAAACTGCCGAACGTCCTGTGCGTTGGCGGTTCCTGGATTGCAGACGCAAAGGCGATTGCGGAGGACGACTGGTCCGGCATTGAAACCCGCGCAAAAGCGGCAGCCGCCCTTAAAATCTGATCAGAAAATAGCAGATCAGCAATTTCGAACGAAAAGAGCCGGGCGACGGATCGCCCGGCTCTTTTTCATCTATTCGACGATCAGTGGCGGCTTGCCCACTCATCGACCTCGCGCTCTGCTTCGTCGCGCGACTTGCCGTAGAGCTCCTGGATCTTGCCGGCAAGCTGGTCGCGATTGCCTTCGATCCGGTCCAGATCGTCATTGGTCAGCTTGCCCCACTGTTCCTGGGCCTTGCCTTTAACCTGTTTCCAATTTCCTTCGATAATGTCCCAGTTCATTTTCATCACTCCAGTCAGGGTGCAGTCAGCTTCTCGACCGGAGGCTTCCGGTCAACTGCTGCAGGTGTTGAGGTTTGAGAAAGTGACAGATGCCTGTTGAAGCCATCTGTCTCGGGATAGGCGTCCGGATATCGGGAAGGATCTCGATGGAACCGGACGCTGTGTCAGGCTGCCCCGGGTGATAACACCCGGAGCAGTCCACTACTCTTACTCAGCGACGTAGTCCGGCTGAGCTTCCAGTTCTTCCTTGGTGGCGCCAACATAGACACGCAGGTCGGAACCGTCTTCGTTGCGAATGATCTGCAGCTCGTCAAAGGTGACGGCAACTTCACGCTCGCCAATACCCAGGAAGCCGCCAACATCAAGGATCACCTTTTCGATGGTACCGTCCTGGCTCACGATGAGTGAATCGATTTCACCGATATCTTCATCGTTGGCGTCGTAGATGTTGGCACCTTCAAGATCGTCGGCCGTCAGTTCGGCAACAACCGCGTCGGTATAGCCTTCACGCTCGACTTCGGCACGCGGCAGAAGCGGACGACCGTCGGCATCGGTCTGGGGCGCCATCGCAGTTTCCGGAGCAGCCGTCACGCCGGCGTCGCTATCCTGGCTCATCGCGGTTTCGGTCGACGTATCGGTTTCCGTCGTCATTGCCGTTTCGGCAGGCTTCTCCATGCCTTCAGAAGTCTGTGTGGCAGCCGTTTCCGCTTCGTCAGCGTACGGGTTTTCATACGCCGCTGCATTGGTCAGCACGTCCTTGTTGGCGTTGACCACCAGGAAGTAGCTATCGGCGTCATCCTGTTCGCGGACGACCTTCAGCTGTTCCATCGGAAGGGCGATGTCTTTTTCGCCGACACCAAGGAAGCCGCCGACACCCAGGATAACGGCCTTGACCGAGCCGTCGAAGCCAAGGATCACATCGTTGACTTCACCGATGTCGTCCCAGTCTTTTTCTTCGTCAGCCTGAGCCTGATAGTCTTCGTTGAACCGGTCATAGTTTTCTTCGACCGAGTAGATCCGCATGCCAATCAGATCAGACGCAAGAACATCACTCATGTTTGCAGACTCATTGAATTCATAAGTCTGGAGCGGTTTTACTTCATTTGCCGCGTAAAGTGATGTTGTCAGCATCAAGGACATCGCGGTAGCGGTGATAATCCGTTTCATAATATTATATCCTCTCACAGTGATTTCCCAAGCCGGCAACATCAGTATTGCTATTGATGAGGCGGTTACTGTGAGAACAACCGAGAGAGAAAGAAGTTCCGGATTAAAAACTAATTTTTTGAAAAAGTGACAATCACCTATTCGAAGACAGGCGGAAAACTCGCCCAGTCCCCAGGGTACGGATGGAGCGTCAAACCACCGCTCGCCGCGTTTTCACGTCCGCGCGAGAAGTTCAGTCAATTGCGGGGAGTTGATTGGGACACACGCCGACCGCAGCATGAGCAGGCCATCTCAGACGCTCTGGGCTTCTTCACTATCCGCTTCGGAAGTGCCGTCGCTCTCTTGTTCTTCGTCGTCTCCGTGATCGTCGTCCTGCTCAAGCGTACGATCCCACAAGAGACGCATACCGGCGGAGGTGTCATTTCGCCAGGCGAATTCGGCAACGACCGGCCTTTCGAATTTTTTCATCGTCAGCAGAACTTCCTCTGGAAGCGCTGTCAGACCTTTGGCAGTTATGCGGCAACCGTTCTTGCCGGCATCAACGATCGTGCCACTGATTTCCGTAATTCCGTCCAGGTCTGCGATCTTTACCGGAATGCTGACGTTGTTCCGTTTTTCGCGACGCTTGTCCGAAACGGATTTCTCGCTCTTGGCGAAGACCACCGCGGCATCGTTGCCCTTCACGGAAGTGACGTGAGCCTTCACCAGTTTGCTTGCATCCCTGGGCCGAACCCCGATGTTCTTGTAAAGCTCGCCGATATCCGGAGAGGTCAACCGGAAGCCCCACTCGCTGACGTTGGATGCAACCGCGTTGATGACCGAGAGATTGTCGAAATCAACCACGAGGACTTCTTCCTCGGCATCAGGTTGATCGAGCAGATGGGTCAGGCCGTGTGATTTGTTTTCGGAATTCATAGATTTAGTTTACCTTGAGCAAACTTTCATTTCACTTAAAATACAGTCTGACAATTCAATTTATCGTTGTTTTCCGCCAACTTCGGAGCTTTTTGCCCTGAACGGTCATTTACCCTGAGCAATTTTTGCAATTGGCGTTCCTTTCAAATGCGCGTTCAAATCATCCTCGCCTCTTCGGCTATCTTTTCTTGAAATGCGCCCAACAGCCTGCCTCAACCACATCTGCAGGAGATTCCCATGGCGAAATACATCGGACTTACATTTGCAGCCCTCGCAGGCCTCGGTTTTCTCTCCCAGGCTCAGGCGGAAGAGCTCTGTCAGGGTTTCGGCCCGCAAACTCCACGCGATATCTCGCAGACTGCAGGATTGAACATGTCTTCTGTCTCGATAGCGCCGTCTGCCGACAAGCTGAACCTGTGCAACATCCACACGCACACCAACGCGGAACACAAGGGGCCAGGCTTCACCGTCTTTGCCGGCGATGGAGATCATGGCGGTTACAAGTGCAACGAGACCGCCGACCTGACCGAGGCTGAACTGGCAGAACCCGCCGGGGCAGCTTTTCATGGCGTCAAGCCCGGCGACACGATCGAAGTCCACTGGGTGCATACATCCTGCAACATTACCCCCGGTGAAGGACTTGGCTCTTGCCTGAGCGATGCCTGCGCCAATCCGCAACTTCGTGTCGAGGCCCAGGTTTTCCTTGTCGTGAATGATCCCAAGGCACTGAGCTTTCTCGACTTCGATTATGACGGCAACATCGTGAATGGCCTGCATCAGGCCAAGTCATTGCCGGAAGGCACGGGTACACCGGTCACCTTCATCGGGTCGACAACAGGGCCCAGCTTCACCCAGTCGACATGCTCCCCGCTTCAGGTGACCTGGAGCGTGCATCCGCAATGCGCCAAGCTGGACATAAACTCGCTCAACGCCTGGGCGGAAAAAGGCAACGTCTTCAAGGAAGATCATTCCCACGGCATTCGCCAACTTGTGACAGCCCCTGAATTGCTGGCCCCGATTTCCAACTGATCGGCCTTCAGCCGCCGGAATCCACCTGCCTGTTTCCGGCGGCATTCTCCTTGAATTTCCTCTCCCCCTCGCCGGGCGGGTATGCTAATGGATGCCCCGCGCGCGTCGGCGCGAAAACAAGCTGTTAAATCGATTTAAGAGGATTGTTCATGGCGCTAGAAGCAGCATTTGAGGCTCTCAACCGGCAGGCGGAACAATTGAAGGGCACCTCCCTGCGGCAACTGTTTGCGGCCGCCCCCGACCGGTTCGACACATTCTCCGCCAGCACAGACGACCTGTTGCTCGATTATTCCAAATCCCGGATCGACGACAAGGCGTTCAACCTGCTGCTCGACCTTGCCCGCGCTGCGGACGTGGAAGGCAAACGTGCGGCCATGTTTGCCGGCGAGAAGATCAACGGCACCGAAAAGCGCGCCGTCCTGCACACAGCACTTCGCAACCAGTCGGACCAGCCGGTTCTGGTCGACGGTGCGGATGTGATGCCCGATGTACGTGCGGTCCTGGATGCGATGGCGGATTTTGCCGAAGCCGTTCGCTCCGGCGAACTGACATCTTCCACCGGCGACGCCTTTACCGACGTGGTCAACATCGGCATCGGCGGCTCGGACCTCGGGCCGGTCATGACGACAATCGCGCTCAGCCCCTATCATGATGGTCCGGAGCTGCACTATGTTTCGAACGTGGATGGCGCTCACATTGCCGATACGCTGGAAAAACTCGACCCTGCCACGACGCTGATCATCGTCGCTTCGAAAACATTCACCACCATCGAGACCATGACCAACGCGCAGACCGCGCGCAAATGGATTGCCGGCACTCTTGGCGAAGAGGCTGTCGGCGACCACTTCGCAGCCGTTTCCACCGCCCTCGACAAGGTAGCCGCCTTCGGCATCGACGAAAGCCGCGTCTTCGGTTTCTGGGACTGGGTCGGCGGCCGGTATTCCGTCTGGTCGGCCATCGGCCTGCCCCTCATGATCGCCATCGGACCGGACGCCTTCAGTGACTTTCTGTCCGGCGCCCATGCGATGGACACCCATTTCGCTGAAGCACCGCTTGAAAAAAACCTGCCGGTTCTGATGGCTCTGATCGGCGTCTGGAACCGGGACGCGCTTGGCCTTTCCGCCCGCGCCGTCCTGCCCTACGACCAGCGCCTGTCTCGCCTGCCCGCGTACCTGCAGCAGCTCGACATGGAATCAAATGGCAAGCGCGTGAAGCTGGACGGCAGTCCCGTGACCGAGGAAACCGGTCCACTGGTCTGGGGCGAACCAGGCACGAATGGACAGCACGCGTTCTATCAGCTCCTGCACCAGGGCACGACTGTCATCCCGTGTGAATTCCTGATTGCCGCCAACGGCCATGAAGAAGACCTGAAACATCATCACGACCTTCTGGTCGCGAACTGCCTGGCCCAGTCCGAAGCCCTGATGCTCGGCCGGACGCTTGACGAGGCAAAGGCACTCCTCAGCGCTTCCGGAATGGCTGCAGACGAAGTCGATCGTCTGGCACCCCACAAGGTGTTCCCGGGTGACAGGCCCTCCATGACCCTTGTCTATGACCAGCTGACACCTTTCGCACTCGGCCGCCTGATCGCCCTTTACGAGCACCGGGTTTTCGTTGAAGGCGTGATCTGGGGAATCAACTCCTTCGACCAGTGGGGCGTGGAACTGGGCAAGGAACTGGCCACTGCCCTGCTGCCTATGGTCAAGGGCGAAGTCTCTGCAGATTCCAAGGACGCCTCGACCAAAGGCTTGCTTGCCGCCCTGAAAAGTTGACGCGGGAACCACACCTTTGTTTACGCGTTAATACGTGAGGCGATCTCGTCATAATTTTGCCCAACCGGCCCTATCTGGTTCACATCGTTGAAGAACTCTTATTGGTATTCACGATGAACACGGGCCGGCTGCGGCAAACAGAGATTGCCCCAACGTGCAAAGCAGCTTAGGCTTGGAATGATTTTATACATTCGACCCGCCGAGGTTGCGGTCCGACAGGGAGACTGATTTCATGAAAAAACTAGTTCTGCTCGCAGCAGTAGGCCTTGCCCTGGCGGGCTGCCAGTCCGATAGCCAGCGCGACCGCGCCCTCGTAGGCGGTGGTCTTGGCGCGGCAACCGGTGCAGCAATCGGCGCTGCGGCAACCGGCGATGTCGGCGGCGCCCTGGTTGGTGGTGCAATCGGTGCGGCCGGTGGTGCAATTGTCGGCAGCGCAACGACTCCGAAGAACTGCGTCGCCTATGACCGCTACGGCAATCCTTACCGGGTCGCTTGCCCGTAATCGGGGGCAATCCTTTTTCGTTTCGGTAATAGACCGTTGGGAAGAAAACTATGAAGAAACTCCTTCTGATTGCCGCTTCGGCCGCATTTCTGGCAGGCTGCCAGTCTGACAGTCAAAGAGACCGCGCGCTTGTTGGCGGCGGTCTTGGTGCGGCAACCGGTGCCGTGATCGGTGCCGCCGCCGGTAACGGCGTTGGCCCGGCACTCGCCGGCGCGGCAATCGGTGCTGCAGGCGGTGCCATCATCGGCTCTGCAACGACACCCAAGAACTGTGTCGCCTACGACCGGTATGGCAACCCGTACCGCGTCGCCTGCCCCTGATCTCAACTGACCTGAGCCAATCGGGTCTTCACAGGTTTACGAAATGAAAAAGATCCTGCTGGTGGCCCTTGCGGCCATCGCCCTCGCCGGCTGTCAGTCAAGCAGCCAGAGAGACCGCGCGCTTGTCGGTGGTGGCCTTGGTGCCGCGACCGGCGCCATTGTCGGTGCCGCTGCCGGTGCCGGTGCAGCTCCGGTTCTCGCCGGTGCCGCTATCGGTGCTGCGGGTGGTGCTGTCATCGGTGCAGCGACCACGCCGAAAAACTGCGTGGCGCATGACCGGTATGGCAACCCTTACCGAGTCGCCTGCCCGTAAGGCCAGGCTCTCTGTCGTCCTGACCATCGTCAGAGCGGACGAATTTAACGACAATACCGGGCATGGCCATGGATTCATGGGCATGCCCGTTTTGCTTTCAGGATCTGCCTTGGATAAATCCGCCTTGGTAAGAAACTGTTAACCATAGATCTCCACCCTTGGCTCACACATGTTTTTCGCCAAGGGGTTCTGGATGAGATCCGTCCTTGCAGCCGCAAGTCTCGCCATTGTGCTGACAGGCTGCGCCAACACCGAAAGTCAAAGGGACAGGATGCTGATCGGGGCAGGTCTCGGTGCGGCAACCGGTGCCACGATCGGCGCCGTTGCCGGTTCCACGGTGAACGCGACCCTTGCAGGCGCCGCTCTCGGCGCCGTCGGTGGTGGCCTGATCGGTGTCGTCACCACCCCGCGCAACTGCATTGCCACGGATGAACAGGGCACACCTTACAAGGTCCGCTGCCCGTAACCCCTTTCGCACGACAATAAGGTTTGTTTGCCCCCTGCGAAATCAGAAGTGCAACAACCTGCGAAACAGACCGACATTTTCAACGCGAGTTGCGCCGAACAGCAGGTCACGGGCTCACCGCTGTCACGTCAGTCCAAAATCCCGTTGAGAAAGCAAAAAGCCGGCCCAACGGACCGGCTTTTCTCATCTTTGAAGCGAAGTCCCCTTATCAGGCAGCAGCGCTTTCCTTGGCCTGCTCAAGAGCAACCTTCGGATCGACGTAGGCATAGCCGAGAGCGGTTGCGACCGCCTCACAGGTCACCTGACCGCCGATCACGTTAAGGCCCGGCAGGAAGTGCGGATCATCGAGCAGCGCCTTCTTGGCACCCTTGTCCGCCAGTGCGAGAGCAAACGGCAGGGTGGCGTTGTTCAGCGCGTAGGTGGAGGTCTTCGGCACGGCGCCCGGCATGTTGGCGACGCAGTAGTGAACGACTTCATCGATGATGTAGGTCGGCTCGGAATGCGTCGTTGCCTTGGAGGTTTCGAAGCAGCCGCCCTGGTCGATGGCGACATCAACGAGAACCGAGCCCGGCTTCATGCGGCTGACCAGCTCGCGCGAGACCAGCTTCGGAGCCGCCGCACCGGCAACCAGCACCGCACCGACGACCATGTCGGCTTCCAGCACATGTTTCTCCAGGGCAGCCTTGGTCGAGTAGACGGTTTTCAGTGCCGGACCGAACGTCTGTGAGAGATTGCCCAGAACGGCGGTAGACCGGTCGAGAACGGTGACATCGGCTCCGAGGCCCAGCGCCATGGTAATGGCATGCGAGCCGACCACGCCGCCGCCGATGACAACGACCTTGGCCGGTTCGACGCCGGGAACACCGCCCACGAGCGTGCCGGAGCCACCCTGGGCCTTTTCCAGCGCCTTGGCGCCGGCAATCACCGACAGGCGGCCGGCAACCTGGGACATCGGCACCAGAAGCGGCAGACCGCCACGAGCATCGACAACGGTTTCATAGGCAATGCAGGTCGCACCGGACTTTACCAGGTCCGCGGTCTGCTCCGCGTCTGGCGCCAGGTGCAGATAGGTGAAGAGAATGTGGTCGGGGCGCAGCATGGCGCGTTCGACGGCCTGCGGTTCCTTGACCTTCACGATCATGTTCGCGGCATCGAAGACTTCCTTGGCTGTTGCCAGGATCTTCGCGCCTGCTGCTTCGTAGTCGGCATCGCTGGCGCCGATGCCGACACCGGCGTTGGTTTCAACGACAACTTCGTGGCCATGAGCCACCATTTCAAGAACACTGTTCGGGGTCAGACCAACCCGGTACTCGTGGTTTTTGATTTCTTTCGGCACACCAATGCGCATAACTCGACTCCTCTGGAAGCATTATTGATTGCCGACGATTTTACGCCTGTTTTCGTCGAATGTGCTTGCGTTCCCGGGGGCCCCCATTCAAATACGCGCAATTTTATTGTGTCGAATTGATATTTCTTCAAATTATCTGCTATGTATTATCTTGAACTCGGCATTATGTGCGGTGCAGCAAAATGAAACTCGATCGCCTCGACCAGAAGATCCTGAACGTTCTGCAAAGCGACGGCCGCATCGCCAACGCGGACCTGGCGGAGAAGGTGGGGCTTTCCCCTTCCGCCTGTTTGCGGCGCATGCGTGCGCTGGAGGAGGCCGGCATCATCGAAAAATACGTCGCGCTTCTGGACCAGAAGAAACTCGGCCGGCACATGGACGTTTTCGTGGAAATCTCGCTGACCGGCCAGTCCAAGGAAACGCTTGAGAATTTCGAACGCGCCGTGGCCCGGTCCGGCGAAATCATGGAGTGTTTCCTGATGGCGGGTGATGCCGATTACATCCTGCGCCTCTCGGCCCGGGACCCGATCGACTTCGAACGCATCCACCGCGACCACCTTGCCCAGCTTCCTGGCGTTCTCAGAATGAAATCGTCCTTCGCCATCCGGCCGATCGTCAGACGCACAGCGATTCCCCTGAACGGCGAAACATGAGTTCCTTTCAGGACCGGTCCACAACCAAACCGCCTGCAATTCCGCCACTAAATCCAGCGTCTCGACGCAGCCAGCACTGGCAGGTATAGTCCGCATCCATTCAACTGCCCGGCTTTTCAAGGAACCCGCTCCGGTGACCCATACGATCACCCGTTTCATCGATACGACTTACCAGCTTGCAGAATGTCCGACCTGGGACGACAGATTGAACCGCTTGCTCTGGGCCGACATCCAGGGCCGCTCCATCCAGTCCATGGATTGGGCCAGCCGCAAGATCACCACATGGCAATTCGACAATGAGGTCGGTTCCTTTGGCCTGACGGATGACGATCGCCTGATTGTCAGCGTGTGGGACAAGATCGTTCTGTTCGATCCCGAAAGCGGCGCCAGCGAGGTTCTGGCGGAAGTTCAGGCTGATGAGCCGCGCACACGGCTGAACGACGGCAAGGTCGGTCCGGATGGGGCCTTCTGGGTCGGCACCATGGACACCAGCTCACCGCGTGAACCGATTGCCGGTCTTTACCGGGTTGACGGCAGCGGCGACGTTGCCGAGATCCGTGACGAACTGCAATGCTCCAACGGGCTCGCGTGGACGCCGGACGGCACCTACATGTACCACTCCGACACCTCCCCCGGCTGGATCGAATATTACGGCTTCGACCCGGAGACCGGTGCACTTGGCTCCAAGATGCTGTACGCCCAGCAGACCAACGACACCGGACGGCCGGATGGCGCAGCGGTCGACACCGAAGGCAACTATTGGAGCGCAGGGGTATCCGCCGGCGTTCTCAACTGCTTTGCCCCGGACGGCAACCTGCTTGCCGCCATAAAACTTCCGGTCGACAAGCCCACCATGCCCTGCTTCTGCGGCCCGGATCTGGACCATTTGATCGTCACCAGCATCAAGCAGCCCGCTGACCCGACCGCGGTCGAACCCGACACATTGTCCGGCGGCCTGTTCCTGGTGGAAGGTCACGGCAAGACCGGCTTGAAGACCTACCGGTTCAAGACAGCAAAAAGCTGATCAAAAGCAGCGCCTTGGGCAAGTCGGTTTCTGCTGTAACCGGCTTCTGCCGCACATTTGGCCTGCCATCCGTTCCGCCGACCCGGGCACAACATCAGGGTGAAGACAAACATCCCTCTTCCTCATCCTGAGGAAGCGCTTCAGCGCTGTCTCGAAGGATGGGCTGCTCGCTCCGAGAGTGCCGCCCATCCTTCGAGACGGACCTTTGGGTCCTCCTCAGGATGAGGGAGAGCCTTTGGCTCAGAGGCCATGCCGGGACGAATTTTTGAGCGGCCCGCCTGACGACTGTCTGTCGACGTCAGTTGTTTAGGGTCGGTTATTCAGCATCTTTCGGAGGCTGGCAGTCCCTGAGAGCCTCGATGATCTGCTCCGCTTTCACACCTGGCACCTGGATTTTCGTTTCCCCGTAAAGGTGAACGACGGCCCCCTCCCCCTTCACCGATTGCTCGTTGAAAATGCGGACCGACTGGTTTTCGGGAATGAGCACGGCCATGGAACCGTCCTCCATGCTGAGCAGGATGGAAGACGCAATCAATGTGCAAATCATGTTTCAGCCCCACAACTGGTCAGGTAACCGGCTTTCAGCCTGCTCCGGAAAACGGACAGACAACCGATCTTGACCCAGTCACCTAGTAGCGGCAACCCCGCACCTTTACGGGCTTCCAGACTGTCTGGGCGGGTTGAACCAGCACCTGGCGGCTGACCGTCTGGTAAACCGCGGGCTTTTGCACCCGGTAGCTCGTGGCAGGCTGAACCAGCACCTTTTCCTTCACGGAGCTGTAAATGGCAGGCTGGCGCACTGCGACACGGGACGCCGACTGCACGAGAACCTTCTGGCTGACGGTTCGATAGACGGCGGGGTTCTGCACCTTGCACAGGATGTTGCGACCGTTGATGACCCGGTATTCCCAGCCGACGCTGGCGGGTTGAACCAGGACCCGGCTCTGCCGTGTCTGGTAGACGGCAGGCGATGTGCGATAGCTGACCCGCTCCGGCTGCACCAGAACACGCCGGGCCTGATAACTGTAGACGGCCGGCTTCTGCACCACGTAGCTGGATGCCGGCTGGACGAGCACTCGCTCGTTCACAGTTTTGTAGACGGCCGGCACGGTGGCCTGTTCATAGCAGGACAGTGCCTTGCCCCCGGCCAGCACGGACGTGCTGACCAACGGACTTACGATCAGCGCGGCAAGCGCGCTCCAGAAGCTGTGACGCATGTACTTTCCCCCAGTCTGGCGCAGGAAATCTCCCGCAACCCTGACTTTAGGGAAGTTCCACAAGGCATTAAAGCGAAAAAGTTAATATCCGTTAAGAAACGGCCCTGACGATCTGCTGTTCACCCTCTTCGTCATCAGCTTCAGCGCGAGCACTCTTCTCGTAGTCGGTGTCCTCGTTGATGATGTGACGGGCCTCTTCGGGAATCCATTCTCCCCAGCGTGGCTGCAGCTGATGGTCGACGGACACCCGGTCGTCGAAGACGAAACATTCGCCCTTCCAGAGGCTGTCGGCTTCCGGCACCTTCTCCAGATAGTTCAGGATGCCGCCTTCCAGGTGATAGACTTCCTCGAAGCCGTTTTTCAGCATCCAGGCCGTCGCCTTTTCACAACGGATGCCACCGGTGCAGAACATGGCGACCTTCGGCTTTTTCTGAAGCTCGTCTTCGCCGTCCACCCAGGCCGGGAATTCCCGGAACGACTGGGTTTTCGGATTGAGCGCCCGCTCGAAGGTGCCGAAGGCGAATTCGTAGTCGTTGCGCGTGTCGATGACGACGACATCCGGATCGGAGATCAGCGCATTCCAGTCTTCCGGCTTGACGTATTCGCCGACGATCTCGTTCGGGTCGATCCCGTCAACCGCAAGCCGCACGATCTCCTGCTTCAGCCTCACCTTCATGCGCTTGAAGACATGTCGGTGGGTCCAGGCTTCCTTGTGGTTCAGCCCGGCAAGCCGCGGGTCCGATCGCAGATGCGCAAGGACCTCTCGCACACCGGCTTCCGGCCCGCAAATCGTGCCGTTGATACCCTCTCCTGCAAGCAGCAGGCTCCCGCGCACATCCCGTTCCTCGCAATAGGCCTTCAGCGGACTGCGCATGGCCTCGAAGTCGTCGAGCGGCGTAAACATATAAAGGGCGGCAACGAGAAATTCGTTCATGGGGCTTGTTCTGTTTCTTGAAAGACGCCGGGCCCAAGGGGCAAAAGCACCACCCGGCTATTGGCGCCCTCTATACAGCCTAAGCCCCCCTTCTGAAAAGTCCGCAGTTTCTCGGACCCGGTTCTCTGCAGTCGAGCCCGCCCTGCAGGTTATGCTTGAGCACAACCGAACATGCGCCAGGGGCCATGCAACGCGGAACTTGCCGATTGAAGTTCCTCGAAAGGAACATCGCCCAAACCCTTCGGAAGAATCGAAGAATAGCGTCAGAGTAACAAAAATATCGGCAACAATTCGCCTCAACAAAACTCTCTACAGCGAAAGATGACATCGTCAGAAATACGAATGAATTCATATAGTTAAAAATCAAACCTCATCCGCTTTCATTTAAGGATCATTAAGCACGCAACCGTACCCTAACCCTGAATTGCCAACATGAGCGGGCGCACCAAGGATGACCCAGTACAAGGTCACCCCGACGGGGGTGGAACGGTTCTTTTCCGAACGGGACCTGATCGTCTCGAAAACAGACACGCGCGGGCGCATCACTTACGCCAACAACATCTTTCGGGATATTGCGGGTTTCGATGGCAAGGCTCTGGAGAATGCGCCGCACAGCCTCATCCGTCACCCGGACATGCCACGCTGTGTCTTCAAGCTGCTGTGGGACACGATAGAGGCCGGCGGAGAGATCTTCGCCTATGTGGTCAACATGTCCGCGAACGGCGATCACTACTGGGTGCTGGCCCATGTCACGCCGTCCTATGGCGAGAGCGGCAAGATCATCGGCTATCATTCCAATCGCCGGGTGCCCAACCGCCGTATCGTCGACGACATCATCACCCCGCTTTACGCCCAGTTGCGACAGACAGAACAGCAGGCGGACAACCGCAAGACCGGCATGCAGGCCGGTCACGATCAGCTGGTATCGATCCTTCAATCGAAAGGCGTGAGCTATGATGAGCTCATTCACACTCTTTAACGCCACGATCGCTTCAGGCGTCGCACTGGTGGGCGGCGCGGCGACGGTGGTCTGCGCCCTGCTGGGCCTGACCATGGCTACAGTCTTCTGTGGCGCCATCGTCATGCTGGCCATGCTGTTCGCGCTTACCGCGGTGCATCGGACCCGGCGGGGACTTGGTGCTGCGACGGAAGTCTGCAGCCAGATCGGGTGGGGCAACTTCGAGGTGAGAGCCAAGGATTACACCGAAGCCGGTGAAGTCCGTGAGCTGATGACCTCCATGAACCACATGATCGACCGGACGGACGCCTTCCTGCGTGAAGCTGCCGCCTCGATGACCGCGATCGAGAACAACCGCTACTACCGCCGCATCCAGCCCGGTGGCCTCAATGGCAGCTATCTGCAGAACGCGGAAATCATGAACATGGCCATCGAGACCATCAAGGGCCGTGTCGGCGCTTTCCGCCAGTCGACGGATTCCTTTGAAAGCCAGATCAGCCAGATTGCACAGAGCCTGATGGCTTCCGCCGAGCAGATGACCGGCACGGCCGAGGAAATGGAAACCTCTGCCGTTTCCAATTCGGAAGTCGTGACCGCCATTGCCGACGCGGCCGACCTGACAGCCGAAAATGTGAATGCGGCAGCATCTGCCGCCGATCATCTGTCCTCGACGGCCAGCGAAATCAGCGGCCAGATCGAACGCTCCATCGAAATCGCCCGTGCTGCCGTTTCCCAGGTCACGCAAGGCCAGGACAAGGCAAACAGCCTTCGGACTTCCGCCGAAGCGATCGGCGAGATCATCGACCTGATTTCCTCCATTGCCGACCAGACAAACCTGCTGGCACTCAATGCCACCATCGAGGCGGCCCGCGCCGGTGAAATGGGCAAGGGCTTTGCGGTGGTTGCTGCCGAGGTCAAGGAACTGGCAACGCAGACAGCCAAGGCGACACAGGAGATCACCCAGTCTTTGGAGGAAGTCGACGCGGCCAGCCGCGATACGGCTCAGTCCTTCGACACGATTTCCAAAACCATTACGGAAATCGAATCCATTACCACGATGATTTCCAACGCCTCGGTAAAGCAGGCGGAAGCGACACAGGCCATACAGGAGAACGTGACCAACACCGTGGCCTGCACCAACAAGGTGACCGGAATTGTAGACGGTGTCGCCCAGAATGCGGCAACCACTCACGCGGCCTCCAAGACCGTGCTGAGCTCCGCGGAAAGCATGTCCTCCAATGCCGGGCAGCTCACCGAAGCAGTGGCGGCCTTCTTCAAATCGCTGAAGAAAGGCCCGCTCGAGCAGCAGAACAGCGAAGCCGCCTAGGCACACTGGCTGTTGGGCAATCCAACCCGGGCGTTCGTGCCCGGATTGCCTCTTTTGGGGAATTGGGTCAAAGCCTCACACCTCTTATCTTCAGGACAGAGCCCACCCCTCACTGGACGTTCTGGAGGCCCACATGACCATTCTCGGCGACCTGCTGTCGACCATCTTCGAGCGCCGCTATCGCACAGCGGCGCCGGACCGGCGCGACAATCGGCCGATGGAGGATCTGGTCAGCGCACTTGTCGGCACAGCTGGCGACGTGACGGGCCTTGCCGCGGCCAGCACGCTCCTGCAACGGTTTCAGGAAATGGAGGACAGCGACAAGCTGCAGTTCTTCCGCCACCTTGCCCACGACATGAACATCGATCCGGCCGGCGTGCGCACTGCCCTTGATGCCTATGAGGCGAGCCCGAACCGGAAGACATACACGGCCTTCATGGCGGCTGTGGAGCCCAAGCGCCAGGAATTGATCCGGCGGCTGAACCAGATTCCCGGTGCCACCGAGCAACTGGTGCGCATGCGCGCCGACCTCCTGCGCCTCGGAGGCGCTGATCCGGAATTGCAGGCGCTCGACCAGGATTTCCGACACCTGTTCATTTCCTGGTTTAACCGGGGCTTTCTGGTGCTGCGGCCGATCAGCTGGGAAAGTCCGGCACATATCCTTGAAAAGATCATCGCCTATGAGGCCGTGCACGAAATCACCAGCTGGGAAGACCTGCGCAGCCGCCTGGCCCCAGGCGACCGCAGATGCTTCGCCTTTTTCCACCCGTCCATGCCCGACGAACCGCTGATCTTCGTGGAAGTCGCGCTCACCGCAGACATCCCGGGTTCCATCCAGGACCTTCTGGCAGGTGACAGGGAACCCATCACAGCGGCCACGGCCCGTACCGCCGTGTTTTATTCGATTTCCAATTGCCAGGAAGGCCTGGCCCGCATTTCCTTCGGCAACTCCCTGATCAAGCAGGTGGCGGCCGATCTTTCGGCAGAATTGCCGGGATTGAAAACATTCGTCACCCTGTCGCCGATCCCTGGCCTGACGAAATGGCTGTCGGCGGAAGGCATTGCTTTCCAGGACGCGGACCCGAAACTGCTGCGCACTCTCGCCGCGCATTATCTTCTGTCAGCCCGCCGCGAGGACGGACAGCCGGTTGACCCGGTGGCCCGCTTCCATCTGGGCAACGGCGCACTGGTGCATGCAGTTCACGCTGAAGCCGACACCTCCGCAAAGGGCCGGGCCCAATCTGCCGGCGTGATGGTGAATTACCTCTACGATCTCGGCAAGGTGGCCCAAAACCACGACCGATATGCAGCGGCAGGGGAAATCGCCGCCTCTTCGGACATCAGGTCTCTGGACGCGGCCGCAAAGAAACTGGATTTGCGCGAAGCGGAATCTGCACAACAGGCTTGATGGCGCACGGGTCGGGAACCAATCGCAGCTCATGCTGCCGGTGCCCTGCCCGCCGAGCCGGCGCCATTCGTCCACCCTGGCGCGCTAACTGTCCTGTTCAGAACGGTCTCTGAAACCGGGCTCGGCGCATCACGGGTCAACGCGATTCCCGCCGCCCCTCCCCAACCGATAGCTATCGGTCCCGGCGTTATCCTGACGCTGCCGGAAAGACGGATTCCGGCTGTCTTGGCCTTGTCTTCGGCTTCAAAACCGTCAACTTGCAGGTGACGTCACAGTGCCCGGGCGACTACTTCTTCGCTTCTTGGGTAACACCTAAGGAAAGTTGAAGAAGAAATCTCGCGTGCAGCAAAATTCTTTGCTAATCTGCGATTGGCGAAACGGGATCCATACCAATCTCGGATTGAAGCGGCCTCTGCACATCAGGGGACGTCTGGAAGATGTACCGGCGCGAAAAGCCGGCCGCTTTCCAGGCGAGCAGACCGTTCAATGGGTTTCTCGACGCCGGAAATTGTCTGAAAGGCAAAACAAAAAATGACATGTAAAGACAAGGCGGCAGGGATGAGCGAAGATCAATACACCAAAGAGCAGCTCGAATTCCTGGAAATATTTGAAATTGCAGCAAGATATGACTGTCTGTTCCTGCTCGATTTCCATTGCTTCGATCTGTTCGACCACGACCAGACCAGCCTGCTGAGCGACGGCGAACGTGCCCAGTTGGCGGCAGCGGCAAGATATGACATCTATGCCGAAGCCATGCAGAAGGGGTTTCTTCCGAAATCCAGTCCCTTTGGAGGCGTCCATGAGCATCAACACTTTTGTTGAGCCGCTACCCTTCTCGCTGATCGAAAACGGATTGGCGGGAGACAAGACGCAGTTTCTGTTCAAGACCTGGCGCGAAAACGAAGGCATCATCGTGCAGGACAGCCGCATGACGCAGCTGAGCCCGTATCTGCTGATGACCTTGCCGACCGCCGAGCCGGGCGACGTGCCTCCGCTGACCTTTGTGGGCAAGCACAGCACCTTCCGCCGGTTCTTTCCACAGGCTCTTGACCCGGAAACACCACGTCCGCCGACCAGCTTCCTGCCCTCAGTCTACCGCCAGGGCGTTGCTGATGCCTACCAGATTGCCATGGAGGGCGAGCCCTGGTTCGACATCCAGCGCACAGGCAACAAGCTGGGCGAAGGTGTGCCGGACATGACGCTGCAGCGTCTCCTCGTGAAATTCCGCACCAGTGCCGGGTTCACGCGGATTTTCTGCCTCATGACTTTGCTTGAAGTCCATTCGCGATCCTATCAATCAGATCGCACACATCGTCAGCTGTGTTCGCAACAAAAATCAGATTGGCATCCAGCGTACCAGGCAGCGGCTCAACCCAGTTCAGTGCATGAAAGTGTGCACGGGTAAAGCCGCAGTCGCGCCAGAAGCCGTCCATGAAGTTGAAACCCTGCACCCAGCCGTAATAGAAGCCGGCGCCCCACTCGTCCAATGCCTCGATCTGGGCCATCTGGTTGAGCAGGCCGCCGAGCTTCGAACCGCGCCACTCCTTGGCAACTTCCGTTCCGCCCAGATAAACAACGTCGCCGGTAATGCGCCGGCCAACGCGCGGCTGCTTGTCACTCAGCACAACCTTGCCGCCCTCCGCATCCGGGTAGCAGCGGTGAAAATACTTGCGCCAGAAATCGGTCAGCGTCATCGGATAGGCCATTCTGTCGAAACGGGCACACACCCGCCCGACCATCCGGTCTTCCTCGTCCACCAACGCCAGCCAGAACGCCTGTGAAGGCGTATAGGTGTTGAGACTGGGGGTGAAATGCCCCTCCAGTCGCTTCAGGCCGCTGGCCGCCGCCATGGCCTCGACAACATCGAAATCCGACCCGCGGCGCAGCATCAGCCCCAGGCGTTGAAACTCCCTGTCTATAACGCCCCAGGCACGTTTCAGCTGTGCCTTGTCCAACTCGAAATCCAGTTTATGCATGGATGTCCCGTCTGATGTTGCCCTTCATCCGCATCCTGCAAAGAGCGGCCGCGTCAAACGCGGCGATCGCCTTGTTTGCCAATAGATTAAATAGGCACCGATTTTCCCTGCTTGGCAGCACGTTAAGTTGTCTGCCAAGGCGGTCAAACAAGAAAAAATATCAAGGTTAAAACTTGCGGGTACCGGTTTGAAAGAACGGGAGTTTTCAACCGGAGATTCACCGCCCGCAAGGCAAGCCGGTTATCCACCGCTGTGCGAATGAACCCCCACGTGGTCGGATTTCCCCTTCACGAAGGGGCCATCGTCCCTCTTGGATTCGCACCGCCAAACACATCCTTTGATCAAGTTGTCACCGTCACCGGGCACAACTACAGTTCAGACGTTACTGTGCAAGGACTTGTTGATTGATATTGAACTTGATTGGAGAACACGATGATGAAGCAACTTTTCTTGCTTGCTGCAATGTGTGCAATTTCAACTGGCTCAATCGCCAAGGATCTTCCGGCATCAGCCAAGCCGATAACAGAAGCCGAACGGATCGAGATCTTGTCCGGCAACAAGATCGAAGGAATTTTCTACGGAAAAAACGGCAAGAAAGCCGGTGACTGGATTGTCGAATGGAACGACAACGGCAACAAGATCGCCGTGGTGACCGTGACGGGTAAAAAGCCCGCGAAGAAAACACTGAAATGGGAAGTGAAGGACGGCCAGTTTTGTGAACAGGGCTTCCGGGACGAGACAATGGTCTGCGGCCACGAGAACACCTACTTCAAGGACGGCAGCACCTGTTTCACCACCTTGAAGGATTCGAAATTCATCACGAACGAGTTCCCCTGCTGATCGCAGCAACCACGCACTGAATCTCGTGGCCGTCGACCGGCGGCCACGGATCTCGACAAAATGCACAATAAGAAGCACGGCGCGAACTCGCGGCGCCTTGGCATTTGCATAATTTCCAGGAGAAGAAAATGGTGGGTGAGTGGGGGCTCGAACCCCAGACCCGCTGATTAAGAGTCAGCTGCTCTACCAACTGAGCTACACACCCAAAGCGACAGGGCCGCGAGAACCGCGCGGCACGTCGGATGGCGGGTGTATATAGTGCGATCCGATTTGGCGCAACGGTTTTTATGACAATTTTTTATCATGGCCGGTCTGCGAGGAACGCAATCCGGAGAAAATCCGCAGCTGCCGGAAGGAAATCTCATTAACGCCGCCTGAAAGGCAACTTTCAGAAACATCTTCGATCTTTTGCGCAATTTTCGAAATTAAGGCTTGACCGGTTTTATCCGCCTGACTAGGGTGCGGCGCATCAAGACCGGGGCAGACGTGACGGGCTTGGGCCAGCTTGTTGAAGTCGCTGTCATATCGGCTTGCCTCAGGTTGGCGGGACAAACCCGGTTTCGGGAGTTCCACAACGACGTCGAACCGGGCCAGACGGCCTGCAGCATCAAAGGACCGGGACGACATGGCAATGTCGCTCATTCTAGTAGTAGTAGGAAAGCGCGCCTCCGCGGCGGGATAACCCCGTACGGACAGGATGGCGCGCGACCAAGGCTCCCAAAGGGGCCTTTTTTTGTACCCGCCTCCTGACCACGCATTTTCCACCACTGCCCGGATCTTTGACGCCGCATGCGTCAGGCCAGACAGACAGTGTTGTATCAGTCCGCGCCCTATCGGGCAGGATTGACAGAAGAACAAACAGTTATGTGAGCCAAAGCCTGATCCACAGGCGAGAATGCAAGGACGAAACGAATGACACGGGAAATGACCGGCGCCGAAATGGTCATCCAGGCGCTGAAAGACCAGGGAGTTGACACGATCTTCGGCTACCCGGGCGGTGCTGTGCTTCCCATTTACGACGAGATCATTCAGCAGGAAGGTCTGGAGCATATTCTCGTACGGCACGAACAGGGCGCAGGCCATGCCGCCGAAGGCTATGCCCGCTCCACCGGCAAACCGGGTGTTGCCCTGGTCACCTCCGGTCCAGGCGCCACCAACATGGTGACTGCCCTGACCGACGCCATGCTGGATTCCATTCCGCTTGTCTGCATTTCCGGCCAGGTACCGACCCATCTGATCGGCAACGATGCCTTCCAGGAGTGCGACACGGTCGGCATCACCCGCCCCTGCACAAAGCACAACTGGCTGGTTCGCGATGTGGACGACCTGCCGCGCATCCTGCATGAAGCCTTCTATGTCGCCACTTCCGGCCGTCCGGGCCCGGTTGTCGTCGACATTCCGAAGGACGTTCAGTTCGCGACCGGCACATACCAGGGCCCGACGCCAAACCCGGCTGCCGCGCACAAGAGCTACCGTCCGCAGCTGAAGGGCGATGCCTCCAGCATCCGCATGGCCGCCGAATTGATGGCGAACGCCAAGAAGCCGGTTCTCTATACCGGCGGCGGTGTGATCAACTCCGGCCCGCAGGCCTGCCAGTTGCTGCGCGAACTGGTGTCGCTGACCGGCTTCCCGATCACCTCCACGCTGATGGGCCTCGGCGCCTATCCGGCGTCCGGCGACAACTGGCTCGGCATGCTGGGCATGCATGGCACCTACGAAGCCAACATGACCATGCACGACTGCGATGTGATGATCTGCATCGGGGCTCGCTTCGACGACCGCATCACCGGCCGGACCGATGCCTTCTCGCCGAACTCGAAGAAGATTCATATCGACATCGATCCGTCCTCCATCAACAAGACGATCAATGTCGACCTGCCGATCATCGGCGATGTCGCCCACGTGCTGGAAGACCTTGTGCGGATCTGGCGGTCCTCTTCGCTGAAATCCGACGCCAAGGCCATGAAGGACTGGTGGACGCAGATCGATCAGTGGCGCGCGCGCAACTCGCTGGCCTACAAGCCGAACAGCGACGTCATCATGCCGCAGTACGCGATCCAGCGTCTCTATGAACTGACCAAGCACCGCAAGACCTTCATTTCCACCGAAGTCGGCCAGCACCAGATGTGGGCAGCCCAGTTCTACGGCTTCGAGGAGCCGAACCACTGGCTCACCTCTGGCGGCCTCGGCACCATGGGCTACGGCCTGCCGGCTGCCATCGGCGCGCAGGTGGCCCACCGCGACGCACTGTGCGTGGACATTGCCGGCGATGCATCGATCCTGATGAACATCCAGGAAATGTCGACTGCCGTTCAGTTCGGCCTGCCGGTCAAGGTGTTCATCCTCAACAACCAGTACATGGGCATGGTGCGCCAGTGGCAGCAGCTGCTGCACGGCAACCGTCTGTCCCATTCCTACACCGACAGCCTGCCGGACTTCGTCAAGCTGGCCGAGGCCTATGGCGGGGTTGGGTTCCGGGTCGAAAAGCCGGGTGATCTTGACGGGGCAATCGAGGAAATGATTGCCGCCGACAAGCCTGTCCTGTTCGACTGCCGCGTTGCCAATCTGACCAACTGTTTCCCGATGATCCCCTCGGGCAAGGCTCACAACGAAATGCTGCTGCCGGACGAAGCCAACGACGAAGCGGTTGCCAACGCCATCAGCGCCGAAGGCAAGTCGCTCGTTTAAGGTGAAATAGGCAAAAGGACTTTAAGAAAATGAACGCACAGAATGTTGATGCGCCTTCCGCCTATTTCCTGGCAGAAGTCAGCAACGAAATCGAAACCCACACCCTATCGCTGCTCGTGGACAACGAGCCGGGTGTCCTCGCCCGCGTGATCGGCCTGTTCTCCGGCCGTGGTTACAACATCGACAGCCTGACCGTGTCGGAAACCGAACACGAGAAACACCTGTCCCGCATCACCATCGTGACCACCGGTACGCCGATGATCATCGAGCAGATCCGCCATCAGCTCGACCGGCTGGTGCCGGTGCACCGGGTGACCGACCTGACCGTTCGCGCCAAACGCACCAACCAGGACAAGCCGCTGGAACGTGAGCTTGCCCTGGTGAAGGTGGCAGGCACCGGTGAAAAGCGCCTGGAGGCCCTGCGCCTTGCGGATGCCTTTCGCACCACCGTGATCGACGCGACGACGGAACATTTCGTCTTCGAGATCACCGGCCGGACCTCCAAGATCGAGCAGTTCATCTCCATCATGAAACCGCTCGGTCTGGTCGAAGTCTCCCGCACCGGCGTTGCTGCCGTTCAGCGTGGACCAGAAGGCCTTTAAGGGGTCGCTTTCTGATCTCAAGGCCCGTCGCACCCGGTGCGGCGGGCCTTTTTTGTTTTCCTGCGCATATTGAGGCACGGCACACAGCAGATCGGGCGAACTCCCGCCGTCGTGTTCCTTGGCAACAGCCGAAGACTTGCCTACATGCATCGGACACCTCGAAACCGGACAGAACCTGCCCATGCCCTTCGATCTTAATATTTATCTTGAGCGGATTGGCCTGGAGACGTGCCCGGCCACCCTGGACGGCTTGAGGGCCCTGCAGGCCGCCCAGATCAGCGCCATCCCGTTCGAAAACGTTTTGCCTTTTCTTGGCAAGGTTCCAGAGCTTGGCCGGGACAGCCTCTGGCAAAAGCTCGTTCAACACCGTTGCGGCGGTTACTGCTTCGAGCTGAACTCTCTGCTGGGTGACGCACTGGCAGCCATCGGCTTTTCCTCCCGGCAGGTGCTTGCCCGGGTGCGTATGGGGGCGGCGGAGGGCGGAGCACGCTCACACCTTGCCCATGTCGTGACATGTGATGGAACCGAATGGCTGGTCGATGCCGGGTTCGGCGGCCAGGCTCCAGCCGAGCCCGTGCGCATTTCAGAAGAACGCCAGCAGGTCCGCGACCAAGTCTACAGGATACGCCTTGAAGCTGCGTCAGGAGAGCACGTACTGGAACGACAGACTGAGGAGGGTTGGTTCGCGCTCTACGGATTTGACCGGGTAGACGTCCGCCCTGTCGACATTGAAGCCGCCAATTTCCTGTGCGCCGCTTCGCCCAGGCAGTCCTTTGCGGGCAGCATGAAATTCTACCGGCTGACGGATCGGGGTTTCATCAGTTTTCTGGACGGCCGGGCCCGGTTTGTCGGTGGTGGCAACAAGCGGGAGTGGCTGATTGAAGAAGCGGAAGACCTTGGCCGTTTCATGCGCAACGACCTTGGCCTCGGATATGACGACGACACGGTGCGAGCCATTGCCTTGCGATTACAGGATCTGCGCCGCCTCGACTGACCACGGTCCAACAGCAGCGCAATACCGAGAGGCCTGTGGCATTTCCACAGGCCCCGCCTTTCCTAAAGCTTGCTCTCGATGTTGATCGTCAGCGTCTTGCGCAAGGGGGCATCGTCCGGTCCGCTCATCGGCGCGACATGGTGCCAGGAATTGTAGGTCTTCACGAACAGGACACACTGGTTTTCCTCAAACGGGAACGTCTTCAGCGTTTCAACATCCTCGAGGGGCATCGCCTTGTTGATGTGGTTGAAGACCTTCGTCCGGTCCTTGGGAAGGCACACCGCCGTGCCACCACCCCATGCGTGATTCCAGGCTCCCGGCTCCATCATGGACAGAACCAGCGTGATCAATTTATGCGGAGCGTCGGTGTGCGGCAGGATCTGACCGCCGTTTGCCGGCATCATCGAGAACTCGAACCGGGCACTGATCTCGGTCTGGCGACGGAGGCGACTCAGCAGGCTGGCCTTCCGCTGCCCGTCCTTCGCAATCACCTTGAGCCTGCGCAGGCCCAGGTCGATATTGTTGGCGACCAACATATCCAGCACGTTGTTTATGAAGTTATCGGATTTCACATGATCGTAAAACGCTTTCCAATCAGGTGTATCTGACAGGAACTTGTAGTAGTTATCCGGATTATTGATGTCGGACAGAGAATATTTGTGTCCGAGGTTTGGCATGTATTTGAACAGATCCTTGTCAGGATAGCTCTCGACGAGTGACCGGTACATTTCCGGTGGCAATACATCTGTTACATAGCAAACGGGATATGGCTCGTAATCGAATTGAGGCCCGCTCAAATTCAACATGGATCGGGGTCCCTGCTCTCGCTTGGTGTTGGATAATATTCAAGCAGCCGGTTGGAGATCCGGCCGTAACGCGCCCCCGCCGCTTATTGGCACAGGCTGTCGTCCGTCAGCAACCGCTTTCACAAACACCGGGGTGACAAAACGCGCGGTGTCGGCTTGCGTTCCATCAAAATGGCGCCCTAGACGCGACGTGAACGAGCGCGTATACGACACGCGCGCTGTTAGCGCCGATCCGGCGCGATTCAAACCAATCAGACCAAAAGGCATTTCGCCATGATTCACGGTCTCTCCCGGCCGAAAAACCAGATCCGCTGGCTGCTGCTGGAAGGCATTTCGCCGACCGCGCGCGCGGTTCTTGAAAAACACGGTTATACAAACGTTGAAGTCCTGTCCGGAGCCCTGGAAAAGGACGCGTTGATCGACAAGCTGCAGGGCGTCCAGATGCTCGGCATCCGCTCCCGCACCCAGGTCACCGAAGAGGTTCTGGAAGCGGCCAAGAGCCTGGTTGCCGTCGGCTGCTTCTCCGTCGGCACCAACCAGGTCGACCTCAAGGGCGCGCTTACGCGCGGTATCCCGGTGTTCAATGCCCCCTTCTCCAACACGAGATCCGTGGCTGAACTGACCGTTGCCGAAATCGTCATGCTGATGCGCGGCGTCTTTCCGAAGTCCACCGCTGCCCACGAAGGCCGCTGGATGAAAAGCGCTGCCGGTTCCCACGAAGTTCGCGGCAAGACACTTGGTATCGTCGGCTACGGCAATATCGGCACGCAGTTGTCGAACCTGGCCGAGGCCATGGGCTTGCGGGTGATCTACTTCGATCTCGTCGACAAGCTGCAGCACGGCAATGTGATGCCGTCCGAAAGCCTCGACGGCCTGCTGGCTGAATCCGATGTCGTGTCCCTGCATGTTCCCGATACGCCGGAAACGCGCGACATGTTCGGTGCTGACCAGATTTCGAAGATGAAGAAGGGCGCGTTCCTGATCAACAACGCCCGCGGCAAGGTTGTCGATATCGACGCTCTGGCCGCCGCGCTGAAGTCCGGTCACCTGGCAGGCGCTGCCATCGACGTCTTCCCGGTCGAGCCGAAGTCCAACAAGGACGAATTCCTGTCGCCTCTGCGCGGCCTCGACAACGTCATCCTGACCCCGCACGTGGGTGGTTCGACGGAAGAGGCCCAGGACCGGATCGGTGAGGAAGTCTCCAAGCGACTGGTGGAATACTCCGATGTCGGGTCCACCATCGGCGCCGTCTCGTTCCCGCAGGTTCAACTGCCCAAGGGCACGTCGGCCACGCGTTTCATCCAGGTGCACCACAATGCGCCCGGTGCCATGCGCACGCTGAACGACCTCTTCACCCGGCACAACCTCAACATCTGTGCCCAGTACATGCAGTCCCATCTGGACATCGGCTACGTCGTTCTGGATGTCGACAGCCCGGTGGAAGATCCGGTCAGCATTCTGGAAGAGATCCGCACCCTGCCCAACACCATCCGGGCAAGGCTGCTTAACCGGGTCTGATCGTCCTGGCCTTCAGAAACGACAAAAGCCCTGGAGCATTTCCAGGGCTTTTTCTTTTTCAAATGCTTTGGCTTACCAGATTGCTCTAATCCACCGTGACCGGACTGAAGACCCGGTTGCGCCCCTGTTTCTTGGCTTCATAAAGCCGAAGGTCCGCCTGCCGGAACAGGGCCTCCATTGTGTCGCCGTCCTGCGGCGCACTGGCCAGACCGATGCTGACCGTTACCTTTTCCGGAAGATAGATCTTGCTGAAGCGCTCGATCGCCTTGCGCAGCCGCTCGGCCATGGAGGTCGCGCCTTCGACCGACAGTTTCTCGCACAGAAGCACGAACTCTTCGCCGCCCACCCTGTAGAGGTGATCGTCGGAACGCAGGTTGTCGGCCAGAAGCCGGGCAACCATCTTCAGGATCTCGTCACCGGCCTGGTGGCCATGCCGGTCGTTCACCTGCTTGAAGTGATCGATGTCGATCACGAGCAGTGACAGGGGTCGGTTTTCCTGCAGGTTCTTGGCCAGGATCTTGGGCGCATTCTGGTCGTACTGGCTGCGGTGAAGCGTGCCGGTCAGGTGATCGCGAATGGAAGCTTCCAGAAGCTTGTGGTAGCGCTCCCGGTAGGTCAGCACCTGAAACACGTCCTTGAAGGACCTGTTGGTGAGCCAGCTGCTCTCGTTGTCGAAATACTTCAGGTAGAGGATGAACAGCGCCGTATAGACCAGCGTAGCCACCATCTTGGCTGCCCAGCCGCCGACAAACACATGCCAGGGTGCACCGGAAACATAATGCAGCGCCAGGAAGAACCCGGCCTGGTCGAAAGTCAGCACTGCCGCGCCGCAGATCAGGAAACGCAGGCCAAGGTGCCGCCCGACCCAATTGCCGATCCGCTCATAAAGCACGATGATCGCGATCGCGTCGACAAACAGCAAGATGGTGCCCCAGACCATCAGCAGTCCCATTTCATCGATAAAGGCGAAATCCGGATTTCGGCCGTCCGTCACCGAGATGGTATCGTGGTTCCGCAGAATCATCACCAGCGCGACGATCAGGAAGTTGCCGATCAACAGGCCGTAGATCGGCTGGCGGACGATCAGCGCATCCTCACGGATGTAAAGCAGCAGGATCATCAGAAGCTTGCCGGAAAAAAGCACTGTCGACCCGGGGGAGACGATGCCGAACGGCAACTCGATGTAAAAGACGCTGGCGAGATATGTTTCCAGGAAATGCATCACACCAAGCGCGCACATGAAGACGCCGATACCGATCACCTGACGAGCCCGCAGAAGGCTCATCATGACGATGAAATAAACGGCTGCCTGGGCCAAGAGGAGGAGCGCGTTGGAGATGGCCATGGATTACCTGGTAGTTTTCTCGATCCGAGACCTCGATGTATGCATTGATTCTCGTTCGGATCGACACCGAAATCGGTTTCAGTCCGGAACAAGCTTAAGAATCGGGCCCCTTGCGGCCAGTCTTAGAGGAAACGGCGGAACCTGAAAACCTAGTCGTAATACTGTACTGCGACCTTGTGCGGGCTCGCCGAACCCTGCGTTGCAGCCCTACATGAGAGGCGGAAACCTGTCATTGCCCGCGAAAGCCCCAAGACGATGGAAACCAGACGCAACGTCAAACCGGCCCCGCCTGCCCTTGCACATCTTCCCGACAACCTGATCGTCTTTGATGGCATTTGCGTTCTGTGCTCCGGCTTTGCCCGGTTCGTCGCCAGGCACGACCGGACAGCAGGCTTTCGCTTTGTCGACGCCCACTCGGAAATCGGTCAGACACTCTACCGGCACCACGGGCTCGACCCGCAGAAGATGGAAACCAACATCGTTATCTGCCGCGGCCGGGCCTACACCAAAATGGCGTCCTTCACCGCAGCCATGAAAAGTCTCGGCTGGCCCTGGAAGGCGCTCACGGTGCTGGATCTTCTGCCGCGCAGGCTCGCGGACTGGACTTATGACAGGATTGCCCAAAACCGCTATCTGCTCGGCAGACGAACCTGTCCCCTGCCGTCGGCGGCGCTGAAGGAACGGCTTCTTGACTGAACTTTCCCGAAGGAAGCGGATTGTCGTACTCGGTGGCTATGGCGTTTTCGGCGGAAAACTGGCCGAGGCGCTGCTGAGGAACGAGCATCTGGAGGTCATCGTTGCAGGCCGCAGCCAACAAAAGGCTGAAGACTTCTGTCGCCGGCATGGTGGCACTGCCGCCGTTCTGGATCGGACGGCACCTGATTTCGCTGCTGCCCTTCTCGCCCTTCGCCCTTTCGTCACCGTCGACGCCGCCGGACCGTTTCAGGCCTACCGGCAATCCCCCTACGCTGTTGCGGAAGCAGCGCTTGCCACCGGTAGCCATTACCTGGATCTTTCCGACGATGCCGGGTACACGAGCGGCATTACTTTGCTCGATGAGCAGGCACGCTTGAGCGGACTGACCGTGCTGTCAGGCGTTTCCAGCGTACCGGCTCTCTCTTCCGTTGCGGTCGAAGCTCTTCGGCATGAGTTCTCACAGGTCGACCTGATCGAAAGCACCATCCTGCCGGGCAATCGTGCACCTCGTGGCCTCTCCGTCATCGAAGCGATCCTGACCCAGTCCGGCAAGCCCGTTTCCGTCTACCGCGATGGCGGATGGACAAAGGTCATCGGCTGGTCCGGTCTCTCCCGGCGCCGGATCGGCCCTGAAGGCAGCAGCGGCCTTTCAAAGCGCTGGTCGAGTTTCATCGGCGCGCCGGATCTGACACTCTTTCCCAAGGTCTACAACGCCCGAACGGTGCTGTTCCGGGCGGGACTTGAACTCTCCCTCCTTCATCTGGGCCTCTGGGCTCTCTCCTGGCTGGTGCGTCTTCGCCTTGTCAGGTCACTGCAAGCTGCCGCTCCACTCCTTCGTACTGTCGCGGGCTGGTTCGAACGGTTCGGGTCCGACCGCGGCGGCATGGAAGTCCGGCTTGCCGGGCTTGGCAAGGACGGCCAGCCCTTGGCCGCCAGCTGGACACTGATTGCGGAAGCTGGCGACGGGCCGCATATCCCGGCAGTCCCGGGCGCTATCTTGTGCAAGCACCTTGTCGAAGGTGTTGTTCCAGCCGGAGCGCGGCCGAGCCTTGGTGAATTCAGACTGGCAGACGTCGAGGAGGCCACCGCTCATCTGAACGTTCGCACCTTCTCTGCAAAGCACGCGGCACCGGTCTTGTTCCAGCAGGCACTCGGCAGCAGCACCTTCAAAGCTTTGCCGGAAGAGATCCGCTCCCTTCACACAGTGTTTGACCTCCGGCAATGGATCGGTGAGGCAAAGGTCACGCGCGGCACCTCATGGCTCGGCCAGTTGCTGTGCCGTATCGTCGGCTTTCCGCCCGAAGCAGATGCAATTCCGGTGAAAGTGACCATCAAGCGGCAGGGCGACAAGGAAATCTGGCAGCGCAATTTCGGCGGCAAGACTTTCCGGTCCGTGCTCAGCCTGTCAGGTGCACCGGGGTCCGGCGTGGTTCAGGAGCGCTTCGGACCAACAACGTTCAACATTCACCTGAACCTGAACCTGAAGGGCGATGCACTCGCCTACCCCGTTCGCAGTGGCAAGCTGTTTGGCATTCCCTTGCCGCGCTGGTTGTTGCCGATCAGCGAAACAGCCGAGACGGCACCGGATGGCATCTTCCGCTTCGACGTCGAGATCTCCCTGCCCGGTCTCGGGCGGCTCGTGCGATATCAAGGGTGGCTGAAGCCCCACCAACAGTGAAAAACATTGTCTCTAGTGACAATTCCTCGTTTGACTTCAACGGCTTTTGACACAATCTTGCGAACCTGACCCAGTCTCTTAAAGCCAGATCAGAACCGTTTTCACCGGACTATCAATCATGCCTGCCGTTTCGCGCCTTTCCGTCAATGTCAACGCCATCGCCATGTTGCGAAATCGCCGGGATCTGCCCTGGCCGAGCGTGACTGGCCTTGCGGCCATCGCGATGGATGCCGGCGCCAAGGGCATCACCGTGCATCCTCGTCCGGACGAACGCCATATCCGCAAGACGGACGTGTTCGAGCTGTCCGAGCTGATCGAGGACCGGTTCCCGAACAAGGAACTGTGCCTGGAAGGCTATCCGGCCCCCGATTTCATGAAGCTGGTGGAGGAAGCTCGCCCCGAACAGGTCCTGTTCGTGCCGGACGACCCGCAGCAGTCCACCTCGGACCATGGCTGGGACTTTTCGAAAGACACCGGCGCGCTGGAAACGGCGATTGCCGCCGCCAAGGAGTGGGCGGTCACGGTCTCGCTCTTCTGCGATCCGGACCCGGCGGCTCCCGAACACGCTGCCAGGCTCGGGGCGGAACGTATCGAGATCTACACCGGCCCTTATGGTGCCTGCTACGACGATCCGGCACGCGCCGAAAAGGAACTCGACATGATTGTCGCCACGGCGGAAGCCGCCCAGGCCTGCGGGCTCGGCGTCAATGCCGGGCATGATCTGACCGTCGAAAACATTCCTGCCCTGATGGCACGCGCGCCCTTCATTCGGGAAATGTCGATCGGCCACGGCTTTACCGCCGATGCGCTGATCCATGGCTTTGCCGAAAGCGTTGCCCGCTTCCGCCGGGCCATGGGCGAGATCTGATGAACGACACTTTGGAGAAGCAGGTCGCGTTTCTTCTGGAAACCGACAAGCTGAAGGAAGTCGTCCGGCTGAACCAGCTCACGGGCGGCGCCCGGCGCGAGACCACGGCCGAGCACTGCTGGCACGTGATCCTGCAGACGCTGACGCTTGCCGAGCACGCCCCTGCCGGCACCGACATCAACCACGTCGTCAAGCTGCTCGCCGTTCACGACCTGGTCGAGATCGACGCAGGCGACCACTGGGTCACAGACGACAATCGGGCCGGCATCAAGGATCTGGAACAGGCAGCCGCAAGCCGACTGTTCGCCCTGCTTCCCTCATCGCAAGGCCTGGATTTCAAGTCTCTTTGGCTGGAGTTCGAAGCCAACGAAACACCGGAGGCGAAATTCGCCAACGCGATGGACGCGCTGCATCCGATGGTGCTGGTCTTTGCATCCGGCCTGGACGATCCGACCCATGAACCCATTTCCGCCGAAGCGTTGAAGCTGACGAAGGAATCCCGCCTGTCTCCCTTCCCGGGTCTTTGGGATTTTGCCCAGGACCTGCTGAACAAGGCCGTACGCGACGGCCGGCTGCTGCCCTGAAACATCCTTCCGGCTGCACCCCGCAGCCTTTTCTCGAGAACCGAAATGCCGATAGATCTTTGGCTCGTCTTTATTGCCGTCTCGCTCCTGCCTGCCGTCAGTCCCGGCCCGGCAGTCATGCTGGCCATTTCCAACACGCTCCGGTTCGGCCGTAACGCGACCCTCGCTTCCGCGGCAGGCAATGCCACGGGACTGGTAATCCTGGGATACGCGGTCGCCCTCGGCTTCGGCGCCCTGATGGCAGCCTCCGCCGTGGCCTTCACGGTGCTGAAGGTCATTGGTGCCGCCTATCTCATATTCATCGGCCTCAAGATCTGGCGCGACAAGTCTGCCTTTCACGTGGAAGATGGTGTCCTGATTGCCCGCAAAAGCCCCAGAAAGCTGTTTCTGGAGGCGCTGCTCGTTTCCGTCACCAATCCAAAGGCCATTCTGGTCATCACCGCGCTGTTCCCGCAATTCATGCGCGCCGACGGCATCGATCTCACGGAGATCTCGGTGCTGTCCTTCACCTACGCCGCATTGTGTTTCGCCAACCATGCCGCAATTGCCTACGCAGGCGGTCACATGCGCCGCTTCCTGACGTCTGCAAAGCGCATGCTGTGGGTACGCCGGATCACAGGCACGCTCTTTGTCGGCTTTGGTGCAGCACTGGCCGCTGCCAGCCGGTAAAAGGCGCAAACTGGTCGGTCGTTGGGGGATCACGATACGGGGCGAATCCGATAGGCTCGCCCCTAGCCTCCTTCAACCGGACCAGTCCCTTGCCCTTCAGGATCCTTTCATTTTGCGGCAGTCTTCGTGCCGCATCGTCCAATCTGGCCCTGCTGAGCGCAGCAGAACGACTGGCGCCCGACGGGCTCGTTCTCAACCGCTATGACCGCATCGGCGATCTGCCGCATTTCGTGCCGGATCTGGATATTACCGACCACCTGCCGGAGATCGTCATCGACCTGCGCGAACAGGTTGCGCGCGCCGACGGGCTGCTGTTCGCCGTGCCGGAATACATGCATGCACTGCCCGGCAGTTTCAAAAACACTCTCGACTGGATGGTTGGTTGTCAGAAGTTTCCGGGCAAGCCAGTCGCGCTTGCCCACGTCACCTCCCGCCACGCCTTTGCCCCGGTTCAGCTGGGAGAGATCCTCCGGACCATGTCCGCCGAAATCGTCAGCGAAGCCGGATTTTCGCTTGGCCTCACCAGCAATGCCATCACCCCTGAGATGATCTGTACGGATGCCTCCCTTGCCGCGATCGTCACGCGACACCTCGACCGATATCAAACCTGGCTAAGCCGAGAGCGTGGCTGAACCCCCTTCGGAAATCCAGCCCGCCTAGTCTGCCGGATCGATTACCAGAAGAAGCCGCGGGCCACCTGCCGGAGTTGCGGCCGGAGACCGGTGCAAGAGAGCGGTTCTTTCGTCGCAGGACCATTGCCGGCCGCGAAAAACGGCAACGCCCCCAGGCGGCACCTGACGGATGCGACCAGGCTCCTCGGCCACATTTTCCGGCACATATTCCGTTCCCGCCCCGCGATACGTGCACAACAACCGGGCGCGAACATTGTCCAGGTGGAACTTCGGACACATGACGTCTTCCGAAACATCCAGCCGCAATCGCAGCAGACGCACTGTCAGCGTCTTTGCCAGCATCAGGGCAAGTGCCCCGACATCACTTGCCAGCATGTCCCTCTCCCGACACGCAGGAAGTCCATGACTCTCGCAAGCCGCCCGGACAGCCGCCTCTGCCAGATGCACAGGCACCACCGTGCGCAGGTCCGGCAGGTTGTCTTTCGGCAAGGCATTCACCCACCTCTGAAATTCGGGATCCGGCGTTCGCCGCCAGATAGCGGCGGCGATGCCCGGATCGCGAATGTCGGCGAGAATGTTCGGATCCCGGCCGATAATCACATCCCGTGCGGCAGGCCCGTTCGAAAAGGCGTCCACTTTCGGTTCCAGCGCTGTCATGCTGCGCGGTCCGCATGGCGGAAGGCTGGAAAGGGATCCGGCAGTTGCGCAAAGGCCGAAAGTTCGTTCCCCGCGTTTTCGCCGATCAGGCACGCGTCGAGCCGGCTTTTCAGAAGCGGCCAGTCGATGCCCGCACCAATAAAGACAATTTCCTGCCTCCGGTCGCCAAACGGCTCGACCCAGAGCGACTTCGCATAGGCCCGGGCGCGGTCGTCATCCGGCCAACGCTCCTTCGGCACCGACGCCCACCAGGTGCCAAGCGGACTGATGCTGGAGAGCGCCCCGGCCAACGAGAACTCGATCACCCACTGCGGCCGGCTGCCGATCCAGAAATGGCCCTTGGCGCGGATCACACCCGGTAACTGCCCGTTGAGCAGCTCATGGATCTTTTCCGGATCGAACGGCCGCCGTGCCCGGTAGACATAGGAGGCAACACCATATTCCTCGGTTTCAGGAATGTGGTCGGCAAAGCCGTAAAGCTCCTTGGCCCACATCGGGTGTTCATGAGCCTTTTCAAAATTGAAGAGCCCCGTGTTCAGGATGTCGGAAGGCGAGACTTCCGAGTAGTCGGTCTCGATAATCTTCGCATCCGCGTTGAGACTGCGGATGATCTTGCGGGCAGCATCCACCTGTCCGGCCGACGCGGCACCCACCTTGTTGAGAACCACCACATCGGCAAACTCTATCTGGTCCGTCAGGAGATGCACCAGCGTGCGTTCGTCCTCCTCGCCCAGCACCTCGCCCCGATCGCTCAGGAAATCATGGCTGGAGTAATCCTTCAGCAGATTGACCGCATCGACCACCGTCACCATCGTGTCGAGCCTTGCCACATCGGCAAGGCTGTCGCCGGCTTCGTCTCGGAATTCGAAAGTCGCTGCCACCGGCAACGGTTCGGATATCCCCGTTGATTCAATAAGCAGGTAGTCGAACCGCCCTTCGCCAGCCAGGCGGCGAACCTCGTTCAGCAGATCGTCGCGCAAGGTGCAGCAGATGCAGCCATTGGACATCTCGACAAGGGTTTCCTCGGTCTTGCTCAGCTCCGCGCCGCCTGCCCGCACCAGGTCTGCGTCGATATTCACTTCCGACATGTCGTTGACGATTACAGCCACCTTCAACCCGGAACGGTTGTTGAGGATGCGATTGAGCAAGGTGGTTTTTCCCGCTCCAAGGAACCCGGACAGAACGGTTACAGGCAGGCGTCGATCGGACATAAGGCCTCCAGCAAGTTTGATATGTTATGTTATTACATATCAAATCTGTACTTTATTGCCGGTGACCAAGGCAACCGTTTTTTGAACCAGGGCGATCGAGGCTCACTGACGGCAGAACAATGGAAGGGAATTTCAGGCAGCAGATCCGGGGCGCTCATCAGTCTTCCGGTCTGCGAGGCCGGCGACCGGCCGGCCAAGGAAGCCGAACTATTTCAGAAAGGCAGCGGAGCGTTGTCCGTCACTTCCTTCATGACAAAAAACGTTCGGGTCTGGCGCACACCCGGCAGCGCAATCAGCTTTTCGCCGTGCAGTTTGTTGAAGTCCGTCATGTCCCGTGTGCGGATCTTCAGGAAATAATCGAAGTCGCCCGCCACCAGGTGGCAGTCGAGAACAAAGTCCGCCTTGCGAACCACCTCTTCAAACTCCGCAAAACTTTGTGGCGTCGACCGGTCCAGCACCACACCCACGATCACAAGGGCAGATCTGTCGACCTTTTGCGGATCGATATGCGCGCGCACGCCCTGAATGAAACCCTCGTCGAACAGCCGCTGCGTCCGCCTGTGACAGGTCGCCGGGCTGACATTTACCAGACCGGCAAGTTCGGCGTTGCTGAGGCGGCCATCTTCCTGCAGCAGCTTGAGAATTTTGCGGTCGACCCGGTCGAGCTCACCAGCCATGGAAGAATCTTTCAGTTTTTCGACATAAATTCGATGATTGAGGAATCAATATCCGCCTCAAGTTCTAATTAACAGAAAAAATACATCAAACTTTGAAAGCACCTTTCTGAAATTTTCTGCAAGGCTCAAAGGGTCAACAATCAATCCGGTGTGCTCCATGAACCTCAGCAAGTTTGAACGCTATCCCCTCACCTTCGGCCCAACGCCCATCGAACCTCTACCCCGGCTTTCCGAAGCGCTTGGCGGCAAGGTGGACATTTATGCAAAGCGGGACGACTGCAACTCCGGCCTTGCCTTTGGCGGCAACAAGCTGCGGAAACTGGAATATATCGTGCCCGACGCGATCGCTTCCGGCGCAGACACGCTGGTTTCCATCGGCGGTGTCCAGTCCAACCACACCCGCATGGTTGCAGCCACCGCCGCAAAGATCGGCATGAAATGCGTCGTGGTGCAGGAAAAATGGGTACCGCACTACGATGCGGTCTACGACCGGGTCGGCAACATTCTGCTGACGCGTCTGATGGGGGCGGATTCCCGTCTGGTCGACGACGGCTTCGACATCGGCATTCGCCAGAGCTGGGAAGACGCAATGCAGTCCGTTCGCGATGCGGGTGGCACGCCTTACGGCATTCCTGCCGGGGCATCCGTCCACAAATACGGCGGCCTTGGTTACGTGCGCTTTGCCGAGGAAGTGAAGCAGCAGGAAGAAGAGCTTGGTTTCACGTTCGACTATATCATCGTCTGCGTGGTTACCGGCTCCACCCAGGCCGGAATGATCGTGGGCTTCGCCGACCAGAACCGGGCGGACCGCGTAATCGGCATCGACGCCTCCGGCACCCTTGACCAGACCCGTGCGCAGGTTCGCCAGATCGTCGACAACACGGCCTCCCTTGTGGAACTTGGCCGCGCGGTCCGTGACGACGAGATCGTGATCAATCCCGATTACGCCTACCCCGCGTATGGTGTTCCCTCTGAAGAGACAAACGACGCCATCCGGCTTGCCGCCAAGACCGAGGCAATGATCACCGACCCGGTCTACGAGGGCAAATCCATGCAAGGCATGATCGACCTGGTCAAGCTTGGCAAGATTCCCGCCGGATCGAAGGTACTCTATGCGCACCTCGGCGGCGCCCCCGCCCTCAATGGCTATAGCTACTATTACAAGGACGGCTGATTATGAGCAGGCGGCCGCTGCCTTATCGCAACGGCCGACTTTTTTTCTGCGGTCTGACAGGCGGTCAAAGGCCTGTCAGCTTCGCACCTTGCAATCGAAAGACGTGCCCTGAGGCCAGTCCACCATGGCCTCGTCTCCCTTGATCCAGAAAAGAA
Source organism: Labrenzia sp. C1B70 (assembly GCF_000475395.1). Classification (NCBI taxonomy): domain Bacteria; kingdom Pseudomonadati; phylum Pseudomonadota; class Alphaproteobacteria; order Hyphomicrobiales; family Stappiaceae; genus Labrenzia; species Labrenzia sp. C1B70. The sequence continues at coordinate 609,964 of NZ_AXCE01000012.1, forward strand.
TGCCGAAATCGCCTTCGTAGCGCGCGCCGGATCCGCTCGGACCCTGCACCACGATCTCGGTCGTGTCACCGCGCTCCAACCGTGCAGACGGTGGCTCGGTATCGAAGAAGGTCGCCACGATCTCGTCTGCCGGGTTTTCGTTGCAGGTGTAAAAGACCGGGGCCTGTCCCTTGATCAGTTGATAGCGCGCTGTCAGTTCCGCGATCCGGCGTTCATAGGCCGAGCGGACGCAGGAGAGTTCGTCGTCACTCTTCCAGCATTCGTCGCGCCCTTTCACCCAGCCGCGTTGATAGGCCTTCAGCGTGTTGAGTTCCTCTTCGGCGCCAGCATCAAGCGACTTCACGACGCCAACCGCGCCTTCATAGATATCGGCCAGTTTCTGGTCCAGTGTTCCAAGATCATCATTCGAACAGACCAGCTTTTCGGCCGAACTTTCCGCCTTCGCACAATCGAAGGCCGGGCCGGCGGCCCAAGCCGCCGGCACAAAGGCGAACCCGGCAACAACGAGCCCAAGACCAACTGCAAAACCACGCATGAGAATGCCTCCCGAAAGACCTGTAACAACAGATCTAACGGATCTCAGGTTGATGGCAAGATTTGGGTCTCCGGCAGATATTCGACCGCAAGGTCAGACCGGCCTTCTGCATCCCCCCGGCTGGAGCGAGCCCAACCGGCGAGAAGTGCGATGTTCCAGCAAGAGGCCTCAGGCAGCTTCCGCCCGTTTGAGCTGCTGATGCTCGTCCTCGACAAGTCCGATTTTCCAGTAGCCGGAAATGTAGGTGTCCGCCTTCGGCACTTTCCGCTCGTTGTGAAGATGATCTCGAAGGGCCCGAATGACGGAGCTTTCACCTGCAATGCAGGTCTGGATCGTTCCCGCAGGCCATTCCAGAGATTTCACGAGGTCAACCTGCGCCGTTGAAGGCAGATGCGGGTTTTCCTGAACCAGCCATCTGATTTCCACGCCTTCTGGTGCTGCAATCTCGCGCTTGTCGTCTTCTGACGGAACTTCGAACAGCACGAGACCCCTTGCCGCGCGCGGCATAGCCTCCAGCGTCGCTTCGACCACCGGCATTGCCGAAAGGTCTGCGGCCAGCAAATACCAGTCGGCATGAAACTCGGTGATTTTCGGCTGGCTTGGGCCGAGAAAGCCCAGGAAATCTCCCTCTGCCGCCCGCTGCGCCCAGCGCGTTGCAGGCCCTTCGTCGCCGTGAGCAACAAAGTCGATATCGAGTTCCAGCGTATCCCGGCGGAAAGAACGGACGGTATAGGTGCGAACCGGATGGACGCGTTCGGAAGGCCCGTCCGGCGCATAATGCGCTTCAAAGGCCTCGCGGCTTTCGCCGTCGCGCGGCAACAGCAACTTGCAGTTCGCGCCCTCGTGCCCTTCGGGAAAACCCTGCAACTCCGGGCCGGCAAAGGTGACACGGATAAGATTTGGACTGAGGTAGTGCGTCGACTTGACGGTTAGAAATCTGGGCTGGCGTTTCGCAGGAGTGGCCAAGGAGGACCTCATAAATCTTGAGTTATAATCTCAAGATTTAACATCGACGATAGCCGATTTAAAGATCTGCCTTTCGGAAAAGTGTAACGGCACCTTGCAGAAGAGACCTGCGCGGTCCCGAGCCAGGTTCGCGCTGCGCCTGACCTGGATGGCGCGTGCGCGGTTCATGTTATTCCGGAAAAAAGCCTGAGCCCGCAGAATGACGGGCTCAGGACAGGAAAACACTCGGCAGATCAGTCGCGGATGATCGGCTCTTTCAGATCGCCCGGGTTCTTCTCCTTGATGATGTCCCAATTGAGGGTCGCCTTGCGGATATATCCCGGCACATCTTCCTCGAACCGCTCCTGCACCTTCAGGGAGTTGTTCAGGTAAAGCTTGCCGTCGACGATCGACCAGGCTTCCGGCACCACCGGAACCTTGAAACCCATGGCGGCACCGAAGGCACAAAAGCCGCCGTATTGAGGGGCATATTTCGCCGGGTCGGCAACGAACTTGTCACGGTTTTCCGCGGACGAGAACTTCCAGGTCACATCGTCATATTCTGCGGTAAATTCATCGGAGCCGGCAACAGGCTTGCCGTCCGTGAAATAGGCAACCGGATCGGTGCCGCCGATTGCAGCCCCGCCTTTGGTGAAAGTGGTGATCTCATCAGCGGAAGCGGTAAAGGCAGCAGCGGAGAAGAGCGCGGTCAGTCCCAGCAGAACGGATTTGGACGTATAGAGCGGCATGTGCGTCTCCATTGGTGTGAGAATGGCGTGATCAGGTGAAGCCTAACGCTCCACGCGGAAAAAAACATGTCTTCTGCCGCAGAATTTGGCCAATCACCCTTGATCACAGAGCCGCTAACGGCGAGCGAGAAAATCGTGATGGCGGCTGTCTTCACAATCCGGGGAGGCCCGGCAGATCCGGGCGTGGTACGGGTTGGCGCGGTGCCACCAGCCCCAGCACCAGATAGATGGCCGTTTCTATGTCCCTCGTCTCGATCCTGATATTGCGGATCAGCAGGCGGAAATAGATGAGGCCGAGAAGCAAGTCGATCCGTGCTTCCATGTCAGCTTCGAACGGGGTCGCGATGAAGATCTGCCGCAAGACCAGACGTCTGGCAGCCTCCGCCTCATCGAGGACGCCAGCAAGGTCCGGTCTGCTTCGATAGGGAACCAGTGCCCGAACCGCCGCGCCCAACGCAGTATCCTGCAAGGCCGCAACGGTGTTCGACAGACATTGCCGCAGATCCTCCGCAACACTGCCCCGCTGAGGCGGTGCCGGGTTCACACTGGCAAGAGCTGCTTCGACAGACGCCGCAATCAGCGCCCCCTTGTCCGCATAGCGCCGGTAGACCGCCTGCTTGCTGGTGCGCGCTCGCGCCGCAACGGCGGCAATCGTCGTCTTTTTGTAGCCGTTTTCGGCAAGCTCAATCAGCGTGGCCTCCAGAAGCGCCTTGCTGACCCGGCCCTCCCGCGGCCGGCCGGCAGCGCCTTCCTCAGGCATCTCCAGCCTCCGCAACCGCAGCACTTTGAAGATTTGCCTCGTAGTCCTGAAAGCCATTCTCGATGCCGGTCGTCACGTTGACGATCCGCGCATAGGGTTTTGAGAAGATCACCGTGTCGCGCAGTTCCTCCCACAAGTGATGATAGGCGCGCATGTCGGAAAACCGGCAGATCGCAAAATCCGAAAACCCGCCTGCCAGGGCATCGGCGTCGAACCACTCGAAAGCAACCTCTGGATGACGCGCCAGGATTGTGCCGATCTGGCCGGCAATCTCGCCTCTTTCCTGGCGGCTGAGCGCCAGCCAGGCTGGTTCGAAAGCCAGATAGACGATGGCCGCCATCGGCAATGGCCGGATCGTTTCGCAAGACTGGATCACGTGCAAATTCCTATTTCGGTTCCCATTGGTACCGATTTATTCTTATTTCTCCCGCAAGGCAAGCCTGCGCTCTTGCCTTCCCCGCGCGGCCGCCGCAAGAAGAGCGCAAGCCATAAGCGGATTTCCGCTTCAGGCACCAGTAACGACGAGGAACACATGTCTGTTGATACCGATACGGTGAAACGCGTTGCCCGGCTGGCGCGCATCAAGGTGAGCGAAGAAGACGCGACCCGCATGACTGGCGAGTTGAACGCCATTCTCGGCTTTGTCGAGCAACTGGACGAAGTCGATATTTCCGGCGTCGAACCGCTGACGTCCGTGGTTGAACAGACCATGAAAAAGCGCGCTGACGGCGTGACCGACGGCAACAAGGCTGCCGACATCACCCTGAACGCACCGGCCTCCGAAGATCATTTCTTCATGGTGCCGAAAGTCGTCGAATAAGCGGACTAACCCGGATGATCGCACCCGTTCCAGCCATTGCCGTCGAAACGTCCCTGTCTGCCGACATGGGTGAGATGATTGCCGAGCTGAACGACCTGCTGCTGACACTTAGCCCGCCCGAGGCCTGCTACCACATGACGGCTGAAGAGATGTCCGGCGAGGCAACGACTGTCTTCGTTGCACGGATTGACGGCAAGGCAGCTGCCTGCGGTGCCCTGCACCGGCACGCCGACGGCATTGCCGAGGTCAAGCGCATGTACACCAGACCGGCCTATCAGGGCCTCGGCCTGGGAAGCCGCATTCTGAACCGGATCATTGAGCTGGCAACCCGGGAGGGCATTTCCATGCTCGTTCTGGAAACCGGCGACAAACACCCGGCAGCCTGGCGCATCTATGAACGAGCCGGCTTCAGCCGCTGCGGACCGGTGCTCGATTATCCCGACAGTCCCTATTCCATCTTCTATTCCCGGCCGCTTGTGGCCGCCTGAGAGTTCAAATCCATGACCGATCTGACCAAACTGACCATTGCCGAGGCCCGCGAAGGCCTGAAAAACAAGGACTACACGTCCCTGGAACTGACCGATGCCTTCATCAAGAACATCGAAGCCGCCAATGAAAAGCTGAATGCCTATGTCACCGTGACCACCGACAAGGCGCGCGACATGGCAAAGGCATCCGACGCCAAGCTTGCCAAGGGCGAAGGCGGTGCGCTGGAAGGCATCCCGCTTGGCATCAAGGACCTTTTCGCCACCCAGGGCGTACACACCCAGGCCTGCAGCCACATTCTGGACGGCTTCAAACCCGCTTATGAATCCACCGTTACGTCCAACCTGTGGGCCGACGGCGCGGTCATGCTCGGCAAGCTGAACATGGACGAGTTCGCCATGGGCTCCTCCAACGAGACCTCTTATTACGGTCCGGTGATCAACCCGTGGCGGAAGAAGAACTCGAACCAGGATCTCGTCCCAGGCGGGTCTTCCGGTGGTTCTGCCGCTGCCGTTGCCGCCCGCATGTGCATGGGTGCCACGGCAACCGACACCGGCGGCTCCATCCGTCAGCCGGCCGCGTTCACCGGCACTGTCGGCATCAAGCCGACCTATGGCCGTTGTTCCCGCTGGGGCGTTGTTGCCTTTGCTTCCTCGCTCGACCAGGCCGGCCCGATTGCTCACACCGTTCGTGACAGCGCGATCATGCTGAAATCCATGGCCTCCGTCGACGCCAAGGACACCACCTCGGTCGATCTGCCTGTGCCGGACTATGAAGCGGCCATCGGCAAATCCGTGAAGGGCCTCAAGATCGGCATTCCGGCAGAATATCGTCTGGACGGCATGCCTGCCGACATCGAAGCGCTCTGGCAGAAGGGTATCGACTGGCTGAAGGACGCCGGTGCGGAAATCGTCGACATTGCGATGCCGCACACCAAATACGCCCTGCCGGCCTACTACATTGTGGCACCGGCGGAAGCTTCCTCGAACCTCGCCCGTTACGACGGTGTGCGCTACGGCCTGCGCGTTCCGGGCAAGGACATCGTAGAGATGTACGAGAACACCCGTGCAGCAGGCTTCGGGGAAGAGGTCAAGCGCCGTATCCTGATCGGCACCTATGTGCTGTCCGCCGGTTACTACGATGCCTACTACCTGAAGGCCCAGAAGGTTCGCACTCTCATCAAGCGCGACTTCGACCTGGCCTGGGAAAACGGCGTCGACGCAATCCTGACCCCGGCAACCCCTTCGGCAGCCTTCGGCGTTGCCGACCAGGACCTTCATTCCGACCCGGTGAAAATGTACCTCAACGACATCTTTACCGTGACCGTGAACATGGCCGGTCTTCCGGGCATTTCCGTTCCGGCCGGCCTCGACAACAATGGCCTGCCGCTCGGTCTTCAGCTGATCGGCAAACCCTTTGAGGAAAGCACCCTGTTCCAGGTCGGTCAGGTCATCGAAGATGCCGCCGGCTCGTTCTCACCGGAAGCCTGGTGGAGCTGATCCCGTTTGTTGATATGCGCCCCGGACCTTTCATCGGCCCGGGGCTGCACACCCGATTTTCTCCGGTCCGTCCAGCCTGACCATAACATTGCCGTCGCTTTGAGCCGGCAGTCCCCTCAAGAGCATGTTCCTGGCGTGAACTGGGTTGGAGCAAACATCCCTCCACCGTCATGCCATGGCTCAGACGTGGCATTGAAGCCGCGCCCTTTCATCGTTATTCGCTTATGCTTGCGGCTCCTCATACGAACCGGATGGATTGCCGGGTCGAGCCCGGCAATAACGGAGCGTGGATTATGGGTTTCAATCCAAGGCAGAGCGAAGTTCGTTGATTTGACTTCCAGGCCTGTGTTTCCATCCGCAATTCCAGCATCGACGTCTGGAGCAAGCCGTGGCATGACGGGCTGACAAGGAAAAGAACGCGCGACCAGGATTGCCGGCAACACCATGCATGACATTGAAACCCTCGTTATCGGTGCCGGTGCCGTTGGACTTGCGATTGCACGTGAGCTGGCGCTGACTGGCCGCGAGGTAATGGTGCTGGAACAGCATGGCCTGATCGGATCAGAAACCAGCGCCCGCAATTCGGAAGTCATCCACGCGGGCATCTACTATCCCACGGGCAGCCTGAAGGCTCGTTTTTGTGTGGAAGGCAAAGAACGGCTTTACCGGTTTTGTGCCGAGAATGGCGTCGGTTTCGAGCAGATTGGCAAACTGATCGTTGCGTCCAATAACGATCAGTTGGAGCAACTGCAGTCAATCCGTCGCAAAGCGGCGGAAAACGGCGTTACAGATCTCGTATTCCTGGACCAGGACAGCCTGAACGAAGCCGAACCGGAGCTTGCCTGCACCGGCGCACTGCATTCCCCTTCCACAGGCATCGTCGACAGTCACGGTTTCATGCTGGCTCTCCAGGGAGAGCTCGAGGCTAACGGCGGTCAGGTTGTGCTGAACACGAGAGTTGCGCGCCTCGGGCGCCTGGCTGATGGCGGTTACCGGGTGCATGCGGAAACGGAGGGAACGGAAACCTATGCCCTCACCTGCAAGGAGTTGATCCTGTCCGCAGGCCACGGCACACCTGCCCTGGCTGCCGGGCTTGAGGGTGCCAATCCACCGGCCGCCTACCTCGCAAAAGGCAGTTATTTCAAGCTTCAAGGAAAGGCTCCTTTTTCCAAGCTCATCTACCCCGTGCCGGAACCCGGCGGGCTCGGTGTTCACCTGACACTCGACCTGCAGCACCAGGCACGCTTCGGTCCGGATGTCGAATGGGTGGAGGTTGCCGACTACAGGGTGGATCCCGCCCGGGGCGACAGGTTCTATGCCGCCATCCGCAGCTACTGGCCCGGCCTGCTGGACGATGCACTCCTGCCCGACTACTCCGGCATCCGGCCCAAGATCGCCGGTCCGGGTGACCCCGCGGCCGATTTCCGAATTGACGGGCCGTCAGATCATGGCCTTGCGGGTCTGGTCACGCTCTACGGAATCGAATCCCCCGGCCTCACATCGGCAATGGCAATCGGAAGTTACGTCGCCCAGCTGGTTACAATCGGTATCTGAGCGGAACTTTTTTCAAAAAAATATGAAACCAACCGGCTGTTTGGACGTTTGAAAGTCGAACGAACAAGCGTACGATGCTGCATTGCACAGGAATGCCATTTTTTGGACCGGTTTTCTCCATAAAATTGCTGCAGTGCGCGTGCTCATTCAAAAGTGAACCAAAAAGAACACTTTAATTTCAACAAGGTGGCCAATCGTCGTGATCAATCGGCGCACGTTTTTATCGGCAACGGCCCTGGCGGCCGGTGCCCTGGCAGGCGCGGATCTCCGCACTGCACTCGCAGCAGAGAATACCGCACCTGCACAAACAGGCGGAGCCTTTGCGGCAGGCGAAGAGTTTAACTTTTCCGCGCTTGTCGAGCGCATGAAAGAAAAGGCCGGGAACGCATTTGCGCCCGATGTACCGGCTCTTCCTGAAATCCTCGCCAATCTCGATTATGACCAGCATCGTGCAATCCGGTTCAATCCCGAAAAGTCCGTCTGGAAGGACACCGGCAGCAACTATCAACTGCAGGCGTTCCACCCGGGCTGGCTCTACAAGGAGCCGGTGGAACTTTATGAGATCGTCGACGGCAATATCAGCGAACTGCACTTCACCGGCGCGGACTTTGAATATCGCGAGCCGCTGGATCCGGAAAAATTCAAGGATGTGGATCTGCCGGGTATCGCCGGCTTCCGCCTGCACCATCCGCTGAACACTCCGGAGTATTTCGACGAGTTGGTGGTGTTCCTGGGGGCAAGCTATTTCCGCGCGCTCGGCAAGGGCAACGTCTATGGCCTGTCCGCACGCGGACTTGCGATCGATACGGCCATCGCCGGACCGGAAGAGTTTCCACGTTTCACGAAGTTCTATCTGGAGCGGCCGACGGACGGCGCTGCCGAAATGCGGCTCTATGCCGAACTGGAGAGCGAGCGCGTTGCCGGTGCCTACCAGTTCACGATCAAGCCGGGCATCAACACGGTTGTGGAAGTGGATGCACACATTTTCCTGCGCGACGATGTCGAACGCCTCGGAATTGCGCCACTGACTTCGATGTATCTGTTTGGCGAGAACGACCGCACCAACTTCGACGACTATCGCCCGGAAGTTCATGACAATGACGGTCTCTTGATCCTGCGCCAGAATGGCCAGCGTCTGTGGCGGCCGGCCCGCAATCCGGAAAAGCTTGCCCTGTCCTTCTTCAACGAGGAGAACCCGGCAGGCTTTGGCCTGTTGCAGCGCGACCGGAATTTCGATCATTACCAGGACACGGAAGCCAAGTATCAGCGCCGCCCGTCTCTATGGATCGAGCCGATCAACGACTGGGGCAACGGCCAGGTCATGCTGGCGGAAATCCCGGCCGAAAAAGAGATCTACGACAACCTCGTTGCTTGCTGGGTGCCGGAAAACGGCACCAAGGCAGGTTCCGAACATCGCTTTGCCTATCGGATGATCTGGGGCCGGGAACCGGAACCGGGAACCGAGCTGGCACAGGTAATCGCGACCAGCACAGGGCATGGTGGCGCGGCTGCCTCGGATCCGGACCCGAAACTGCGCAAGTTCGTCGTGGAATTTGCCGGCGGAAATCTGGGTGACATGGGTGCGGAAGCTCCTCTGACACCGAGACTGACCCTGCAGAACGGCAAGGTGGAGCATCAGTTCGTCCAGCGGCTGGAAAGCGGCAGCTGGCGTGCCGTGCTCGATATCGCACGGGACGACGAGGAAATACCGGTCGAGTTCATTCTCGCCCTGCAGCTCGACGGCACCGATGTAACGGAAACCTGGATGTATCAGTGGAGTGGGAACAGATGACATCGCATGTGAGTATCGATCAGACGACCAGTCCGACCCTTTTTGCCGACAGTAAGCTGCTTGAAGAAATCAGGACTGTCCTGAAGCGGCCCGACCTTGGCGACGACGTCCTCTTGTCCGTTCTGTCCGGTTCCGCCGCCACTCGCCGTGGTATCGACCATTTTAGCGGCACGCCGCAAGACCGGGCAGCCTTCATCAGGACCTTGCCGGTGCCTGCACCCCGTCACGGGCTGGAAATGCCCCATCACGACCTCAACCCGCCACTGGCCGTGCGCTTTGCCCCGCTTGTCGCCCTGTGGCAACGGGCTGTGCAGCCGCTTGCTCCGCAGTTGAAGCGCGTTCCGGTTCCAGCCAAGGACCGCTGACATGAAGAAGGCCAGCTCCGAAGCCTGGTCGACGGCCTTCCGGCGGCTGGCCATGGCAGTGATCGCCCTGTGCCTGACCACGGGCGCTTCGTACATGTTTGCCATCGTTGTCCAGTCGGACGGTTTCGACTGGCTGGACATCGTCCGCATCGCGCTGATGGCGGTAGCAAGCTTCTGGCTGGCCTGGGGCGGGTGTATCGCTCTCTTCGGCATCCTGTTTCCGCCTGAGGAAAGGGCAACGGCAGAAGCTCTGCCCGAAGGTCGCACCGCTGTTCTGCTGCCGATCTACAACGAAGCAACCGGTCCGGTGTTCGCCCGCCTGGAAGCCATCATGAAATCGGTTGCCGCCCTGCCCGCGGCGGACCGGTTCGATTTCTTCGTCCTGTCTGACACCACCAAGGCGGATGTCGGCGAGGAAGAACAGCGTGCCTATGAGCGACTGCTTGTTCGCCAGAACGCCGGTGGACGCCTGTTCTATCGGCGGCGCGAACAGAACATTGGCCGCAAGGCAGGCAACATTGCCGACTTCCTGACGACATCGGGCGGTGCCTACGACTACATGCTGGTGCTTGATGCCGACAGCCTGATGGATGGCAAGACCATCCTGGAAATGGTCCGGCGCATGGAAGCCGATCCGCGCCTGGGGCTGCTGCAGTCGCTGCCGCAGATCATCGGACTTTCCACCCTGTTCGGACGCCTCCTGCAGTTCGCGACCGGTCTCTACGGGCCTTACTTCGCGCGCGGCCTTGCCGCCGTTCAGGGCGAGGAAGGCACCTTCTGGGGACACAATGCGCTGATCCGCACCCGCGCATTTGCAGCTGCCTGCGGCATGGCTCCGCTTACCGGCAAACCGCCCTTTGGTGGCCATATCCTCAGCCATGATACCGTTGAAGCTGCGCTCCTGGCGCGCGACGGCTGGAAGGTACGTCTCGACCCGGACCTGACAGGCTCCTACGAGGAAGCCCCCGCCAACATGGTCGACTACGCCAAGCGTGACCGGCGCTGGTGCCAGGGCAACCTGCAGCACAGCCGCATTCTGGCGGCCCCACGCTTCCGCTTCTGGAGCCGGATTTCGATCCTGCAAGGCGTCTTTGCCTACCTGGCCTCGCCGATCTGGTGCATCTTCCTGCTGGCAAGCCTTGCGGCTCCGCTGGTTGCTCCGCCCCCGGTCTACTTCGACGGTCATTCGCCATTCCCGGTCTTTCCGCATCCGGAAACGACCACGGCGCTCGCCCTGCTGTTCGGTCTGGTGGCTTTGTTGATCCTGCCCAAGCTGCTGCTCGTTGCCCGGGCACTCTTTGGCGGCAACTCGGCGGACTTCGGCGGTCCGGTGCGGCTTCTGATCAGCTTTCTCCTTGAAATCCTGCTGACCTCGATCCTTGCGCCGATCCACATGATGTTTCACTGCCGCTCGGTGTTTCAGGTGCTGACGGGTGCTGACAGCGGCTGGCCGACAGCCGATCGGGACGACGGTTCGCTGCCGATCACCGCGGCGTTTTCCGCCACCTGGTGGATGAGCATTGCAGGCGCCGGCGCAATCGCCTTCTCGCACACCTATGCGCCGGAGATGTTCTACTGGCTGCTGCCTGTTGCCCTGCCACTGGTTGTCGCTCCGCTCCTGGTCTGGATGACGGCATCGGTGCTGCTGGGCAAGGTCACGAAGAAACTGGGGCTCTTCCAGGTCCCGACCGAGGCAGGCCCGGTCGCGGTCGCCGAAGACATGCGTCTGGCGCTTTCACAAGAAGCGGCTGCCTGACAAGGCGCCGTGTCACCAGCACGTATGATAAGCCATCCCTCGTCATACTGGCAGCGTGGTGCTCGGCCGGGATGACCAGGGAAAGCTCCTGCACTCATTTCAGCGCATGTCTCAATGAATACGGCCGGTTTCGGCTTCCAGAATGCCGTCCGCATCCAGGCCCGCGATAGGCAGGCGCTTGTCGGTCGGCACATCGCCAGACAGCTGCAAGGCCAGGTACCGGCCGCAGCAAACGCGCAGGAAGCTTGTGAAATTTCCGAGATCATGACCCGCGTCGATGCTCTCGTGGTGAAGCTTGGTGATCAGTTGCACCACATTCATGCCGTCCCGTCCGGCGATCTCGTCCAGAACCTTCCAGAAGAAGGTTTCCAGCCGCACCGATGTCACCATGCCGTCAATGCGCAGCGACTTTGTCGTGCTTTCCCAAAGCGTGGAATCTGCCTCGATGAAGAGCTTGCACATGATGTTTCCTTCGTGACGGACTGGCGAGCTGAAATCGCGGAGCTGTCTCGGTATATCAACGCCCGTTGTTTGAACTCAGCCTAGTCCGCTTCCCGCGTGCGGGAAAGAGGTCAGGTAGCGTGTAAGTGTCGGACCCGGGACTTGTCGCACCCCCTTCGGGGCACCACTCTTGCGTTTTCTCGGACAAGGCAAACGGAGCTGATGGTGCGGGCAATTTGTTGGCCCGCACCGTTTTGCCTCAGGCAGCCAGGGAACCCTCGGCCGCACCGCTCAGAACCGCATGGAACTGCGACAGCCATGCCGGATGCGCCGGCCATGCAGGGGCGGTAACAAGGTTGCCGTCGGTCACGGCGCCGTCGATTGCGATCTCGGCATAGGTGGCGCCTGCAAGTTCCACTTCCGGACGGCAGGCCGGATAAGCCGAAACGGTGCGGCCCTCGATCACCTTGGCAGCAGTCAGGATCTGAGCGCCGTGACAGATTGCGGCAACGGGCTTGGCCGCGTCCATGAAATGCTTCACGGCATCGATGACAGCCGCATCAAGGCGCAGATATTCCGGAGCCCGTCCACCCGGTATTACCAGGGCATCGTAACCGGCAACGTCGACATCGGCGAAGGTCGCGTTCAGCGTAAAGTTATGGCCGCGCTTTTCCGAATAGGTCTGGTCGCCTTCGAAATCGTGGATACAGGTGGCGACCGTTTCGCCGGCCTTCTTGCCGGGGCATACCGCATCGACCGTGTAACCCATGGCAAGCAACGTCTGAAACGGCACCATGGTCTCATAATCTTCGGTGAAATCACCCGTGATCATCAGGATCTTCTTCGCGCTCATGCTCTGTCCTCCAGCTTGGCAAATTGCGATGGAGAAAGGCTAGCAGTCCGCGGGTTTGAACGGGTATTAGGTCGCTACTACAGGTGAGATTTCTGCAGTTTTGGCGGTTTATTGCGGGAACATTTGCCCGCCCGTCATTTAAGACAAGTGAGGCGGAAGCCGAACGCTGATCCGAACGCAGACATGTTTTTCGGCAAAGCCGCTCCTGCTCAAGATTGAATGATGATCAATGATCAGAAGCTCGCTGAAGCGCGCACTGACATCTGATTTCCAGCTCACGCGATGCCGCTATGAGCTTTGCGAAAAGGCCACGGATCTGCGCTGCGTTTGTCCGGGGCGACACCAAGAAGGATTGCCATGCTTTGCCCAAATGCATTTCGCCTCCCCGCATTAGAGAGGCGAAGGCAAGTCGGCATCGACGGATCTCAGTCGCGGTAATCCGGCTCGTTCCGGTCAAGATCACGCTTCCAATAGTCGAAATGGGCATAGCCCATGCCGACATAGGGCTCCCATTCGGCAGCCGTCTTGGCGGCCAGGTTGTCCGACATGATGGCCAGCGGCTGACCGGTCCCATAGGCTTTCAATAGCGTTTCAGCAGCCCGTTCGAAGAAATAGAGATGCTCGAAGGCTTCAGCGACAGTGACGGCGGAAATCGACACCCCGTGATTGCCCATCACAAGAACCGGTTTGTCGCCGAGTGTTTCGGCAATCCGCCTGCCCTCCTCCGCCTCGTCAGCCATGCCGCCGAAGCCGAGATCAACCGCAACCTTGCCGAAGAAACGGGCGGTGTTCAGGTCGATCGGTTTCATCGACGGATCCTGCAGCGTCGCCAGCGCGGTCGCATTGGGCGGGTGACAGTGGAACAGCACCCGCGCCTTGGGATTTTCCCGGTGAACCGTGCCGTGGATGCACCAGGCGGATGGGTCCGGGGCATTTTCGCCCGCCATCACCGTTTCATCATTGGCATCGAGCAGCAACAGGTCGCTGGCCCTGATTTCCCCGAAATGTCGCCATTTGGGGTTCATCAGGAATTTCGAACCATCTTCGGAAACCGCGGCGCTGAAATGATTGCCGACGGATTCGCTCCAGCCGAATTTTACCGCCAGACGAAAGGCAGCTGCGAGGTCTTCCCGCAGGGCCTGTTCGCTTTGCCGGTCCGGGTCAGCCCCGAAGCGTACATCCGTAACGACACTCATTTGAAACGTCCTTCCCCGGACAGGATCCGGTAGGTGGAGCGCAGCTCGCCCCTGTCGGTATAGCAGCCACGCAGGTGCCGATTGCCGCTGGTTGCCGAATAGGCAGCCCGACCGTGCACGATGCGGTGATTATCGAAGACAATACATTCGCCCGCATTCAGACGGAACCGCATCAGGTATTTGTCGTCCCGCATCATCCGTCCGAAGCGGCAGAAGGCCGGGTAGTAACGGTCGAGTTCATGTTGCGGCATATCGAAGATATCGGCATGGTGCTGGCTGATCGTGACACCCGAAATATTGCCGTGCTCATCCAGCTCGATCACCCGCTGGCGGGACCGCATGTCGAACGTGTCATGCTCGCAGAAATAAGGCACATCCACGGTGATCAGAAGTTCGAAGTCTTCCGGATAGGCCTTGCGGAAGTCTTCGGCGACAGCCAGTCCGTCCACAAAGATGCTGTTGCCGCCCTCGACCGAATTGGCCCGGCAATGCAGGAACTGCACGCCCGGCGCAAGATCTTCGTCCGGCAAGTCTGTGTGAAGCGGCAGGGCCTTGGCAGTGAAGGCAAGGTTAGTCGGCTTGATGTGGGTTTTTACTTCAAACGTCAGACCGAAGTAGCTCGGACGCACATAGCCGATCAGGCCGGCCGTGTCGGTGAGCGCTTCATCCGTATCCGGCAAGCCGGTCAAAAGCGCGACACCATCCGTCAGCATCGCCTTGGCCCAGTCGCGCCGACGCGCGGTGTCGTTGGTAACCTCGTCATAGGAAAAACGGGCCATCTTCGGATAGTGGTCAGCGTACCAGGGCACTCTTTGAAGGTTGGCGATATCGGGGCGCTTTTCGCCATTGGAATAGGCATTGAGCAAGGACAGCGGCAGTCGGGAGACGTCGTTTGTGCCGGCCCAGGCGATTTCCAGATCGCCTCCCACGATGGCGGCGGAGGCTGCTTTTGGCGCTTCGTCCAGGGCAAAGATGTCGTTGACGCGTTCGCGGGTTTCCGGGTCGAAGGAACTCGGGCAATTGTCGCGCAGCCAGTAGTAATTGAAATAGGCGGTTTGCCCGTTGCTCAGCGGCACATCGAGTCCTTTTTCCTGCAGCAACACACCCGCATCACCAGTTCCAAGCATCAGATCCGTCCTTAAGTTTAGCTCATCAGCCTTGCAGACACTTCACACAAGTTACTGCAAAGCGCTGCGTTCCAGTTACTTTCTTTGAAGTTGCTCTTGCACTGGCGATTTGGAAAGGTGATAAAATCGAAACTTAACTTAAGCATTCACTTAACTTGGACAGACAAATGCTCCGCTTCCCCCCGCTCAGGCTGCTCACCGTCTTCGAGACGGTTCAACGCGCGGGAGGCACCAAGGCGGCGGCGGGCGAATTGAATGTATCCATGTCGGCGATCAGCCAGTCCTTGCGACAGTTGGAAGAACACGTCGGCACCGCCCTGATCGATCGCAGCACAAGGCCGGCCGGCCTCACTGCCGCTGGCGAGATCCTGCTGAAAGCGGTGATCGAAAACCGCGAACGGCTGAGCGAAGCCCTGAACGACATCCAGGCTCTTGCCGATCCGACCAGCGCCTCTGTCACTGTTGCCTGCACCGTCGGCTTCGCCACCTACTGGCTCATGCCCCGGCTTGAGGCGTTTTATCTGGACCATCCGGAAATCCCGGTGAACGTTCACACCACGCAGCAGGAGGTCCCCCGGCTTGGCCAGGGGACCGATATCGCCATGCGCTATGGCGACGGCCGCTGGGACGACGGCACGGTCGAACAAATGTTCCGCGAGCTGGTTGAGCCCGTGTGCGCCCCTTCCCTTGCCGAGCGTATCCGCGCCGATGGCGGCAGCCTGGGCTCAGCCTTTCTGATCCATGTGGACACCAGCGATCGCCGCTGGATTTCCTGGCAGGAGTATCTTGCCCGCACGGGGCAGAAGGCTGCCGGTTCGGCCAAAGGCCTCCGGTTTTCCAACTATGTCCAGGCCACCCAGGCGGCCTTGTCTGGCCACGGGGTCATGCTCGGCTGGCGCTCGATCACCGGTGACCACGTGCAAAACGGCCTGCTGGTCCCTGCTGGTCTGCCGCCGCTGCAGCCAAACAACGCCTATCATGCCGTGCTGTCGCACCGCAGCCGGAACCGGGAAACAGCTGCCATTGTCGTTGACTGGTTGAGGGCTGCCGCGCAGCCACAGCTCTAGGGAATGGCTCCTAGCGCTCGTCGCCGAAGTAGCGCACGCGCAGTTGCTCGATCATGTCCGTCTCATGCGCCGTCAGCAATTCCAGCGTCAACGGCCGTGTCCACGGACTGCCGTGCGCAAGGGCAAAGCCGTATTTGTCCGGTTCGAAGATCGGGCCGATCACCTCGACATTCGCCCGCGGGTGACTGTGAGCGTAATACTCAAGGACAGGCGCATCGCCCACAACGGCGTCAATCTCATCATTGCG
Source organism: Labrenzia sp. C1B70 (assembly GCF_000475395.1). NCBI lineage: Bacteria > Pseudomonadati > Pseudomonadota > Alphaproteobacteria > Hyphomicrobiales > Stappiaceae > Labrenzia > Labrenzia sp. C1B70. Next base: position 626,156 of record NZ_AXCE01000012.1, read on the forward strand.
CAGAGCAGCGACTGCACCTTCGATGTCGTCAAATGACCGGTGCGACCAACCGGATGCTTCTGCAAACTCCTCGGCCACGCTGCCGGCGAAGACGCCGATACTCTTGCCCGGCAGATCGGCAACACTGTTGATCTGGTTCGTGAGTGAAAGGGTTGTCATGACGCTGGTCACCGACGAGGTCACATAGGCCATCACCGCAATGCCGCAGACCAGCCAGAGCGCCTGCCAGATGCGGCCTGGCCAACCAAACAGGTTCTTGCGCGAAGGCGCCTTGCCGGATGTCACCACGGACATGACCGCATAAAAGCTCTCCGACACCCCTTCCGGCCAGCCCCGGGGAAAGTTCTTGTCGAAACGCCGGTCGAACAGCGTCATCAGAGCCGTTGCAAACACGATCACAAGCGCCAGCCAGCCATAGGCTCTCAGGTAACCGGATTCCTGCAGGCCCGTTATCACCTCGCTGAAACTCGCTCCCTGACTGTCAGGCACGAGAATGCGCAGGCCCGCATCGAACCAGGGCTGGGTAAAGTCGATCCTGTCGGCGCGCTTGCGGGTGATCGTCAGGTTGGTGACGGCAATACCGATGGATTTGTCCGCCGCTGCATCCACCAGCTCCCGGATAGTCGGGAAGATCCGATATTCGTAGAGAATTCCGTTTTTCTGCGCCAGTGCTTCCCAAAGGTCCACCGCCATGCCGGAATAGACACCCGGCTCTTCCTCCATGACAAAAGGGGGGCTGATGTAGAGGCCGACGCTGACCGGCGAGCCCGGCAGCGGTGGATTGTCGTCCCCCTCCGCCGTCTGCCCCAATGCCGGCAGCGCGAGAAAAATCGACAGGCAGAGCACAAGGGCAGCTGACAGGCATCGACAGAAATTCGAGCAGGCGGTCACGACGGCCTCCGCTTGGCAGAAGGGGAATCACCCAGAAGGTTCGTGAAGGGTAAGCCGCCACGCCAAAACCATGCAACCTGTGCCCACACAGGCTGCTTCTGAAAGCGGCCGGTGGTAGCAACGGATGAGTTGCCCCCTCAACTCACCGCGTGATCACGATCCTCGTGTCGGCACGGCCAACCTTTCGCACAAGATTGAAAAGCTGAGCGGCATTCTTGGGATGGAGCCGGATGCATCCGTGCGAGGCAGGACGGCCCAGCCGTTTGAGATCGTTGGTGCCGTGTATGGCGTATCCGCCGAGAAAGAAGACCGAATAGGGCATGGGAGCCCAGTTGTACTTGCGCGAGTGCCAGTCGCGTTCCAGCCGGGTCGGGCGCCAGCTTCCCGTTGGTGTGCGATATCCCTTGCGTGCCGTTGAAACCGGCCATTTGTTTCGCAAACGCCCGTCGACGTACAAATAAAGCCGCTGTTCGGAAAGATCGATCTTTGCGGTTACTCGAGGTGCAGCGCTTGCGCTGGTGGCAGCCAAGACAAGAAAGGCCAGCAACAACGGCCCGGCAATGAGTTTTTTGATGGTCAACATCTCAAAGGCACCCAAGAAAAAACAAGACAACAAAATTGAATACGAAAATCTAATCCGCACTTTCTTCGAGACGCAAGCCAAACTTGAAGTAAGCGTAAACGTCTACTCCAATCACGCTTTGAAGCGCACGTTCCAGAGTGCTTGCCCAGATGCGCACGTTCGCCGAATAGGTGCAAAATTACCCTTGACCTGTCCAGCTGCCGGTGCCATAACCACACCCGAACCGTACCGTACGGTTCCCTACTGACAATCAACGATCCGACCTGAGACATGACAGCGACCGCTTACGATATTGCCACCTCCCGCCCGGATGCAGCGCCCGAATTTTCGCCGCGCCAGCAGGTGGTGTTGCAACATGCGCTGACGCTGCTGGTCGAAGGTGGAGAGAAGGCGCTGACGACGGCAGGCTTAGCCCGCACGGCAAGCTGCTCGAAGGAAAGCCTCTACAAGTGGTTCGGCGACCGTGACGGCCTGCTGGCTGCGGTTGTCGCCTTCCAGGCCAGCCAGGTTCAGTTTCCTTCCGAGGCTGGCGCCACCGCCGATGCGGCGACGTTCCGGGCACATGTGACGGCCTTTGTCGAAGCCCTGCTGGGTGTCCTGTTTTCCGAAACCTCGCTGGCGTTGAACCGGCTGTCGATCGGCCAGTCCAACACCAATTCCAACCGCCTCGGCCAGCTTCTGCTTGTGCGCGGCAAACACATGATTTCCGCCCGCGCGCGCGCCATGCTGGACAGCGGCCGCCGCCACGGCCTTCTGAAATTCGACGAATCCGAAGACGCCTACCAGGTGCTTTACGGCCTTGCCATTCGGGACGTCCATATCCGCCTCCTTCTGGGTGAGACCGCTGGTCCTGCCGAGAAGGATCTGAAATCGCAGGCCGAAGCGGCCGTCGATCGCTTTTACCGTCTGTTCGGGGCCTGATCGCCGCGAACCTTCGGAACCACTGGGAAACACCAGAACCAATCAAGACCGGAAAACCGGCCTTCAAACGACAGAATGCAGACGGGAGAAAGGAACCCATGCGCGTTTATTACGATCGTGATGCTGATCTTAACCTGATCAAGTCCAAAAAAGTCGCCATCATCGGCTACGGCTCGCAGGGCCGCGCCCATGCCATGAACCTCAAGGACAGCGGCTGCACGGAGATCGCCGTTGCCCTGCGCGAGGGCTCCACGACCGCTCTGAAGGCAGAAGCTGACGGCTTCAAGGTCATGAACGTGGCTGACGCCGCTGCCTGGGCCGACCTGATGATGATGGCAACCCCGGACGAACTGCAGGCTGACATCTACAAGGACCACATCGCAGCCAACATCCGTGACGGCGCTGCAATCGCCTTCGCACATGGCCTCAACGTTCACTTCGGCCTGATCGAAGCAAAGTCGACCGTTGACGTTCTGATGGTTGCTCCGAAGGGCCCGGGCCACACCGTGCGCGGCGAATACATGAAGGGTGGCGGCGTGCCGTGCCTGATCGCTGTTCACCAGGACGCTTCCGGCAATGCCCATGATCTCGGCCTGTCCTACGCCTGTGGCGTTGGCGGCGGCCGTTCGGGCATCATCGAAACCACCTTCAAGGAAGAGTGCGAAACCGACCTCTTCGGCGAACAGGCTGTTCTGTGCGGCGGTCTCGTCGAACTGATCCGCGCCGGTTTCGAAACCCTGGTTGAAGCCGGTTACGCTCCGGAAATGGCCTACTTCGAGTGCCTGCACGAAGTGAAGCTGATCGTCGACCTGATCTACGAAGGCGGCATCGCCAACATGAACTACTCCATCTCCAACACTGCAGAGTGGGGTGAGTACGTGACTGGTCCGCGCATCGTGACGCCGGAAACCAAGGCGGAAATGAAGCGCGTCCTGACAGACATCCAGACCGGCAAGTTCACGTCCGATTGGATGCAGGAATACCGTGCAGGCGCTGCCAAGTTCAAGGCAACCCGCCGCCTGAACGACGCACACCAGATCGAGGAAGTTGGCGAAAAGCTCCGCGGCATGATGCCGTGGATCAAGTCCAACGCGCTCGTCGACAAGACCAAGAACTAACAAGGTTCGCCCCATCGACCCGAAACGAGACCCCGCTGGCAACAGCGGGGTTTCTTTTTGCCGGTTCCTGCTGGTCGTCAAATAGATATCCGGATGCGGGCGTTATAAATAAGCGGCCCTCGACCACCCCCGCCCTGCCGCCCCAAAGATGCCGCATTGCCTCCGCAAATTTCACAGGTATCGTAAACGGGACCAAAGCGTTGAATTCCCTATTTGATAAAAGTTTTTTTATCGCGGCTAACCGGATTGCAAGACCCTATCCCGTAACGTAATCACTATCCTTTGTGAGATTGAGGGACCGGTTCCGGAGACTGCCTTGATGGATCTATCGACACTCTTTTCGGCAAATGTGCTTCTGCTGTCGATTTTTGCCATCTGCTTCCTAGCCATTTCCCTGCAGACCAGTCCGCGTGCTCACTGGTTGAGCTGGGCCGCTGCAAATACCCTGTTGGCGTCGTCTCTGGTCTGCTTTGCGCTCAGCAGCATGCTGCCGCCCCTGGTCGCCTATCTGCTCCCCAACACCCTGTTGCTGCTCGGTTTTGGCTGTCACTGGCACGCGGCACGCCTTCTGGCGGATATGCCGAGCAAGCTCAGCAATGTTGTCGCGCCCGCCTTTGCCTACGGCATCGTCGCAGGCTGCGCGTATCTGCTTTCCAACTACGCCCTTGCGTACATGGCCTCCAACGTGGTGTTCACGCTGCTGTCCGTGGCAACCATTACCGTCTACGCTTCAAGGCCCTTCCGGGGTCTGATTTCCAATATCGGCCTCATCCTGGCGTTCTTCTTTCTGGCTGCCGAAGGTGTGCTGCGCACAGTGCACGGACTTGTTTCCGGCGGCCCGCAAGGGCCCGGCATGATCGACGACCTGATTGTCGACATTCACCTGATGTGCGCACTCGTCTTCGTCAGTCTGACCGGCGCTTTCTCCCTTGCGCTGTCGTTCGAGCTCGTGGCGAACCGGAACCGGGAAGCGGCACGGCGCGATCCCCTGACTGGCGCCTTCAACCGCAGGGAGTTTCAGACACGCCTGGAGAGCCTCCTGCAGGAAACGCAGAAGGACGACTTCGGCCTGGTCCACTTCGACCTCGATCACTTCAAGCAGGTGAACGACAGGTTCGGACATGTTGCAGGCGACGAAGCGCTTGTGAAGGTCTGTTCGGAAGTGAAGGCGCATCTGCGCCAGAACGACTGCTTTGCCCGCCTCGGCGGCGAGGAATTCGCGGTGCTTCTGCCGTCCATCTCGCGCGAGAACGCCTTCCGGGTTGCCGATCGCCTGCGCGAGCGCATTTCCGACCTGCGGTTCGAATTCGCACCGCAGGACTTCAACCTGACGGCGTCGGCAGGTGTCTATCACGGCGACGGCAGCCAGCTACCGTCAGCCGAATTGCTCAAGACAGTCGATGAGAGTCTCTACCTGTCCAAACGGACCGGACGCAATCGGGTGTCAGTTGTCGAGAAGGTTTCCGGTGCAATACCAGCCGAACCTTTGCGGACCGCTCAGGAATAGGCTTCGATCAGCCGCGTCACTTCCTTGTCCCGCGCAGCCTCGCTCGCCCCGCCCATGACGACGACAATCAGTCGCTTGCCGCCCCGGTTGGCGGTCGCGACCAGATTGTAGCCGGACATGCGGATATAGCCCGTCTTCAGACCATCCACACCGGCAACCTTGCCGACCAGGTTGTTGGTGGCCCGGAAGGTGCGGCCGTTGTAGTCGAACGACTTGGCCCGGTAATAGCTGCCGTATTGCGGGAACCGCCGCTTCAGGGCGAGACCAAGCACTGCCATGTCACGCGCCGACGACACCTGCGCGGGATCAGGCAGGCCCGTGGCATTGACGAAACGGGTACGCGACAGGCCAAGAGCCCGCGCTTGGGACGTCATCTGCCGGGCGAAGGCCGCTTCGCTTCCGGCCAGATTTTCGGCAACGGCGATGGCGACGTCATTGGCCGACTTGACCGCAAGCGCCCTTGCCGCCTGCTCGACCGTGATGGTCGACCCTGCCTTGATGCCGATCTTTGCCGGCGGCTGCGATGCTGCCTTGGCCGAAACGCTCAAGGGGGTGGAAAGCGTGTAACGCCCTTGCGAAACCGCATCAAAGAGCAGGTAGAGCGTCATCATCTTGCTCAGCGAAGCGGGATACCGCGGTGCATCCGCATCGACCGCATAAAGCTCTTCGCCGGTCGACGCATTCAGCACCAGCGCGGAGAACCCGCGCTCAACTGCCGTTTCCGGCGCATAGGCAACGGCAGGAAGAGGCGCCGTCTGAACGGCAGGCGCTGCACTTGTAACGGGCGTCGGGGCTGGCCCCTGCCCCGTCTGACAGGCGGCCAGAAACCCGGCCAGAACGAAGATCGAAGCCTTCTTCAAAAGGACAGACGCACGCATTCCCGCTCTCTTAAACTCGCGTTTCGGCCGGATACCTCAAGCCTTCAGGCGGTATCCGGTCTTGAAAATCCAATGTATGACGGCCAGTGAACCGCCGAGGAAGATCATCGTTGCCAGCAGCGACAGCCAAAGGCTGACGTCCGCCTGACCATAGAAGCTCCAGCGGAACCCGGAAATCAGGTAGACTACCGGGTTGATCAGCGTGATCTTCTGCCAGATATCCGGCAACATGTTGATGGAATAGAAGCTGCCGCCCAGAAAAGCCAGAGGCGTGACAATCAACAGCGGTACAAACTGCAGTTTTTCGAAATTGTCGGCCCAGATGCCTATGATGAAGCCGAGCAGGGCGAATGTAACGGCCGTCAAAAGGAAAAACGCGGCCATCCAGACCGGGTGCTGGATTTCCAGCGGAACGAAGAAACTCGCCGTGATCAGGATGATCAACCCGACCAGGATCGACTTCGTAGCCGCCGCCCCGACATAGGCAACGGTGATTTCCAGGAACGACACGGGCGCCGACAGCACCTCGAAGATCGTGCCCGTAAACCGCGGGAAATAGATGCCGAAGGAGGCGTTGGAGAGGCTCTGTGTCATCAGGGACAGCATGATCAGCCCGGGCACGATGAAGGCGCCGTAGCTGACACCGTCAACCTCGGAGATCCGAGAGCCGATGGCTGCCCCGAAGACAACGAAATAAAGCACCGTGGAAATCACCGGCGAGATGATGCTCTGCATGATCGTGCGGCGGGTGCGGGCCATTTCGGCCAGGTAGATGACTTTGATCGCTTCGAAATTCATGTGCCCTGCTGCCCCGAAATCAGAATGAGTTCCATTCGGGGCAACGTGCGCCCCGGGATCGAGCCGGATGGAGACCGGCCAATGGTCTTGAAGCCCATGCGGGCATAGAAAGGTTCTGCAAAAGGATCCGCATCGAGACCGATCCTCACCAGACCAAGGCTCCGCGCTCTTTCATAAAGCGCATCGAACAGCGCCCGGCCGACGCGGCGTCCCTGCCAGGCAGGGTCGACAAAACAGGTCTCCAGTTCCCCTGTTTCGCCGTCGTCTTCCATGGACAGCCGGATACAGCCGACCGGCTCACCGCCTGCGTCCTGCGCCAGCCAGAAATCGTGCTCTTCGATCCAGCTGTCGCGAACCTTGAGTTCTTCGGCGCACATGGCCATGAAAGCATCGTCATAGCCGTTCGACTGCTTGGAGCGCATGCACAGGTCCGTCAGTGCCGTGCAGTCGTCCAGTGTCGCCTTGCGAATGGTGAAACCGGTGTCCATCGCCGCCTCATCCCTGACTGACCAGACCGACGAAGATATCCTCGAGCGACGACTGATCCGTCTGCAGATCGTGAAAACGCACGCCGGCCTGGGAGAGATCGGTCAGAAGCGATGTGATGCCAGTCCGGTCAGCCTGGGTATCGTAGGTATAGACCAGGCTGCGTCCGTCATCCTCGAGCTTCAGATCGTAGCGGGCAAGACTGCCCGGGATCTCGACGAGCGGCTCCGTCAAGCTGAGCGACAGCAACTTGCGCCCGAGCTTGCGCATGAGCTCTGCCTTCTCTTCCACGAGAATGATCTCACCCTTGTTGATCACCCCGACACGATCGGCCATTTCCTCGGCCTCCTCGATATAGTGGGTGGTCAGGATGATGGTGACGCCCTTCTGCTTCAGCTCCCCAACGATGCGCCACATGTCGTGCCTGAGTTCCACATCCACGCCGGCTGTCGGCTCGTCCAGGAACAGGATCTTCGGCTCGTGCGCCAGCGCCTTGGCGACCAGCAGGCGGCGCTTCATGCCCCCGGACAGGGCCATGATGGGGTTGTTGCGCTTTTCCCAGAGCGTCAGGTCCTTGAGGATGCTCTCGATCCGTGCCGGATCGGGTTTCATGCCGAACAGGCCGCGGCTGAAGGCGACCGTATCACCGACCATTTCGAAGGGAGCCGTGGGCATCTCCTGAGGCACCAGACCGATCATCTGCCGGGCAGCGCGGTACTCGCTCAAGGCGTCATGGCCGCACACGTGAATACTGCCGGAGGTCGGCCGCACCAGGCCGCAAATCGTGCTGATCAATGTCGTCTTGCCGGCGCCATTCGGCCCGAGCAACGCAAACACCTCTCCTTGCTGGATATCCAGAGACACGGATTTGAGAGCCTGGAAGCCACCGTCATAGGTTTTTTCCAGGTCGCGTACGGAAAGTATCGGGGCCATCGTTTCAACCGGTTCGGAATTGGGGATTTGACCAGACGGCCAAACTGGCGTGCACACTTGCATGTGGGCGGACCGTCCGCAAGATGCAACCCTTTGGCCGTAAGCCACCGTCCGTTCGGAGCCTATCCGGATGACGGGATCACTGTTTCGTCTTTCGAAACACTGCGTCTGCAGAGCCAAGACTAGGTTTTGCCCTGCGAGCCGCTATCTTTCCCTCAAAGTCAATCCGCATCAGGAACCAAGTCATGTCCATCCGCCCCGTAACCCACATCGGCAGCACACAATCAACCATGGAAGGCGCCGGCGTCCGGCTGGAGCGAGCTTTCGGATTTCAGGATCCGGAAATGCTGGATCCTTTCCTGCTGCTGGACGATTTCCGCAACGAGCGACCCGAGGACTATCTGAAGGGCTTTCCCTGGCATCCCCATCGCGGCATCGAAACCATTACCTACGTGCTGGCCGGCACCGTTGAACACGGCGACAGCCTGGGCAACAGCGGCAACCTGGGGGCGGGCGACGTCCAGTGGATGACAGCCGGGCGCGGGATCATGCATCAGGAGATGCCCAAGGGCGACGCCAATGGCCGCATGCACGGTTTCCAGCTCTGGGCGAACCTGCCGTCCTCGCTGAAGATGACCGCTCCGCGCTACCAGGATGTCGCGTCGAAAGAGATCCCGGTTGTGACCGATGACGACGGCACTTCCGCACGGATCATCTGTGGCGAGTTCTGGGGCAAGCGCGGCCCGGTCGATGGCATCGCCGCCGATCCGCAATATCTCGACATCCATGTGCCGGCAGGTCACAAGAAACGCTTCAAGGTCGACACCTACAAGCAGACCTTTGCCTACATTTTCGAAGGCTCCGGCACGTTCGAAGGAGCATCCGACCCGTTCGGGGTTCTGACGGAAAAGGAATTCGGCGGCGAGGAACTGAAGATCCGTGACGAGACCGGCAACCGTTCTCTGGTGATCTTCGGCTCCGGCGACGAGATCGTCGTTCACGCAGGCGAGGAAGGCATCCGTTTCCTCTTGGTCTCCGGCGCACCGATCAAGGAACCCGTGGCCTGGCACGGCCCCATCGTGATGAACACCCGTCAGGAACTGATCCAGGCGGTAACCGAACTGCAGAACGGCACATTTATCCGGTAGGGCTGAAAAGAACCTGCTGCCTTGTAACTTTCACAAAGTCTGGCTAGGGCTGTCCGGGATACAATCGATCTGGACAGCCCATGCCATTGAAACTCCGCCCGGCCACAGAGGCCGACGCCCCTGCCCTCACCGATATCCTCCATCGCGCCAAGGCCTCCTGGGGCTATCCGGAGGGAAAAATGGCAGAGTTTCGCGACTACTGGCGAATATCCGAGGCAACCATCCAGTCCCTGACGCTCACCGTTGCAGAGCGGGACGGTCAGCCCATAGCCTTTTCCGGGCTCTCTCCCCAAAGCGAAGATACGCTGCTTGTCGATTTCCTGTTTGTTGCCCCTGAAGCCCAGCGTCAGGGCATTGGCGACCTTCTGCTGAAGCGCGCGGAGGATCATGCCCACCGACAGGGATTGAGCCGGCTTTATCTGGAAAGCGACGCCAACGCGGGCTCCTTTTACGAAAAGCGCGGGTTTCGGACGATGGCGACGCGACCAAGCGAGATGTCGCCCGGCGGGGAAATCCCCCTGATGGAAAAACCGCTGGCACCTGCGGTCTACCGGGTGGAAGCGCTGAACATCGAGGTTTCGGACAAACCCTGGGCTTTTGAAACGAAGCATGCAGACGCCATCGATGCGTATTTCGAGGAAGCCAGGAAGCGCATTCCCATGCTTTGGAATGGCCGAACCATGAAGTTGACCGGTTTCGAGTTCAAGGATGGCACCTTTAACGGCACCTGCGCGGAATGTTCCTTTGCCGCTTTCCTGGCGTGGCGCGACTGGGGTGCGCCCGATGCAAGCTCGTTCAATCTCTTCGGCTCCGCCATCCTGAGGTCCGCCGAGGGCGCATTGCTCTATGGTGTCATGTCCCGAAAGACCGCCACAGCGGGCATGATCTACCCTCCCGGTGGCAATCTCGACCCGACCGACCTGACCGAAGATGGCAAGGTCGACGTTGTCGGGGCGATCTACCGGGAACTTGAAGAGGAAACAGGTCTCAAACGAGACGACGTCCAGCCTGCCGAGCTGCTGGTGACATTCGACGGCTGGCGAATTTCCATCGGCCAGGTGATGGATGTCCCACGCCTCGCGGAAGAGTTGCGCACGGAGATCCTGCGTTTTTCAGAGGCGTCGGAAGAACAGGAGCTTGCCGATATGCGCATCATTCGCACGCGCGCGGACCTTGAGGACAGCGCCATCGTGCCTTACGCCCGTTCGCTCGGCAAATATCTGCTGCCATGAAGAGCACTCGGCGAAACGGCCGGGAACGGCAATATTTTGTTCACCAAGAATGCGCACTAAGCACTGGCAGGACTTGCCTGAAAATGCAAAAGTCCGCTCACCTTTGAAGCCGGCACCGTGGTTTGCACGGGCCGTCCGATGCGGACAGGTTGGTTGTTTTACAACGTTTGAGCCCCTCGCCTGACTTCGTTTGAAGGTCGGCAGGCGGCGAAAGGGAGAAGAGAAGTATGAGCCGCCGCTACGCGATCCTGGATGTCTTCACGAACACGAGCCTTGCCGGGAACCCCCTGGCGGTGGTTCTGGACTCCGAGGGGCTGAGCGACGAGCAGATGCAGAAGATCGCCGGTGAGTTCAATCTTTCCGAAACGGTCTTCGTCTTCCCGCCGGAAAAGCCCGGGCATTCCGCCACCATGCGGATCTTCACTCCCAAGATGGAATTGCCGTTCGCCGGGCACCCGACGGTCGGTACGGCCATCCTTCTGGCAACGGAACGCTTCGGCGATATTTCGGGCGAGCAGGATGCCGTTGTTGTTCTGAAGCAGCAGATCGGCACCGTGCGCTGCGCGGTTATCCTGCGCGAGCACGCAGCCGCCTTTGCCGAGTTCGACGTTCCCAGCCTGCCGGAGCCCGCCGGACCGACCCACAACGTCGAACTGATCGCAGCCGCGCTCAACCTGGAGCCGAGTGACATCGGGTTCGAGAACCACGGCCCCTCCCGCTTCCGCGTAGGCCCTCCCTTCACCTTCGTGCCGGTGCGCGATCTGGATGCCTTGGCGCGCGCCAAACCGGTGCCGGCCATGTGGAACGCGGGCTTCGGCAAGAACGGCAATACGGACGCTTATGTCTATTGCCGCGAAACCCGCTCCCACGACAGCGCTTTCCACGCCCGCCTGTTTGCGCCCGACATGGGTATTCCAGAAGATCCCGCGACAGGTTCTGCCGCGGCGGCATTCGCAGGTGTGGTCGACTATTACGACGACCTTCCCAACGGCACCCACCATATCCGCATCGAACAGGGTTTCGAGATGGGACGCCCGTCCCTGATCGACCTGGAAATCGACATCGAGGGCGGCAAGATGCATGCGGTCAGGATCGGCGGTCAGGCGACGCTTGTCGCTCGGGGCGAACTGTTCCTCTAATCAAATCAGACGCTGCCCGGACGGTCAGAAGGCCGCCTGGGCAGGTTCGTTCGCCTTGTCGGCGCGCGGCGGCAGACCGAAATGCCGGGCGTACTCTCGGCTGAACTGGGTCGCGCTTTCGTAACCCACCTGGAACGCCGCGCGCGAGACGGACAGTTTTTCCGCCTGCAGCAGCCGGCGCGCCTCCATCAGCCGCAACTGCTTTTGAAACTGCAGCGGACTGGTGCCGGTAATATCCTTGAAGTGCGCATGGAAGGCTGACACGCTCATGCCTGCCTCACCGGCAAGATCGTCCACCCGCAAGGACGCCGAAATGTCCCGGCGAATACCGGCAATGACCTTGGCGATGCGGGCCGCGTGACTGTCCTGCTCTGAAATCTGACGCAGGATCGCGCCATGTTCGGCGGCCAACAGCCAGTAGTGGATCTCTCGCTGGATCAACGGCAGCAACACCTTGCCGGCCTCCGGCATCTCCGCAAGCTCGAACAGGCGCCGCATCGCATCGACGATTGCCGCATCTGCCCTGCCGCTTGCAACGGCGCGTGCAGCCATAGATGTTTTACCCGGCCGATCCAGCTCCGGAGCAAGTTCGCGGATCAGTGCCATGTCCAGTGGAATGGCGAGCGCGACATAGGGCTCGGCCTGGCTCGCACGCACGACCCGTGCCTGCGCGGGCAGATCCAGCCCGACAATCAGTGACTGCATGGCACCGAACCGGACGGTGTTCGATCCGAGATATGTCTGCTTCTCCCCTTGGAGAACCAGGCAAAAAATCGGTTGGTAGACGATCGGATAGATCAGGGTTGGCCGGCGTTGACGCACCAGCGTCATGCCACCAGCACCAACAGGAAAAGGATCGCCACCTGCGCCATGATCATCAGCAAATGCAACAACTTTCCGGATAAGCTCGTCTGCCTGCATGGTTCCCTCCGTCAAGAACCCAGCGATACGCCCGCCGGTTGGTGATGGCAAGCATGCAGCTTGCCTGATTTGTAGGATCAGGCAAGTCTTCTGGAGAAACCGGCACACAATACGTCTCGCTACGGACTATCTCATGGTCATCGACATCACGCCCCACAACACTGGAGCCAATAACATGACCACCTCCCCCAAGATCGCCCTTATCACCGGCGGCAGTCGCGGCCTTGGCCGCAACACTGTTCTTCATCTTGCCAAGAACGGTGTCGACACGGTCCTGACATACAGGACCAGCAAGGAAGAAACCGCACAGGTCGTTGCCGAAGTGGGAGCGCTGGGTGCCAGGGCTGTTGCCCTGCAGCTTGATACTGCCGACACGTCCGGCTTCCCCGCATTCACGGACGCATTGAAAACCGTGCTACAGCAGACCTGGCAGCGTGACAGTTTCGATTTCCTGGTCAACAACGCCGGCACGGGCATTCACAAGCCCTTCGCCGAGACGACTGAGACCGATTTCGACCAGTTGATGAATGTTCACGTGAAGGGAGTCTTTTTCCTGACGCAGCAACTGCTGCCGCTGATCGCAGATGGCGGCCGCATTCTGAACGTATCGTCCGGCCTTGCCCGGTTCTCCCTGCCCGGCTACGCGGCATACGCGACCATGAAAGGCGCGATTGAAGTTCTGACCCGCTATCTGGCCAAGGAACTGGGATCTCGACACATCGCCGTCAACACGCTGGCGCCTGGTGCCATCGAAACGGATTTCGGTGGCGGTGCCGTGCGTGACAATCCGGAAATCAACAAGGTGGTCGCCTCCATGACAGCCATGGGCCGTGCCGGCCTTCCGGATGACATCGGCGGAGCCATCACCGCGCTTTTGAGCGGCAATACCGGCTGGATGACCGGCCAGCGCATTGAAGTCTCGGGCGGTCAGAACCTCTGACACCCCAAGTCAGCAGTGTGCCGCGGCGGCCGGATCCCGGCCGCCGCTTGCATTGGCCTATTCGGCAGCTTCCATCAGGCGTGCAGGTGCCGTCATGGCCCAGCTCGGCACTGCTTCCAGCCGCTGATACCAGGCAATGATGTTGGCATGGCCTTCCAGCGGCATACGCGACTGCGGGTTCAACGCCAACGCCGACAAGGCACCGACCGCAAAATCGGTTACAGTCACCCTGTCCCCAAGCATGTAGTCCCGCCCTTCCAGGTGGGCGTCGAGAACTGCAGCGAAGCGATGGAAGTTCTCGCTTGCCGCTTCAATCCTGGCTTCGTCCGGTTCACCCAGACCGAAAAGCGGCTTGACCATCGTTTCCCAGGCAATGTCCCTTGCAGCCTGGTTGTAATGCTGCACCTCCCAGGACATCCAGCGCAGGATCTCAAAGCGCGACTTGGCGTCCGTCGGGCAAAACGCTTCGGCTCCTGCCCGGTCACTCAGGTAGATCATGGTCGGGTTGGCTTCCCACAGGTTCATGTCACCCACCACGAGCGTCGGAACCTTCAAGTTGGGATTGGCGGCCTTCAGGTCGTCCCGGTGATGCTCACCCGCCATCATGTTCAACCTGTGAACCTCGACCTCATCGAACAGTCCAAGATGATGCAGCACCGCCTCGACACGGCGGCAGTTGGGCGAAATATCTGCTGTGAACAGTTTCATGTCCGTCTCTCCACTTTCTTAAGTCCGGTCATCAGCTCCAGGTTCGGCCGGAAACCTGTGCTGCACGACCATGGGAAAATTGAGCCGGTGTCGCGCGCCACCCATTTACTCAACCATTTAGTTGACTATAATGAAGTCAGATGATAGTCAACCAAAAGGTTCACTTTATGAATGCAGCTGAAATGCCTCAACTCGATGCCACCTTCGCCGCCCTTAGCGACGGCACACGCCGTGCGATCGTAGCCAGGCTTGCCGACGGCGAGACATCGCTTTCGGACCTCGCCGAACCGTTCGACATGTCGTTGACAGCGGTTTCCAAACACCTGCGGGTGCTCTCGGATGCCGGGCTGGTGGATATCGAAAAACGCGGACGTACCCGCCATTGCCGGCTGCGCGGTGCACCAATCAAGGAAGCCGTGGACTGGCTGAGCAAATATGAAGCGTTCTGGATCGACCGTTTCGATGCTCTTGCCCGTCACCTCGCCAAGGATAGCGAAAAATGACCGTACAACAGCAGCCCCAAGCGTTCCTGAAATCCAATCCCGGCCAGGAGCCGGTGCTCGTGGAAGGCCTGTTTCGGGCCGACCCGGGGCGGGTCTTCCGCGCCTTTACCGAACCCAATGAGGTTCGATGCTGGTTCGTACCCAAGTCCGGTGCGCTGGTTTCGGCGGAGATCGATCTTCAGGTTGGTGGGCGCTGGTGTTTCGTCATTGAGAAAACCGCAGAAAAGCAGATCCACTTTGAAGGCGAATATCTGGCCATCGAAGTGCCGAACCGTCTTGAGTTTTCCTGGCGCCATGTTCAGGAATATGCCGACGGCACACGGGAAGCGACAGACACTTCAAGGGTATCCGTTACCTTTACCGAAGTCGGCAAGGCGACGGAGGTCAAGTTACGTCACGAGGCCATCAAGACCGAAGATGCCCGCCGCGGTGTCGGCGGCGGCTGGAACGGCTGCTTTGGCCGACTGGCTGATCTCGTCGTCCCCAGGAACGGATAAGAAGCAGGACACCAACGCTGGCTCCGGCGCCGGCCGTTGCCGGTTGCCGGCCTCTCCGGCACCCATGGGCGACTATTTGCCCAACGGCAGCGTTTCGGCGCAATCCTGCTGAAGCACCGCCCGGATCGTCGCTTCTGGAGCGCCATTTCCTCGCATCCGAATGAGGCCTAGCCGCTTAAACGCGCATTGCCATTGGATAGTAAAAAATCGCAATACTTTACCTGCTTGCAGCGAGCCATCACTGCGTCATTTACTCGTGCTCGAATTAAATAAATTCATCACATCGCAACCTTTTAAAACATTGATTTAAAACACATAAATGACAAAATTATTTACTTTACCTGATGAAGTTAACCAGATGTTTGCCCATTTAATTTGCATTTGATTAAAGGCTCTTGGTGTATCCAAGTTCCGCAGAGGAACCAATGAAAACAAGTTTACTGTCAAAAATTACAGTAACGCACAAGTAAACAGGGAAACGCCATGAAAACCTTACTGAGCCTCCTCGCTGGGGCGCTGATGATCAGCTCTGCCGTTCAGGCTGCCAACCTTCCGGCACCAACAGGTGATGTCGTCCTCGTTGTGACCGGAAACATCAAGAACACCAATAAAGGTGACAGCGCCGAATTTGACATGGAGATGCTGGAAGGCCTTACAGAAATCTCCAAGACGCTCGAGACACCCTGGACTGAAGGCACCACTGCCTTTTCCGGCCCTCAGCTGCGCGCAGTGCTGGAGGAAGTTGGCGCACGCGGTTCCAAACTGATCGTCAAGGCTCTCAACGACTACAGTGCAGTAGTGCCGGTAGAAGATGCCGAGGACTTCGACACGATGCTGGCGACCAAAATGAACGGCGACTACATGTCCGTTCGCGACAAGGGACCCCTGTTCCTGGTCTACCCTTTCGACACGAACCCGGAACTCTTCAACGAGAAATACTTTTCCCGTTCGGTCTGGCAAATCCGTGAAGTTGAAGTGGTAGAGTGAAAAACCAGCTCGAAATAGGCGGCAAGGCCGTTGAACAGGCTGCAAGGGCGACGAAATCCGTTCTCGTCGTCCAGATCTTTCTTGTCTGTACGGTCCTTGCCATCTTTTCAATGCTGGTCAAACGTGAAGGCCAGTTGCATGACGCTATCCGCGAAGACGCAATCTGGGCTGTCTATCAGCTCGACCGCGAAACACGTGCCGTCTACGAGCTGGTGCAACACGTCAAATATCGTATCGGCGAGGCAGGTGTCGAAGCGGCGCAGGAAGCCGTAGCACCGCGAGATCTCGTAACGCGTTACGACATCCTCTATTCGCGTCTCTCGGTCCTCGCCAACTCCAAATACAACGTCTTCTTCGAGCAAAGTCCGAACTTCAGATCCAGGATCACGACCATTCAGACCAAGATCCTGGCCATCGAACCTGTCTTCAACGAAATCGCAGCGAAAAAGAATTACACCGACATCGACTTTGCGCCTGTCGAAGAAACGCTCGAAAAAATTCGTAGCGCCACGAACGAATTTCTTGTCCGCACGAACGCGACAATTTCAGAAGCGCGCGCCGAAGCCCGCAACGACGTCTTCCATGTACAGATGCTGGCCTTCCTCTTCATGTTTGCGATCGTCGTCGCCGCGCTCTTTCTCGCCCTTCACATGCTTCTGCAGGTCCGCATCGTGAAACAGACGCGAGAAGGCATGAACAAGGCGGCAGCGGAATTCGAGAAAGCATATGAAGCAGCAGAAGCCGGCAACAAGGCCAAGTCGGAGTTTCTGGCCACGATCGGACATGAAATCCGCACCCCGCTGAACGGCATTCTCGGCATGGCCGAACTTCTGGCACAAAAGCAGCTTCCGGAAGAAGAAACCGGCTACGTCCGCACCATCACAAGTTCCGGCAATACACTGCTGGAGATGATCAACGAGATCCTCGACTTTGCGAAGATCGAATACGGATCCCTTGAGACCGAACAGATTGTCTTCCGGCTCGACGAACTGGTGCGAGAGGCGGCAGCTGTCGTGGAAGGCAAGGCGCTCGAGCAGAATGACGAGCTCAAACTTCATATCGACCCGACGCTTGAAAAAGCTTTCATCAAGAGCGATCCCACCCGGCTGAAGCGCGTCCTGCTCAACCTGCTATCCAATGCTGTGAAATTCACCGAAAACGGCTCAATCCACGTCGATGTGGTTGCCGGAAAAGTTGTCGCCGAGACCCTGGAACTGAAGATCAGCGTCAAGGATTCCGGTATCGGCATTGCCGAAGAGGCACAAAAGCAGCTCTTTACCGCATTCCACCAGGTCGATTCCTCGATCAGCCGGCGCTTTGGCGGCACGGGCCTCGGCCTTGCCATCTGCAAACAGATCGTCGAGGCGATGGGTGGATCGATAAGTGTGTTCAGTATTCCTGGCGAAGGCGCAACCTTCAGCTTCACCTTGCCGGTTCAACTGGCACATGCCCCTGCTGCGAATCTCACCGGTTTGGATAGCGGTTCGACCCCAACAGCATTGATCCCCCGTCTGCGTATCCTGCTCGTGGAAGACAACGTCATAAACCAGCGTGTCGCAACGAAGTTGCTGGAGAGACTGGGTCAGGAAGTCATCGTTGCCAGCGACGGCAGAGAGGCGATCAAACATGTGCAGGACGCCACTTTCGATCTCGTGCTGATGGACGTGCAGATGCCTGATCTCGACGGGATCGCGGCAACACGGCTGATACGGAACATCGGCGCTCCATTCGACAAGCTGCCCATCATCGCAATGACGGCAAATGCTTCCGACCGGCACCGCCAGGACTGCCTGGACGCTGGCATGAATGCCTTCGAGTCCAAGCCCGTCACCTTCCAGAGGCTTGCGACCATCCTGCGTGAATATGGTCCTTCGGACACTTCAGCAGAAGGCACCACCGACCTGCCGACATCCCCCGGCTCTCCGGAACCGACGGAACCAATGCATGCGGCTCAATCCGACGCCGCGACACCAAACGCCAATGTGGTTCGCCTTGCCGGAGAAGAGAAAGGGGATGCCAGACGAGCTGAACTGCGGGAGGAACTTGGCGAGGAGGTCTTCCATTCTCTGGTGAACGACTTCTTTGAAAATGCCGACACTCTCGTTGTGCAAGTCACCGAGGCAGCAAGCTCGGGTGATGCGGAAAGCTACGACCGGCTGCTGCACACACTGAAAGGTGCGGCGGACAATCTCGGATTTACGACCCTCTCAAAAACTGCGGACGCACTTCGCACCAGCATCGAAACCTCCAACCAGGTGACACTCCTGACGGTGGAGCTGGAAAAAGCAAAAAACAAATACCGGAAGATTGCGATATGACCGACACACAGCTTGCCGACACCGATTTCCGCATCCTGCTGGTCGAAGACGATCCCACCAACCGCATGATCATGGAACGGCTTGTGGAGCGCATCCCCGGATGCCACGCAGTCAGCTTTTCCCATCCCATCGACCTGATCGCGGCGCTCGACATGGTCGAATTCGATGTGGCGATCGTCGACTATCAATTGCCGGGCCTCAACGGCATCGAGCTCATCAAGGAAATTCATCAGCACCCCGCCCATACTGACAAGCCGATGGTGATCGTCACGGCAGACAAGGACCGGGACACGCGCATCGAGGCCCTGACCTCCGGTGCTGTCGATTTTCTGAACAAGCCGCTCGAGGTGGTGGAATTCAAGGCCCGTGTCCGGAACCTGACCAAGCTGGCCGAAGCGCAGCGCAAACTCGCCACCCGGGCGGAATGGCTGAAAGAGGAAGTCGACAGGGCAACGACCGAACTCAGGAAGCGCGGCGAGGAAATCGTTCACCGGCTGATCCTTGCTTCCGAATACAAGGACCTCGACACGGCCATGCATACCCTTCGCATGGCGAACTTCTGCGAGTTGATTGCCGAAGAACTCGGCATGAGCATGGAGTTCCGGCGAGACCTCAAGATGGCCGCACCGATGCACGACATCGGCAAGGTTGGCATTCCGGACCGTATCATGCTGAAACGCGGCCCCCTCACCCCGGAAGAACGCGAAGAAATCAACCGGCACACGGAAATCGGAGCCGGCATCCTCAAGGGCTCCAGCTGCCGGCTGCTGCAGGTCGCGACCCAGATTGCCGCGACACACCACGAACGCTGGGACGGCAGCGGTTACCCCAATGGTCTGCGTGGAGAAGAAATACCTCTTGTCGGCCGGATAGCGGCCGTTGCCGACGTCTTCGACGCGCTGACGACGGAACGCCCCTACAAGTCCGCGTGGACCAACGAACGGGCCTTCAGCTTTCTGGAAGAAAAATCAGGCAGCGACTTCGACCCGGAGTGCATTGCCGCCTTCCTGAGCAAGAAGAAGGAAGTGGAGGAGATCCAGGCCAGATTTGCCGACGAGCCCATTCCCCTGGCCAAAAACGGCTGAGGCGGTCAGTCCGCAAGATGTCCACCGGATACGCCGGCAATCGCCCAGGCTTCGGTGCGATCAACGCGGCTGGAGAGGAACCGCTTTGGGCACAATGCCTTTGCCTCCCGTCTTTGCAGCGGCTCAGATCTTGTTTGCGCAAGCTATCGCCGATCCCTGAAACGCCAGGCCAAGGGGGCTCCAAATGTGCAAGCTTCGGAAAAGCTGGTTGCATCATGGTTCATCCTGACTTATGAACAGTCCCCATTAACCGTCAGGTCACGCTTTTGCGCCACGCTTGGCGGACCAGTTGAAAAGACGACCAAAGGCCAAGACAGACCCATGATCGCGGTTCGCGACATTTCTGGATCTTCTCGCAACGCGCTGGCTCAGCGCGGCGGCCTCATTCTACTTGGCGATCTCCTCCTTCTTAGATGCCCCTGAGCGTCGGCTGCTTCGCTTGTCTTTAGGCGGAACGGGCACTTAGGGGAGAGTTTTCAAAAAACCGCATCACGACCATCGGATCGCGCCACGCCTTTCCTTACCCGAGCGACCTAAGGCCCGATCCAAGCCAGGGACGAAACGACATGACTGCCACTTCCGAGAAGGACCAGGTCCGGATCTTCGACACCACATTGCGCGACGGCGAACAATCGCCCGGCGCCTCCATGACGTTGGAAGAAAAGCTGCAGATCGCGGAAATTCTCGACGACATGGGTGTCGACATCATCGAAGCCGGTTTCCCGATTGCCTCGAACGGCGATTTTGAAGCCGTCAGCGAAATTGCCAAGCGCTCGAAAAACTCCGTCATTGCCGGTCTGGCCCGCGCCATCCACGCTGATATCGACCGCTGCGGCGAAGCCGTGAAACACGCCGGCAAGGGCCGCATCCACACCTTCGTTTCCACTTCGCCGATCCATCTGAAATTCCAGATGAACAAGACCGAAGAACAGGTGCTGGAAATCATCACCGACACGGTGACACGGTCGCGCAACCTGATCGACGATGTCGAATGGTCCGCAATGGATGCAACGCGCACGCCGATCGAATACCTGTGCCGCTGCGTGGAAGCCGCAATCAAGTGCGGTGCCACCACCATCAACCTGCCGGATACGGTCGGCTACGCCACCCCGGACGAATACAAGTCCATGTTCGAGCAGATCCGTGAGCGCGTACCGAATGCCGACCAGGCAATCTTCTCGGTCCACTGCCACAACGACCTGGGCCTGGCTGTTGCCAACTCGCTGGCCGGTGTCGCCGGTGGTGCCCGCCAGATCGAATGCACCATCAACGGCCTGGGCGAACGCGCCGGCAATGCTGCCCTGGAAGAGATCGTCATGGCGATCCGCACCCGCAGCGACGTCCTGCCCTACATGACCCAGATCGACCCGAAATTCATGGTTCGCGCTTCCAAGATGGTGGCGGGCGCATCCGGGTTCGCGGTTCAGTACAACAAGGCCATCGTCGGCAAGAACGCCTTTGCCCACGAGAGCGGCATCCACCAGGACGGCATGCTGAAAAACGCCGAAACCTATGAAATCATGCGCCCGGAAGACGTTGGCGTGAAAGCCACCTCGCTGGTCATGGGCAAGCATTCCGGCCGCCACGCCTTCCGCGACAAATTGAAAGAACTGGGCTTCGAACTGGGCGACAATGCCCTGCAGGATGCCTTCCGCCGTTTCAAGGACCTCGCCGACCGCAAGAAACACGTCTACGACGAGGACATCGAAGCCCTGGTCGAGGACGAAATCAGCATCCTGGGCGAAAGCACCAAGGTGATTGCGCTGACGGTAATTGCCGGTACGGGTGGCCCGCAGAAGGCGATCCTGACCATGGACGTCAACGGCCAGCACGTCACCAAGGAAGCCACGGGCGACGGTCCTGTCGACGCCACGTTCAACGCCATCAAGGCAATCGTGCCGCATGAAGCCAAGCTGTCCCTGTACCAGGTGCATGCGGTGACCGAAGGCACCGACGCACAGGCCGAAGTGTCCGTGCGCCTGGAGGCCGGCGGCCGCATTGCCACGGGCAAGGGAGCGGATACCGACACACTGGTCGCTTCCGCCCGTGCCTATGTTTCGGCCATGAACAAACTGGCCCTGCGCCAGCAGACCGGCAACCCGGGCGCGCTTGCTGCCGTCTAACGCCGGAACCACCAAAAGCTCCGGATCAAGGTGACTGTATTATCGCCCGATTTCGGACCTGACACGAAAAGCCTCCTGCACCACCGATTTTCCGGTAAGGTTCAGGAGGCTTTGTTTTGTCGGGGAGGACAAACGGGTGGAAAGCCTTGGCACAGACGGAGAGATGAAGCGCGTGGTGATCGCCGGATGCCCGGGGGCCGGCAAATCCCGTGCGGCCCGAACCTTGAGCGATCTGACCGGCCTGCCCGTCATTCATCTGGACAGTCATTACTGGCAACCGGGTTGGCAGCGCCCTTCCCCCGAAGTCTGGCGCGCCACCATGAAAGAGCTGATCGCTCGCCCGCGCTGGATCATGGACGGCAACTACGGCAGCACCCTGGACCTTCGCCTGAAAGCAGCTGATACGCTCATCTATCTCGATTTTAAGACGTTTCTCTGTGCGACGAGAGTGCTTAAGCGCTCCGTTCTCGGCCGCGGTGGCACCCGCAGCGGCGAATTGCCGGATGGCTGCCTGGAGCGCTTCGACTGGCCGTTTTTCAAGTTCGTTCTGAACTACAGGCGGACGCGGCGGGAACGTGATCTGGAAAGCATCAGGGTGTTCTCCGGAGTGAGCCATGTCTTCATCCGTCCACGCCAGTTGAAGCGTTTTCTCGGCTCACTCGAGAGCGGACCGGTTTCCTGAATTCTCCCGTTACCTGCCGGCAAAAAGCCCCTGGATCCGCCAAAAGGGCCGCAGAAGCGGCCCCTTTTCAGTCCGTGTTGTGACGTCAACCCTGCGAAATCCGTTCGGAAAGCTGGCTGTTGGTCATGGCTTCGCCGTCCAGGTTCCAGGTCCCGTCCACAGTGTGCACCACGTTTGAATAGATGCGGTCGCGTGGCAAACGCCCTTCCGCCGCCGCGGCGATGATGTCTGTTGCTTCCTTGAAGAACCCGACCTGAACGTCCCGCGCAGCCAGGGCAAAACTTGGCGTCTTGCATTCCAGCCACGCCCCTTCCACCGGCTCTCCGCCGGACAGCGCCCCGTTCTTCGGCAGTGCCTGTATCTGCATGGTCACGTTGGGGGTCATGACCTTGTTGCCGCCAAGCCCGTGCCATTTCAGGAAGGCTTCGGTGATTTTCCTGCCTGCTTTCAAACCGGCATCTTCGCTCATCACGCCCTGGGTGTAATTGAGTGCAAGTGGCATTTCCGTTCCTCTCGATTAAATATAACGTTCGTTATATTTTGTGACGCACTCTATTTATGTAACGATCGTTATGAAGTCAACATAATATATAACGATCGTTCTTTAATTGAGAGAACCGCATGGCAAAACAACAACTTCGCAAGGCAGAAACCCAAAAAGCCTTGCTCAGCGCATCAAGCAGGGCCTTCCGGAGCGAAGGATATTCCGGGGTTGGTGTCGACGCGATCGCAAAGGCGGCGGGTGCTACTTCGGGTGCATTCTACGCGCACCTGGGATCAAAGGACGGGGCCTTTCACGCCGCGCTGGAACAGGGACTGGACGAAGTAATCACCACCATTCCTGACTACCGGGAACGTTTCGGCGACAAATGGGTCGAGGCATTTGCACAGTATTATCTCGGCACGGCGCATCGGCAGGACCGCGCCTGCGGCTGTGCGATGACCGCTCTATCGCCCGATGTCGCACGGGCCAAGCCTGAGACCCGCAAACTCTATGATGACAAGATGCAGGAAATAGCGTCACTCGTTGCCGAGGGGCTCAAGGAAGGCACCCCGTCTGAACGGCGGAACCGCGCCTGGGTTTTTCTCAGTCTCCTGATTGGAGGACTGACCACGGCACGGGCCATGTCGGATGAGGCCCTTGCCGAAGCCGTGACAGCGGCCGCCCTGCCCGCCGCCTTGCAGGCTGCCGGCGTTTGATGGCGACCAATCGCTCAGGCGATCAACCGCCCGTGCCAGGCTCCAGAGACTGAAGATATTGCCGGCGCGTGATCCGGTAGAACCGGCAATGCAATCCGTGCTTTCGTATTTCCCGCCAGAAACGCAGTCCTGCCTTCTGCATCACCCGCTGCGAAGCCTTATGTTCCGCAACTGCATAGGCAAGCATGTGATCGTTCTGTGTCGTGTCGAAGAACCAACCGACAAGAGCCCGCGCGATCTCGCTCGCATAGCCCTGCCCCCAGGCTGACCGTTTCAGGCTGTAGCCAAGTTCATAACCTTCCGGGTTCCTTTCGAACGAGAACCCCGCCCGGCCGATAAAGGCTCCCTCAACCGTCTCCAGTTTCCATTTGGACATCCCGGTGCCCCGGTGATCGCCGACGTAATTCGCCAGCCGCCGGCGCACTTCCTCCGGATCCATGATCGCCGGTCCCGGAGACAGATAGCGATTGACCTCCGGGTCTGAATGAAGGTCCTGCAACAATGGGAAGTCATCTTCGGAAAAAGGCAACAGGCGCAGCCTGCCTGTAGTCAGAATGGGTGTGTTCAAATGGGTCACTCTCAAAAAAAGGGACCGTGGCAGACACGGTCCCGACGCATTTCCCGAGGTCCCGTAAGCCCCGAAAATGCCTAAGCACTCATGAGATAGGATTGCATGGACGGGCTCAGGAGCTGAAACACGTCCGCCTGCATGCCTTCGATCACTTTGCTCTCGCGGTGATAGAAACCGTTGCCCTTGACCACTTCTCGCATGGTCCGGTTGTCGGTGCGCACCACAGCGACCAGATGGGAAAAATAGGTGTTTTCGAAGAACCAGTCTGACAAGGCGGCGCAAAGGCGTTTGGGCAGATCCGGGTCCTGATCCAGCACGTCGAGACGCAGGCAATAGTTCAGACTGATCTCGGAAGTTTCGCTGACAGGCGTAAACCCGGCCCAGCCGAGAAATGCCCCGTCGGAAGACACCGCCTTCCACTTGGCAAACCCGAGGTCGTCCTGGTTCTGCTGAGCAGACCGCACCAGTTCTTCCGCATCAACGACGGTGCAATTGGTGGAATATTCTGTACATCGGTTGCCGTAAGGATCGGAGTGAAGATCTTTGACGAGATGAATATCGGTTGGCTTGAAAGGGACGAGCCGCACTGAACCGCATTCGAGTATGATCGTCTGCACCGTGACCTCCCAGTCTAGGATTTCTTCAGGCCTTACAAGCGGCGGCGAATCCCGCCACCGAACGCATGTTAGCCATGTAACCCTGAATTGTGCCATTGCCATGGCAGACAAAAGTATAAGATCAATTTTGACAAAAATATATTCGCAATACCAAAGAGTTACGCTCACACCACTGCTGCACCGCACACATCAGAAGTTGACGCTGAGCCGTCAAACCGTTCGGAGAATGGCCTCCATCTCAATTAGGTTTGAAGGATCAACCCGTTGCCAATCCGACATCTGGTTGCGAAACCAGGTTTCCTGACGCTTTGCGTATTGACGCGTTGCAACAGTCAGCCTGTGGATGGTTTCTGCATAATCGGCTTTTCCGGCAAGATAGGCGCCAAGTTCCGGCACGCCGATTGCCCTCATCGCTGGCAACTTATCCGATAGGCCTTGTTCAAGCAGGGCCCGCACTTCATTGAAGCCTTCTTCGCAGACCATCAACCTGGCCCGTTGCTCGATACGTTCATGCAGCCAGGGCCGCGGCGGTGCCAGAACGATCCGGTGACACGCCTGCGGCTTGAGAAGAGGCGAAGATTGGGCGTGCTGTTGCCACGCCTTCAGAGGACGGCCGGTAGCCAGCAGAACCTCCAGTGCACGGGCAAGACGTTGCGGATCAACCAGCGCCTCGGCAGACTCAGGATCCCCCTCGGCAATCAGGTGCTGCCTCAAACCTTCCACACCTTGCGTGTCGGCGATGGATCTCGCCTTGGCGCGGATCTCTTCCGGAATGCCAGGCATTTCCGCAAAGCCTTCCGTCAGCCCCTTGAAGTAGAGGCCGGTGCCACCGACGAGGATAGGCATCTGGCCGTTTCCCCAGGCATCTTGCAGGTCCCGTTCCGCCAGGCGCAGCCAGTCGCCGGTCGAAAAGGCAGTCGATGCAGGCAACACGCCGTATAGCCTGTGAGGTGCTTCAGCCTCCTCCGCCACGCTGGGGCGTGCGCTCACCAGTCGCAAGTCTTCGTAAAGCTGCATGGAATCTGCATTCACGATGACACCATTCAGCCTTTTGGCCAGCGTCAACGCCAAAGCGGACTTGCCGCTGGCTGTCGGCCCGGCTATCAGAATGGCGCGCCTGGCAGTTGCGGGCGTGCCGTCATCGTCGTCCAGGGAACCGTCCATGTCTTTTGTTGCCACTTTGGTGTCCACTCCTGCTGCGCCTGCAGTCGACGAGGATCTGGTTCGGCAGGCATCCGACGCACTCGGCGTTACCGGAACCTCGACACGTCTTTCTGCAGGTGTCGCAGCGGATATCCGCTTTGAGGGTCTGGATGCAAGTGCCGCGGACGGTATCTTGCGCGAAGTGATTGGCCGTGCCCCCGTCGACGTCTTTGTGCAGAAGGAAGCCGGCCGCCGCAAGCACCTGCTGATCGCCGACATGGATTCCACCATGATCCGCCAGGAATGCATCGACGAACTGGCGGCTGAACTTGGCCTCAAGGATCGCATATCGGAAATTACCGAGCGGGCGATGCGCGGCGAGATCGATTTTGAACCGGCCCTGCGCGAACGTGTTGGCCTTCTCGCCGGATTGCCGGTGTCTGCCATTGAAACGGTGCTCAGCAAGCGGATCCAGCTGATGCCGGGCGGCCGTACGCTGGTACAGACGATGAAAGCGAACGGCGCTTACTGCGCCCTTGTTTCCGGTGGCTTCACCCATTTCACATCTGCAGTCGCGACGCTGATCGGTTTTGACGAGAACCAGGCCAACACCCTGCTGGAAGTGGACGGAAAACTGTCAGGCAAGGTCGGAGAACCGATTCTCGGACGCGAAGCCAAGCGCACCCGCCTGGAATATCTCGTCGCGGAGCGCGGCCTGGAATTCGCAGATACGCTTGCGGTCGGAGATGGCGCAAACGACCTTGCCATGATCGAACGTGCCGGAGCCGGTGTCGCTTACAGGGCCAAACCGGCAGTCGCCGCCGCCGCCGACTTCCGCATCGACCACGGCGACCTCACAGCCCTGCTCTACCTGCAAGGCTACGCGGAGAGCGATTTCGTTCTGAGTTAAGGCGCGGGTCTGCGGCAATCCTGATTTGAGCGGTTTCGAATCCTCGCCTCGCGCGGGCGGTCCTTCTTGTCTTTCAAGGAATGAACCTTTCGACGGAGTATGCAGCCCATCCTTCGAGACAGGCCTCCGGCCTTCCTCAGGATGAGGGAGAGTGTGTGGGGATACCGAATACAAAACTCTTCGAAATGGTTAGGCCACACACTGTCAATTCGCCCCACGGCACATCCAACTCGCCAAGGCCACCAGCATCCTCCAAGCCCCCAACTCCGCCCCACTACCAACCTCATCCTGAGGAAGCGTGGGGGCCTGTCTCGAAGGATGGGCCCCCTGCTCCAAAGCATCCCCCCTTCCCGTTCCAGACAGACCTTCAGCCGTCTTCAGGAAGAGCGTGCAGGAGATTGAAAGCAGAAAAAAGGGCGCCTCACGGCGCCCTTCTGCATTCAGCTTCCGAAGTCCGGAAGGACTACTCGTCTTCGATCCGCACCGGAACGAAGCGGACATCACCCGTCGGATTGGCCAGCAGAAGCAGGGCCGAGCGGCGGTTGTCCTTTTTCAGCTTGTCGATCTCGGCCATGACGTCTTCCGGCGTCTCGACCGTTTCCTGAGCGACTTCCTTGATGACATCGCCAGCCATCACGCGCTTTTCCTCGGCAGAGGTGCCTGGCTTCACTTCCGTGACCACAACACCGCTGACGTCTTCATCGATGGAAAACTGCTTGCGCAAGGCGTCGTCCAGAACGGCAAGCGACATTCCGAGCACTTCGCTCTTTTCGACCGGCTTTTCCGCAGGCTCTTCTTCCTCGGTTGCGCTGGCTTCGGTCACCTCGGTTTCAACAAGCTGCTCGAGGATCACGCTGATGGCGACTTCCTCGCCCTTGCGCAGAACCGTAACTTCAACTTCCTTGCCGATTTCGGTTTCCGCCACCATGCGCGGAAGTTCGCGCATCGTGTCGACATCCTTGCCGTCGAACTTGATGATCACGTCACCCGGTTCGATTTTCGCCTTGGCCGCCGGACCATCGTCGGTCACACCGGCAACCAGCGCGCCCATGGCCTTGTCCATTGCCAGGCTGTCGGCAATCTCGTCCGTGACTTCCTGAATGCGAACACCCAGCCAGCCGCGGCGGGTTTCGCCGAACTTGCGCAGCTGATCGATCACGTTCATGGCGGTGTTGGCCGGGATCGCAAAGCCGATGCCGATGGAGCCGCCGGACGGCGAGATGATGGCCGTGTTGATGCCGATCACGTTGCCTTCCATGTCGAACAGCGGTCCGCCCGAGTTCCCCCGGTTGATGGAGGCATCCGTCTGGATGAAGTTGTCGTAGGGACCGGAGTTGATGTCGCGGTTTCGTGCGGACACGATACCGACGGTCACGGTGCCGCCCAGACCAAACGGGTTGCCGATCGCCATCACCCAGTCGCCGACGCGAATGGCGTCGCTATCGCCGAAACTGACGGCCTTCAGAGGCGTGGTCGGCTCCACCTGCAGCACTGCGAGATCGGTTTTCTCGTCGGTGCCGAGGAGCGTCGCCTTCAGCTTGGTGCCGTCGTTGAAGTTGGCGGTGATTTCGTCCGCGCCTTCGATAACGTGATTGTTGGTGATAATGATGCCGGCTTCCCCGTCAATAACGAAGCCCGAACCCAGCGACTGAACCCGCCGCGGCTGGTCGTCGTCCCGGTTCTGCCGGTTGAAGAATTCTTCAAAAAACTCCTGGAAGGGCGAACCTTCCGGAACCTGCGGCATCGGCACCGAACGGCGGCCCTGCACGGTTTGAGCGGTGGAAATATTCACCACTGCATCCGCGAGACCTTCCGCCAGATCCGCGACGGACACAGGTCCTTGTGCGTATGCTGCCTGGATAGGCTGAAAAGCTGCCATTCCACCGATTACGATGCCCGCCGCGACTGCGGCGATCCTGGTCATCCGACGGCGAATACTTAGTGGAGCCATAGGGCTTTCTCCTCATCCCAGCCGGTTGGACTGCAGTCAGAATGCTGACAGTCGATGGGTTTGTTCCGGTCCTTGGTTCAGAATATAGAACGGGCGGGAAGATTTTGCGCCTCCCGCCCGAAAACTTTTCGTTATCCGCGAATGATCCACACAAGAAATACGCCGATAACCGCCACGATCAGGCCAGTTGCCCGCAAGGTCTGGTCCGGTGTCTCCAGCGCGCTGCGCATGATGGACTTCATGCCACCGGGCACAAGCGCGTAGAGAACACCTTCAAGCACCAGGACCAGGCCGAGCGCCGTTACCAGTTCGCTCATTGTGCAGCGAGCGACGGATTCCGGTCGGATACGCCCTGGCTACCGTTTCCATCGGCACCCGGAGCCGGCAAGATACCGGTCGGGTCCTTGAAGAAGCGGAAGAAGCTTGAATCAGGCGACAGCACCAGGCTGGTATCGCCGGACCGCAATCCTGCCTCATAGGCCTGCATGGACCGGTAGAAGGCGAAGAATTCCGGATCGGCACCGAATGCCTCGGCAAAGATCCTGTTTCTTTCAGCGTCACCGGTACCACGCATGATTTCCGAGTCACGGCGTGCTTCAGCAACAAGAACGGTCGCGTCGCGATCCGCACGGGACCGGATCCTGCGGGCTGCTTCTTCACCCTGTGCACGGATTTCCGTGGCTTCCTGCTGACGCTCGGTCTGCATACGGGCGTAGATTGCCTGCGAGTTGGCGTCCGGCAGATCCGCACGGCGGATCTTCACGTCGATCACCTCGATGCCGAGCTGTTCGGCATTGGCATCGATATCGCGGCGAATGTTTTCCATCACGCCGGTACGGTCGTCGCGAACAAGTGCCACGAAGCTGGTGCGGCCAACTTCCGAACGCAGCGAGGACTGCAGGAACGTCGACAGGCGCCGGTTGGCGGTCTGGATGTTCTGGACACGCTGATAGAACAGCACCGGATTGGAGATCTGGTACCGCGCGAAAGCATCGACGATCAGACGCTTCTTGTCCGAGGTGATCGGCTCAAGCGGCGGCATGTTCAGGTTCAGGATGCGCTTGTCGAAGTAGACAACGTTCTGAACGAACGGGATCTTGAAATAGAGACCCGGCTCCTTCTTCGGCTGTTCGACGATCTTACCGAACTGCAGGACAAGCGCCTGCTGGGTCGGATTGACGATGAAGACCGAAAGGTAAGCGACGACCGCTGCGATCAGCAGGACGATTGCAAGAATACCACTACGCATGATCAGTTGCCTCCCGCGCGCTGTGCAGGGGCGGTCTGACGCCCGTTCAGGTCATTCAGCGGCAGGTACGGCAACACGCCGGAGCCTGTCGAGTCGCTGTCGATGATGATCTTGTTGTTCGAGCCCAAAACTTTTTCCAGGGTTTCGAGATACAGACGCTCACGGGTCACGTCCGGTGCTTTCCTGTATTCTTCGTAGATCTTGGTGAAACGCTGGGACTGACCGGTTGCCTCGGCAATGGTCTGGTCCTTGTAGGCGTTTGCCGCTTCCAGAACGCGTGCAGCTTCACCGCGCGCTTCCGGAACCACCCGGTTGGCGTAGGCCTTGGCCTCGTTGCTGATGCGCTCTTCGTCGGCGCGTGCGGCCTGCACGTCGCGGAAGGCGTCGATAACCTGCGCAGGCGGGTCAACGCGCTGCATCTGGACTTCGCCGATCTCGATACCCGACTGATAGCTGTCGAGTGTCTTCTGCATCAGGCTGGCAACGTCGTTCTGGATGGAAACACGATTTTCCGTCAGGATGGAGTCGATCTTCGATCCGCCGACAACCTCACGCATCGCGCTTTCGGCCACGGCTTTCACGGTCGCTTCCGGATCCTGGATATTGAACAGGAAGTCGGCAATACCCTCGTTGGTATTCCGGATACGCCACAGGACCTTGAAACCGACGTCGACGATGTTTTCGTCGCCGGTCAGCATCAGGCTTTCTTCCTGAACGTCGCGTGCGCGCACAACGCCGGAGCTGCTAACGTTTTCTTCGGTGCCAACAGTGGTTTCGCGCTGCAGTTCGACTTTCGGAGTGTAAACTTCACCGATCGGATAAGGCCAGTTGTAGTTCAGGCCAGGAGGGGTCTGATCCTCGACCTTGCCGAGTACCAATTCGACACCGACCTCGCCTTCATCGACAACATAGAAGCCGAAGGCCAGCCAGACGATAAGCGCCACGCCGACCACGATCCCGCCGCCGATGAAACCCAGGCCGCCACCGCCACCGCCCGGAAGGACGTTGCGCATGCGGTCTTGGGTACGTTTCAGGAGCTCTTCAAGATCGGGTGGGTTTCCGCCTCCACGGTTGGAGCCTCCACCCCACGGGCCGTTGCCGTTACCGCCGCCGCCACCGCCGCTGCCCCAAGGGCCGCCGTTGTTTCCGCCACCTTTCCAGGGGCCACCGCCACCTGACTGATTGCTCCAAGGCATCAAAACTTCCTTCTTTGTCGTCCGGCACGTTATCCCGGACAGGGATTTTCACCCGTTCTGACTCACCGTTGGTTATAGGGAGGTTACCGTATGCTTTCAACGGAAAGCCCCACGTAAAAACCTCCCAAAACCCGCGTGTTCCCGTGCCGCAGGTGGTGGTAAACGGAGAGACTGTCAAGACCGACGGAACATTTGGCCGCACCCCGCCGGAATTTGCCCCGAAAAGACGGGCTCAGTTCACGTTGGCGGAACGGATCATGTCGACATGCAGAATACCATCCTCGATGTATTCTTCAGACACCGTCGCAAAGCCCAGGGAGCCGTAGAAAGCCTCCAGGTAAGCCTGTGCGGAAACGTGGATCTCACACCCGGGAACCAGGGCCTCCGCCTTGTCGATGCCGGCCTGCATCATGAGACGCCCGAGCCCGCTCCCCCTGCCTGCCTTGGCAATGACCACCCTGCCGATGCGGGCACGGCCCTGCTGAGGCTCTGTGAACAGGCGGATTGCGCCCAGAAGCGCTCCGGCCTCCTCGTCTTTGATGAGGTAATGCAGCGCCGTCTGGTCCTTGCCGTCGATGTCGGCGTAAAAAGACGCCTGCTCCAGAATGAATATATCCTGGCGCAGTTTGAGAACTCCATAGAGGTCGTTGAGGCTTAGCTCATCGAAAGTGGCCCATCTGGCCGTCAGATTGGCGGGTAAACTCATGACAACGGATCCGATAGGTATTCAAGCCTTGCGGCGGTAGGAGACGAAGGTGAAATCTGCGCTGTCGCGTTCGGTGCGCTGGCCCGGCTCCCGACCGACTTCCTGCCACACCGCCGGATCGATGTCCGGAAAGCGGGTGTCTCCCGCCGGCTGCGCGTCCACTTCGGTGATCTCGAGACGGTCGGCTTTGCCGATCGCCTGGGCGTAAAGCTGCCCCCCGCCGATGCACATGACCTGGTCGACGCCAAGATCCGCTGCCAGTTCCACTCCCCGTCGCAGCGCCTCTTCAAGGGACGTCGCAGCTTCCGCACCTTCCGGCGCATATTCCGGATCCCTGGAAACAATCACATGCGGACGTCCCGGCAAGGGCTTGCCGCCGAACGACAGAAACGTCTTGCGCCCCATGATGACCGGCTTTCCAAGCGTCAGCCGCTTGAAATACTTCAGATCCGACGGCAAATGCCAGGGCATGTCGTTATCGGACCCGATAATCCCGTTTCGTGCTACCGCGGCAATCAAGACAAGTTCCGGCAAAGCCATCTCCGAATCCGGTTTTCAATTCCTCAAACGCCTCCTAGCATGGAAACGTGAGCCAGGAAAAATCGCAGACATTTTTCTTGCCAGGCTGTCGGATAAGCGCCCCTTGGCACGTCCTTGAAACTGGACCGCCACGACAAGGAGACTTTCGGAATGTCCGACCTGATGGAAACCGTCTTGATCGAACGCACCCGCGCGTTGATCCCGGATGAAAAAGTCGAGCAAAAGCGCATGTTCGGCTCCACCTGTTTCATGATCGACGGCAACATGCTGGTCTGCGCTTCCAAACGCGGGCTGATGGCACGTGTGGGAACCGAACAGCAGGAAAAGGCGATGACAAGGCCCTTCGCCTCGGTCTGCAAGATGGGGGGCCGGCCCATGCCCGGCTTTATCCGGGTCGAGCCGGAAGGGATCGCAAGCGACGAAGACCTGAAGAGCTGGATCGATATGGCCAGATCCTATGTCGGCGCACTGCCGCCCAAGACTGCCAGGCCCAAGAAGCCGAAAACCGGAAAGACGGCAAAATGAACGGCTCCGGTTTTCAGCCAGAAACCTTCCGTTTTCTGGAAGAGCTTGCCGCCAACAACACCAGGGACTGGTTTGAAGCGCACAAGGCCGATTACCAGCGCTTCGTCAGGGATCCGGCCGACGCGGTTCGCGGCAGGCTTGCCGAAACGCTCTCGCGGCTTTGCGGACACGACCTCACCTCGAAGCAATTTCGCATCAACAGGGACCTACGCTTTACCAGGGACAAGACACCCTACAACACCCACGTCCGCATGGCCTTCTGGCCGCAGGACACCGCTTTCCAGGGCAAGGACGCGCAACCGCCCAGCTTCTTCCTGTCCGTGGAAGCCGATCATGTGCGCACCGGCGCAGGGTGCATGCGTTTTTCAAAACCGGTGCTCGGATCGTTTCTCCAGACACTCGAGACGGACAACGGCGAGGACATCGGAGATCTGATCGCCCATATGACGGCTGCCGGGTTTGAAATGTCCGCCCCAGATCTTGCCAAGGTTCCTCGCGGCTTTCCCGCGGACCACCCGCGCAGTGGTCTCGCACGGCATAAGGGCCTCGCCGTTTGGCGAGACGTCAGCGATATCGGGTCGCTTCAGGGGGCAAACGGCCCCGAAGCGATTGCAAGGGTTATTGAACCTGCACTCCCCTTCTGGCGCTGGCTGATGACACTTCACGCGCACCGGACCTGACACATTGGCTGCGGAGAATACCCAGAACGCAAGACGAAATCACTTGATCCAAAGCGCTTTGGAAACTATGACCTTCGCATTCGCGTTTCCACTCCAGATGAGTTCCCATGGCACTTCCCAAAGACCTTGCGCTCCGATTTCCCGGCGATTTTCTGTTCGGTGTTGCAACCGCGGCCTATCAGATCGAGGGCGCAACCAGCGAAGATGGCCGCAAACCCAGCATCTGGGATGCCTTTTCGAAGATGCCCGGCCGTGTTTACCAGAGGCATTCCGGAGATATGGCCTGCGACCACTATCATCTTTGGGAAAGCGATCTGGATCTGATCAAGTCACTCGGCGTCGACGCCTACCGATTTTCCATCGCCTGGCCGCGCATTCTTCCCGATGGCCGAGGCCCAGTGAACGAGAAGGGTCTCGACTTCTACGACCGGCTGATCGATGGCATGGTTGCCCGTGGTCTGAAGGTCTATCCGACGCTGTACCACTGGGATCTTCCGCTGACCCTGGCGGGCGACGGCGGCTGGACCGCCCGCAGCACGGCAGAAGCGTTTGCGGACTATGCGGAGATTGTCGTCAAACGGCTCGGCGACCGGATGGACGTACTTGCGACCATCAACGAGCCCTGGTGCATCTGTCATCTCAGCCATCTCTACGGCATCCACGCTCCCGGTGAAAAAAGCATCGAAGCCTTCGCAGCCAGTGTGCACACGCTGAACCTGGCACATGGCCTGGGCGTTCAGGCTGCCCGGTCCGTAAAGCCGAACCTGCCGATGGGCATCGTCATCAACGCCCATTCCGTCTATCCGGTCAGCGACACGCCACTGGACAGGCAAGCGGCAGACCGGGCCTTCCAGTTCAACAACGGCATTTTCTTCGAACCGATGTTCGAGGGCAGTTATCCGGCGGATGTGCTCAGCGCCTTCGGCGACCACATGGACATTCGCGACGGTGACCTTGAAACCATTCACCAGCCTCTCGACTGGTGGGGGCTGAACTACTACACGCCGCTACGCGTGAAAGCAGACACCAATGCCAGCGCGGTCTATCCGATGGCCGAGACGGTTCCCCCAACTCCGGGGCCGGAGCTGACCGATATCCGCTGGGAGGTCTATGAAAAGGGCCTGTCGGATCTCCTGAAGGATCTCGACACCCGTTACCCGCTTCCGGACTGCTACATCACTGAAAACGGTGCCTGTTACAACGACGAACCGCAGGACGGTGTCGTCAACGACCAGCGCCGGATCGACTATCTGGAAAAACATTTCGGTGCCATTGCCGATGCACGCGAGGCAGGTGTTCCGGTGAAGGGCTATTTCCTCTGGAGCCTGATGGACAATTTCGAGTGGGCCGAAGGCTACAAGATGCGCTTCGGTATCGTTCACGTGGATTATGGCACCCAGGTCCGTACGCTGAAGAACAGTGCCCTGTGGTACCGGGACTTCCTGGAAGCGCATCGGCAGGGGTGAAAGCGCTTCGAGCTTTCACCCTGCATTGCGGATCAGTGGAACCAGCACGCACGCTTAACTTAACCTAGCCTCCTCTCCCCTCCTCCTGAGGAGCGAGCCTGCTCGCGTCTCGAAGGATGGGCGGCATATTCAGCGTGTGGGGCCCATCCTTCGAGACAGCGCTGCGCGCTTCCTCAGGATGAGGATGTATTGGTGTCAGGATCAGGCGTTCAAAGGCAAGGCTACGCTTCCCGTAAATTCGCCAGAATGATCTCGCTCCAGACCCGGGTCGGAGGGATCCAGGCGGACCAGTCGTTGTAATTGCCGGAATAGATGACGGCGGCAACATCGGCCTTGGGGCACAGCCAGAGCCGCTGGCCACCATTACCGAAGCCGGCAAACCAGGGTGTCGGGCCGCCAAGAGCCGGAACAGGAACCTGGCCGCAAAACCAGAAATAGCCGTATCCCGGTCCTTCGCTGGTTTCGATGATTGGCTGCAGTGAAGCCCGGATCCAGGCTTCGGGAACGATCTCCCGGCCCTGCCAGATACCGTTGTCAAGAACGAGACGTCCGATCTTGAGCAGATCCGGCGCAGCCAACCTCAGCCCGGACGCCGGCGAATAGGCCCCATCCCGGCCGATAGACCAATCGAACTGATTTATGCCAAGTGGCGAAAACAGGCGTTCCCTTGCATAATCGGCCAGCTTCTGCCCCGTTCCCCGTTGCAGGATCTCGCCCACCAGCGCGGTGGCTCCGCCGCTGTAGATCCATCGGGTGCCGGGATCTCCCACCAGCGGCCGCTCCAGAATGTAACGGTACCTGTCCGGGGCCATTTCCATGGCGATTTCGCTGTTTTCCGGATCGGTATAGGGACGGGTCTCGTCCCACTCCATGCCGAGCGACATGGTCAAGGCGTGCTCCACGGTCCGCTCCATGCGTTTCGGATCAACAGCAAGGTCGGCATATTCGGGAAAAAGCTCCAGAACCGGCGTATCGAGCGTCGGCACCTCGCCCCGCTCCAGTGCAATGCCATAGAGCAAGCTGACGATGGATTTGGTGATAGAACGCAGGTCGTGCAGGGTCTCGGGGCCGAAGGTTACCTCACCGATCGGACGGCCCCAGTTTTCGTCCTCTCCCTTGCCATAACTTTCCAGAACCGTCTCACCGCCGCGTTCTGCAATCACGACATGAAGATGCGGCAACAGACCTGCCTCGGCACCGGCGCAGAGCTTGCGGCCAAGGGACGTATCGAACCCGCGACGCTCGGCAGCCGCCGCGTGGGGTGAGAGCGAAAGACCGTCGGTTGACTTCATGGAGAGCTCCCTTGCGTGAAACCTGAAGGAAGTGTCGGCAGTTTCATCGCCAAATGCGAGCGTTATTTGAAAGGTTTATTGCCGTGCGAGGAGCTTGACCTTCCACCAACTGGAACCACCATAGTGAAGGGGAGAAGCAACTTGCGTCAGGAAGGTGGGAGAGTGGATCGGCGTTCGTTCTTGAAAGCATCGGTGGCAGGAGGTCTTGCTGCCTTGTCACCAGCCTTTGCTCTGGCAAAAACGGAAGAAGGTTTCTTCGACCTTGCGGCGGTCAAGGGACAGGCCCGACTTTATGGCAAGGACGGCGGCCTCTCGGATCTCTGGCTCTACAACGACCGGCTGCCCGGTCCGCAGATACGGGTCAAGCGCGGCGAACGCGTCAGAGTGCGCTTCACCAACAACCTCGACGAACCCACCTCGGTCCATTGGCACGGCATCCGCATCGACAATGCCATGGATGGTGTTGCCGGCCTCACCCAGCCCCCCGTCGCCCCCGGTGAAAGCTTCGACTACGACTTTGTCGTGCCGGACGCAGGCACCTTCTGGTACCACGCCCACAACATGAGCTGGAACCAGGTGCCGCGCGGCCTCGCGGGCGCACTGATTGTCGAGGACGACGAACAGTCCTTCGACCCCGATTGCGACATTACGCTGATCCTCAACGATTGGCGTCTTGACGAAAACGGTATCCTGGAAACCGCAAGCTTCGGCGCCATGCACGACTTTGCCCATGCCGGACGTCTGGGCAACTGGCTCACCATCAACGGTGCTTCGATGCCGGACATTGCGTTGAAGAAGGACCGCTGGCACCGGCTGCGCCTTATCAACGCCTCCACGGCGCGTATCCTTGACCTGGCTCCGGCGCGGTTTGGTGCGAAGATAATCGGGCTCGATGGGCAGGCCTTTGACACCGCGCGGGAGGTCGAGGGCACTGTGCAACTGGCGCCGGCACAGCGCATGGATCTGGTGCTGCGACCTCAGGAAACCGGCAAGTTGCCGTTCGAGATGATGACCGGCAAGCCATTCACCTTCGCCAACTTCGTCGTCTCGGAAACCGAAAGCGAAGATCTGCCACTGATGTTGCCGCCGCCGAACCGGTTGCCGGAACCCGATCTGAGCTCTCCCTGGGAACTGCCATTAGTGATGGCGGGTGGAGCCATGGGCGGCATGCAGTCAATGATGAGACACGGCGTCGAGATGGACATGCGCCAGATGATGTCCGAGGGACTCTTCTGGGCTTTCAACGGTGTGGCCGGTATGGAAGATGATCCGATGTTTTCCGCCAAGCGCGGCGACACGATCGTTCTGGAAAGCCGGAACGACACGGCTTTCCCGCATGCGATCCACCTGCATGGCCATCATTTCCGCGTCATCGAGCGCGATGGCACGAAACTGGAGAACCCCGACTGGCGCGACACCTTCACAAGCCAGCCGCGCGAGACGGTCAAGATCGCCTTTGTTGCGGACAATCCCGGGAAATGGCTGATCCATTGCCACATGCTCGGTCATGCGGCATCGGGCATGATGACCTGGTTCGAAGTGAGCTGAAACAGCCGGTGGCTAGACCGCGATCGGTGCGGCAATGTGCGGGAGCGGATCGTAGCCGGTCAGTTCGAAGTCTTCGAACTTGAACGCAAAGAGATCCGTGACATCCGGATTGATCTTCATTTCCGGCAAGGGCCGCGGCGAACGTGTGAGCTGCTCACGGGCCTGATCGAAGTGGTTGGCATAAAGATGCGCATCACCGAACGTGTGCACAAAGTCGCCGGGCTTCAGGCCGGTCACCTGGGCTACCATCATGGTCAGCAGCGCATAGGAGGCGATGTTGAAGGGCACGCCCAGGAACACATCCGCCGACCTCTGGTAAAGCTGGCAGGAAAGCTTGCCGTCAGCCACGTAGAACTGGAACAGCGAATGGCACGGCGGCAGCGCCATCTCGTCGACCAGAGCCGGGTTCCACGCCGAGACGATCAGCCGCCGGCTTTCCGGGTTGGTCCGGATCATCTTCAGCAGATTGGCGATCTGGTCGATGGATCTGCCGTCCGGTGCAGGCCATGACCGCCACTGGTAGCCATAGACCGGCCCGAGATTGCCGTTCTCGTCCGCCCAGTCGTCCCAGATCTTCACCCCGTTTTCTTTCAGATACCGAATGTTGGTATCGCCAGCGAGGAACCACAGGAGCTCGTGAATGATCGACTTCAGGTGCAGCTTCTTTGTCGTGACACAGGGAAAGCCTTGCGAGAGATCGAAGCGCATCTGGTGGCCGAAGATCGAGCGCGTGCCCGTTCCGGTCCTGTCGCCCCGATCAACGCCTTCGTCCAGGATTTTCGACAAGAGATCGAGATATTGCTGCACGGCGGAAGCCTTCGCGGTCAGGAGATCTGGAGTTTGTGGTTAACTTGGCAGATTTTTCCGAAAAGACAGCCCCTCCCCCGCACTTTCCCCAACTTGGCACATGCTGTGGAAGAATGGCCATGAGCCAAGCCGGCAAACGACATGCTTTGCCAGAAGCCTCTTTCATTTCAGGGCCGAAGACCTTATATCAAGGCTGCTGGTTCGCCAGCTATGGCAATAAATGGTCAGTGCAATAAACCTATCGGACCCGGGGGCGGTACCCGGCGCCTCCACCCAAGCCCATGGGGCTAAGCTACGGAAACTCCATGGGTTTCGGCGGGGGCGAAATAGGATCGACGAGGGCGTAAAGACTGTGCTTTTGCTCGGCATTGTACCACCGTTATCGGGCTTTCTTAATAGTTGCAAATGACAACTATGCTATGGACAACGCTGTCGCAGCGTAACGCTGCGCCGGTAGTCCACTAAGTCCTTTGAGGTAGCACTCACGGGCGGGGTTCGGAGGCACCTGGCAACAGAAGCCTCCACTTGATCTTCCCATGTATTTGCAGCGTCCTACATAGGTTGCATGACCAATGAGCGATGATTGCCGGGTTGCACACATTAATCTGGGTTCACTTGGAAAAGAGCCTTTTCTTTTTGATCTCCGCCCGTCAATGTGCTCCTGATAGTGGACTTTTCCAGCGAGATTCGACGAAAACCGATGTCTGAAGACCTTCTGCGATACGATATTCTGATCCAGGACGCGCTGCGTGGAGCGGTGAAGAAAATACTTGCCGAAGTCGGTCGTACCGGGCTGCCCGGAGACCATCACTTCTACATCGCGTTCGACACCAATGCCCCTGGCGTGCGCATTTCCCAGCGGCTCAAGGAGCGCTATCCGCAGGAAATGACCATCGTGCTGCAGCACCAGTTCTGGGATCTTGCCATCGGCGAACATGCGTTCGAGGTTGGCCTGTCCTTTGGCGGCGTGCCGGAAAAGCTGTTGGTGCCTTTTTCTGCCATCAAGGGTTTCTTCGATCCGTCCGTACAGTTTGCGCTGGAGTTCGATCCCGGCAAGACGGCGGAAGAACTGCCGGAAGAGCTGCTGGAAGCCGTGGAAGAACTTGCCAGGGCCGAGCAGGAACATGCCGATAACGAAGCCAGGCAGGACGACGGCGCAGGCGACAAGGAAGCTGCAACTGCAGACACCAAGGCGAAACCTGCCGTGCAAGCTGCCGAAAGCAGTGACGGTGGCGGCGAAGTCGTTTCCCTGGATGCATTCCGCAAGAAGACCTGAGATCGGGAGCCTTTCCCATGAGCGCGGAGATCATCAATCTGCGCATGGTGCGCAAGCAGAAGAACCGTCAGGACAAGGAAAAGACGGCCGAGGACAACCGGCGCAAGTATGGCCGGTCCAAAGCCGAACGTGAGGCGGCCCGCCAACGCCGGGAAACGCTGGAAACCCACGTCGACGGGCATCTTCTGGAAAAGCCTGACGGCCCGGATGCCGAACAATCCGATAAAGCAACAACAGACGCGGACAAAACCGAAGCCGAACCTTCTGACCCGGGCTCTTCCGGCGATCGCGGCTGACCGCCAATGGCTCTGTTAAAGCGCTCCCTCTCCCTTCATGGCCACCGCACCAGCCTCGCGCTGGAACCGGAATTCTGGGACGTCGTCGACGCCTACGCCGACGCCGCGAACAAGTCCCTCGCCGGACTGATTGCCGAAATCGACGACAACCGCGACCCGGAAGACCCGCTCTCTTCGGCAGTCAGGGTCTGGGCCTTGAAACGGGTCCAAATGGAAGCTGGTCTGATTTCGGAGGGATAAATGGCTGACAATCTGATTTCCGGTCCCCTGCTTTTCGCCTGCCCACAGCGCAGCTAGAAGTGCCCGGACTGCCTCTGAGCTTCAGCCCTCTTGCCGCCTCTGCAACATACATCTCCCTCATCCTGAGGAGCGCGCTTGCGCGCGTCTCGAAGGATGGGCCACTTGCTCAAGAGTGTGCCGCCCATCCTTCGAGACAGCGCTGCGCGCTTCCTCAGGATGAGGAGAGATTGCTGAAACTTTGAGTGAAAAGGACTGGCGGCTTCTTTTCCTATCGCCGTTCAATGGGCTTCAGGCAACGCCTGCCCAACATCGACGAGCGAAGGCCCGTCGTACCAGCCTGTCACTGTGCCCCGGGCAGGACCAGCGGCGAGCCGACGTCGCGTGTCAGAAGGTCTTCGATGGAGACCGGCGGGTCCAGGGGTGGCAGACTGTTCGAAGGATTGGTGACCGGGGCAGTATCTGGCGCTGCGGTCAGGTCTTCCAGATCCGGCGTCTCCAACACGGCCCGAATGCGCTCGGCAAAGGGAGCAGCGGCAACAGCCGGGGCCGGTGCCGGGGCTGGCGCAGGCACTGGCGGCGGCGCGGCGCGAGTTTCCCTGAGCGGCGCATCGTTGGTCTTTTGCGGAAGGGCTGAATTTTCCTGCTTGTCCGGATCAGGCTGAGGCTGAATGTCTTCGCCGGACTGCTCTTGCTCAAGACGAAGCTGCTCCTCTTCGGCCGCCCGGGCTGCCTGACGTTCCCGGCGGGCTTCGCCTTCCCGCTGGTTTTTCAGTTCCCGCACAAGCCGGTCACGTTCCAGAATTTCTGCCTGTAGCTTCTCGACGCGTTCAACCTCCCGCTCAAAGGCACGCAGGGTGAGATAGGCGGTAAACGGCGCGATGTCGATGCGGCGTTCCGGAGCCTCGACCGCCCCCTCGAACAACAGCCCGACCTGCGGTTCAGCACCGGTGACCGCGTCCTCGCCCGGATCGACTTTCAACGAGAAATCCGCATCGAGATCGTAACTGGCGAGATTTACCTCGGCACTGCCGAAGATCTCCGCCTTTTCAGCATCGACAACAACGTTACGAGCGCTCAGTCGTCCGCCCACCATTGTCAGCGTGCCGTCAACGCGCTTGAACGGAAGACTTCCCGCCGCCATGTGGCTGACGAAAACGTCACGGATCTTGTTCTCCTGAAGGTCCAGTCCCGCATCCACCGCGCGTGTCACCAGCGGGAAGGCCTGCGGATTGAGACCACGGAAGTCGCCGTTTTCCATCGAGAACGTGCCGCCGCCGTTGAGGCCTGACACGATTGCCGAGATCGAGCGTCCCGCCCCTTCGAATTCCAGATAAAGGTCGAGCGTGCCGGAAGCGACCGCCCTGTTGTCCGGCCGCCAGGACACCTGCCTCAGATCGGCATTGTCCAGCTTCACCCGTCCGGAAGCCGCGGCCTCCGCCTCGGTCCGGCGAACCGAGAGGCTGCCGTCAAGCTGACCACCGGCAAAGGCCCCCTGCAGACCGTCGAGGCGGAACAGGCTGGGAGACAGACGAATTTCGGCACTCGGACCGGTAATGGCGGTGTCCTCGTCCAGCAGCATTCTGTCTGCCTTGAACTGCATGGTCAGGTCGAGGCCATCCAGAAGCGGCGATCCGAACGGGGTTGTCGGCCAGATGCTTGAACCGTCCCCCGCCGAGAACCACTGATCGGGACCAAGGACCAGTTCCGTCATTGTGCGCAGATCGGCCTCGGACACCGTTATCTCACCGGAAAAACGTCTGTTACGTTCGCCCGGTGCCGGTTCAAGGTCGCCTTCCAGACGACCTTCGAACGTCGTCGTTCCGAGCGAGCCTTCAGCCCTGCTGACAGCCATAGAGCTGCCAATCCCTTCGACATCGACCGAAAGCTCTGCAGGGATCGTGCCGCTCATGACCGGCAGGACCCGACCGGCCATCAACGCCACCGGGCCAAGGTCCGCTGTCTCTGCGGTCACCGAAACAAGGTATTCCGGCGCCTCATCCTTTTTCAGGGTCAAGGTTCCGTTGGCTTCAACCCTGGATCCGCCGATCTCCGTGGAAAGGTCGGTGGCCAGCCCCATTGCCGGGATGCCGGAAACATTCAGCGCCAGATGGCCTGTTCCGGCAGCTTCCAGAGGAATGACATCAAACCCGAGCTGCTGCAGAAGTCGGCCGCCATCCGGGCCCTTCAGTTCCACACCGACAGCAACTTCGGCATCGTGCCACTGGTCGACACGGCCCTTGAGCTCGGCATTGATCGCAGCATCGGCGCCGCCCGCGCTCCCATCCAGGCGCAGTGTCATGTCCGTTGCTTCGCCAACCGCAGCCGCCTTCAACTCGGCATCGAACTTGGCAGGCACCAGACTTGCGGCTGCGCGCTCCAACCGTTCAACAAAGACGGTTTCGGGAAACAAACCGCCTGCCAGCGCAACAAGACCGGACAGGTCCCGGGCGTCGAGCGTTCCGGACACAGCTCCCTCAGGTGCTGAAAAGAGATTGCGGATATCGCCGGAGACATCGAGCCGGGCGCCTGCAAGGTCATTTGCAAACAGCCTGTCGATCCTGACGCCGCCGTCCGAATACTCTGCCTCCAGCGCCAGACCTTCGCCCTCCACACCGCGTGCCACCACCTGTTTGGCACGAAGGCG
This sequence comes from Labrenzia sp. C1B70, assembly GCF_000475395.1. Taxonomy (NCBI): domain Bacteria; kingdom Pseudomonadati; phylum Pseudomonadota; class Alphaproteobacteria; order Hyphomicrobiales; family Stappiaceae; genus Labrenzia; species Labrenzia sp. C1B70. The sequence continues at coordinate 669,411 of NZ_AXCE01000012.1, forward strand.
CAAGGAAACATCGAGGCCTTTGGGATCTGCCGGTTCTCCCGCTTCGATGGCCTGAGGGTGAAGCAGGGCAGCCAGGTTTTCGATCTGATCCAGATCGAGCCGGTCAGCTTCCAGAGAGAGCGAGAATTCCGAATTGCCGCTGCGTGGAATGCGGTAAGCCAGGCCGCCGCGGGCTTCGGAACCGGCAATGGTCAGACGCAGATTGTCCAGCGCCGCTCCTTCGGGCACCAGGTTCAAGCGTCCTTCCAGGGAAACTGGTTCGATAGTACCGACGCCGGCTTCCTTCTGCCGCCACCAGCTGAGAAGTGACCCCGGCTGGTCCGAGCTGATAGACACCGCACCGCGATAGGTCAAAGACGGCTCGAGGCCGAGGTCGCCCTGGGTGGCAACCGTCGTGCGGCCCGGCAGGCGTCCAGCAAGGCGCGCGACGCGCCAGCCGCCCAGCATGGTTTCAAGATCCAGGCGAACATTCTGGATGACGCCGCCACCGGCCACCAGCGCCGGAACATCCATGGATACAGCACCGTCGATGGACGGCAGCGGCACGACACGCAGGGCAGCAATCAGCCGTGTCGCCGCCTCGTTGATGTCGACAGGCGATTGCGGACCGCCACCCAGCAACCTGTCCAGATCGACCTGTTTCGACTTCGCACGGATTTCAAAACGCTTTTCGCCGGCATAGATCAGATCCGCATTGCCGGTCATGCTCAGGCGCCGGTCTTCGGGACCATAGCGGAACTCGAATTCGGGAACCGCCACCTCGGCGATATCGGCAGTGAACTGCCCTTCCGCCTGCCAGATGTTCGGATCGTTTTCTTCCAGCGCAACAGAGGCGATGGTGAAGCGGCCGTCGAATTCGGGCGCGGCGTCGGCCACCTGAAGCTGACCGTCGAAAGCAAAGTTCACCGGCCTGTTGGTGGGCGTGACTTCGCCTTTGACGCGCAGTCCCGCGTTTTCCTGTGCGCGGCCTGTCGCAAGACTGACCGTATAGGGCGCACCATTCAGCGTGAGACTGCCGGCGCCCCGGAACGGGCCTTCCAGCGAGCGTGCGGACACGACCAGATTTCCGTCATCGATCCGGTTGATTTCGCCAGACCGCGCATCGACGATCGTCAATGCGCCGTCACGGATCGTCACCTTTTCGAAGGACAGGTCATCCGGTGCCAGTTTGGCTATCGCGCCGCTCGACGTCATGGCCGTCAGCCAGTCCAGTCGTCCAGCCTCATCAAGTGAAAGTGACAGGTGCGGACGATCGAGCTCCATGTCGAGAACCCGAATCTCGCCCTTCAGCAGCGACGGAAGCTCGATGCGCATGTCGAAGCGCGAGACCACCAGCAGCGGATCTTCGGCACCACCGACACGCACGTCGGAAAAACTGATGGAGGGCGCAGGCAGAAGCCGCAGGTCCGCCTCCCCCAGCACAGTCACCCTGTGCCCGAGTGCGCGCTCCGCATAGCTTTCGAAAGTCGACCGATAGACGGTCCAGTCGATAAAGAACGGCCCGACCAGCGCTGCCACCAGCACCAGAATGACTGTTACACCCAACGTGATGTAGACGGAGTTCAGGCCTTGTCTCCTTGTTCTCCAAAGTCACCGGATATCGTACCGGATAGATGTAGCCGATCCCTGCTGCAGTGCAAACACAGGATTTCCGGCGCCGGCCGGATCGCCGCCCTGCGGCGTCCGGCGGAGCAAAACGAGCTTATTGAACTGATTCGATACAATATCATGACTGCGGCAGGATCTTGCCGGGATTCATCAAATTGTGAGGATCGAGCGCCAGTTTGACAGCGCGCATCACGTCAAGCGCCTCGCCATGTTCCTTGGCCATGTATTTCTGCTTGCCCTGGCCGACACCGTGTTCGCCGGTGCAGGTGCCCCCCATGGCGATCGCCCTGAGCGCAAGCCGTCCGACAAAGTCTTCCGTCCGCTGCTTTTCTTCCGGATCGTCCAGGTTGACCAGGATCTGAACGTGGAAATTTCCGTCACCCACGTGCCCAACGATCGGCGCCAGGAAACCTTCGTTGCGGATATCCTCGGCCGTGGCGGCAACGCAGTCCGCAAGCCGCGAGATCGGCACGCACACGTCCGTCACCATGATGCTGGCTTCAGGCTTCAGCGACTTGCCCGCCCAATAGGCGTCATGCCGGGCTGCCCAAAGTTTCGTCCGGTCTTCGGCCGCTGTCGCCCATTTGAATGGCCCGCCGCCAAACTCCTCGGCAATCGCCGAAAAAGTTTCCGACTGCTCTTGCACCCCGGCTTCAGATCCGTGGAACTCAAGGAAAAGCGTCGGAGTTTCAGGCAGATCCAGCTTGGAATAGATGTTGCAGCCGCGCACCTGAACTTCATCCAGAAGCTCGATACGCGCTACAGGCAGACCCATCTGGATGGTGGTGATGACAGCATTACAGGCGGACGCAACATCCGGGAACGGGCAGACGCCACCGGAAATGGCTTCCGGTTGGCCGTTCAGGCGCAAGGTCAACTCGGTGATGATGCCGAGAGTGCCTTCAGAGCCGACAAAAAGCCGCGTCAGATCATAACCCGCCGAGGACTTCTTCGCCCGGCCACCCGTCTTGATGATCCGTCCGTCCGCGGTCACCACGGTGAGGCCGAGGACTGCATCTTTCATCGTGCCGTATCGAACGGCGTTGGTGCCCGATGCACGGGTCGCCGCCATGCCGCCGATGCTGGCATCCGCCCCCGGGTCGATCGGAAAGAACAGGCCGGTGTCGCGAATAAAGCTGTTGAGCTGCTTGCGCGTTACCCCGGCCTCGACCCGGCAATCCAGATCCTGCGCATTGACCTCCAGAATGTTGTTCATGCGGGACAGGTCTATGGAAACGCCGCCGAACGGTGCATTCACATGCCCTTCAAGCGAGGACCCCGTGCCGAACGCGATCACGGGAACCTTGTGAGCTGCGCAAATCTTGACGGCTTCGGCAACTTCCTCGGTCGTCTCCGCAAAGACAACTGCATCGGGCGGCTGATTCTTCAACCAGGTGGTGGTGTGGCCATGCTGTTCCCGCAGAGCCATGGACGTGGAGCAACGGTCCTTGAACAGGCCCGTCAGCTTTTCGATGGCAGCGCCGATCGCGCCATTCTTTTCAAGGACTTGCGCTCCGTCGGACGCGGTTGCCAATTCCGGCATTCTCTTTCCTCCTGGGGCCGCGACTTTGTCTGCGCGGTAAAAAACCGAATATGTTAGCCCCGGCCCGAAAGGTCAAAGCCTAATGGGCATTTCCCGCAAGGTTGGACACAATGGCGCAAGGAGGATTGTGAAGGTGACTTGGGACGCAAAGCCGGTGGAAAGCGAAATCATGACGGTCAGGGACGACTGGATCGATTACAACGGCCATCTGAACATGGCCTATTACAACGTCCTGTTCGATACGGCTGTCGATGAGGTCTTTCACCGTCTCGGCATGGGTCCCGACTATGTGAAGACCCGTGGCGGCTCGTTCTTCACCGCAGAGGTACATGTGTGCTACCTGCGCGAACTCAGCGCCGGCATGAAGGTGATCGCGACGCTTCAGCTTGTCGATTTCGACGCCAAGCGTGCGCATTTCTATCAGGAACTGCGCCACGCCGAGGAAGGCTGGCTGTCGGCGACATCAGAACAACTGAGCCTTCATGTCGACATGAACGCCCGCAAGGTCGCTCCCTGGCCGGAGGACATTGCGGCCAACCTGACGGCCCTGTCGCAAGCTCATGCCAGTCTGCCGCGCCCGGAACGGGCTGGACGCCATATCGAGATCCGCAAGAAGCCCTGAGCAACTGATCGACGCGAAAACAAAAGCCCGTGGAGCGGCAAACCACTCCACGGGCTGACATCCGAACCGATGGCCTCAGCCGTAGTGGTTGGAGACGACGACGCCGGCGATTTCCTTGGAATCGACCACTCCGACCACATCATCCGGACGCGGAATACGGCCGTCCCCCGACACGATGATCGCGCAACTGCGGTTGCGGTTGTTCATGCGGGTGATCACCGAATTCATGATGTTGGTTGCCGGTGCAATCACGAAATCGCTTGAGAGGATCGCGCGCAGCGTTTGCCCGGCAAAGCGGTCGGCCTGGTAAGGAATGGTGCCGAGGCGCACAAAGCCGGCAATCCGGGGCCCGTCGGACGCGATGATGTGGGATCCGCCATCGGCACTCACGGCGGAAATCGCTTCCTGGACAGGTGTATCAAGCGGCAGGATCACGAAGTTCTTTGCCATCACTTCCTTGATCGGCTGCACCAGATACATGTTGGTGTGCCGGTTGAGCGGGATTGGTTTGCCGCGATGGCGCAGCTTGACCGTGTAGATGTTGTCCTTGATCAGCCAGCGCCGGACACCGACCGCAATCGCGACCGCCAGAACCAGCGGCACGATGACGTTATAGTCCCGGGTCATCTCGAAGATCATCACGATGGCAGTCATCGATGCGCCGGTTGCACCGCCCACGAGCGCTCCCATGCCGACAAGGGCGAATTCCACCGCCGTAAATCCGCTGTCCGGGAACAGGTAGGAACACAGGACACCGACCATTCCGCCAAGCGTCGCACCGATAAACAGCGACGGCGAGAAGACACCGCCGGATGCCCCCGCACCAAGGCTGATCGATGTCGCGATGATTTTCGCAATGAAGAGAACGGCCAGCAGTATGAATGTGTAAGGGGTCGAATTCAGGATATCCTGGATCGTGGCATAGCCGACGCCTGCGGTGTGGTAATGCCCCGTGGTGAGCATCAGGACATAACTAAGCGTGCCGATGATCAGCATGCCGATGATGTTCTGGGTGTAATCATTGCCCGGGAGCTTGGGGAACAGGTCCTCGCACCAGGCGAGCGTGCGAATGAAAGCCCAGGAGGCAATGCCGGCCAGGACGCCGAGCAGTGCATAGGCGCCCAGCTGGATCGGCGCGATGGCTTCGATAGCCTCTTCCGCGGAGATCGGCACGATAAAGGCCGGGTCGAGACCAAAGGCAATCCGGCCAACGTATGTGGCTGTCGCCGTGGCAACGACCACGGGCAGGAATGTCCGGTTGCTGACCTCGGGCAACAGCATCTCGACAGCAAAGAGCACCCCGCCAAGCGGCGTATTGAAGGTGGCGGCAATCCCCGCCCCTGCCCCTGCAGAAAGCAGCGTGATCTTTTGCCAGCGCGGCAAATGCAGCGCCCGGGCGATCGTCGAACCGAAGGAAGCTCCGATCTGGATGATCGGCCCCTCACGGCCGACGGATGCACCGGTTCCGATGGAGATCGCCGAGGCAAAGGATTTCACCAGCGCCACCACGCCGCGAACGTCGCCTTTCTTGTGGTAGACTGCGAACATCACCTCCGGCACGCCGTGCCCCTTGGCTTCCGGAGCGAAGGTCTTCACCAGGAACACCACGATCAAACCGCCAACGACGGGTACGAGAATGACCAGAGCGCCAAGCGGACTGGCATCGGCAAACTGGTTGGCGTCATAAACGGTCGAAAATTTTCCGTAGTAGAAAAGATTATGAACGACCGAGATCAGATATCGGAAGAAAACCGCGCCAATGGCTGCGACGATCCCGATAAAGAACGCCACAAGACACAACATGGGCACAGAAAATACGCGTTCTTCGCGCGCGTCTGGGGGGCCGTCACCGGACAGTGACGGTGTATCGGACGGTTCAACAACGGACATGGCAGGCCAACACTTCTTGGCTGAGAGGGCTACTTCTGGCGATTTGCCGGAGCCCAAAACAGCCGGTCTAGGCGACCGGGATGGCGACATGGCCTGAAGGCTTCGACCCCCTCTCCTTAAACCTGAACACATGAAAATCAAGGGACAAGCCGGATTTTTTCAATTTTGACGGTGAAGTGACGCGGTTCCTCCGTAAAATGGGGCCGTAATTCAGATTGGCTTTTAATCTCAGTTGAGTCACGCCGACCAAATGCCAGACCGATTGAACTTTCTTTACAGGCTCGCCCCTTCCATTCGTTCCGGCATCGCCGGGCTTCTCGCTGGCATCGGGTTCAACTTCAGGGAATTTCTGCGCCAGAAAAGCCATATCGTCTGGCTGCTTGCCCTTCTGATCGGATCTTTCGTCTCCTGGGCGGCCATTATCTTCCGTGAGATCATCAGCCTGGTGCAGCTGCCCTGGCTTGGCACGGCGACGGAACGTGTCGTCAGCGCCGCCGCGACACTGCCGTGGTACATGATCGTTGCCGGGCCCACCATTGGCGGATTGTTGGTTGGCCTGCTGCTTCAGTACATGCAACCGATGCAGAGAACGTTCAGCGTGGCGGACGTGATCGAGGCTCGTGTCAAAGGCGGACGCGGGCTGCCGTTCTGGCCGGGCATATCATCAGCCCTTATCACGGCGTTATCGCTCGGCTCCGGTGCCAGTGCCGGGCGTGAAGGCCCCGTCGTGCACCTGGGAGCAACCATCGGTGCATCCGTCGGGCGCCTGTTTCAGCTGCCGGATTCCGCGCATCGCATTCTGCTGGCCTGCGGCGTTGCCAGTGCGGTATCCGCCTCTTTCAACGCGCCTATCGCAGGCGTTCTGTTCGCACACGAGGTCATTCTCGGGCACTATGCGATGTCGGCCATTTCGCCCATCGCGATTGCCGCCGTTACGGGAACCGTATTCTCCCGGCTCTGGTTCGGCGACGTTGCCGCCTTCGTGATCCCGGGACACCAGATCACCTCCTATTGGGAATTTCCCGCCTTTGCGCTTCTGGGCCTGGTTTCCGCCCTCGTGGCAATCCTGTTCCAGTTTGCATTGATCGGAACGGATTGGGTGGCCCGGAACATTTCGATGCCGGTCTGGCTGCGGCCTGTTGTCGGCGGTTTCGCGGTCGGGCTCATTGCTCTGGTCTTTCCCGACGTGCTTGGCGTCGGCTACGAGACCACGGACGCCGCCCTCAAGGACCAGTTGCCCCTTGCGATGCTGTTCGCTCTGCTGTTTGCGAAAACGGCCGCGACCGCGATCACGCTGGCGTCCCGTTTTGGTGGCGGCATCTTCTCGCCATCGCTCTATCTGGGGGCAATGACCGGAGGCGCTTTCGGGCTGATTGCCGCCTCCGTCTTTCCCGAACTGGCTTCAAGCGAGGGGCTATACGCGATCCTGGGAATGGGGGCCGTTGCAGCAGCAGTTCTCGGCGCGCCCTTTTCAACAACCATGATCGTTTTCGAATTGACCGGCGGCTACACGCTCTCGATCGCCCTGCTGCTGACCGTGTCGATCGCAACGGGCCTGACGCAGGCCGTTCATGGCAAATCCTATTTCCACTGGCTACTTGGCTTGCGCGGCTATTTCGTGAATGACGGCATCCACCGCTTTCTGGGAGAAACGGTCAAGGTGAAGGATTTCATGGACCCTCCCCCGGCCAATGAGGAGGATTGCATTTTCCGGCCCGGTCAGGACGGCAGCTACCTTCATGATACAGACTCGCTTGAAAGCGCACTGAAAAGCTTCGATTCCTGCGGAGAAGCATTGCTTCCGGTCGTCAGCACCAAAGATGCAACCAGGATCGTCGGACAGGCGCGCCACGTAAAGGCGCTCAATCACTTCAACTCGGAGCTGATCAAGGCCAACGAGGAAGAGCACCACTAACGGACACCTGCAGGAATTCCGCCTAGAGGATAGTCCGCAAGGTCAGAATTTCGAAGGTTCCGTTACCAGGATCTTGCCCGCATAGCGATGCGATGCCTTGCCTTTCAGGCGGAATTGCAGATCCTTCTGGGCCATGTAGAACCGGGCCTGGCGTCCCCTGATGCCTGGCAGATCGAACGGGTCAAGCCCCGCCCACGGCAGGAATGGATTTCGACGCAGCGAGCCATAAATGCCCACGCGAACCGACGGTCGCTTGCTGGCGGCACGGGCGTGGAAGCCGTGGGTATCGGCAACGACCAGCGTATTACCGGGAACCGCAAACCTCACCGGCTCGGGATATTTCAGCCGACCCAGTTCTTCCGGAGCAAGGCGGAAAGAACCACGAGCATGCAGCGTGTTCTTGTCGCCACAGGCCGACAGGCTCTGTTCACGTTCCCATTCCAGCCGTTCCGGCGTCAGCCGGTGCGATCCGGGAATATACGTGAAAGGTCCCTCGGCATCATCGATGTCATAGAGGAAGAACCAAGATTTCGCGGTCTGGTGGAAGGTGTCGGAATGGAACGCCGTTTGCGGGTCGGCCTTCCGCTTGGTGTCCGGATTGGTCATGACGATATGCAGGTAGACCAGTGGATCACCATTGGTCGAACCGACATAACGCAGACCGTTCTGGAACGGCTTGCTCCAGACAAAGGCCTTCAGATGAGGCAAATCTGCAAGCACACTGGGCGGCAGGGGAACGAACCGCGTGACGGCATTGCCCTGGCGCATGTCCCAGGCATCGAAGCGCGTTGTTTCGACTTCCTTGCGCAGCGCCGCCAGTTCATCTTCCGGCAGAAGGTTGCGGGTGGCGATAAATCCGTCTCTTGCATAAGCAGCACGATCAGCTTCCGGAAGCAGGTGCTCCAACCTGCGGCGGCGCGAATCCGCCATGGATTCCGCCAGCTTGATGCGCTTGGCGTGCAACCCGGCCTCGTTCAGCCGGCGGCTGCCAATCAGCGGGTTGTCCCGAAACGACTTGGCTCCGGTTGCCAGCTCGGCAGCGTAGAGCGGCATCTTGAGAACATCCGCGGCGCGCATTGAAAACCTCAGCTCGATAAACAAGAATTCAAAATAGGAAGGCCGGTCGAAACCGGCCTTCAGGATCTTTTAGATCGCTTTTGTCGCCTGTTCCAGCCAGATCCGCTCTTTCGCGCCCACAAGGGGGCCGATCTCGGCACGGACCCTCTCATGATACCGGTTCAACCAGTCGCGCTCGGCCACCGTCAGCAGAGCAGGCTCAATCAACCGAAGATCCATGGGCACAAGGGTGATCGTTTCGAAGCCGAGCATCGGGCGTTCCCCACCCGGCAAATCACGTGCAGGCGTGACGACTTCCAGGTTTTCGATCCGGATGCCGTATTCGCCCGCCGGATAGTAGCCTGGCTCATTCGACAGGATCATGCCCGGTTTCAGCGGCACCGTGCCGGTTTTGGCAATGCGTTGCGGTCCTTCGTGAACACTGAGGTAGGCACCGACGCCGTGTCCGGTGCCATGGTCGAAATCAAGACCGGCCTTCCACAGATCGATCCGGGCAAGCGTATCGAGCTGCGCACCCGTGGTGCCTTCCGGGAACTTTGCCGTCGAGATCGCAATATGTCCCTTCAGCACCAGCGTGTAGTGCTTCTTCATCTCCGTGCCGACCTCGCCGACCGCAAGTGTGCGGGTGATGTCGGTGGTACCGTCTTCGTACTGGGCACCCGAATCGATCAGGAACGGTTTGCCGACCGGGATCTTGAGATTGCTGGACCGGCTGACCCTGTAATGGCAAATCGCCCCGTTCGGGCCCGCACCGGAAATCGTATCGAAGGAAATATCCTTCAGAACGCCGGTTTCCTGGCGGAACTGTTCAAGCTTTTCCGCAGCGGCGATCTCATCGAGATCGCCCTTTGGGGCAACTTCGTCAAACCAGCACAGAAAATTGACGAAAGCAGCTGCATCGCGGACATGCGCGGTGCGCGCGCCTTTCAGTTCCGTCTCGTTCTTGATCGCCTTCGGCAGCAGGATCGGGTCTTGCGCTTCCAGCAAGGTTCCACCTGCGTTGGTAATGGCGTCGGCGATGCCGATCCCCGCCAGGCCCGGATCAATCATCACCCTGGCACCAGCCTTGCCGATACCCTCCAGCCCCGGCTTGAAATCAGCCGGTTCACTGAGGTCCGTCAGATCGGCGAGTGCATCGCGAACGGAATTGGACAACTTGCGGCCATCAATGAACAGGGACGGCTTGCCTTCTGCCGGAACCGTGGCGAAGGAGAGCGGCAACGGCGTATGGGTAACGTCAGACCCACGGATGTTGAACAGCCAGGCAATCGAATCGGGCTGCGTCAGCACGCAGGCATCCGCCTTCTTGTTTGCGAGGGCCGACTGGATTTCGGCAATCTTGTCCTTCGCACCGCGTCCGGCAAGCTCAACCGGATAGAGAAAAACCTGACCAAGCGGCGGCGCCGGACGGTCCTTCCAGACACTGTCAACCGGGTTGTCGTTCAGCTTGACCAAAGTGGCGCCGGCCGACGCACAAATCTCCTCGAGACGGCGAACCTCTCTCACCGTGTGCAGCATGGCATCGATGCCCAGCTTCTGCCCCTGCTGCAGTCGTTCGGCCAGCCAGTCGGTCACGGGCTCATTGACAAGATGGCGCGCCGGAAAGACCGCCATGTCGACCTGGTCACGCACCTGAATGGTGTACCGGCCGTCGACGAAAATCGCGGCTTCTTCCCCCAGAACCCCAGCCATGCCGGCAGATCCCGTAAAGCCTGTCAGCCACTGGAGGCGGCAATCATGCGGCGGAACATATTCGCCCTGATGCGCATCGGCACGCGGCACGAGAAAGCCGTCGAGACCACGGCGGGAGAGTTCGGCTCTGAGAAGCGCCGCATGCGGCGCACCACAGGAAGGATCACTGAGATCGTCAAAGGTCTGGAACATGGCCGCAAGATAATTTCGCGACCCCATCCGATCAAGCTGGATAATTATTCCGCTTGAATTGGTTCAGCAGCATAATCTTCCCCGCATTTCGCACCGCAGCAAAATCTTTCGCATATGCGAAGAGCGCAAGGCTGGCATGCGTTTCGAGGCCTACCTGAGGTCCCGGCAAAAGCGCATATAGAGGTCACACAAGAAAAAGACGTTCTCCCTAGGGAAGCTCTTAACCTTCAAATGGGATTGATCACGATGACCATGAAAACGACCACTTCGACCCGCGCCGGCGGCAGCTTCATGCGCCGCGCATTCGACCGCATGATTGAAGCCCGCTCCATCCAGGCACGCCGTTATGTCAACGGCTACCTGCTGTCACTGGACGACGCGACCCTGGCCTCCCACGGCTATGACCGCGCCCAGCTCGAGCGCGAAGGCACCTCTACCAGCGCGTTCTAAGGGGCTCAGGACGGTTTAAGTAAAGACCACTGTGCACAAGAAAAGACCCGCCGAAAATTTCGGCGGGTCTTTTTGTATCTGCAGTCAAAATTTTCCGGCACCTGAACAAAAGAAACGGCTCTCCCCTTCCCTCATCCTGCGGAGCTTGGCGCCGACAAGCGTCTTGCGGGCGAGGACATGGTCATTGCTGCTTCCTGGCAGATGGCGGTCGCAGTCAGGCCTGTTTACGTCCCCGCACAAGAGTAAGCGTCAACCAGCCGTCCTTTTCGCCGCGCCTGTCCAGAATGAACCCCTGACAGCCGTAGGCGAACAGGATCCGGGGGCCGTCTTCCACCCTGAGGCCGGACAGCACGAGGGTTGCGGTCGGCGTCATGCGTTCACCGATGGACTTCGCCATCTTCATCAGCGGCCGCGCCAGGATGTTGGCGATCACCAGATCGAACGGACCAAAGAGACGAAAGCGGCGGTCTTCAATTCCGTTGGCGGTAAAGCCACGAACAAGATGCCCCGCACCGTTGAGCCGGGCGTTTTCCAGCGCGGTTTTCGTCGCAACAGGGTCGATATCGGTTGCAAGAACCAACTGGCGGGATTGAAGCGCAGCGGCGATTGCCAGCACGCCTGTTCCCGTTCCAAGATCGAGAATGCTGTCATACGCGCGCATGGACAAAAGCCTGTCGATTTCCTCCAGGCACCCCGCGGTCGTGCCATGGTGACCGGTTCCGAAGGCAAGCGCTGCTTCGATCTCGATGCCGATGGCCCCACCTGGAACCTTGTCCCTATCGTGGCTGCCGTGAACAACGAAACGACCGGCCTTTACCGGCTTCAGCCCTTCAAGGCTCTTCTCGACCCAATTGATATCCGGCAGTTCTTCTGCTTCCAGCGGCGCGGCAAATGCATCGGCGCCGACACGGTCGCGCACCGTCGCAGCCGCCTCTTCCGGCTCCATGTCGAACAGAAGAATTTCAGCCGCCCACAGGCGTCCGTCCGGCGTTGCTTCGTAGATGGTCACCGGATTGCCGTCGTCCTCAAACGCCCGTTCAAGGATCTCGGAGATCCGCTTGGCTTCCAGTTCTTCAGCCGTGATCCGCACCCGGATGGTTTTCATCGCCGCTCGCGCCTGTGGTTATTGGGGTCAAGGCGTGCGGTATAGCGGGAAGCGGCCAGCGATGCCAGCTTGAAACGGTCCCGGGACTGGGCAAACCGGGTCTGTGCCCCATTTCATTGGGAAATGCGAGGAAACACCCATGACTTGCCCCCGTTCGCACCTAAACTGGCTGCAAGTGACCGGATGTCTGGTTGCTGCCCTTCTTTGCCTCCAGCTTCTCATCCTCCCCGCTTGGGCAACGTCCGAGCAGGATCAACTGTTTGAAGCCTTGAAGAACGCTCCGAATGAAGAGGCGGCCAGCAAGATCGAGGATAGCATCTGGCACACCTGGCTGGATGCCGCCCCCACGCCGGAGATCCGGCAGAAGGTGGACGAAGCCATGCGTAAACGAGGATCCTATGACTTTCAGGGTGCGAAGGATCTGCTCGACACGGTCGTGGAAGAAGCACCGGATTACTCGGAAGGCTGGAACCAGCGTGCCTTCATCCTCTTCCTGCAGGGTAATTACGAAGCCAGCCTCGAAGATATCGAACGCGCCCTTGCTCTGGAACCACGGCACTTTGGCGCCTTGTCCGGCAAGGCAATCATCTTCATGACGCTCGGCAGGGTGCAATTGGGCCAGGAAGTGCTGCGTGAGGCCGTCGGTATACATCCCTACCTGAAGGAGCGCGACATGCTGATCAAACCGCAAGGTGTCGATCTCTAGAACGGCCCCAGGCGCAAAGTGTCTCAGGCCTTGCGGCCAACCCAAGGATACATCAGGTGCGAGACCAAATTCCCGGTTCTATTGGAGCGTAGCCGTCAGAAGCAGTTCACCGGACTGGTTTTTGCAACCAGCCGGTCAGTGCCGTTCGACGAAACTGTCGATGACCTTCTTCACCCCTGCCTTTTCAAAGTCGATGGTCAGCTTGTTTCCCTCGATCGACTTGATGGCGCCATAGCCGAACTTGATGTGGAACACGCGCTCGCCCAGAGAGAATTGCGATGGCGTGTCACTGACGGATTTCGCCACCAGCTCTCCTTCGATGGTCAACGGCCCCTGACGCTTTTGCCGCGCGGACTGATACCCACGGCCACCGCCATCGGAAAATCCGCTGGAGGACTGCTTGGCACGCTGCGCACGTTGCCAGCCCGGCGTGGAGTAGCTGCCCTTGTCGAAGGGATCATGACTGTCGAACCGGGACGGTCCGTAACCGCCACCGCCATAGCCGCCATAGCTGGACGAAGCTTCGGCAATCTCGACATGGTCCGGCGGCAGTTCATCCAGAAACCGTGAGGGAACAGTGGACTGCCAGAGGCCGTGAATGCGCCGGTTGGACGCGAAATAGAGCTTTGCGCGTTTCTTCGCCCGGGTGATGCCGACATAGGCCAGCCGGCGCTCTTCCTCCAGACCGGCGCGACCGGATTCATCCAGCGCGCGCTGGTGGGGAAACAGCCCCTCTTCCCAGCCGGGCAGGAAAACCGTGTCGAATTCCAGCCCCTTGGCCGAGTGCAGCGTCATGATGGATACGGCGTCGGTCGCATCCGCGCTGTCCCGGTCCATGACGAGGGAAATGTGCTCCAGGAAACCGGCCATGGATTCAAATTCGTCCATCGACCGGATCAGTTCCTTCAGGTTGTCGAGCCGTCCGGGTGCTTCCGCCGACCGGTCCTGCCGCCACATCTCGGTGTAACCGCTCTCATCGAGGATGATTTCCGCCAGTTCGGTGTGTTTCATCTGGTCGAGCTGACGCCGCCAGCGCTCGAAGTTGTCGAGCACGGACTTCAGCGCGTTGCGTGGCTTTGGCTTCAGTTCCTCGGTATCGATAAGCTGGCTTGCCGCCTGCATCAGTGGAATACGCTCTGCCCGGGCAACGCCATGGACCAGTTTCAGCGTCGCATCGCCAAGACCGCGCTTCGGCGTGTTGACAATGCGCTCAAACGCCAGATCGTCCGCGGGCTGCGCGACACAGCGGAAATAGGCCATGGCATCGCGGATTTCCATGCGCTCATAAAAGCGCGGACCGCCGATGACCCTGTAATTAAGCCCCAGCGTGACAAACCGGTCTTCGAACTCGCGCATCTGGAAGGATGCCCGCACCAGAACCGCCATTTCATTGAGCGAATGACCTCGCGACTGGAGCGTCTCGATCTCGTCGCCAATGGTGCGCGCTTCTTCTTCGCTGTCCCAGACCGAGGCCACCGATACCAGGTCGTGGTCGGGTTCCTCGAAATCCGTGAACAGCGTCTTGCCGAGACGGCCTTCGTTGAAGGCAATCAGGTGGGATGCGGCAGCCAGGATATGGCTGGTTGAGCGGTAATTGCGCTCCAGGCGAATGACGACGGCGCCCTTGAAGTCATGTTCGAAGCGCAGGATGTTATCGACTTCCGCGCCGCGCCAGCCGTAGATCGACTGGTCATCATCACCGACACAGCAGACATTCGGGTTGCCCTGGGCCAGCAGCCGCAGCCACAGGTACTGCGCGATGTTGGTGTCCTGATATTCGTCCACCAGCATGTAGCGGAAGCGGCGCTGATATTCCTTGAGGACATCCGGCTGGGTCTTGAACAGCGTGATGACATGTAAAAGCAGGTCACCGAAATCGGCCGCGTTCAGGATCGACAGGCGCTCCTGATATTCCTCGTAGAGCTTTCGGCCCTTGCCGTTGGCAAACGCCCGCGCCTCGCCTTCCGGGATATCCTTTGGCCCAAGAGCCCGGTTTTTCCAACCATCCAGCATCCCGGCAAAGGCCTTGGCCGTCCAGCGCTTGTCGTCCAGCCCTTCGGCCTGGATGATCTGCTTGATAAGGCGGATCTGGTCGTCGGTATCGAGGATCGAGAAGGACGATTTCAAGCCGACAAGTTCGGCATGCTTGCGCAGGATCTTCACACAGATGGAGTGGAACGTGCCGAGCCACGCCATGCCTTCCACATTGCCGCCGACAAAACCGGCAATGCGTTCCTTCATCTCGCGCGATGCCTTGTTGGTGAACGTGACAGCCAGAATTTCGGACGGCCGCGCCAAGCCGGTTGCCAGAATATGGGCGATGCGTGTTGTCAGCACGCGGGTCTTGCCCGTACCGGCACCAGCCAGCACCAGAACCGGCCCTTCGGTCGTTTCCACCGCCAGCCGCTGCTCCGGGTTCAGCCCCGTCAGATAGTCCGGTGCCCGCCGTGCCGCCATCGCCCTGGCCGCGATCCCTCCTTGCGGCCGCACGGGAGCAGGCGCGGACTCCGCCCGCGTGCCGATAGGCTGGAATGGATCGTCAAAGGAATCGTCGTACCCGTCCGGGTCGGTCATGGTTTACTGGTCCGGTTTCAAGCGCTTGTTTTGAGAACAATATAGCAACATACCGGCGCTGGCGAGGCAGGAATGACCGATTTGGTGGGGACAAGAAGCGGGCTTTTCTTATTTGAACCGGCAACCGCGTGTGGCCGCTCCCTTTGACAAAGCCGCGACAGATTTCAGGAACACCAGAGGTTTGCGGTTCCGGCAAGCACAGGGGTTACTGGATCCCGGTCTTACCGCTGCGCGTCAAACCGGGATGACAAGAAGCAAAGCCATGCTCTGAAGCCTCTTCCTTGTCATCCCCGCGCAGGCGGGGATCCTGTAAACAAGGGAGCCTGTTGCTTGACCAAGCGGCGTGAGAACAAGCCATGCGCAGCAAACGATCGAACCAACGCAAAAGTGTCAAGCCAGTTTAGCAAACAGGTCGTCCCAGTTTGGGTTCCGTTCTTCGATCAAACGGATCTTCCAGGCACGATTCCAGCGTTTGAGCTGTTTTTCCCGCTTGATCGCCCACTCGATTTCCTCGTGGACTTCGTAATACACCAACCGATGCACGCCATATTTCGCGGTAAACTGGCTTCCGATGCTTTCACGGTGCTGCGAAACCCTGCCCAACAGATCATTCGTCACCCCGACATAGAGCGTGCCGCCCAGTCCGCTTGCAAGAATGTAGACATAGTATTGCTGATCAAGGTGCAACGTGGAGCCTTCGTTGAAATTCTTCCCGGATAAACGTTAGTCCTGCTGATATGACGCAGCCGATACCGGTTTCGGGAAACCCGGAGGTTTGTGATTCCTGCGAGCACAGGGGGTACTGGATCCCGGTCTTGCCGCTGCGCGTCAAACCGGGATGACAATGGATGGCGGGGTAATGTGAAATGAAAACAGAGCCCACCTCCCCATTTTGTCATCCCCGCGCAGGCGGGGATCCAGTAAACGCAGGCACCGGTGGAACAAAATGCCTCTGCCTCGGGCCTTTCGTCAAAAAAACCCGGATGACAAAACACGAAGGGAATACCCGCTCAGGCCCCCACCAGATCGAACCAGTCATCCTCGGAGATGACTTCGATCTCCAGTTCCTGCGCCTTTTTCAGCTTTGAACCAGCTCTAGGTCCGGCCACCACCAGGTCGGTCTTTTTCGACACGGAACCGGCTGTCTTGGCACCAAAGCGTTCGGCCATGGCCTTGGCTTCGTCGCGGGTCATACGTTCCAGCGAGCCGGTGAAAACCACTGTCTTGCCTGCGACCGGCGAGCCGGAGGCGTTGATCTTTTCAGCGTCCTTGGGTGACACCTCGACCAGAAGCGCATCGAGTTGGTCGAGATTGTGTTGCTCGGCAAAGAACTCCGCCAGCGCCTCGGCAACGATATGGCCGATGCCGTCGATGTCATTGAGCTCTGTCCAGGCTTCACCCGCCGTGTCATGCGCCCCCTTCATGGCTGCATAGAACGCCGCCCAAGAGCCATAGGCACGTGCCAGAAGCTTGGCGTTGCCCTCGCCCACGTGACGGATGCCAAGGGCGAAGATGAAACGATGAAGGTCAATCTCTCGCCGCGCGTTGATTGCCTCGAAAAGGTTCTTCGCCGAAACGGCACCCCAGCCTTCCCGGTTGCGCAACTTGGTGAGAGAGCGCTTGTCCCGCTCCTCCAGCGTGAAGATGTCCGCCGGTGCCATCACAAGGCCTTCCTTGTAGAAGGCGTCGACCTGCTTGTCGCCGAAGCCTTCGATGTCGAAGGCATTGCGCGAGACGAAATGCTTGAGCTTTTCCGTTGCCTGGGCCGGGCAAATCAGACCGCCGGTGCAGCGGCGCACCGCATCGCGGCGCCCGGTTTTTTCCTTTTCCTCGCGCACCGCGTGGCTACCGCAGGCGGGGCAGATCGTCGGAAACTCGAAGGCTTCCGCCCCATCGGGGCGTTTGTCCAGATCGATATCGACAATCTGCGGAATGACGTCGCCGGCACGCTGGATCTTCACCGTGTCACCGATGCGAAGATCCTTGCCGCCGCGGATCGACTCTCCGTCCTGGCCAATACCCTTGATATAGTCTTCGTTGTGGAGGGTCGCGTTTGAAACGACGACACCGCCCACCGTGATCGGCTCCAGCTTGGCAACCGGCGTCAGGGCACCTGTTCGGCCAACCTGGATCTCGATGTCGTTGAGGATGGTGTAGGCCTGTTCGGCCGGGAACTTGTGAGCGATCGCCCACCGGGGAGACCGCGAGACAAAGCCGAGGCGCTCCTGAAGGTCCAGCCGGTCGACCTTGTAGACCACACCATCGATATCATAATCGAGCTGGGCGCGGCTTTCCTCGATGCCGTGATAGACCCCGAGAAGCTCTTCCACGGTTTCGCAGCGTTTCATCAGCGGGTTGACCTGAAAGCCCCAGGCTTCCAGCTGCTTGACCATGCCGAACTGGGTGTCTTCCGGCAGCTCGCTCATCTCGCCCCAGGCATAAGCGAAGAACCGCAGTGGGCGGGAGGCCGTGATTTCGGATTTCAGCTGGCGCAACGAGCCCGCCGCCGCGTTGCGCGGGTTAGCGAAAACCTTGCCACCATTGGCTGCCATGCGCTCGTTCAGCGCCTGAAAATCCTTGTGCGCCATATAGACTTCGCCGCGCACTTCAACGACACCCGGCACCGTGCCGAACAGCTTCTCCGGAATATCCTTGATCGTCTTCGCGTTCTCGGTGACGTTTTCACCTGTGGTGCCGTCACCTCGCGTTGCGGCGTAAACCAGAGTGCCGTTTTCATACCGAAGAGACAGCGACAGACCGTCGATCTTCGGCTCCGCGGTAACCGCCAGAGCCCCCATCAACGGATCGAACTTCAGAAACCGGCGCACGCGGCCGACGAAGTCCCGGACGTCGTCATCGTTGAACGCATTGTCCAGCGACAGCATCGGCACCCGGTGAGTAATCTTGCCGAAACCGGACGCAGGGGCCGCCCCCACCTGCGCAGAGGGACCGTCTTCAAGAATGAGATTGGGAAACCGGGCCTCGATGGACGCGTTCCGCCGGCGCAGCGCGTCATAGTCCGCATCCGAGATCACCGGGGCATCTTCCTGGTGATAGCGGCGGTCGTGCTCGGCGATTTCCGCCGCCAGCCGTTTCAGCTCGACCTGTGCTTCCTCCTGCGTCAGGGCGTCGATGTCGGTTTGGGCGAAGGAAGTGTCAGTCATGATGTCTTCACGAAATGTGTCAGCGGGACAGGCCGAGTTGATGACCGGATTAAATCGGATACCGGAACCGAATGGCGGGCTCAAGCGTTGATAGCACATCGAACCGGCAAAACTCGATGCTGGTCAATGTTGGAATGAGGAGACACGAATGGCTTATCAGGACCGTGAAACGCATTATGTCGAGAAGACGAACGGCAACAGCGCTGGCTGGTTCATGGCCGGAGCGCTTGTCGTCGCGCTGATCGCAGGCGGCCTGCTCTATGCCAATGGCTTTTTCACGAACGACGAAGAGCTGAGCATCGAGCTGAATGTCCCCAATCTGGGAGAAGGTGAACTGAAGCTGCCTGACATGAAGGAAGCACCGCTCGTCAAGGAGCCGTAAGACCATTTCTCATTTGTAAACTGCACCACAGGGCGGGAGCTTCGGCTAACCCGCCCTTTTTTTGTCCACCGCGCCGGATCCTATTTCCTATTCCGCAGCCGTCAGCAGCCGGCGCGCCGCGGCGCGGGCTTCTTCCGTGATAACGCTGCCGGCAAGCATCCGGGCGATTTCCTCGCTGCGGTGGTCTTCATCAATACGCTGAACGCGTGTTGCCACCCGGTCCTTCTTGGTCGCTTCCTTGGCGATCAGGAAATGCCCTGCAGCGCGAGCTGCCACCTGCGGGGCGTGGGTAACCGTCAGAACCTGAACGCTGCCGGCAAGTCGTGCCAGACGCAGGCCGATGGCCTCGGCGACGGCACCGCCCACACCTGTGTCGATCTCGTCAAAAACCAGCGTCGGGGCCGAGCCCTTGTCGGCGAGAGACACCTTCAGTGCCAAGAGGAAACGGGAAAGCTCGCCACCGGACGCAACCTTCATCATCGGCCCCGGCTTCGTGCCTGGGTTCGTCTGGACATGGAACTCCAGCTGATCGATGCCCGAACGGCTGCGGCTTTCCGGATTGCTTTCAACTTCGACGATGAATTTTGCCCGCTCCAGCTTGAGGTCGGGCAACTCCATTTCAACAGCCTTTTCCAGTGCCTTGGCTGTCTTTCGTCGCTTGTCCGAGAGGCTGGCTGCCTTCTTGTCGTATTCGGCGCGGGCCTTTCCAGCAGCACTCACCAGCGCCGCCAACTTGTCTTCACCCGCATCGAGATCGGCCAGATCGCCGCTCATGCGGGAACACAGGGCGGACAGCTCGTCAACCGGCACCGAGAACTTGCGGGAGGCAGCACGAAGCGCAAACAACCGCTCTTCGACAGCTTCCAGTTCGCGTGGATCATATTCGGTCTCACGCAATGCGCTTTCCAGTCCGCCGCGGGTTTCTTCGAGAAGATCCATCGCCTCTGCAAGCGTGCGGACAGGCTGGCCGAGAAGATTCGGCACCTGGTCGGCCTTGCGTTCCAGACGTCGCAGCAAGCTGGCCAGTTCCGGGATTGGCGACGCAGTGCCGTTCAAGGTTTCAAAGGCTTCGTTCAGATCACCGGCAATCTTTTCGACCGCCATCATGTCCGTCCGCCGGGCCGCCAGGTGCTCCTCTTCGCCGGCTTCCGGCTTGAGGGCTGACAGTTCATCGACGGCAGCACGCAGGAAATCAGCCTCGTTGCGCGCGGCTTCTATACGTTTCTCGTGATCGGTCACTGCCTTGTCGGCAGCGCGATAGGTGGCAAAGGCCTGTGCCACGGCCTCGGCTTCGGCCGTCAGCCCTCCGAAAACATCAATGAGGGCCCGGTGGCTTTCCGGGTCAACCAGGGCACGGTCATCGTGCTGTCCGTGGATTTCCACCAGGAGCGCACCCGCCTGACGCAGCAGTCCTGCACTGACGGGTTGATCGTTGACGAAGGCCCGGGTGCGGCCGTCTGACGTCTGGATACGGCGCAGGATGATGTCGCCATCGTCATCGACATCGTTCTCGCGCAGGAACATGCGAACGGGATGATCCGCCGCCACATCAAAGACAGCCGTCACCTGTCCTTGCGCCTCGCCATGCCGCACGAGATCGGCATCACCACGCGCGCCGAGTGCCAGCGACAAGGAGTCGAGAAGGATGGATTTGCCCGCGCCGGTTTCGCCGGTGAGAACCGACATGCCGGCGGCAAATTCGAG
Source organism: Labrenzia sp. C1B70 (assembly GCF_000475395.1). Taxonomy (NCBI): domain Bacteria; kingdom Pseudomonadati; phylum Pseudomonadota; class Alphaproteobacteria; order Hyphomicrobiales; family Stappiaceae; genus Labrenzia; species Labrenzia sp. C1B70. The sequence goes on from NZ_AXCE01000012.1 coordinate 690,035, forward strand.
GTCAAGACGGTCGATCAGAACGATGTCACGGATAGACAGCGCGACCAGCATGAAGGGATGCTCCTTAAAGTTCGGCCCACCATATAGGAGGACCGAAGCGTCTTGAAAGAGCCTGTTTGAGCCTTTTCAACCTCATTTGCGAGGCTGAGGCCATTTCGGGATTAAACCAGGCGTCAGATGCTCTTGAAGGCGCGGCTGATCCAGCTGCCGCTGTCTTCGGAAGGCTCGTACCCACCCTTGTTGAGCAGCGAATAGGCATCCTTGTACCACTGGCTGTCCGGGTAGTTGTGCCCGAGCACGGCTGCGGCCGTCTGCGCTTCGTTGACGACACCGAGTGCGTAGTAGGCTTCGGTCAGGCGGAACAGGGCTTCTTCCACGTGCCGCGTGGTCTGGTAATCGACGACAACTGTCTTGAAGCGGTTGATCCCCGCGATGTAGTTGCGCTTCTTCAGGTAGAAGCGACCGACCTGCATTTCCTTGCCGCCAAGCTGGTCATGCACGATGCGCAGCTTGCTTTCGGCATCCGGCACATATTCCGATTCCGGGAAGCGCTGGATCAGCTCGTTGAACGCACCGGCTGCCTTGCGGGTCACGGCCTGATCGCGGGTAATGTCCGGCATCTGGCGGAAATAGGCCTGACCGGCGAGATACAGCATGTAGGCTGAATCCTCGTCCCCCGGATAGAGCGTCACGAACCGCTTCGCCGCAGTTACGGTTTCCGTGTACTTGCCGCGCGAGTAGTTCAGGAACGCCAGGTTCACCAGCGACTTCTTGGAGTATTCAGAATAGGGATAGAGCTTGTCGAGCTCTTCGAATTTCTGGGTCGAATCGCGCAGTTTGCCTTGCGCGCGCAGGGACAGGCCTTCGTTGAACAGAACTTCCGGCGGCGTATCGTTGAGTGCCAACTCATCGAGATCGTCCTTGCCACCGCATGCGGCAAGCGCAAGCGGTACAGCCAGAACGGCCAATCTCAGGAAGGTTTTCATGTGTTTGGCTCTGTTCACTTCAGAACCAGTATCCATTCCGTTCACGCCTATACTCCCGGACCTTTCCGGCCCCTAAGGCCCATGTCATGCGGCCTTGCAAATTTATCGACAGGAGTGTTTAGCGGAAATCACCGGTCCCCGTCACGTCCTCATCGGCCATCTGACGGTTTTTTTGAGCAATTTTATGGCAACCGGTCCAAATAGGTTCCGAATTCCGCCGAAAAGAAAACGGCCGCTTCATCAAAGCGGCCGATCAAAATTATATCAGGAGACGTCAGGTCCGAAAGCAGCAGCGGCTGCGATACCGCCCTTGTCGACCTGGCCGACCTTGCGGAATGCAGGCGACTCGACGATTTCGAACGCGCTCGGATCTTCAAACAGCTTGACCAGGATCGCGTGGTTCATCTTGTGCCCGCCCTTGTAGGAGCGGTAGAGACCCAGGATCGGCAGACCGGCAAGAGCCAGGTCGCCAACCGCGTCGAGCGCCTTGTGACGTGCAAACTCGTCCGGCCAGCGGGTGCCTTCCGGATTGAGAACCTTGTCCTCGGCAATCGCCACGGAATTTTCCAGCGACGATCCCAGGGCAAAGCCCATCTTCCAAAGCTGCTCGACATCCTTCACGTAGCCGAAGGTGCGCGCACGGGAAAGCTCGTCACGGAACACGTCCGGGGTGATGTCGGAAGAGAACTGCTGGCGACCGATCAGCGGCGTGTCGAAGTCGATGGTGATATCGAACTTGGTGCCGTTGTAGGGGTGCAGCTCGCACCATGCCGTACCGTTGTCGACGCGAACGGTCTTCTTCACCTTCAGGTACCGGCGTCCCCGGTCCAGGCGTTTCAGGCCGATCTGCTCGATTGCTTCGACAAACGCAACGCTGCTGCCGTCCATGACCGGCATTTCCGGACCGTCGATTTCCACGATCAGGTTGTCGACACCCATGCCGAAAAGAGCTGCCATGAGATGTTCAACGGTCGCGACACCTTCACTGGAAGGATCGCCGAGAACGGTGCAAAGTGCTGTTGCGGATACCTTGTTCCAGAGTGCCGGAACTTCGGTGGAGTTTTCCTGGTCGGTGCGGGTGAACACAATCCCCACACCAGCTTCGGCCGGTACGAGAGTGATCGACGCGGGTTTGCCCGAATGAACGCCAATCCCGGTCAGGGTCACCTGATCGGCTAGCGTCGTCTGTCGGTCAACATATGCGGTCATAAAACCCTGCCCTTCCGGTTTGCGGCGGAAACAAGCCCTCTATTTGCCCTTAAAGGGTTACGGACTTTTAACGATCCCGCGTTGGCTGGGAACATAGTCCCGAACCCCAATTGGGCGAAATAAAGCTTTATTACGATTTGTAACGATTCACAGGCTTTCAAATCACTGAATTAAAACGCGAATTTGTTCCGTTACGGAAACAGCCCGGAGCGTGAACTCCGGGCTGTAACGATCAGGGAAGATGATCGGGTCTCGAATCAGTTGGCCTGACGGCGAAGAAACGCCGGAATTTCCAACTGTTCGTCTTCTGTTGCAGTTACCGGCTTCGGCGTTGCCCGCCCGGTGTTGTCCAGCTGGCCTGCAGCGCCATGAGCTGCGGGACGTTGCTGGGGCGCACGCGGGGCGGCCTGCTGGGCCGGCTGCATCTGCGGAGCAGGACGGGCAACCGGTGCGGCAGCCATGTCATGTTCCTGATCTTCTTCGTGATGGCGGCCAAGGCCGCTTGCAAGGCGACGCAGCAGCCCCATCGGGCGGCGGTCGTCTTCAGCGTGCTCTTCATAGCTCGGTGCCGGAGCAGGCTGCTGAGGACGCTGCTGGGCAACGGCCTGCTGAGGCTGGGCTACATTTGCAGTCTGCTGCTTTGCCTGGATTTCACGCTGAGCGATCGGCGGGAAATCCTCCACCCGCGGCATGCGCGGTGCAGGGTTATGCTCGGCGGCAACCGGCGGAATGTAAGGCTGGCTGACCGGCATGTCTTCTGCAACAGGTGCCCGGGCTTCGTCTTCGATGTCGAGCATCTGCGGCTTGGCTGCAAGCGAACCTGCTGCCGGCTGCACTTTCTTGATCTCGACAGCCGGATCGCTTGCAACGGCGACCGGCTGCGGATCCGGAATGGCAAGTTCCCGTTCCAGATTGGCAACGGCCTTGGCAGCGGCATTTTCGGCGTGGGCCTTTTCAGCCAGAGCGGCCGGGCGCTGAGTGTTGATTTCCGGCGTCCGGCTTGCTGCCGGAGCTTCCGCCTTCACAGGCTGAGATGCTGTTCCGGGAAACGTGTTGGCCGCAAGGCCTTCCTCCCTGTCAATGCCGGTTGCAACGACAGACACGCGGATGAGACCATCCAGCGTCTCGTCGAAGGTCGCGCCCAGAATGATGTTGGCGTCGGCGTCAACTTCCTCGCGGATGCGGGTAGCTGCTTCATCCACTTCGAACAGCGTCAGGTCGTTGCCGCCCGTAATGGAGATGAGCAGGCCTCTTGCGCCCTTCATCGAGGATTCGTCGAGCAGCGGGTTGGCAATGGCAGCTTCCGCCGCCTGCTGTGCACGCTTTTCGCCGCTGGCTTCGCCGGTGCCCATCATGGCCTTGCCCATGCCGCGCATCACGGAGCGAACGTCGGCGAAGTCGAGGTTGATGAGACCTTCCTTCACCATCAGGTCGGTGATGCAGGCAACACCAGAGTAGAGCACCTGGTCGGCCATCGCGAATGCGTCGGCGAAGGTGGTCTGGGCATTGGCAATCCGGAACAGGTTCTGGTTCGGAATGACGATCAGTGTGTCGACACTCCGCTGCAGTTCCTCGATACCGGAATCGGCGATCCGCATACGGCGAGCGCCTTCGAACTGGAACGGTTTGGTCACCACACCTACCGTCAGTATACCCTGCTCGCGTGCCGCCCGTGCGATAACGGGTGCGGCACCGGTGCCGGTTCCACCGCCCATGCCGGCGGTGATGAACACCATGTGCGATCCGGACAGGTGATCGTTGATTTCGTCGATCACTTCCTCGGCGGCTGCGCAGCCGACTTCCGGCTGGGAGCCTGCGCCAAGACCTTCAGTCACTGCCACGCCCATTTGGACGAGCCTGTCTGAATGGTTCATGGCCAGTGCCTGGGCATCCGTATTGGCAACGACGAAGTCGCAGCCCTGGAGACCTGCAGTGATCATGTTATTGACGGCGTTTCCGCCCGCGCCGCCGACGCCGAAGACCGTAATGCGTGGCTTCAGCTCCTGAATGTCGGGCATCTTCAGGTTGATGGTCATATTATCCTCGCGACCCACTGGCGCCCCCGGTACGGGAGTAGCCTCTTCTTCCCTAATCTCCTCTGCCATTTCTGGCAGCTCAACTTCCTGGATGTCGTCTTCTTGGCTCATGTCGTCAGAAGCTTTCCCTGATCCATTGGCCCACACGGGCCAGGTAACCAGATTGCCCGCCCCACCCTGATCTCCGGTTCTTGTGTTCGAACTGTTCGATCTGAGCGACCTGCGGATAAATCAAGAGACCGACAGCGGCGGCAAAAGCCGGACCTTTGGCAGCCTCGGGAAGACCGGCGACGCCTAGAGGCCGGCCAAGACGGACGTTGCGCCCCAGGATGTGACGCGCAACTTCTCCAAGACCCGTGAGCTGACTTGCGCCCCCGGTCAGAACGATCTGCTTACCGACACGCCCGGCAAAGCCGGACGCCGTAAGCCGATCCCTCACGAGTTCAAGGATTTCTTCCACGCGCGGCCGGATAACCCGGGTCAACGCCGAGCGTGGGATCTGGTTAGGCAGGTCGCTGTCGCTTTCCAGCGGCGGTACCGTGAGCATGTCACGATCGTCCGAGCTGGACGCCAGCGGCGAGCCGTAAAGGGTTTTCAGGCGCTCCGCATCCTGCAGACGGGTTGCGAAAGCGCGGGCGATATCGGTGGTGACGTGATTGCCGCCAACGGCAATCGCATCCAGGTGCACCATGTGGCCATCGACGAAGACCGACAATGTCGTCGTACCGCCGCCCATGTCGATGCAGGCGACGCCAAGCTCGGCTTCGTCATCCACGATGGTGGACAGGCCGCTGGCAAACGGCGTCGCCACCATGGTTTCCACATGAAGGTGACCGCGGTTGATGCACAGTTCCAGATTGCGCACAGGCGGAACTTCCGCCGTCACGACCTGCATGTCGACGCCCAGCTTGTGGCCCATCATGCCACGCGGATCGCGGATGCCGCGGCTGCCGTCCAGCGAATAGGAGATCGGCAAGGCGTGTGTGACGGCCCGGCCGTCGGTCACCGAGTGGCTGGAGCCGGCGGAAAGCACCCGCTGGATATCGGCTTCAGACACGCTGTCGCCTGCCAGCGGAACGTTGGCGCTGTAGATCTCGCTCTGCAGGCGTCCGCAGCTGATGTTTGCGATCAGCGACTCGACCGTCACGCCGGCCATGCGCTCGGCACTGTCGACTGCCAGACGGATGGCCTGTTCGGCAGCATCCATGTCGACAACGACGCCGGACTTGATCCCGCGCGAGCGCTGATAACCGTACCCCAGCACTTCCACCTTGTGGGAGCGGCTGGAAAGAATTGCCTTTTCTTCCTGCGGCACCAGTTTGGCGATCAGGCAGCAGACCTTCGTGGAGCCCACGTCCAGAACCGACATGATGACGGCACGACGGCTCGGCAGCGGCCGCATCTTCGGCAGGTAGAGGTTGTTGTCGGAGCGGCTCATGTGTCACGCTCCTTTTTGCCTGAGCGGCCCTTGCCGCCCGTCATGACCTTGCGCTGTTCGGCAGCCTCGTCGGAGAGGCGCACGGTCACGCGATCTGCCAGACGCATGTCGATGGCAACGATATCCCGGGACAGGAGCCCGCTTTCTTCATCCATTTTCACCAGATCTGCCAAGGCGGCGTCGATGTTGTCTTGGGGCAAGCGGATCGAAATCCCGTTCTCAAGCTGCAGGTCCCAGCGGCGATCGCTGATCAGGAACGCCGCGCGCACGCGCGGACGCAGGCCCGGAACCTTCTCCAGCGCGGTGTTGATCTCGGATGCCCTGCGCTGAGCACCGTGGTTCACGACAAGCAGCAGATTGGCATAACGCCCATCCACCTCGTCGGTGATCACGTCACCTGATTCGTTTACGATCGAGACCATGTCGCCGCGCTGCCACAGCGCATAGGGCACCCGTTCCTCGATGTTGATCTGCAGCGTGCTCGGATAGAGCTTCATCACCGAAGCGCTCTTCACCCAGGCCATCTCGTTAAGACGCTCGCGAGCGCTATTGGCGTCGAACAGGGCGAGCGAGGAACCCTCGTGAATTTCCAGCGCTTCCAGGATCTGGAACTCGTTGATTTCACGCTGGCCGGACAGCTTGACCGCCTCGATGCCGAAACCAGCAGCGGACAGGAGACTGTCGGCAACAAGCCGGCCGTGCCCCCCTATGACTATTCCATAACCAATTGTTAAGGTTAAGAAAGTCAGCGCAGCAGCAGATCCGGACCAGCGTGGCAGATCTGCCAGGCGCCCGGCCGAACGCCACACCGGCTGGCGGTGCAAACGCGGCACACCGCGCCCGCGCGGAGCCAGTTCAGCCTCCAGCGGGGTCATCGCGTCCCGGTAATGTTTGCGCCTTATCGACAGCAACTCGCGTCCTCAACCATCCAGCTGACCAGGTCCTTGAAACTCATCCCCTTGTGGGCCGCCATTTCGGGCACAAGAGAAGTCGGCGTCATGCCTGGCTGCGTGTTCACTTCTAGGCAAATCAGCTCTCCGGATCCGTCTTCCTTTTCATCGAATCGGAAGTCGGCGCGGGAAACACCGCGGCAACCCAGAGCCTGATGCGCCTTAACTGCTAGTGTCTCTATGGTTTGGTAAACAATCGGTGAAATTTTTGCAGGAAGAATGTGTTTTGAACCGCCTTGTGCATATTTGGCGTCGTAATCGTAGAAGCCGTGACCTAACGGCACTATGTCGATGACACCCAGGGCCGTATCATCCATGACGGCACAGGTCAGCTCCCGCCCGCTGATGAATTTTTCGCACATTAGAACGTCAGGGTAAGGCCAGTCCTCCCGACCCAGTTCCTGTGGCGGAAACTCTTGATCTTCCTTGACAATCAGCACCCCGAAGCTCGATCCTTCGTTGATGGGTTTCAGCACATATGGCGGCTTCATCGGATGCTCGCGGGTGATCTCCCGGCGGTTGACAACAAGGTGTTCCGTGACCGGAATTCCGGCAGCATTCATCACCGCTTTTGCCTTCACCTTGTTCATTGCAAGGCTCGAGGCGAGCACACCGGAATGTGTGTACGGGATGTTAAGAACTTCTAATATTCCCTGAACGCAGCCATCCTCGCCGAAGGGACCGTGAAGAGCGTTAAAGACCACATCGGGCTTCAAATCTTTGAGAACAGCGGAAATATTGCGGTCAACGTCGACCCTGGTGACCCGGTAGCCGGCTTCTTCCAGCGCATCGGCGCAGCCCTTGCCGCTGGCGAGGCTTACAGGACGCTCGTTAACCCAGCCCCCCATCAGAACAGCGACATGTTTGCTTGCCATCAGGCAGCCTCCCCTTCCTTGCCCAGAAATGGCTCGATAGCCCCCTGTGCACCAAATTCACCCAGGCGCTTGATCTCCCACTCCAGGCGGATGCCGCTGTGCGCCAGCACGCGCGCGCGCACGGTTTCCCCAAGCAGTTCGAGATCATGTCCGGTGGCCGTTCCGGTATTGATCATGAAGTTGCAATGCATTTCGGACATTTGCGCTCCACCGACGGTCAGGCCACGGCAGCCTGCCGCGTCGACCTCTTTCCATGCCGACGTACCGGGCGGGTTCTTGAAGGTGGATCCGCCGGTCTTTTCACGGATCGGCTGCGCCCGTTCACGGTGGGCGACAACGTCGGCCATTTCCTGCCGGATCGAGGCTTCGTCCTGCGGCACGCCTTCAAAGACGGCGGAGGTAAAGATCAGGTCTTTCGAAGCCTCCGAGTGGCGATAGGCATAGCCCATGTCCTCATTCGTCAGAACGTGGCGGTTACCGTCCCGGTCGACCGCGGTCAGCTCCACCATACGCTCGCGGGTTTCCGTGCCGTGAGCGCCCGCATTCATGCGCAGCGCACCGCCCACACCGCCAGGAATACCTGTGTAAAACGCAAAACCGCCGAGACCGGCCTTGGCCGCAGCTTCCGCCAGACGCTTGTCCGGCACGGCCGCCCCTGCCCTCAACCTGTTACCGCCGACTTCCTCGATGGAACCGAAGCCCTTTGCACTCAGGCGAATGACAACGCCCTTCAGGCCGCCGTCACGGATCAGCAGGTTGGAACCCAGCCCTACCGGCAGCACCGGAACATCTTTCGGAAGCTTTTTCAGGAAGGCAGCAAGGTCGTCTTCATCCGCCGGCTGGAACATCAACTGCGCGGGACCACCAGTGCGGAACCACGTGACCGCAGACAGTGGCTGGTTGGCCGTCAGCTTGCCGCCGATACCTTCGGCAAGCTCCGGATACTGCTCCAGCAGATCGGGAAACGCCATGTGACGTCCTCCTTAAAGCTCTTCCAGCTGTTTCGGCAGCGCGTATGCCCACTGGGTGATGTTGCCGGCCCCGAGGCAAACCACGAAGTCGCCCGGCTCGGCCAGTTCCTTGACAAGCGCCGGCAGCTCTTCCGGACCCTCGATCGCCCGAACGTTCCTGTGACCGCGGGTCTTCATGCCCGAGACGAGATCTGTATGTGCCGCTCCCTCGATCGGCTGCTCCCCCGCGGCGTAGACAGGAGCGATAATCACCGCGTCCGCATCGTTGAAGCAGTTCGAGAAATCATCGAACAGGCTGTGCAGGCGCGAATAGCGATGCGGCTGCATCACCGCGATTACCTTGCCTTTTGTCGACTCGCGCGCCGCATGGAGCACGGCCTTGATTTCAACAGGATGGTGGCCGTAATCGTCGAATATCTGAACGCCGCCCACCGTGCCGGTGTGCGTGAAGCGCCGCTTGACGCCGCCGAAGGCCGCAATGCCTTTTCTGAGATCGTCCGCCTCGACGCCAAGCTGTGAGGCAACCGCGATTGCCGCGGTAGCATTCGAAACGTTGTGAAGGCCCGGCATCGGCAGCGTCAGGTCGTTCAGTTCGATCACCTGCCCGCTGCGGCGGTCACGAAGGGTCACGGAGAAGATCGACTTGCCACCATCCATCGACACATCGGTGTAGCGAACGTCGGCCTGCGGATTGGCGCCATAGGTGACGACACGCCGGTCTTCGATGGTCCCGATCATCGTCTGGACTTCGGGATGGTCGAGACACATGACGGCAAAGCCGTAGAAGGGCACATTTTCAACGAACTGCCGGAAGGCAGCGCGTACGCCGGCGAAGTCGCCGTAGTGATCCAGATGCTCCGGATCGATATTTGTGACGATGGCGACATCAGCCGGCAACTTGACGAAGGTGCCGTCGCTCTCGTCTGCCTCGACAACCATCCAGTCACCCTCGCCCATGCGGGCATTGGTGCCATAGGCATTGATGATACCGCCGTTGATCACCGTCGGATCCAGACCGCCGGCATCGAGAAGTGCGGCAACCATCGATGTGGTCGTGGTCTTGCCGTGTGTGCCGCCAACGGCGATCGCCTGCTTGAAGCGCATCAGCTCGGCCAGCATTTCCGCCCGTCGCACCACAGGGATCAGCTTTTCACGGGCCGCGACCAGTTCCGGGTTGTCCTTCTTGATGGCGGAAGACACGACCAGCACCTCGGCATCGCCCAGGTTTTCTGCGGCATGGCCAATGGAAACCTTGATGCCGTTGTCACGCAGGCGCTGAACATTGGCGTTTTCCGCCATGTCCGAGCCTTGTACCGTGTAGCCGAGGGTCTTCAGCACTTCGGCAATCCCGCTCATGCCGATACCGCCGATGCCGACAAAATGAACCGGTCCGATGTCCTGCGGCATCTTCATGGCCGTTCTCCTTGTTTTGCTGCGACCTTCTCGACGAGGTCGGCAAGTCTTTTCACCGCGTCAGGCCTGGCGACGCTGCGCGCCTTTTGCGCTGCTTCGCCCAGCATTTCGGGTGCATTCATGAATCGGGTGATTTCCTGGGCCAACCGCTCCGGATAAAGGTCGACCTGACGGATCGGCCAGGCCCCACCTGCTTTTTCAAGCACCTTGGCATTGGCAGCCTGGTCCTGATCAATGGCTCCGGGCAACGGTACCAGGATGGAGGGACGGCCAAGAACGCTGAGCTCGCTGACCGACGACGCACCGGACCGGCAGATCACCAGATGCGCCTGGGCAATCCGCTGTGGCATGTCCTGGAAGAACGGCGCGCATTCGGCCTGAACGCCCAGACTGTCGTAAACAGCCTGTACCCGCTCCATGTCCTCCGGACGGCACTGCTGCACGATCCGCAAACGGGTGCGGATATCGGCAGACAGTTTTTCAAGCGCCGGCGGCAACAGATCGGAAAAGAAGCGTGCGCCCTGGGATCCGCCGAAGACCAGCAGGTTGAACGTTCCACCAGTGAGCGGTGCCGAGTAGGGCAACTCCGCAGCCGCGAGGACGGCGTCCCGAACAGGGTTGCCCGTTTCAGTCAGCTTGGCCTTGAAATCCGCCGGCAGATCTTCGATCGGCACGCTTGTGGCAATGGCGGTCACGCCCTTCGCCAACAGGCGGTTCGCCCACCCCATGACGCCGTTTGCTTCGTGCAGGATGGAGGGCGTGCCCGTGAGCCGGGCAGCATACATCGGCGGAAACGTCGGATAACCACCAAACCCGGCCACGACATCCGGCTTCAAGGCCTTGATCACCTTGCGTGCCTGCAGCGTTCCAAGAAACAGTTTCACTGCAGTCTTCGCCAGCAGGAAGGGATTGCGCCCCCGAATGGTCTCCGAGGCGATGATGTGAACCTTGCGAGCGGGAAAGGCACTGCCGTATTTGTCGGCCCGTTCGTCGGTTGCAAGTTCCACGGTCCAGCCGCGCCGGATCAACTCGCTGGCCAGCGCCTGTGCGGGGAAGAGGTGGCCGCCCGTTCCGCCGGCCGTCAGTAAAACAGTTTTGCTCATGAGTGCGGCTTGGGGCCTTACATCAGGGAAGAGGGTGAAAGCCGGCTCACCGTGACGACATCACCGCGCGACGGCTGCGGCCGCCTGCGCGTGAGCGCCAGAATGGCACCAGCGGTCATGGCGGACGACAAGAGCGACGACCCGCCGTAGGAAACGAACGGCAGGGTCATGCCCTTGGACGGAATGAGGTGAAGGTTCACCGCGAGATTGATCGTGGCCTGCAGGCCGAACAGCACGGTCAGTCCTGCTGTGGCAAGACGACTGAAAGCATCCTGATCACGGCTGGCGTGACGCAGGCCTCTCAAGACAATGAATGCAAAGACGGAGACAAGCAGCAGACAGGCGATTACGCCGAACTCCTCACCGACAACGGCGAAGATAAAGTCTGTGTGGCTGTCAGGCAGTATCCGCTTGACGGTGCCCTCCCCCGGACCACGGCCCAGCCACCCACCTGCGAGAAAGGAATCCTTGGCCGTATCGATCTGGAAGGTATCGCCGGAGCTCGGGTCGAGGAACCGGTCCACGCGGTTGGTCACGTGCGGCAGGAAGGCATAGGCGGCAAACAGGCCGACGATCCCGATGACGCCAAGCGCCATGATGATGAGCCACGAAATCCCGTTCAGAAAGAACAGCCCTGCCCAGACCAGGCCGAGCAGCATGGTCTGACCAAAGTCCGGCTGGGCGATCAGGAGAGCCGCGCAAACCGCAAAGAGTACAAAGGCGAAGAGTACCCCAGGCACCTCGCGCCGGCGGCCACTTTCCGACAGAAGGAAGGCGATCAGGATCACGAAGGCAGGCTTCAGGAATTCGGACGGCTGTATCGACAACCCGGCGATATAGATCCAGCGCCGCGCACCCTTGGCCTCAAACCCCAGGAACAGGGTGGCAACCATCATCAGCAGCGACACGATGAACAGGATGAGTGCCGCCCTCCGGACCATGCGCGGCGTCATAAGCGAGCCGGCAAGCATGATCGTCAGGGCCGGTATCAGGAACATGGCCTGTCGCTTGACGAAATAGAAGGTTTCAACGCCGATGCGTTCGGCAACCGGCGGACTGGCTGCAAACGAAAGCACCACACCGCCAACCATCAGCAGGCTGAAGGCGGCAAGCAGATAGTGGTCCACTGTCCAGAGCCATTCCGCAAAGCGGCTGCGATCGGCGCGCGAAACCATATCAGGCGACCTCCTGGGTATTGCCGGAATTGGGCAAGGCACGCACCGCATCTACAAAAGCAGCGCCCCGCAGTTCAAAATTCGGGAATTGGTCGAAGCTCGCACAGGCGGGCGACAAAAGTATGGCGATTTCAGCCGCACCGTCCTCCGCCGCCTCGGCAGCGGCGTCCTGCACGGCCTGGGTCAGCGTTCCGCTGATCTTGAAGGGCACGCGGCCATCCAGCGTCTTGGCGAAATCCTGAGCCGCCTCTCCGATCAGGAAGGTCTTGGCGATCTTCGGGAAATATTCGTCCAGCGAGGAGATACCGCCCGCCTTGGCCCGGCCACCCGCGATCCAGTAGATCCGGTCGAAACTTGCCAATGCTCTGGCCGCAGCGTCAGCGTTGGTGGCCTTGGAATCGTTGATATAGAGAACCCGGCCCTTCTTCTCCACCACTTCCATGCGGTGATGAAGTCCCGGGAAGGTCTTGAGGGCTTCTGCGATCTGCGCTGCCGGAATTTCCAGCGCACGCAGAGCCGCGAAGGCAGCCGCCGCATTCTGGCCGTTGTGGTCACCGCGGAGGCTGTCGATCCCGCCAAGCAGGGCTACTTCGATCTGGCTACCGTCATGCGCCTCGATCAGTCGCCCGTGGCGAGCGTAGATACCGTTGGTGAGTTCCTTTTCACCAGCGATCCGGCACACGGGCTTGCGCGCAAGTTCAAGCCTGTCGGCAATTACTGAGGACAACCGGTCGTCAACTCCCACCACCGCGACCTTGGCACCGGCAACAAGCCGCTCCTTGATAGCGGCGTAGTTTTCCATGGACCCATGACGATCGAGATGATCCGGCGACAGGTTCATGTGAATGCCGACAGTTGCATCCAGGGTCGGCGCCAGATCGATCTGGTAGGAAGAGCACTCCACCACATAGTGCCGACCGGGTTGCGGAGGATCGAGCTCCAGAACCGGCGTCCCGATGTTACCGCCGAGTTGCACGTCCCGGCCCAGGGCCTTCAGGAGATGCGCGATCAGGGCGGTGGTGGTCGACTTGCCATTGGTACCGGTAATCGCAATCAGCGGCGCGGACGGGCATTGTTTGCGCCGCTCACGGCAGAAAAGCTCGACATCGCCGACAATCTCGACGCCGGCATCACGCGCCAGCTCCACCGACCAGTGCGGCACCGGATGGGTCAGCGGTACCCCCGGAGCAAGAACCAGTACGGCAACGTCCGACCAGTCAAGGTCCCGAAGGTCTTGCGTTGCAAGCCCCTCGCCGGCAGCTTGTGCGACCCGAGCTTCGTTATCGTCGTAACAGACCACATCCGCACCGCCAGCCCTCAGCGCACGCGCCGTTGCAAGCCCGGACCCGCCGAGCCCGAACAGGGCAACCTTTCTGCCGTCGAATGTGGTGACCGGGATCATGCGCCTACCTCAGCTTCAAGGTTGCGAGGCCGAGCAGGGCAAGCACGACGGAAATGATCCAGAAGCGGATCACCACCTGGCTTTCGGTCCAGCCCATGATCTCGAAATGATGGTGGATCGGCGCCATGCGGAAGACCCGCTTGCCGGTCAACTTGAAGGAGAACACCTGCACGATGACCGACACGGCTTCGAGCACGAAGAGGCCTCCAATGATGGCCAGAACAATCTCGTGCTTGGTGGCAACCGCGATCGCGCCGATCATGCCGCCGAGAGCAAGTGATCCGGTGTCACCCATGAAGATGGCAGCCGGAGGGGCGTTGAACCACAGGAAGCCGAGACCCGCGCCGATCACGGCACCACAGATGACGGCAAGTTCACCGGTGCCGGCAACGTGGTGAATCTGGAGATAGCTGGCAAAAACCGCATTACCGGAAAGATAGGCAATCAGGCCGAAGGAAGCGCAGGCGATCATCACCGGCACGATTGCCAGACCATCGAGACCGTCGGTCAGGTTGACCGCGTTCCCCGCACCAACCATCACGAAGGCGGCGAAGGGAATGAAGAAAAGACCGAGATTGAGCGTCAGATCCTTGATGAAGGGAAATGTGATCGCTTCCGAGTATTCGGACACATCCAGAAGGGTAACCGCGAAGGCCGCGCCGCCAGCGATCAGGAACTCCAGGCCCAACCGGGCCTTGCCGCCAAATCCCTTGTGCGAGGACTTGGTGACCTTCAGGTAGTCATCATAAAAACCGATGCCGCCGAACCCGAGGGTGACGCCGATGACTACCCATACGTAAGGGTTGGAAAGATCCGACCAAAGCAATGCCGCGACCAGGGCCCCTGACAGGATCATCAACCCGCCCATGGTGGGCGTGCCTTTCTTGGTCAGCAGATGGCTTTCAGGTCCGTCCGCGCGGATCGGCTGCCCATGCCCTTGCCGGATCCGAAGACTGGCGATGATTTTCGGTCCGAACAGGAAAACGAAAAACAGCGCGGTCATGATCGCGCCACCGGTTCGGAAAGTGATGTAACGGAACACGTTCAGCGCTGAAATCTGATCCGCGAATTGCCCCAAGAAATAAAACATCCAATGCCCCTTACGCCGCTGCGGTGTCGTCCGCAGGCGGATATTCTTTTTTCAAGGCCTCGACAAGCGGGCCCATCCGGGTTCCGAGCGATCCCTTGATCATAACAACATCACCGGAACGGACGTCGCCCAAAAGCACGTCTTCCAGATCTTTTGCTTCTTCGCAGTAGTGTCCGCGCAGGTCATGCGGCAGCAGCTTCCAGAGCGCATGCATGTGCGGGCCCGCGCAATAGACCGCGTCGATATCGGCGTCGGTAATCGGCTGGAGCAACTCCGCGTGCAAACGGTCGGCATCGGTCCCCAGTTCGCGCATGTCTCCAATGACGGCAATACGGCGACCCGGCCTTGTGACAGGCGCCTCGCCCAGCACGGCAAGTGCTGCCTTCATAGATGCGGGATTGGCGTTGTAGCTCTCGTCGATAAGGTTGAACTCGCCCTTCTGCATGGGCAGACGGGTCACCTCGCCGCGCCCCTTGGGTGCGCGCATGGAATCGAGTGCCAGTCCTGCTTTTGCAAGATCCGCCCCCAGATCCACGACCGCGGTCAGGACTGCCAGGCTGTTCTTGACGTGGTGTTTGCCCGACGCCCCGATCTTGTAGGTGATTTCCTGGCCTAGAATGCTGGCGTCGACACTCGATCCGGCCGGATAGGAAACGGCCTTCTGGAGATGGCTGTCTGCCGAAGGGTCTTCGCCAAATGTTTGGATTTTGGAAACACCGGCAGCAGCAGCCAGAAACTTCAGCAGGTCAAATTGCAGATTGTCCTTGTTCAGGATCGCAATTCCACCAGGCTCCAGTCCGTCGAAAATTTCGGCCTTTGCCTTGGCTATCTGCTCGACGCTGTCGAAGAATTCCAGGTGTACCGGCTGAACGGTGGTGATGATCACCACGTGCGGGCGCACCATCTTTACCAGCGGCGAGATTTCGCCCGCATGGTTCATGCCGATCTCGAAGACACCGAAATCCGTGTCGGCGGGCATGCGTGCCAATGTCAGCGGTACGCCCCAATGGTTGTTGAAAGAGGCAACCGAGGCATGAACCTTGCCGGATTCTGTCAGTGTCAGGCGCAACGCTTCCTTCGTGCCGGTCTTGCCGACAGAACCGGTAACCGCGACAATGCGGGCATTACTGCGGGCCCGCGCTGCGACACCGAGCTTGCGCATGGCTTCAAGCGGGTCGTCCACCACCACGTAGCGGCCATCTTCGGGCAGATTGGACAAACGATCCTCGCCGACCAGCGCCACAGATGCACCGGCTTCCAGTGCGGCGGCAACATAATCATGCCCGTCCAGACGGTCGCCGGTGATCGCGACGAATGCATCACCCGGCTCCAGCGTCCGGCTGTCTATGGATATACCGGTAATTTCAGCGCCAGCATCACCCTGAAGGCGGCCACCGGCGGCTTCAACAAAGGCATCGAGGGTCCAAAGCGGGTCGCTCATGTGTTTCCTTCAAGACTGATGGCGCGCTTTACGGCTTCGTGATCGGAAAAGGGAATCACTGTGTCGCCAACAATCTGGCCCGTTTCGTGACCTTTTCCGGCCACACACAGGATATCGCCATCCTTTAGGCGGCGAACTCCCTCTGCGATCGCTTCATACCGGTCGCCAATCTCCATTGCATCGGGTGCGCCACCCAACACTGCCTTGCGAATGGTCGCCGGGTCTTCCGAGCGCGGGTTGTCGTCCGTGACGATAACCAAATCGGCCCTGCGAGCCGCGACTTCCCCCATCAGCTCGCGTTTTCCGGGGTCCCTGTCGCCACCGGCGCCGATAATCACGGACAGCTTGCCACGGGCAAACGGCTTCAAAGCCGCAAGGGCATTATCAAGCGCGTCCGGCTTGTGGGCGTAATCGACAAAAACTAACCCGCCTGCTGGCGTCTTACCGGCAAGTTCAAGACGGCCAGGAGCCCCCTTCAGGTTTTCAAGGGCCCGCAAGGCAGTTCCCGTGTCGATGCCAGCGGCAATCGCGAGACCGGCAGCAATGAGTGCGTTGGAAACCTGGAAGCGACCGATCAGAGGTAGCGTCACCTTGTATTCGCCGCGCGCACTCTGGATCGTCAGTTCCTGCCCTGCCCCCATCGGTTTCAGGCCGGTCAGGGTGAGGTTCCGGCCGGTTTCTCCGACCGTGAAGAGCGGCAATCCTCGCTCCTGCGCGACCGCCATGACCCTGTCAGCATATTTCTCACCCGGATCGCAGACCACTGTGCCGCCTGACGGAAGCAACTCTTTGAACAGGCGAAGTTTTGCATTCAGGTAATGCTCGATCGTCGGATGATAGTCCATGTGATCGCGGCCAAGATTGGTGAAAGCGGCTGCCGTCAGCCGAACACCGTCCAGCCGGTACTGATCGAGACCGTGCGAGGAGGCTTCAAGCGCTGCATGATTGACGCCTTCTTCTTCCAGCTCTGCCAACTGCTTGTGCAAGGCAACCGGGTCCGGCGTTGTCAGGCCGCCGTAACTTTCTCCATCCGGCTTGATAACGCCCAGTGTACCAAGACTTGCCGCTGGGTGACCGGCGGCCTGGAAGATCTGGCGGGCAAAATGAGCAACGGATGTCTTGCCCGCGGTTCCGGTGACGGCAACGATTGTGTCGGGTTGAGCGCCGTAGAAACGGGCCGCCATTCTTGCAAAAACCTGACGAGGCTCTGCGGCACTGACAACGGCAACCGTCTTCGGCACCTGTGCACGCACTGCATCTGCGGCCTCTTCAGCACACAGAATGGCAATTGCCCCGGCCGCTGCTGCGTCCGGGGCGAATTTTGTCCCGTCGACGGAAGCCCCCTTGAAGGCGGCAAACAAGAAGCCCGGCTGAACTTTGCGGCTATCAGCCGTCAGCCCCGTAATTTTCCGAGCTTCTGCCGCTTCGGGCAAGGTCAGCCCGGCAGCTAAATACTCAAGATCCATCTCACCCGATCATCCGGTTTGTGCGTCGTCATTAATGAGCTTTTTCGGAAAACCGGATTTCGGCTGCGACCCCGCCGGTTTTCAAAGCTCAGCTCGTCTCCTTAATAGGAAATCTCGATTGGTTCATCCCCTTTGCTGAACCGCGGCATCACACCAAGCATGGGAGCCGAGCGGCGAACGATTGCGCCAACCATCGGCGCGGCGTTCAGACCAGCCGTCGCACCAATGCCGTCGCGTTCCGGTTTCGGCTCGTCGATAACGACCAGAACCACGTAGCGCGGGTCGTCCATCGGGAAGGCCGACAGGAACGAGTTGCGGCGCTTGTTGTTGACATATCGACCGTTCTCGATCTTCTCCGCAGTGCCCGTCTTGCCACCGACCGTGTAGCCCGGGACATCGGCCCGGCGGCCCGAACCGGAGAGCACGTTCAGCCTGAAGAGATAACGCATCATGCGGCTCGTTTCCGGAGAAACGACTTGTTTGCCAAGCTTTTGCACGTCTTCGGGGCTTCTCGGCAGGAAGGTTGGCGGAAGCAGGACGCCACCATTCACCAGCGCTGCGGCGGCAACGGCGGTCTGCATCGGCGTTACCGAGATACCGTGCCCGAACGAGATGGTCATCGCCGCCAGCTCGTTCCATTTCGGCGGCAACAGCGGCGCTGCATTTTCCGGCAACTCGGTCTGCAGACGGTCAGTCAGGTGCAGGCGCTTCAGGAAGTCCTGCTGGCGCGCAATACCGGTCGCCAGCATCATTTTTGCGGTGCCAATGTTGGATGAATAGATGAAGATTTCAGGCACCGACAGGATGCGGTGTTTCCCGTGGAAATCCGAAATCGTGCGGCCGCCAGCCCTGATCGGACGGGTCGCATCGAAGCTGTCATTGATCGAAACAGCCCCCGAATCCAGTGCCATCGCGGTGGTGAAGGTCTTGAAGACCGATCCCATTTCAAAGACACCACCGGTTGCCCGGTTCAGGCGGTCTTTTTCCAGGGCCTGCGCCCGGTCGTTCGGGTCGTAGTCCGGCAGAGAGGACATGGCGACCACTTCGCCGGTCTTCACATCCAGAACGATACCGGCCGCGGCGATCGCCTTGTAGCGTTCCATCGCCTTCACGAGCTCATCGCGCACGACATGCTGGACGCGCAGGTCGACGGACAGCTTCACCGGCTCCATCGTCCGGTCCGACGTAAAGCCAAGCGATTGAAGGTCCCTCAACCAGGAGTCATCGATGTATTTTTCGATCCCGGCGAGGCCCTGATTGTCGACGTTGACGGAACCAACGATATGGCCCGCGGTCGGCCCACCCGGGTAGAAACGCTGATTTTCCGAAAGGAAGCCGATACCCGGCAGGCCGAGATTGTGTACTCTTTCGGCCTGCTGCGGTGTCATTTCACGTTTCAGCCAGACGAAGCCGGCGCCGCTTTCCAGGCGGCGACGCACCAGACCCTCGTTCAGATCCGGCACGATACGGATCAACCCCTCGACCGCCTCATCCACATCCATGATGCGGCGCGGTTCAGCGTAGAGCGAAGCCGTCTTGATGTCGGTAGCAAGGATCTCGCCGTTCCTGTCGATAAGGTCCGGACGGGAGGCGGCAACGGAATCCTGCGCCGAAATCCAGGCATGGGACGGCGCCTCTTCCATTTGCGCCAGCATGACCAGCCGGCCCGCGATCGCAACATAGACGCAGGCAAAGGCAAGCATGGCCACATAGACACGGGATTTGACTGCGCTGGCGGAGACGGAGTCCCTTGTCGCCCGCGGATGAGCCCGTCTTACCTGAAGGAAGCTGGCCGGTTCACTAACCATCGTCATGACCGCGCCCTCACTGGATCACAGCAGACGAGCCGGCATAGCCGCCCATCTGACTGCCACCGATTGGCTCCAGCATCACAGGACGCGCCGGGAGATCTTCCGTTGTCACGATCTGCTTCACATCAAGCGGTTCAAGAAGAAGATAATCGTTATAGCGTTCGACAAGGGACTGCAGCCGGTCCGGCTTGTTGAGAAGGCTCCACTCCGCCTTCAGATGACGAATGGAGTCGCGCTCCTCATCGATCTGCCGCTTCAGATCGGCAACCTTTTCCGCAGACTTCGTCGCTGCGAGCTTCATGTCATAGACCGTCGCCGCGCCGATCACGACCGCCAGTATGAACACGATGTTCAGCGTTCGAACCATATTAGCCCCCTAGCCCATGGAAGGCTGCGAGACGTGGGACACCCGCCTGATGGATGTCCAGCTCTCGCGCCTCAGCTTCGGTCCGCCGCCCGGCCCGAAGCTTCGCGGATCTTGCCCGCGGATTGATGTCCGTTTCAGCGTCGGCAGCTTCCACCGCCTTGCGCGTCAACAATTCGAATGTCGCCGGAGGCACGTCTTCCTCCGGCATATGTCGTGATCCGCCACCGCGGGTCCGGGTCCGATCCTGGAAGAACCGCTTGACGATACGGTCTTCGAGGGAATGGAAACTCACCAGCACAAGGCGTCCGCCCGGCTTCAGAATCCGCTCGGCCGCGCCCAGCGCTTCAGCCGCCTGATGCAACTCGCCGTTCACATAAATCCGCAGCGCCTGGAAGGTTCGCGTTGCCGGATGGATCTGTGCCTTCTTGGGTGACCGGCCAAGCACCTTTTCGATGAGGTTCGCCAGCTCCAGGGTCCGGGTGAATGGCTTTTCCTTGCGGGCCCTGTCGATGGCGTGCGCAACTGTCGTCGCCCGCTTTTCCTCGCCCAACAGACCGATGACGCGGATCAGATCCTTCACTGGCAGCTCATTGACGACATCCGCAGCCGATGGCCCGGCCTGCTCCATACGCATGTCCAACGGCCCATCGCGCAGGAATGAAAAGCCGCGATCAGCCTCATCAAGCTGCATGGAAGAAACGCCGAGATCGAGAACCACACCGTCGACACCATCGAAACCGCAACCGCGGGCATGCGTTTCAAGACCCGCAAATTGACCCGGCACGAGCATCAGCCGGCCTTCGGAAGCCTTCACAAGCTCCTGCCCGCCGGCAATCGCGTCCGGATCCCGGTCGATACCGATCACATGGGCACCACGCTCCAGAATTGCGCGGGAATAACCTCCGGCACCGAAAGTACCGTCGACAATCACCTCGCCGGGCTGCGGTGCAAGCCACTCCAGAACCTCTTTCAGGAGAACCGGCACATGGCGCTCGGGTCCGCCAGCGTCAGGAGCAACGTCTCTGTCGCCGAGCGCCATCATACCGGCTCTCCCTGAGAGGATGCGGAGCTTTGCCCCGACAGCATCGCGAGCGCACGCCGTTGGGCCTCTGCGCGGTACTCGCGAAACTTTTCAGGTTCCCAGATCTGGAACTTGTAATTCATGCCGACGAAGGTGACCTGGTCGGTAATTCCGGTGTGTTCGCGGATCATGTCGGAAATGGTCATGCGGCCATCCCCATCGATCCTCGGGTTTTCACTGGCACCGAACAGGGCGATCGCCAGTGCATCATGATCGGGAGAGAGCTTTGCAAAGGCTTCCGAGCGCTTGTTGATTTCAGCAAGCAGATCGTTTCCGCCCGCGTCGACAGCCGCGCAGTGTGAAGAAGCAATGCAATATAGGCCTTCAAATCCATCTCTCGCCAATACCGTACGGAAGGGCGCCGGGATCGACACGCGACCCTTGGCATCCAGCCGGTTGGTAAAGTGAGAAACAAAGCCGGCCATTCATCCCCTCGAAACGGGTCCCCACCCGTTCAAATCCCAAGTTCACCCGTAAATGAGAGGAAGGCCGGCAACTTGCCCGGACACGCAATTTGCAAAAACGGCACTTTCAGAACCGTTAAATCGATGTCCATGACCCTACTGAGATGGGCCCGCGCTCCCCATTCTGGGTATTTATGGGATACCATGGGAAATCATGGGCGGTCAATGGAATCTCATGGATTCCGGCTCGATTTGATCGCACACGACCCCGTCGAAAGACCTTAAGGCAAACATGCTTAATGAAGCCTTGACACAATTGGAGAATCGGATTCGCAGGAATACGGAGGTTTTCCGCATCGAAGCCCGGAAAACCGGCAATTTCTGCCTATCTGGAAAGACTTGTGGAGAAAGAAAACCGCCTTCGTGGCGAGTGTCTCAACCGAACCTGAGCGCCCGACCCGTGGCCCCTGGTGTCTCGCCGAACCGCTCCCGGTAGGCAACCGAGAACCGGCCCAGGTGCCGGTGGCCGGACCGGTAGGCCACCTCTGCCACGGGCAGACTGTGCCCCTCCGACAACAACAGGTGCCGTGCGTAACTCAACCGGACGTCCTGGAGGTACTGAAGCGGAGTACAGCCGTATTCCTGCCGGAACTGCAATTGAAGGTTCCGGGGCGAGGTTCCTGCGTGGGTACTGATATCCAGAAGACTGATGTCGTCGGCAAAACGCTCGCCGATCAGGCTGACCGCACGCTTCAGGATGGCCGGTGACCTGCCGGTCTCCCGCCGTTCCAGAAGCGGCGACGCGGTGTTCGGCTGAAATTCCAGCAGCGCTCCGACAAGGGCTTCTTCCAGGTGGCGTTGTTCCGGGCTCCCTTCCCCCTGAAAAACCCGCCCTTCCTCGACTGCGCCCAGAACACCGCGCAAGCGACGACGCCAGGCAGCACCAGCGCGAGACAGAAGATTGAATTCGGGTTCGAAGCGAACCTGACCAACACTCACACCGGCCATTCTGCTTGCAACTTCCTGCAGGAAACCGGTCTCGATCTGAAGAAGGATCTGCTGGCAGCCGGCATGCCAGCGCATGGCTGTGTGCCGGTCCGGATTGAGAATGGAGGCAACCCTCGGCGTGGACACCATGGAACGACAACCATTGCGGACCTCAGCCGTGCCGGCAATTGGAAGCTGGATCAGGTAGAACTCGGCAAGTTCTCCTGGCTCGATCGCCACATCAGCGCCATACCGCAGGTAGTTGAGAGACAGATGCTGTCCACGCGCCCGGTTCTGGCAGGCATCAAACCTGTCGGATGCCGAAAAACGTCCCAGGCGATGATTGCAGAAGTGACGGGCAACGATTTCCCTGGCTTCGTCCACATCCGTGGTTTCGAAGCATTTGAAGCGATCGAGCGGCGTTTTGCTTTCTGCCTGAGACAACATTGTGGAAGCATGCCGCTGCTGCGAGGCCCTTTCAAGCGCCACCTTGTGTGCCATGCGTCATTTTACTGCATCCGGCCAAGTAATTTCGCTTTCTGGATAAAGAAATCCATCGAGCCACGCTTAGCCTTTCTCCTGTCGGAAGACCAAAGCGCACCAAATGAGCGATGAGGGGAACAATCATGCAAGATGGCGCAGGCATTACCGCAGCTAACGCGGGACTGGACAATATCAGCTGGAATGTGGTCGGGCACACCTATACGCCGAAACTCCTGAGCGGCAACGCCTTCATCTGGCATGCGCTCATTCCGGCGGAGACCTTTGTCCCGCCTCACATACATCCGACCCAGGACGAATGGATCGTGATGCTGGAAGGGGAGCTGGAAGTCGAAATGGGTGGTCAGACCCACAAGGCAAAGGCGGGCGACACGATCCGCATGCCGATGGGTGAAGCCCACGGCATCTTCAACAGGTCCGGCAAGACGGCCACCTGTGTCTTCGGTGTTGCGCCGTCCCGTAAACTCTTCGAACTCTTCGGCGCGCTCGACGGCGTGACAGATCCGGCTGAACTGGTCCGGCTTTCCGCCTTGCACGAGGTCGACTTTCTGCCGCCTCCCGATCAGGCCTGAGCCAACACGGCCAGATCCAGCTTTTGAAGTGACGGGGTGTATTACCGGCAGATACCAGACTGCCGGCCACCCCTGAGGCGAGAGGACATCGAGAATGACGAAACGCAAGACTGTCGCCGTAATCGGCGGCGGCGTGAGCGGGCTTGCGGCTGCAAAAGCCTTTGACGAACGCGGGCACAGGGTGATGGGCTTCGAGCGAAGCCACGATTTCGGTGGTGTCTGGGAACTGTCGCGGTCCTATCCGGACGTGCAGACCCAGTCGCCCAAGGACCTTTACCGCTTCACCGACCTGCCCATGCCGGACGACTATCCAGAATGGCCGAAAGGGCCTCAGGTACATGCCTATTTGCATGCCTATGCGACAAAACACAAACTCGGCCGCCTGTTCCGGCTGAACACCAATGTCCTGTCCATGGATCGCCGCAAGGATGGCAATCCGGGCTGGACACTGACACTTGAGGCGGCCGGCAGAACCTGGTGCGAAGACTTCGACTTCGTCGCCATCTGCACCGGCCAGTTTTCGGACAAGAACGTCATTTCCCACCCTGGGCAAGAAGCCTTCGAGGCCGCCGGCGGCCAGGTGCTGCACAGCTCGGACTATACCGACAGCAGCATGGCGCGGGGCAAACATGTGATCGTCCTCGGCGGCTCCAAATCCGCGACCGACCTGGTGGTCAACGCCGCCAGAAACGGTGCGAAATCGGTTACGCTGGTTTACAGGGAACCCGTCTGGCGCGTGCCTTATTTTGTCGGTGGCATCAATTTCAAACGCCTGCTCTACATGCGCGCCCAGGAACAGCAGTTCAACGGCTGGGGCCAGACCGGCCTTGCAAAAGCGGTCTATGCTGCCTTCAAGCCGTTGATCTGGGCAAATTTCAGAGGGCTGGAAACCCTGCTCAAGTTTCAGCTCAAGTTGAAGAAATGGGACATGGTTCCGGATATCCCGATCGAAAAGGACGCCTCCTGTTCGTTGCCGATCGTGACACCGGGGCTTTTCGAAGGTTTTGAAGCGGGCAGCATCCGCCCGGTTCGGGGAACCTTCGAGCGCTATGAGAATGGCAATGTCATCCTGTCCACGGGAGAAGCACTGCCCTGTGATCTGGCTGTGCTGGCCGTGGGCTGGAAACTCGGCATTCCCTATCTGGCGAAGGAATACCGGGACAAACTGATTGAGCCCGACGGGCAATACAGGGTCTACCGTTTGTCCGTGAACCCGGACCTGCCCGACATGGGGTTTGTCGGCTTCAACTCCAGCTTTTGCACCGTGCTGTCGGCGGAAATGATTGCCAACTGGCTGGTTCGCTATGCCGATGGGCAACTGGCTCATCAGCCGACGGATAGGGAAATGCGCACCAACATCGACCAGATGCTCCACTGGCGGCGGCGGGAACGGCCGGCTGCCCAGGTCTATGGCGGTCTTTGCTCTGCCCCCTTCCACTTCCGGCACTTCGACGAACTGCTGGCGGATATGGGGGCTGCCAAGCGAAAACGCGCAAACCCGTTGGCGGAGCAGTTTTCCTACCCGAACGCGGAAGCTTACGGGACATTTCTTGGCAGCACGCCGCAATATGCAGCGGGCTGAACAGGGAAGGTTAAGAGCCAGCCGGCCTGTAAGCCGGGTTCTGTATGGCCCGGCCAGATACGAGACCTGAAGCGGACGTGACAGCCATTCATCTGTGACGTCTGTTGCCAGACGCCTATCGCAACCAACCCGGACAACTGGCCTGGAAACCGGCCTGAACCGGATCGCTCCGGTTCGCGCTGTCCCTATTCGGTTTTGCTCCCGGTGGGGTTTACCATGCCGCCGCTGTTGCCAGTTGCGCGGTGGGCTCTTACCCCACCCTTTCACCCTTACCCCGGGAAAATCTCTCGATCTGTCCGGGGCGGTTTGCTTTCTGTGGCACTTTCCCTAAGGTCGCCCTCGCCGGGCGTTACCCGGCACCGTGTTTCCATGGAGCCCGGACTTTCCTCCCCCGCGGCCTTTCGGCACTTGCGGCAGCGGCTGTCCGACCGACTGGCGCATGGGACTTAGGAGGCTTTGCGGACAAGGTCAAGCGACAGTCGATGCCGTGCAGCGCGAATTCCCGGGATAGCGTCCCCGTCCTGTGTCATTCCGCCGACCTGCCGTCAACTGGCGGCTGCGACTTCGCGCCCCGCCTCACCCGTTCGCACGCTTCACAATCCTCACGCAAGCTAGCTCTTGCAGGGCTATAGGCTGGCAAAACTGTCAAGGTGCCATCGGGCCAGACACCCAGGAGCCTGCGGCAAAACCCGCCAACCCCGGAACGGCGAAAAGAGGAAAGTAATTCTAATTATTGCAAAAATTACCAATATAAATTTTTACTCGATCTTCGAAAGATAAAAACTTTTTCCCGCCATTGCCCAAATATTAAGCAATAAGAAACCCATGTGACGGAAGGTAATGGGAACAAACATGGAGCTAAAAATGCGTCAACTGTGCGTCTTCCTGCCTGCGATCATGCTGGCAACTGCAGCCCAGGCTGCGGAAACACCGCCCGATGCGAAAGCGTTGATCCAGCCGGAGATTGTGGAAGCCGTTGCCGAATGGCTTTCCAACCCGATTGTCGCCTTGTCGATCAACGCACAAAACAATTTGCGCGGATCTCTTTCCCAGGCAGACATCGACGCACTGGACGCCCAATGGCGACAGGAACGCGAGGCAGCGGACAAGCCCCTGATTTCCGCGACCTTGTCCGCCCCCTTGTCGATCTATCTCCTGCGCGTTCAGGCAGGGTCCCTCGGCCTCTACCCAGAAATCTTCGTCATGGACGCGAACGGTCTGAACGTCGGGCAAAGTGCGATTACCAGCGACTACTGGCAGGGAGACGAGGCCAAGTTCCAGAAGACCTTCCCGAACGGCCCTGAAACCGTTTTCATCGACGAACCGGAATGGGACGACGGCAGCAAGATCTGGCGTGCCCAGCTCAACATGACGATCACTGACCCCGAAACCAAGAAAGCCATCGGGGCTGCAACAGTCGAATTCAACCTGACCGAACTGATGCGTCGTCAGGGTACGGGATCCTAAGCGGGAAATACCATGTTCAAAAATCTATCCGTCAGCAAAAAGATCGCCGCAGGTTTCCTGACGCTCGCATTGGTCGGCGCAGTGGCCGGTGGCATGAGTGCCTATCAGACGCATTCGGCTCTGGATGAAGTCAAGACAGCAAACAACCTGTCGGATCTCAACGTGGAAACGGCTGAACTCACGGAAAAGATCGCAGCGCAGGCTCTGTCGGTGAAATCCTTCCTGCTAACCGGCAACCGTGATCTTCTCACCCGGTCCCAGGATCTGAACGATGAAATTCAGACAGGTTTTTCGGAAGTCGGCTCACTTGTCGACGCAAGCCTGCCTGAATTCCAAACTCATCTCTCCGAACTGAAATCAAGCTGGGAAACCTGGTACAGCCAGATTGCCGCACGCCAGATCGAACTGATGCGCACACCGGAGACGGTCGACATGGCGCGTGCGATTGACCTGACACCGGAAAGCTCGGGTCTTTTGTCAGCTGTTCAGCAGCAAAGCCGACAGCTTGCCGACGCAGTTGATGCGGAACGGCAGAAATCGGTTATTGCCCAGAACAGGTCACTGAACACGGTCCAGATCGTCTCGCTCTCCAGCACACTGATCCTCACCGTGCTTGCGATGATCCTCGGCTTCCTCAATCACATCGCGATTTCAGCGCCGCTATCGAGACTGTCCGTCATAACCGACAAGCTGTCGGCCGGAGACACGTCTCAGACGGTTGATATCAGCGACCGTAAGGACGAAATCGGTCTTCTCGGCCGCGCGCTCGGCGTCTTCCGCGAAAACCTGATCCGCACACGCGAACTTGAGCAACAGGCTGAAGCGGAACGCATCAACGCCGAACGCATCAAGCGCGAGGAAATGGAGAAGGTTGCCAGCGACTTCGAAGCAACTGTCCTCAACATCTGCGACGGGATGATTACACGACTGGATGCGCTGACCAGTTCCGCCGGATCACTGTCAACGATTGCCAACAACACCACGGACCAGGCCCTGGCCGTTTCGGCAGCAGCAGAACAGGCAACCACCAACGTGAATACCGTTGCCAGCGCGACAGAGGAACTTTCAGCTTCCATCCGTGCAATCACGGAACAGGTGCGATCATCCTCGGAAATCGCCCAGGAAGCGGAACATGAAGTTGGGCGATCCAACGAAGCCGTGGCAACGGTACAGCAGGTGGTTTCGCGCATCGGCGACGTTACGAAGCTGATCACTGATATTGCCGAACAAACCAACCTGCTCGCCCTCAACGCGACCATTGAAGCTGCCCGTGCCGGCGAGGCCGGAAAGGGCTTTGCCGTTGTTGCATCCGAGGTCAAGGCACTCGCGGAACAGACATCCAAGGCGACGGAGGAAATCGACCGGCAGATCACGGAAATGCGCCAGGCCGCGGATGCTTCGACAGAAGCAACCGAGTCTGTTGCCGGTCTCGTCCAGAAGATTTCGGAAAACACGCACGCCATGTCCGGTGCAGCGGAAGAACAGAACCTGGCAACGACCGAAATCGCCAGCAGCGTCTCCGAAGCCGCACAGGGTACCGAAAGCGTTTCGAGATCCATTTCCGAGGTCAGTGGCGCTGCCAGCGAAACGGCAAACCTGAGCTCGGACATGAATGCGGCTGTCGGCGAATTGCATGAACAGTCCAATACACTGCGCCACGCCATGCAGGACTTCCTGGGCAAGGTGCGGGCAGCGTAACCAGCCTTGATCGAGCCCTGTAATGGGTTTCACGGTCTCGGTAAAAATACTGCGTCGCACAAACTTCATTTCTCTTGTGCGACGCCAGCGGCTAACGTCCCCTTAGGATTTCATTCCGGGGGACGTTTTCGTGAAACACGCGATCAAGACGCAGGAAGCTGCGGACCTCATTCCAGACGGAGCCACCCTGCTGGTGGGAGGTTTCATGGGGGTGGGTTCGCCCCACCGGTTGATTGACGCCATCGTGGCGAAAGGCACCAGAAACCTGACGATTGTGGCCAATGACACGGCCATGCCGGGTCGTGGCATCGGCAAGCTCGTCAGCGCAGGTTCGGTTTCAAGGGTGATCGCTTCGCACATCGGCCTCAACCCGGAAACCCAGCAGAAGATGATATCCGGCGAGATTGATGTCGAACTGGTTCCGCAGGGAACCTTGGTCGAACGCATCCGGGCGGCCGGCGTCGGTCTGGGTGGCATCCTGACCCCGACCGGCATTGGCACGCTCGTTGAGGAAGGCAAGCAGAAGATCACCGTCGACGGCAAGGACTATCTTCTGGAGACCCCCATCCATGGCGATTTCGCCCTTCTGGCCGCCTACCGGGCGGACTACGTCGGCAATCTGGAGTATTCCCTCACCGCCCACAATTTCAACCCGACCATGGCTCTGGCGGGCAAGACCGTTATCGCGGAACCGCACACGATCGTGCCCGTGGGTGTGATTTCGCCAGATAGCGTGAAAACACCCGGCATTCTCGTCGATCATCTTCTGGAAAGGGCCGCCTGATGGACGACAAGGAAATCATCGCCCGCCGCGTGGCACAGGAAATCAAGGCCGGTACGCTGGTCAATCTCGGCATCGGCCTGCCGTCACTTGTGGCCAACTACCTGCCGAAGGAAGTGCATGTCTTCTTTCAGGCCGAAAACGGTGTGATCGGCCTGGGTGCCCGCCCGCCGGAAGGGATGGAAGACCCCGACCTCACCGATGCCGGCGGCGGTTTCGTGACCGCCGTTCCGGGAGCTGCCTCCATCGACAGCGCCATGAGCTTCGGCCTGATCCGCGGCGGCCATCTGGACATGACGGTTCTCGGCGGCTTGCAGGTGGACGAACGTGGCTATCTCGCGAACTGGATGATCCCGGGCAAGATGGTTCCAGGCATGGGCGGGGCAATGGATCTTGTGGCCGGCGCCAAACAGGTGATCGTCGCAATGGTTCACACGGCCAAGGGTCACCCCAAGATCCTGAAGGAATGCACACTTCCCCTGACAGCTCGCCGTCGTGTCAGCCTGATCGTGACGGAAATGGCCGTGATCGAACCGACCGACGACGGCCTCGTCTTGCGAGAAACGGGCCCCGGCCTGAGTGTCGATGATGTCATCTCCGCAACAGAAGCCTCGCTGATCGTTCACGGGGACGTCCCGACCATGCGGCTTTGAAGGAAGACTGGTCAATACGCGTGTCCAGTACCAAGCAAACCGGCAAGGGCGTCCACGCCCTCCTCGATCTGCCGTGCATTTGCACCGGCAAAGCCGACAATAAGCCCCGGCCGCCCTCCTTCGGCTAGATAACAATTGCTGAGCGGTGAAACGGCAAAGCCGCGGTCCTGCATGGCGACTGCAAGGGCAATATCGTTGACGGGCTCCCGGAACATGACCGTCAACTGCACATTGCCTGTAAGAGGCGCAACTTCGACACGATTGCCCAGCCTCTGCCGTAACGCGCCCGCGAGCATCGTCCCCCGCTCCAGATAGACCGGGCGGATCTGTTTCAGGTGCTTCTGATAGGCCCCGCAATCCATGAAGTGTGCGAGTGCAGCCTGGGCCTGAACATTGGCAGAACAGCCGATATTGCGCATGGTCTGGGTGAGCGGGGCCACAAGAACCTCAGGCACGACGCAATAGGCAATCCGGAGCCCGGGGAGCAGGCTCTTCGCGAACGTGCCCATGTAGACAACCTGTCCCTCGTCCGCCAGTCCGTGCAGCGCAGCCACAGGCCGGCCCTCGAACAGGAACTCGCTGTCATAGTCGTCTTCCAGGATCACCGCGCCGCAGGTACGGGCAACATCAAGAAGCATCAGACGCCTCGCCAAGGGCATGCGTGCTCCAAGGGGATAGTGATGGGACGGTGTGACGTAGATCAGCTTCGGCGGCTGATCCAGATGGGCCATCTTCGACGCGTCCGCGCCCTCGCCGTCGGTTGGCAGCGGCCGGATCGTCAGACCTGCCCCGGAAAAGGCCGTCCGCGCGCCGAGGTAGCCTGGTTCTTCCAGCCAAACGTCGTCACCCGGATCAGTGAGCACCTGGCTGAGCATCGTCAGGCTGGCCTGTGTTGAACTGGTGACAAGAATCCTATGAGGGTCAGCCCGAACCCCGCGTTCGGCCGCAAGGTGCCGGGCGATCTGCCGCTTGAGCACCTCAAGACCGGCAAAATTCTGATAGTGGAGATCCGCGCTGCGTTCGAGCCGGGCGGCCCTGCGCAGTGATCTTGCCCATTCCTCGTAGGGAAACAGATCAAGTGCCGGCGCACCCGGTTGCAAGCCTCCCTGGCGATAGGCCCACCCCTCGCCGCGCAAGTTGGCACTCAATGTCCTGCCTCGTTGCGACAGCTTCAGCCCGGATGCTTCCACCTTGCACTGCGCCTGCACACCTTCCAGCACCAGCCCTTCGGTAATGCGGGGAGCAGCGCCGGTGCGCACGGTGATCACGCCTTCGGCTTGCAGAAGGTCATAAGCCGTGTTGACGGTGTTGCGTCCAACGTTGAGCGACGCCGCCAACCGCCGCGTGGATGGCAACCTTGTTCCCGAGCGCAGCAAGCCTGTGCGCACGGCGTCACGAAAGCCGCGATAGATCTGTTCCGACAATGGCACGTCAGCCGACCGCTCAAGAGACAGGATGCCTTCAGGAAAAACTGGTTCTGTCATTTTCCAAAAACCGGACCTTCTTTGGAGCCAATTTATCGGACAAACAGCACAACACAAGACAAACAGTCAATTGGAGACGAGACCATGTCCACTCTGGAAAAACGCCAGGCAGCGGATCTGCCCCGTTATGCCAAGATCCGCCAGATGAACCGCGGCGGATACGACAGGACCGTTGCCTACGACATCCTGGATGCGGGCCTTGTCGCTCATTGCGGCTTCATTCACGAAGACCGACCGATGGTGATCCCGATGGCATATGCCCGGATCGACGACCGCATCTATATTCATGGAGCGAGCACCACCCGCATCATCAAGTCAAACGCGGAAGGCGTACCGGCGAGCCTTACCGTTACACTTGTGGATGGTCTGGTGGTCGCGCGTTCCGCTTTCCATCATTCCATGAACTATCGCTGCGCGATCGTGCATGGCACGGCGAGGCTTGTCGAAAGCGAACAGGAACAGATCGAGGCTCTGGCCGCTATCACCGACCATCTTCTGCCTGGCCGCTGGGATGAATGCCGCGAAATGATGCCGAAGGAACACAAGGCAACCGGTGTGCTTGTCATGGATATCGACCATGTCAGCACGAAGGTCCGCACCGGCGGACCGGTGGACGACAAGGAAGATCTCGGGACCGATATATGGGCTGGTGTGGTGCCTGTGGTGACCGCACTCGGCCAGCCCCTATCGGCACCTGATGTGCCTGGCGAAACGCCGGTTCCTGCGTCGGTTCCAGCCGCCCGCAGGAAATTCGCATAAGCTGACAGCCTTCAGCGCACAAAAAGAAAACCCCGCCGGAAATCCCGGCGGGGTTTTCAGTTTGCCCACGGCTGACCGCCCTGCTGCTTTTAGCTGGAGGCCAGGATCTGCTTGACCTTGGAACAGTAGCGCTTGCTGACCGGGTTCATCCGCTTAGCGAAATGGCCGGCATTGTAGCGCAAGATGGTACCACAAACGTCGCCGCCCGCCTTCTTGTGCGCGCCGGCAAGGTACTTCATGCCCCATTCCAGATTGGTTTCGGGGTCATAGAGCGCCTTGGTCGACCCGCGGTAGCCGATGCCACGTGCGGTTGCCGGCTTGATCTGCATCAGACCGACTTCACCGGCGCTGCCGCGTGCACGCGGATTGAAGTTGCTCTCCACCTGGACCACTGCCTTGGCGATCTTGACCGGCACACCATGTTTGGCGGCGGCCTTTCGGATGAGCTTGGCGTATTTGTCGTTGCTGACAACAGCCGTCCGCTTCGGGGACACCTTGCGCGTCAGGCTGGCAGTTCTTGTCTTCTTGGCAGGTTTTTCCTGCGTTTCCTGCTTGCTCGATTCAATGATGTGCAGGATCGGTTTGGAACCAGAGCCGACCGACGGCTTGGCTTCGGCAGGTTCGCTCTTCTTGTCCGGGTCGATGATATGGAGGATCGGCTCCGACCCGGAACCCGTACCTTTAGCCATTGCAGCCGGTGCTGCAAGAGTGGTTGCATAGGCGAAAAGGCACAGCGCCCCAGTAAGTGTCTTGAATGACCGTAACATTCAGTCCAGCCCTTTTGGTTTTCGTTGCGTTGAAATCAGGCGGGAGAAATGCCGGAGCTATTGGACGAAAATGGGCGCTAATACATCACGAATTATTTCAAATTATTACATAAAATTACAGGAATTTAATGCTGTTCTTAGTCATTTTCTGTAGTTTGTGGCCAAAATTAGCAAGCAATTCGGCAATGGATGGGCCATCAGAAGAAATTCTGTGACCACTTGTGGCGCAGAGGCGCCTAAAAATGCTGCGTTGCGGGAACTAATTTTGTTGACTGCGCGTTTAATTCGTTGGTCCGAACTCGTAACCGCACAAGAAAACCAAACCGACCGTTCGATCAGGCTGACAGGGAAGGCAGCTTGCGCAGCAGCGCATGCAACGTTTCGATGGTCGATTGATCGACGACACCGTCAACCTTCTCTGGTCGGAAATGGCGTTGAAACGCGGCAACCACCTGGCGTGTCTTCAAGTCGAAGTCCCCGGTGATGTCCAGCTCGTAGCCATAGAGTGCGAGCATCGACTGCACCGCTTCAACAGGCTGGCCGCTATCGCCCTCCTGCATCAACAGACCCGCCCCGAGTGGAAACGGTTTTACATATAAACCGATGCCGGCTTCTGACAGGCGATCCCATGGGAACAGTTCACCCGGGTCTTCCTTCCGGGCAGGAGCAATATCCGAATGCGCCAGGACCATCCACGGATGGATCCCGTGACGGGCACAGATATCGCCAACGAGCGCGACAACGGCTTCGATCTGTGGCTCCGGAAACGGTTGATAGCCGTGCTCATGCCCCGGATTGACGATCTCGACGCCGATCGATCGGGAATTGATGTCGGTCTCGCCTTTCCAGAAGCTGCGCCCCGCATGCCAGGCCCTGCGGGATTCAGGCACGCATTGCAGGATGCTGCCATCCTCGTTGACGACATAGTGGGCGGAGACTTCCGAACGAGGATCACATAGGCGCTGCAAGGCTTCTTCGCCGGTCGGCATGCCGGTATAATGGAGCACGACCATATCCACAGGGGCTCCCTGCGCCCGCTGTCCGTGGTTGGGAGACGGATGGACCCTGGCCTTCACACCGGTATCAGTCGCAACGCTCATATGCCTCTTTCCGCGCAGATCTTCGCCCAGGCTTCGTTCAGCGCCGCAAGACGATCATTCGCAATCCTGACGAACTCCTCCGGAACGCCTCTTGCGATCAGCCGGTCGGGATGCGTTTCCTGGACCTCGCGGCGGTAATGGGACTTGAGTTCCCCGTCACTTGCCTCCGGTCCCAAACCCAGCACCTCGTAGGGGTTGCCATCATTGCGCACATGTCTGGCGAGTATCCTGGAAAACTCCCGGTCATCGATCCCGAAGACCTCCGCCACTCTGGAAAGGTAGCCTATTTCGCTTTCGTGGACGACGCCGTCAGCTTTCGCAATGTGAAAAAGCCCATCCAGAATGTCGAGCAGCGTCTTGCGGTCGTAAGGGAACAGATCCGCCAGTTTCTTGGCATAGACCTCGAAGCCGGCAATGTCTTCCTGCGCCAGATTGAACAGGCGGGCGACATTGCGTTCTTCGTTGGGCGGTACATCGAAAAGTTCGCGGAAAGCGATAATTTCATCGGTGGTCACCACACCATCGGCCTTGGCCATCTTGGCCGACAGCGCAATCATCGCAACGGTGAAGCCGACACTGTTGGTCCCCTCCGGCCGCGCAAGCACGAGCTGGACCAGACGGTCGACGATCTGCGCCCCTCCTGTTCCGATCGAACTTACAATAGCGCCGAGGCTACTCCAGACACTCACACTTCAGCTCCCGCTGGGCCGGTGGGAAAAGGCAGGCAGGAAAGCTTGCCGTGAACCGCATGAATCGATGCGTTGCAGACTCTTATCGGCATGGGCCGGATTTGACCAGATCAACGCTCGCCTGTCCCCATTGGTGCTTCAGCTGGTCGCGCCCCTGGACGAGCGAAAACCGAGTTCCCGAGCGCGAATGTTTTGGACCTTCGAATGGACCACTGCAACACAGCTCCGCAGTTTGCGCACAGCCAGGCCTACCCCGCCATTTTCCGCGGGTTTCCCTTGGGTTTGAGCAAGCTTGCGATTCATGATGGTTAAAGGAATTACGCTTAGCCTTTCGCGACTCGTGTTCGCAAGATGGTTCCTCGCCGGATGGCAGTCCCCCTGGGAAGAAGCAACATTGTCATTTTTTTCATTTCCATGTCGCTGGTGCTGACGCTGGCGCTGGGTGTCTACGCGAGCAATCGGCTTCTAACACACTGGCTGGTCGTCCGGGGTCTTGAACAAGCTTTCCTGCCGCAGGAAAAGACTTTCAACTCGATCCTGCAGTCATTGGCGAGCCGGATCGAAACCGAACCGGCAGCCGACATGCCCGCATTGCGGCTGACCGAAGAGGCTTCTGCCGACAGCCGG
Source organism: Labrenzia sp. C1B70 (assembly GCF_000475395.1). NCBI lineage: Bacteria > Pseudomonadati > Pseudomonadota > Alphaproteobacteria > Hyphomicrobiales > Stappiaceae > Labrenzia > Labrenzia sp. C1B70. The sequence goes on from NZ_AXCE01000012.1 coordinate 724,920, forward strand.
AAGTCGAACGACCTGGTTGGCGAATTGCAACGCAATGCCGGCCAGGCTCTGGACACATCCAAGGTACTGGACGCGGTCGCGATCTTCCCTGCGCCAACCGGATCCAGCCTCCAGCGCCCCTCACCGGTGAAAATTCACTGGCATAGTGAAGGGCGGCTTCGTACCAGCAATACGATCTCGCAGGCCAAGGCCGCTCTGAACGGCAACAGCCCGCTCGTTGCCATCCCGGACATGTCGTGGCACGGAACGTTTGGGGCGAATGCACTGATTGCCTACCGTCCCGAAGGAGCCTCCCCGGACTTTCCGGGGCTCTTGCTGTTGGTGACCCAGTCGGAAATCCTGAATGGCCTCACGCCGCTGATCTGGTTGATCAGTGCCGCGATTGGCGGCCTTTGCCTGGCCTCCTTCATGTTTGCTGGCATTCTCCTCTGGCTGCGCTTCTATGACCAGCTCCAGACCAGCAGAGACATTCAGTATCTGGCGCATCACGACACGCTGACCGGTTTGCCGAACCGCGCCGTCTTCAACGCGCGCCTGACCGAAGCGCTGCGCCTTGCACAGGCCAAGGCTTCCAATATCGGCGTCATGCTGATCGACGTCGACAAGTTCAAGGAAATCAACGACACCTATGGTCATGGCATCGGCGACGTTTTTCTTCAGATCGTGGGGGAGCGCCTGAAGGCGGTTTTCGGAAACCACCTGGTCGCCCGCCTTTCAGGCGATGAATTTGCTGTCATGCTGACATCCTTGTCCGACCCCGCCCGCATGACCCGACTTGCAACGGACATGATTGCCGCCACTGAAGCTCCCTGCACGATCGACGGCAAGGACATCAGGATTTCGCTGTCCATTGGTCTAGCAAGGGCAACCGACGGCTCCTGGCGTTCCTCTCGTTTGCTTCATTGCGCGGACCTTGCTCTATATCGGGCCAAACACAGCGGGCGTTCCACCTTCTCGTGGTACACACAAAGCCTTGATGCAGAGGCGCAGAAACGCAAGGAAGTGGAAGAAGGCCTCGCCAAAGCGCTCAAGTTCAACCAGTTCAAGTTGCTCTATCAGCCGCAATATGCGCTGAAGGACGGAACACTGAAAGGCTATGAGGCGCTGATCCGCTGGGACCATCCCACCAAGGGTATCATCCGGCCGGACGATTTCATCCCGATTGCAGAAGACACGGGCCTTATCGAGGAAATCGGAACATGGGTCCTCAACCACGCCTGCCGCGAAGCAGCGTTATGGCAGGACCGCTCGCGCAAGGTCGCAGTCAATGTTTCTCCCGCTCAGTTCATTGCCGGCGAAACCCAGAAACGCGTTGCCCAGGCGCTTCAGAATTCCCGTCTAGACCCCAAACGGCTTGAAATTGAAATCACCGAGAGCCTGCTGATTTCGAACACGGACGCCGTCATCGAGACGCTTCAGCAGATCCGCGACATGGGTGTTTCTATCGCCATGGACGATTTCGGAACCGGCTATTCATCTCTGAGCTACCTGAGCCTGTTTCCCTTCGACAAGATCAAGATCGACAAGGCCTTCATCCAGAACCTCGGCAAGGATGCCAGTACCGACGCCATCGTGACGTCGATCGTGGGCCTCGGCCGCTCGCTGGATGTTACGATTACCGCGGAAGGTGTCGAAACCGAGGAACAGGCCATACTGCTGAGCGCAGCCGGATGCGATCTCGTCCAGGGTTTCCTGTTCGGCAAGCCTGATACCGTTGCAAAACACGAGGCCGCGTATCCGGTGTTTCCACTCAGCCCAGCCGGTAGACGCTGGTTCCCCCGAATGCAGCAACAAGCGACGCCGGCCCAGGTGCCACCGCGCATTCGCCTTGCCCCCAAACTTGCCAAGAGCGTTAGACCCGCTGGCCCGCAACCGGCTATCGGAGGGGAAAGCGAGGACCCGACGTCGCAGATTGAGCAGGTCCCCTTGCAGACTGCAGGCTGAAACCGCGATTGCAGGTTTTCAGAGGCTAACCCCGGCTGCGGCATCCTGAGCGGCCGACTGCCGCTCGCGGTCTGCCTTGCGTTCGGAGTAACGATCGACAAGATAGTCCGATCGGCCACGAACCAGCAGCGTGAACTTGACGAGCTCTTCCATGACATCGACCACCCGGTCGTAAAGGGCTGATGGTTTCATCCGGCCATCATCGTCAAATTCCTGGTAGGCCTTGGGCACCGACGACTGATTGGGGATGGTAACCATCCGCATCCAGCGGCCGAGGACACGCATCTGGTTGACCGCATTGAAAGACTGCGAACCTCCCGAAACCTGCATCAAGGCCAGTGTCTTGCCCTGTGTCGGCCGGATGGCGCCAAAACTCAGCGGGATCCAGTCAATCTGCGACTTGAGTACACCGGTCATTGCCCCATGGCGTTCGGGAGAGCACCAGACCTGTCCTTCGGACCAGGCACATAGATTTCTCAGTTCGGTGACTTTGGGATGATCGGCACCACTGTCATCGGGAAGCGGCAGACCTGATGGATCGTAGATCCGGGTCTCCGCACCATAAGCCTGCAGCAGCCTTTGTGCTTCGTGTACGAGGAAGCGGCTGTAGGACCGCTCGCGCAGGGAACCGTAGAGCAGCAATATCCGAGGTGGATGCGATGGTCCTGTTGGAACCTGCAACTTCTCCCGGTTGATTTCCTGGAAATCTGCCGCCGTCACATTCTTCAAGTCTGCATGCGAACTTTTCGCCTCAGACATCTGACGCTCCGGACGAAACCACTTCGCCGTCTTCCTTGGTGAAAGACCCGATATCCTTTGGCAACAGATCCAGCACCTTCTCGGAGGGACGGCACAGGCGGACGCCTTTTTCTGACACCACGATCGGCCTGTTGATCAGGATCGGATGTTCCATCATGAAATCGATCAGTTGGTCGTCCGTCCACCTGTCTTCACCGAGACCCAATTCATCATAGGGCGTTCCCTTCTGGCGAAGGATGTCCCGCACCGGAAGACCGGTGCGCTTGATGAGGTCAACGAGTTCTTCGCGGCTCGGCGGTGTTTTCAGATATTCGATAACCTGCGGCTCAACGCCGGATTTACGGATCATTTCCAGCGTGTTGCGGGACGTGCCGCATTTCGGGTTGTGATAAATCGTCATGCTCATGTGAGGTATCGTCCTGTCAAAGTCCCGAAGGTTTCTTAAAATCTGCGGCCGGAAAACAGCAGACAGCGGGATCGTTGCCGCAGCAGTCTTCCATCAGAAAACCCAGAAGGTTCCGCATGCGGTCATAGTCGACCGCATAAAGGATATGCCTGCCCTCCCGGCGGGTCGTCAGCAGCCCGGCCCGTTCCAACGTGGTCAGATGAAACGACATCCTGGTTGGCTGTATGTCCAGTCGCTCGGCAACCGAGCCGGACGGCAAGCCATCTGGCCCGACCGTCATCAGCAACCGGAACGCCGCCAGCCGGTCTTCCTGTGCCAAGGCGCCCAACGCAGAGACTGCTTCCTGATCTTCCATAATTCGATACTACAAGAAATTTTGGAATATTCAACAAATGAAAGCGAACGTCCCCCTGTGCGCGATATCACATGGCTGCAGCGGCGCGAGCGGCCTGATCGTAATTGCCGGACACCAGTCTCAATGTAGCGGCAAGTTTGGAGAGTTCGTTTTCGTCGAGGCCCAGCGCTTTCATTGGCTTGACCAGGAGAGCCTCGCGCAGACGCCGGTACTCAAGACAGGCTGTTTCGCCTGAATTCGTGATTTCGGCGGTCTTTTCCTTGCCCCGACGGCCAGATGAAATGAGGCCAGCCTTTTCAAGCTTCTTCAGCGCATAGGTAACCGTGTGAGTGTCTTCGATGTTCAGCACAAGACAGATGTCTGACAGTGTCTTGGCTCTGCCACGGTGATTGACCGAATGAAGCACAAGCACATCCAGAGGCCCAAGCCCCTGCGACCCGCTGGCCGCCATACAGCGTACCATCCATCGGTGATAGGCATTGACCATCATGGTCACCGCGAATTCGATCTCCGAAAGCGCAGGCATTGCACCGGAAGCAAGATGCGCTGCAGAGACAACAGGCCCGATGGGGGCATCGCTTCTGGAGTCGGGATTATCCGTCACATCTGATCTCCGGCACAGTTTCGTTTTTCAGCGGGCCTCCAACCGGAACCGGTCGAAGGCCCTTTTCTGATCGTTTCAAAGGTGTGCGTACATCCGCCCCTGTTCGTTCACGGGAAGGAATGCACTAGTTGCTCAACATCGTCTGCGGCAACCAAAGAGCCAAGCCCGGAAAGGCCACAATCAAGACGATTGCCAGGATCATCAACAGGAAGAACGGCAAGGCCATGCGGGCAACCTTGAAGATGTTGTACCCGGTCATGCCTTGCAGCACGAACAGATTGAACCCGACAGGTGGCGTGATCTGGCTCATTTCGACAACCAGCACCAGGTAAATACCGAACCAGATGAGATCGAGGCCGGCCTGCTCCACCATAGGAAGGATCACGGAGGTCGTCAGAACCACCACCGAAATGCCATCCAGAAAACACCCGAGCACCACGAAGAACAGCGTCAGGGCAATCAGGAGCGCATAGGGTGACAGGTTCAGCGAGCCGATCCAGGCAGCCAACTCACGCGGGATGCCGGTGTACCCCATGGCAACGGTCAGGAATGCTGCGCCGGCCAGAATGAACGCGATCATGCAGGATGTCCGCGTTGCGCCCATCAATGCTTCAGCAAAGCTCTTGCGGTTCAACGTTCCGCTTACCCAGGATAGAAGCAAGGCCAGCATGACGCCGATGGCCGCCGCCTCTGTGGGCGAAGCAAGACCCGCATAGATCGAGCCGATCACACCCACGATCAGACCGATCACCGGAAACAGCCTGCGCGTTGCAAGAAGTCGCTCGATGAAGGGAATGACTTCCTCCTTCGCAGGCATCTTGTCCTTGTTCAGCAGTGCCCAGATCGCGACATAGCCCATGAACAGGAGGCAAAGCATTGCCCCTGGCAGAACGCCTGCCATGAACAACCGGGCAATCGACTGCTCGGTCGCAGCGCCATAAACAATCAGGATGATCGATGGCGGAATGAGCAGGCCCAGTGTGCCCGACCCTGCCAGTGTGCCGATCGCCATGCGTTCGTCATACCCGCGCTGCTTCAGTTCGGGTAGAGACATACGACCGATGGTGGCGGTGGTAGCGGCTGAAGAACCCGACACGGCGGCAAAGATACCGCACCCGAGAATGTTCACATGCAGCAGCCGGCCCGGCAGATTGCGCATCCAGGGCGAAAGACCGGCGAACATGTCCTCCGACAGTCGAGATCGGAACAGGATTTCACCCATCCAGATGAACATGGGTAGCGCCGTCAGATCCCAGGAGTTCGATGCCCCCCAAACCGTCGTTGCCAGAACGGGACCGGCAGGCGCAGATACAAGAATCATCATTGCAGCAAGCGCGACGGCAAACAGCGCAACAGCTACCCAGATACCGGTTGCAAGCGCCGCCAGCATTCCAATGCCGAGCAGGAGGGCGACAAGGGAGAGATCCATTATTCTTTCCCCTCTATCGGATCGGCCTTCACGACCGATTCAAAACTCGGCGCCTTGCCAGTGAGCGCCATGATCAGGTCGTCCAGCAAAGCGATTGAGAACACCAGCAGTCCGAAAGTCATCACCGACTGCGGAAAGACGAGCGGGATCGGAATGACGCCGTAGGAGGTTTCGTTGAATTTGAAGCTGTCGAGCGCAAGCTGTCCGGCGTTCCATGTAAAGAATGCCGCCAGCGCAAGAGCGACCGCAACCGCCCAGACATTCAGGATGCGCGCCCCAGCTTTGGGCACGGACTGCAGCAGGATCGCGACCCTGATGTGATCACCGTTGCGCAGCGTCCCGGATAGGGCAAGAAAGGATGCCCCTACCAGCAGAAAACCTGCAATTTCAGCAAGTGAAGGAACCTGCAGCCCAAGTGGCTCAAGACCAAAGACCGTTCGAGACCAGTCGAATATGCGTCCAAACACCTGAAGAACAACGAGACTGGCAATGACAACGAGACAACACGCAGCCATAGCCGTTGACGCTTGATAAAGCGTATTCAAAGCCTTTCGCATCGGCTTCCCCTACCGGATGTGCAGCTGATATTAAAAAAACGCCGGACTTGTTAGGTCCGGCGCTTCTTTAGCTGTTTAGTTTTTATAGGCTTCGAGAACGGCTTGGCCGGTTTCACCGGCTTCCTCTTGCCATTCGGCAGCCATCGTCTCGCCGATTGCTGCGAGATCCTGGATCAGCTGGCTGCTCGGCTGAACGACAGTGATGCCGTTGTCGACCAGAACCTGGGTCTGCGTCTTGGTTTCTACCTTGGAAGCTTCCCAGCCGCGCTTCTCAGCAACATCGGCGGCTTCAAGGACAGCTGCCTTTTCGTCGTCGCTCAGGGCGTCGAAAGCACCCTTGTTGACGAACACCATGTTTTTCGGCAACCAGGCCTGGGTGTCATGATAGTGGCTCAGGAAGTCCCAAGCCTTGGAATTCGCACCGGTGGACGGTGACGTGATCATGGCTTCGACACGACCGGTGGAAAAGGCGGTCGGAATATCGGGCACTTCAACCTGCGTCGGCACGGCGCCAGCCAGCTGGGCCAGGCGCTCAGTCGCTGTGTTGTAGGCACGGAATTTCAGACCCTTGAGATCATCACCCTTGGTGATTTCCTTTTTGGCGTAGATACCCTGGGGCGGCCACGGCACGGCATAAAGCAGCTGCAGTCCCTGCTCGCCGAGCTTTTCTTCCAGTGCAGGCTTCGACGCCTGGTAAAGCTTCCAGGCCTGATCATAGGACGGAGCCAGGAAAGGCACGGAATCCACTCCGAAGACCGCGTCTTCGTTGGAAAGGCGGGACACCAGAATTTCGCCGATCGGGGCAAGCCCCTTGCGGACCGAGTTCTTGATTTCCGGATGTTTGAACAGCGACCCCGCAGAGTGGATCTGGATGACCAGCGAGCCGTCAGTCTTTTCCTTCACTTCTTCAGCGAAGGCAGCAATGTTCTGTGTGTGAAAGTTGCTGTCACCATAAGGTGTCGGCATGTCCCACTTGGTTTCAGCGGAAGCAGCGGTGAAACCCGCAAGGCCAAATGCGGCGGCAGCAGCCAGATGGATTCCGGCACGTGTCAGGGAACGAGATTGCAGCATGATTTTCTCCTCTAGGAAGCGGGGATTACCCGTCGGGATGCTGCTCGAGGTGCATTCTTCGAACACCTTGTGGAGCACATCTTCACAAACACTAGACTCAAAAATCGTCAACATCAACAATTTATCGATAAATTGTGATTGTCATCTTCAAATCCAAAGCGTCCTTCCCTCCGCGAAAAGGATTGGCTAGCGTTCCGGCCAGACAACCTGGAAACCTGAATTCGTGCCAAACACCAACCAACGCCTCTTGACTGGCAACAGCGCCAACCGCCTGATTTTGGCACTCATTTTGGCAGTGGCGGCCTTGCTACGCTTTCAGAACCTGGATAGGACGAGCCTTTGGTACGATGAAGCCGTCAGCTGGAGCCAGTCCAAGGGAACCATCGCCGAGCTGTTGACCGCCGTTGCAGCTGACAATTATCCGCCGCTGCATAATATTTTGCTCTGGCTGACGATGCCCTTGGCAGGTGACAGTGAAACAGCATTGCGCTTGCCATCCGTGTTGTTAGGTGTTCTTGCCGTCTGGCTAATCTATCTGACTGGCAAGACGCTGGCCGGAAACACCACTGGCCTGCTTGCTGCCGCTCTCCTGACCGTCTCTCCGTTCCACATCTGGTATTCGACAGAAGCCCGCATGTATGCCCTGCTGGCAACATGCGGGCTCGCCTTTCTGCTCCTGGTTCTGAAAAACCTTGAAAGGCCATCGGCCTGGCGGCTGGTGGCGCTTGGAGTGGCTGGAGCCCTGTTCCTCTACAGTCACATCTACGCCCTTCTGGGCTTCGCATCCGTTGGTGTGGTCTGCGGCATCCTGGCATTGACCGGCATTTTGAAATCCGGCCGCATCAGTCTCACCAATGCGGTTCTTGTCTGCCTTGCAATGGCAGCGAGCGCGCTTGCCTTTTTACCCTGGTTGATCATCCTGGCGATGCGAGCAAGGTCGGTAGCCGAAGAAGGCTTCTGGATTGCTTATCCTGATCCGACGTTTCTCATCAACATCGCCTTCAGTATGGCCGGATCGCTGCCATTGTTCTGGGTGCTGGCAGGTTTGGCCGTCGCCAGTCTCCTGACCGTCGTTCACATGCCAGGCAGGTACTTCGGCAAACCGCAAAGTGCGGACGCAATCCTCGTTTGCTTTGCCTACACCGTTGGGCCACCGCTTTTGGCCTATCTCTATTCCATAAGCGTGCAACCGATCCTTTTTGATCGATACCTGATCGCGGCATGGCCAGGGCTTGTCCTGCTCGCCTCGGTAACAGCCCAGCGCCTGGCGCCGCAGGTTGCACCGATCGCATTGTTTGCTGCCGCGATATGGTTGAGTTTCCCCGAATTGAAATTCACGCTGCTGGAGAGAATACGCCCCGAATGGCGCCTGATTGCACGGGACTATCTGGAACAGAAAGCCGATGGCGATCATCTCTTGCTGTTCAAGGGATTTGCCGCACCGGCGCTGTCTTATTACCTGCGCGACCCCAACACCTTCACGCCAGTTGAGACAATTGCCGAAATAAACAAGGGCACCGCTGATGCCCGATGGCTATTGATCGTCCACACAAGCAGTGAGGAACTAAGCAAAGCGCAAGAAGCCTTTGCCCCGCGGGAAGGCACTCCGGCAGCCAGGCGCTTTGGCTGGGGAGCCAGTGGCCTGACACTTTTGGAGCGAGGCCCTGTCGAATAATCTCACTCGCCTGGATGCAAGTCGCAAAACAACCAGAAACAGACAGCAATAGCCGCAAGTACCCCTGCACCAATTGCAACTTCCAGAAAAAGCCCAAGCAGGGAAACGCCGAGAAGCAGGGCGACAAGCAGGAAGATGCCAACGAACCAGAGGTCTGCTGTCAGTATACTGATTGTGAAGTCGACAGCCTCCGCCAGACGCAGCAGAAACGGATCCCGTTCTTCTGATTAATCGTTTTCCGACATCGCCAGCTTTCAGTTTTCCCTTTTACCACAAGGTCATATGGGGGTACCGCAGGCGATAAAAAGATCAAATAACAACCCATTCAGATTTTTTCATCGACATTTTATCGATAAAATGTCAGCATAAATTCACTTGCTATCAAAACGCTAATTATCGGCATGGAATCGCGTGTTCCTTAAAGCCGGCAGCATCAGAGGGAAGATCATGACAGCCAAGTGGGATTTCTGGATCGACCGTGGCGGCACCTTTACCGACATCGTCGGCAGGTCACCGGACGGCACGCTGCATCCGCACAAGGTGCTCTCCGAAAATCCGGAAGCCTATCGCGATGCCGCCATTCAAGGCATCCGGGAATTGCTTGGTGTGGAAAAAGGCGCGACCATTCCCTCGGACAAGATCGCGACCGTAAAGATGGGCACGACCGTTGCCACCAATGCACTTCTGGAGCGCAAGGGTGAGCGAACAGCTCTGTTCATCACGAAAGGCTTTCGGGATGCGCTCGAGATCGGCTACCAGGCGCGACCGCATATTTTTGCCAAGGAAATCATAAAGCCTGAGCTGCTCTATGAGAGCGTCCACGAGATCGTCGAACGTGTCCGCGCCGATGGCGAACTGGAACTCGCACTGGACGAAGGACAGGCCCGTAGTGCAATGCAGGCCGCATGGGATGACGGCATTCGCTCCATCGCAATCGTGCTGATGCACGCTTACGCCTATCCGACCCATGAACAACTTCTCAAAAAGATTGCTGAAGACATCGGCTTCCCGCAGATCTCGGTGTCCCATGAAGTGTCACCGCTGATGAAGCTGGTGGGACGCGGCGACACCACTGTGGTCGACGCCTATCTGTCACCCATCCTGCGCCGCTATGTGAACCAGGTACAGGAAGAACTGGGTGAAGGTCCGCGGCTGATGTTCATGCAGTCTTCCGGAGGTCTCACCGCTGCAGACCTCTTCCAGGGCAAGGACGCAATCCTGTCAGGCCCGGCCGGAGGTGTTGTCGGCGCAGTCGAGACCTCACGTATGGCCGGTTTCGAAAAGATCATCGGTTTTGACATGGGCGGCACGTCTACAGACGTCTGTCATTACGACGGCGACTACGAACGCGCATTCGAAACGGAAGTCGCCGGTGTGCGCATGCGCGCTCCGATGATGATGATCCATACGGTTGCAGCTGGCGGCGGTTCGATCCTTCATTATGCAGACGGCCGCTTTCAGGTGGGCCCCGATTCAGCCGGGGCAAATCCGGGTCCGGCCTGCTACCGACGCGGCGGGCCTCTCACCGTTACAGACGCCAACCTGATGACAGGCAAACTGGCACCGGAATTCTTTCCGAAGATCTTTGGCCCGGACCAGGATCAGCCGCTTGACGGCGATGTAGTTCGCAAACGTTTCACGGATCTGGCTGTGCGCATTGGCGATGGACGCACCCCGGAAGATGTTGCAGACGGCTTCTTGAAAATCGCCGTCGAGAACATGGCCAATGCCATCAAGAAGATTTCGGTCCAACGCGGCTACGACGTGACCGAATACGCGTTGACCTGCTTCGGTGGCGCTGGTGGCCAGACCGGCTGCCGCGTTGCCGACAGTCTCGGCATGAAGACCGTCATTCTGCACCCGTTCTCGGGCATCCTGTCGGCATACGGCATGGGACTGGCTGATATCCGCGCAGACCGGCAACAGGCCGTCGTGAAGACACTTACGGACGATTTGATCCCTGAACTGCAGGCTCTTCGTGATCAGCTTGCCAGCCAGACGGAAGCGGAACTCGACAGGCAGTCGATCACTGCCGCCGCGCGCCGCACGACCGCAACCGCACACTTGCGTTACGACGGCACCGACACTCCGCTACCGGCCCCCCTCGGGTCCGTCTCTGAAATGCGGGCAGCCTTTGAGGATGCACACAAGAAACAGTTCGGCTTTGCCTATGAGAAAAAACCGGTCGTCGTTGAAGCCCTGGAAGTCGAAACGGCCGGTGGCGGCGCCGGTCTCACCGAGCCGGATCTGACATTGGCCACAGGGACGCCCTCCCCGGCAACCTCCACAAGCATTTACTCCGAAGGCACCTGGCACAAGGCCGGTATCTTCAAACGCGAAGTGCTGAAACCGGGCATGAAGGTGACCGGACCTGCGGTGATCATCGAACCACATGCCACGATCGCTGTTGAAGACGGCTGGCAGGCAGAGATCAATTCAAAGGATCACGTGATCCTGAAGCGTATCGTGCCGTTGAAACGCGCAGAAGCCATCGGAACGCACGCCGACCCGGTCATGCTCGAAGTGTTCAACAACCTGTTCATGTCTATTGCGGAACAGATGGGGGTCACCCTTCAGAACACCGCATACTCGGTCAACATCAAGGAACGTCTTGATTTCTCTTGTGCCGTCTTCGACGCAGACGGTGCCTTGGTTGCCAACGCACCACACATGCCGGTTCATCTGGGGTCCATGGACCGTTCGGTGGAAACGGTCATCAAGCTCAACAAGGGCAAGATCAAGCCGGGCGACGTGTTTGCATTGAACGCCCCGTACAACGGTGGCACGCACTTACCGGATATCACAGTTGTGTCGCCGGTCTTCGATGACGAAGGCAAGGAGATCCTTTTCTGGTCGGCGTCCCGTGGCCACCATGCTGATGTCGGCGGCTCCGCCCCAGGCTCCATGACGCCGCGCGCGACCAACGTGGACGAGGAAGGTGTTCTGTTCGACAACTTCAAGATCGTCGACGAAGGACGTTTCTGCGAACAGGAACTAGTTGAGCTTCTGACCAACCATCCCTACCCCGCCCGCAACCCGCATCAGAACGTCGCCGATTTGTCCGCACAGATCGCCGCAAACGAAAAGGGTATCCAGGAACTTCGGAAGATGGTCACCCACTTCGGACTGGACGTGGTCCAGGCTTATATGGGGCACGTCCAGGACAACGCGGAAGAAAGCGTTCGCCGCGTGATCGAAGCGCTGAAGGACTCCGAATACGAGTACCCGACTGACCAGGGCTCCGTGATCAAGGTCAAGATTACCGTCGACAAATCAAAGCGCGAGGCAACGGTCGACTTTACCGGGACCTCGGGCGTCAAGCCGAACAACTTCAATGCGCCAGAACCTGTGACCCGTGCGGCAATCCTTTATTGCTTCCGGGTGATGGTAGACGGCGACATTCCGATGAACGCCGGCTGTCTCAAACCGATCAACATCATCATTCCGGATGACTGCATGTTGCGGCCTTCCTATCCGGCTGCGGTCGTGGCGGGTAACGTGGAAACGTCCCAGCATGTAACCAATGCCGTCTTCGCAGCTCTTGGTGCCATGGCCAATGCTCAGGGAACGATGAACAACCTGACATTTGGCAACAACACGTATCAGTACTATGAAACCATCTGTTCCGGCTCGCCGGCGGGGCCTGGCTTCAATGGTACGGATGGTGTCCATACCCACATGACCAACTCCCGGCTAACCGACCCAGAAGTATTGGAGTTCCGTTTCCCGGTTCTCCTGGAGGATTTCCATATCCGCAAGGGGTCCGGTGGCAAAGGCAAGTGGTCAGCGGGTGACGGCACCAGGCGGACCTTGCGTTTCCTTGAGAAAATGGACTGTGCGATCCTGGCGTCCCACCGTACCGTTCCACCGAAAGGATTGGACGGTGGCAGCGACGGCGAACTCGGCCGCACCGAAGTTCGGCGGCTGAACGGCGAGATCCAACAACTGGAGGGCTGTGATCAGACGGTTCTTGAGGCAGGAGAAGCGGTCACCGTCATCACGCCCACGGCGGGTGGTTGGGGCCACGCCTGATCCAAATTCCAATAGATCGAAGAAAAAGAACGGCCATCTGATTGGGTAGCCGTTCTTTTGTTATTTGGTTGCAGATATGCACATCGTCACTTCTACCTATACGAGAATTATTCTTTCTCTCAGGGACAAAGTTTACCGTTTTTTCAATCTGAGTCCGCCTAAACTGACACAACTTCAACTCTGCCGCTGCCCATGGCGACGAGAAACTCGGGCTTTTGAGATATGTTTGCATCAAATCCCATTGCAACTTCGGTTGCCGCGAAAATTCTAGCACTGGTTGCCTTCCTCAGTCTTGGCCTGCTTGTTGTGGCCGCAGTCGCCATCATTCAGATGGGTTTAATCGGGAAGGAACTTCAAAACATTGCGGATAAGGATATTCCACTCACGCAAGCAATCAGTCAGGTTGCCAATCATCAACTACAGCAGGCAGCGGTGATTGAACGGATCATGCGCGTGTCCGGCCTGACCTCCGGCGAAGATGCTGAATCAACCGCTGCCTTGAAATCCACTTTGGCCGCTCTGAACGAACAGGTTTCCGATGAAATTCTGAAAGCGGAAGCACTCGCCCTTTCGGCGCTGGAAAAGTCGGCATCCGACACGCAACGGGACGAGTTTTCCCAAACGCTCGAACAGCTCAAACGCATCGAGAATGAGTATCAAACCTATTCTGCAGAAATAGCTGGTATCTTGGCGAAGATCGAACAGAACAACCTCTCCGATGCGAGCACCCTTCTCGTTGAGTTGGAAAAGGAACAGAACCGCCTCGACCATGAACTGGTGTCGCTACTCACCGAGATCGAGCGTTTTACGCAAACAGCGGCGTCATCTGCAGAAGAACACGAGAAACAGGCCTTTCAGCAAATCGCGATCACCGCGGCGCTGACTTTGATTTTGTGCCTTGTCGGCTCAGTCCTTTTCGCCAGATATCTGATTTCCCGTCCCTTGCACCAGGTCACCGCAGGCCTTCTGGAGCTCGCCAGAGGCAACACGGATGTGGAAGTAAATGTACGCACGAATGACGAAATCGGTCAGGTGGCAAGCGCATTCGAAACCTTCCGTGAAAACACGATCGAGATGAAGCGCCTGCAGGAACAGGCTCGCGAAGAAGAAATGCAGGCAGAAGCGGATCGTCGCGATACAAGATTGCGGTTGGCCGACGAGCTTGAAAGGCTCCTGATGACCAGCTGCGACACAGCGGTTTCTGCATTGAGTGAACTTGCGTCCGGTGCCGACGAATTGGCGCGCAACAGTCATGAGACCATTGAAAGGTCCAACACGGTTGCCGCTGCAGCCGAACAGGCCACAGCATCGGTCCAATCTGTTGCATCCGCGTCTGAGGAACTGGCGAGTTCAATTCACGAAATCAGCCGCCAGATTACACTCGCGAATTCCTCCACCTCTCGTACATCTGAACAGGCCGAAGTTTCCGGAGAGACAGTCGGAAAACTGTCTACATCGGCAGAGGAGATCACGGATGTCCTGAAACTGATCAGCGACATTGCTGCCCAGACCAATCTGCTGGCCTTGAACGCAACTATCGAAGCAGCGAGAGCTGGCGAAGCAGGCAAGGGATTTGCCGTCGTGGCTTCTGAAGTAAAGGCGCTAGCCACGCAAACCGGACAGGCAACCGATCAGATTGGTTCACAGCTGAGCGGTGTCCAGTCCGGGGCGGCAACCTGTTCTGATGCAATTACCACGGTTGTCAAAGCCATGATGGAAATTCGCGAACAGATTTCCGGAATTGCCTCTGCGATTGAAGAGCAAAACGCAGTTACGTCAGAAATAGCCAAAAACGCGCATCAGGTCGCGCAAGGCAGTGCCGACATTACCTTCAATATCTCCGAAGTGAACCAGGCAGCGCAGGTATCCGGCGACAGGGTGCAGGAAGTCGTGGGAGGCATTCAGAACATTTCCTCCCAGATAACGACAATTCGCGACGGGTTGGGCGATTTTCTCGGTCACCTGCGCGCAGCTTGACAACTGCTCGCCATGCTCTCCGGAACACCTGCCAAAACGACTGACCGCTGCCCCGTGTCCGCAACGCGGACACGGGGATCTGGAGCCATTCGGTTTCTAACTCCCGCTCCTGCGGTTAATTCATGCAGACCAGATAATTCCAAAAGACCGATCTGTCGCTTGCCGGACCAATGAAAAGTTCGATACAGATCTTGTCGGGAACCCGTCTCTTCAAGATCTTCACATTGTTCATGGGAAATCTCAGCGATCCTTGCTCCACCAGGAGCAGAACGCGGTTGCGCGAGAGACCAAGCCCTTTTGCAAGGACCTTATCCAGACGAACCTGGACGTGATCCGAATTCAGGATTGTCAGTGCCACAGTGCAGGCATCTGCACAATCGCTGGCAACCATTCGTCGTTTCAGGCTGAAATCAGTGCCCCCCTTGCCTCCGCCTCTCCCTTTGGTGTTGCAGGCGAAGGTGCTCGCCACTCCCTCATCGTTCCGCTGCAAGGCTTCGATGAGTTCTGCCGAAAGGCTGCTCACGGCTCGACGTTCAAAAATGGCCCTGTTCCATCTGCTTCCACAGACATCGCAACGATAGATCAGCCAGGCGTCAAGCTGGCTTCCATTCGCGTTCAACCGGAATTTGCCCGTCGAACCAAAAGGTTGCACAAACCCGCATCGTTGGCAGGGACGCTTTATTCTAGGTGTCTGAGAACGGACAACGGACCATTCCATGTTCAATATAGACGACATTCCGTGGGTCTTCCTCGCACGGGAAGTCCGTCACAGGCAGTCGGGACGGCCGGACAGCGTCAGCTATCGGCACTCAGTCTGGCTGGAAGCTTTTTCGAAATGAATGCAGTGAACCGAAACAGGATCAGATGCGCATGGCCAAGCCACACCGGCCCCGATCCGCCGCCAGGACGAACAAAGTTCATGACGCATTCGAGCGAATGCATGGCGGGATCGATGACCGGTCAGAGTGTTGGCAAAACAAACGTCCAAATTGAAACAGATGAGCCTCGATAGCGCTTACGAAAATGACAAGCAAGCTCAACTTGGAGTTTCGACGAGACGTCGTTTGAATTGTGTTCAGGTGTTGCGCGCCTGCAAAGCCAGAGCGACCAGTGCAGGCCTCAGTTCAGACGGATCTTCCAATGGATCTGCAAACCAGAGACGTTCAACCTTATCTCCAGCCACAAGATCAGCGCCTTCGGGATCCAGACAGGCAAGCCGCCAATTGGCCTCTCCGGCCTTCAGCAAATTCTGCGCATAAAGTTTCACCGCATCCCTATGGTCTGCGTTCATATGCGCAACCGCTCCGGCTTCCATTGAAGACCAGTCACCAGGCGAACTAACTTTTGCCAATAAGTCCTCTTCCTCCAATTCAAAAGCCTTGCCAAAGCCTCCATTCAGGCTGGCCCTGGAGAGCTCCAACCTGAAAAAGGAAAAGTCTCCGAAATCGACATAAAGTTCGGCTTTGGGATGACGAGAGAGGTAACGGTTGCGCAACCGCTCATGATCCGAACTTCCTCTCGATATCTTTACTGCCTTGCAGAAAAGAGAAATTCTCGGATGAGCGAGCGGATCGCCTTTTCCAGGTTCGCCCAACAATAGCGAACATGAAGGGTTCTCCAGAATTGCCGCCGTGTGTCCGGACAATGTACTTGTGAGGATGAAAGGTGCACCATCCAAATCGGTCGCCACCGCAACCCGACTGGCAAGTGGATGCCGCGTTTCGGCTTCGAGCACCGCCAAAGCACCAAACCTCGCGGTTCTGATCAACTCCTTGGCCAATCTTCTGGCTTGATCATCGGTCGGCCGGATTACTGATTTCGGTTCTTTTTCCAGGCTCACGGCCCCTCCAAGTTCTGTTTTCTGTCGGCGCAGACAATTTGCATTCCACGGTTTTCGCCTTCCCCCCGAATTCTGAACGTCAGATGAACAGACATCTCAGAACCGGTTCAGGGCGCCTATGCGATTGTCTCACCATCAGATACGGCGCCAATCGAGAACAGCGCCTGCCTTTGGAGAAAACCAATGAAGACCATGAGCAAACGTCTTGTTGCCGCCGCCCTCACGGGCGCCCTTCTTTTGCCGACCTTCGCGGCTGCTGAAGCCGGCTCGCGCAACGGTTGGCGTGACCACCGTGGCGGCCACCACCATAACCAGAGACACAATAATCGAAATCATAACCGACACAAAAACAATGATAATCTTGGCGCGGCTGTCGCGGCAGGTGTCATCGGCCTCGCTGCAGGAGCAATTCTGCTGGGTGCGACCCGCCAGCCGAGCTACGCAGGCCCGCCGCCGGTAAATCACTACCCGCCGGCTCCTTATCCTGGTCGCGTCAACACGGCCATCGGTTATCAGCCGTGGAGCCCAGCCTGGTACCAGTACTGCTCTTCGAAATACCGGTCGTTCAACCCGTCGACCGGTACCTATACCACCTACCAGGGTGAACAGCGTTTCTGCCAATAAGCTTGCGCCCGCCTGGTGGTACTGAAGAACTCGTGGCAACAAACGACCGACCGGCCGAACCGGTCACCCGTTTGTTGTCATTCTTTTCAGAAGGGTCATGCTCCAAGGGAACTGAACAGCCTCGGTGGGCAAGTGCAACCAGGTTGTTTCGTTCAATCAGCCTGTTTGCATCAATCCGCCATGGTTTCTATTGAAGCGAAGCCTTCCGGCGCAGCACCGAAATCGAACGGCGTGTCGACCTCAATGACCTTGTCGGGATAAAAACCATTGAACCTTGTGCGAAGCGACAAGCTGTAGGCACCGATATGGCCAATCTCGATCCAGTCTCCCGTGTCGACTGTCTCCGGCAGCCAGAAAGGCCTGGAAAGAATATCAACGCTGTCGCAGGTTGCGCCGCAGACCTTGAAGGGAACAATCTTGTCGGGCTGACCAGCCCGTGTTTTGCGAGCCGGATCTGGAATGAAACGAGCCGGCAGCGTGATCTTTCCGGTCCAACTGTCGGAAAGAGATGCCCAGATGCCATCATTGATGTAAAGGCGGCGCCCCTTTTTCAACAGTACTCTGACAATGAGAGAGATCGATCGGGCCACGATCACTCTGCCTGGCTCGGCGACAAGAGGCAGGTCATCAAATTGCCAATCAGCAATATCGGCTTTCAACTGCCCCATCAATTCCACGAGCGAGGGCATCTCAGGCGCTTTGCGGCGCGGATCGTGACCATAAACGGCCGGAAACCCTCCCCCGACATCAAGCTCCACAACGGGCACGCCAGCACGTGACCTGATCCAATCGGCTGAAGCCAGCGCTCGCTCATAGGTTTCCGGTTCTTCGATCTGGCTTCCTACGTGAAAACACAATCCGCATTTGAACCCGATACGGTCGATCCGTTGCAGCAACTCAACGGCGTGACCTGGAGCCGCGCCAAACTTCTTCGACAACTCGTAAGCAGCATGCCCCTTTGTGGCGATACGAACGAAGAGCGTGATCGTTCCAGGATCTATATCAAGGGCCCTAACAACACGCAGGATCTTCGCGACTTCGTCTTCGTGGTCGAGCGAAAGGGTTCGAATACCGTAGGTTTCCAAAGCTAGCCGAATGTCCGACTGTGCCTTGATAGGATGCATGTAAAGCATCTCAGCCTTTGGTGCTGCCTCTTTCACCGCGGCGAACTCTGCAGGCGATGCGACATCGAAACAACTGATCCCGGCCTTTGCCAGTGCCTCAAGGACAAATGGCTCACCATTCGTCTTGACCGCGTAAGCCGTCTTGCCGGGGAAGAGCGACTGGAATTGCTGTGCGTCATGCCTGAGCACGTCCGGCCGGAAACAATACACAGGCTGATCGGGACGAAGATCCAAGGCGGCGTCAAGAGCTGTTTTATAACGTTCCATCAGTCCTTCCGGCGTTAGAAGTCATCGAATAGAAAGGAACAAGCTTGAGGCTGATTTGCAAGCCGGGATTGGGTTATTGGCAGATAATGTAATTACAGCTTTTGCCGTGGCATCCGATATCGAGATGGAAGTGAGACTTGTGATTTGGGTCTGCATCGGGGCCGAGAACGGTGGTGAACCTTTTACAGGCAGCCTTGTGTATGGCGGACAGGAAGCTTCCGCTCTGCGTGTTGCGCGCCCAATCCTTTTCAACTGAAATCTCAGTACCGTCACTTAATCGGAAGGCCACAATATCAATGGCTTTGCCAAGCGCATGTTCGGAGAGCTTTCCATCTGGAAGATTGTTTCGTCGGCGACACTGATAACCAGGGCCTGTGAGAAACTCGGACACTGGTTTCCCGAACTGTGCTTGTGCAATGGGCAAGACATCTTCGATCACCCACGCTGTAAGTGACGTCGCAAAACCGCATGATAGCGTGGCTTTCATCGGGAAGGTCACTTCGGCATCCTCGCCACGTAACCCAGAAAGGTTGACAGGTACGGTGATCCCGCAATCCTCATCAGGTTGATCCCCTTGCAAGGGAGCAAGTTGTTCAAAAGTAGCACCCGGAATATCGCAAGCTGACGGTGTGGAGGATTCGCCCGCAGAAGCTTTTCTGCCACTGTCGTCAGGTCCTGCCAAAGGCCCTTCCGGAAGAGTAGCTGGCTTGATCGCCGGCACATCCACCCCCTCGATGAATTGCGAACTACCGAGGCCAGGAAGCGGCTTTTCCTGCGGCAATGGAGGATTTGCGTAAACATCTAAAGGCAGCAGGCAACACAACGCGAGAGCAGTACAAATCGACACGAGGTTTAAGTGCATTCCCAACTCCGCACATTGTACTTGCCAGCGACCCTCATGATTGATCAACGCTTGTCCTGCGTCTATGGTTGCATGACCCAAAAAGTGGATGGCTCCCCATGACATTAGAACTCTTTTTCGCCTATGTGATTGCCACATTGATCGTCCTCGCCATCCCGGGTCCGACGATCATGCTTGTTGTCAGCTATGCTTTGACCCAGGGACGCAAGTCTGCGGTTGCCAGCGTATTGGGTGTTGGCTTGGGGGACGCGACAGCAGCAGCTGCGTCGCTGATGGGTCTCGGTGCCATTCTGGCGACGTCTGCAACAGCATTCACCGTGCTCAAATGGGTAGGGGCGATCTACCTGGTCTGGCTTGGCCTGAAAATGTGGAGAAGCCGGCCAACTGCACTTGGGCCGCATCAGGTTGCCGATGTTCCCCCCAGAAAAATATTCTGGCATGCATATGTGGTCACAGCGCTCAATCCAAAAGGCATTGTTTTCTTTATGGCTTTCCTGCCACACTTCATCGCACCTCACGCCCCAGTTGTCCCGCAGCTCGCACTTTTGGGAACGACCTTCGTCGCATTGGGTGTTTTGAATGCAGCTGTTTACGCCTATGCAGCAGCAGCCCTCGGACAAAAACTGAGAAGTCCTTCCCTGCTTAGACTGGTAAACAAGGTGGGCGGCGCATTCCTGATCTCCGCTGCGGCGATGACGGCAACATTGCAGAGATCTGCGAACTGAAAAAATCAGCGACTTGATGCGAAGGGAATGTTCTTTTTTGACCGTACGGCTTCCGCTTCGGTTTTTTCTTCTTCAGTTTTCAAACCGAAATTAGCACCGGATTGCTTCAAGGTTTCAAGTGATCTGCGAGCGCCATCTTCACTAAGCGCTGCATAACGCTGGATGGCGGCATTCAGCTCCAATCCGCCAATGCGCAACCGCCTGGCCCTCATCGTGAGAATATCCTTGTAGGCTTCGGCTGTAACGCCGTTCGCCTTGCAAAGAATTATCAATGGCTTGTCGCTT
The DNA here is from genome assembly GCF_000475395.1 of Labrenzia sp. C1B70. Taxonomy (NCBI): domain Bacteria; kingdom Pseudomonadati; phylum Pseudomonadota; class Alphaproteobacteria; order Hyphomicrobiales; family Stappiaceae; genus Labrenzia; species Labrenzia sp. C1B70. The sequence continues at coordinate 745,456 of NZ_AXCE01000012.1, forward strand.
GCGCTGAACAAGAGCTGGGATACCGCACTGGGCGGCAGATTGCTTACCTTGGCAAGCAACATACCCAGCTCCGCTGTTCGATCCGAACGGGCGAACAAGGTCACGGCATCATCGATTTTGGTCTTCTTGCTCACCACGTCACGGATCAATGCGTTGGATTGTTCACGTGCCTCTTCAAGCTTGTGCGCACGAGCGGCCACTTCGGTAGCGGCACGTTCAGCCAGGAGCTGAACAAGCGTGCTGTCGGCACCGAGTGCACTGACCCTTTCTTTCAACTCTTCCGTCAAGAAAGGCAGCAAGGCATGAGCAGCTGCATCCGGCAAGTCGGTGCGGTTGATCAAGGCAGCCTGGATTGCTTCACTCGATCGGGCTTTTTCCACCAATTTCAGGAAGGATGCATCAGCGAACTCTGCACCCTGGTTTTCAGCGACTTTACTTAAAACCGCCGTATCCCCCCGATCCACCAATACAGTGGTAACTGCCTTGTCGACGGTTTCACGCCCGGCAATTGCCCCCAGATGCTCCATCGACGCAGAACATGCGATCTCGACCAGGTCTTCTGAGGTGAGTGCAGGTGAGTTTTCCAGAACCGGGCCGGCAACCGGAAATTCATCCTGTGCCAATTTCACCATCAGTTCACGAGGAGCATCTTTCTCCTTGCAAACTCGTTTGGACAGAATGATCCTGGTTTCTTCCTCCAGCTGTCCGAGAACTTTGAGAACGATGTCGCCAAATAGCAGGCTGATCTGCTCGTCACGGTCGTCACCGGAGTTCACGAATAGGTCCGTCAGCATGCTGACCAGGCTTTTGCGCCCTCCAGCGCTTGTGTCCCTCGCCAGATCAGCAAGTTTTGCAAGATTGATCATCGACACTCCGGCGCGACAGTCGCGTAAGCCTCGACATTATCAGCAGGCCCTTAACATTAAGCTACCGTTGAACGCCGCATAACCTGGAGAAACGGCCAGCAGCAGGAAGGCCTCCCCACAAATAAATCGACGCGCCAAATAATTATTTGCAACCCTCGATCGTACCTCCAGGACAAATTAGTTCTGTTTTTTCGCAAAAGGCAGTGAACGTTTCCAATCAAGGCTTTACTTAATGCTTCCTCAACAAACACAACCCTGGAATGCAATTCTCCGCTGCGCTGCAGCATCTTTTTTGCTTCGCTTCGGCATTATGCTGACTTAGTATCACCCCGTCAGAAAGAGGTAATCGGGAGCGGACATATGACCCTTGTACGGAACCTGAACATGATTGCCTTCCTAGCAGCCTTTGCGTTTTTGGCTGCAATTGTAGTTGGTGCAATCTGAACCAAACGGCAAAAAATCAAAGAAAACGAGCTGCGCCGAGCAGACAGCAGGACAATTCAACGAACAATTTTAGATTCCCGGCGTAGTCGGCTGCACCAGAAGGTGCAGCCGCCGAAGATGCTGTGCTGATTCCAGAATTGATTGCTCGTACGGGTGTCGAGGGAGAGAAATAGCGCCCGAACGCACTGGAGACTGGGCAATTGCCGCAGCTGCCCAGACACAACCAAAAATTTCACTTCACAGGAAGCCTGTTGCATTCCGCAATTTCAAACACTGGAATATTAGGTCTCAACACAGGTTCCGCTCATGCGGCCAACTCTATCGTTTGAGCCAGTGCTGCGTCACGGTTTTCCGGTTCGATCATCAATTGATCTGCCGCGATCATTGTCACATCGGAGATGCCGATAAAGCCAAGAATATGCTTCAGGTAATTTCCGGCAAAGTCGATCTCTGATCCTATTTTGGTTCCACCAGAGGCAATGATGACGTACGCCTTTTTACCCTGAAGCAGACCGACAGGTCCGTTCTCAGTGTACTGAAACGTCTCTCTTGCTCGCGCGATCATATCAACCCAGGCTTTTAGCGTAGCCGGAATAGAAAAGTTGTAAACAGGCGTCCCAATTACGATGGTGTCTGCCTCCTTCAATTCTCCAACAAGCGTGTCGGACAGAGCAAGCACCATTTTTTGTTCTGCACTCCGTGCAGCAGGATCTGTAAAAGTCGCGCCAATCCACTCTTCGCTCAGGAACGGTACCCCTTGGGAAACATCGCGAGTAAGGACTTTTGCATCTGGTGATTTTGCCAGCAAACGTGTCACGAAGGTCTGCCCGAGGTCACGCGTCACTGAACCGGCGGTACGTGCTGAGGCATTGACATGCAGAATTGATTTCAACGGTGAGGACATCTTGATCTCCAAAGTTTCAAAACCGGCATCGGCGTTTGTTCGTTAATTGGAGATAGTTTTGATATTTTCGAATAACTAGAATTAAAATAGTGAACAGTATGTCAAGTTAACGAACAATGCCTTTTTGAGAATTCAAGCCCCCCATCTAATTCCCGACAGAAGCTTGTAGAGGCCAGCCAGCGCCAACGCCCCCACAACGGTATTGATCACCTTGCCTTTGACGCTGGACGTTCCTTTTCGCAGATCACGCAGAAAGTGCATGTCTTTCTGCGCTTCGATGGTATTCTCGATGTCAACACCGAGCGCCTTGAGTACTTCTTGGGCAGCTTCCCGGCCGCCTTCTTTGCCACCTTCACGGGCGATTTCCCGCATCTGATCTTCGTTCATTGCACGCCCCCTGCGTAGCCCTGTTTGATTTCGTCGAACCACCGGCTGCACCGCATCACGCGGGCATTGGCCCGGCCAAGCGCCTGGTCTGTCCGGATCAGGGCCACGTCCAGAGGCTCCCCGACCCGAACGCCGGACGCTTCTTTCTGTCGGCAGTCGTCCGGATAACCCGGAAGCTCTTTGGTGATTTCCACTTGTGCCGACAATGCGGCGGCCGTTCGCAACCGGTCGTCATTGGTTGCGCAAGCGCTCAAAAAGATCAGGCTGCAAAGTGCAGCCATCCCCAACGGTCGAAACATAGTGTTCCAACTCCTTTGCTGCGGCTTCCGCTTCCGCGTTGGCCTGATCGATAAGAGAGAGGAAACGCCGGTTTGCCCGTTCCGTGACAACCTTCCGGCGTTTCAGTTCTTCAAGCTGCACCCGGGCTGCGGTCAATTCCGCGTCGGCCACATACTCGACAACGGCCTGGCGAACCGCGCTCGACTTGTCGACCTTGTGCCAAACAAAAAAGCCGCCCAGAACGGCGGCAATGGCGAGGGCAGCACACGCGGTGCGGCTTTGGAGTATCCAGGCGATCACCGGCATTACCGCAGCCCTTCCAGGCATAGCGAATGCTCGGCCGCACGGCGGTTTACAAGTCCCCGGATCGTCCGGCCGCCTGCCTTGTTGAACCACTTGGCTGTGTTACAGGCGCCGCGCACGTCCCCGGCATCGAGACGCTTGCGCGCAGTCGACCGGCAAAAGTCCCCTACCCCGATGTTGTAGGTGAGACTGACGAACGCGACATAGGATTTTGCGGGAATGGCATCCGGCCGCTTGAGGCACTTTCTCATTCCGGCTTCATGCCGTTGCAACGAGGCCAACAGCATTGCGTCACACTCGGCCTGTGTGTGCTTGTCCCCAAGCTTCACCCCGAGCGTTTCGCCGTAACAGACGGTTGGAACGCCGACAACGTCCCGGTATGCCGCCAGGCGCAGACCTTCCCAGGCACCGACCAGCACAATCGCAGCCGTGCCAATGCCGCCGACAAGGCGGGTTTTACGTCCCATCGTTCATGTTCCTTTGTACGAGAAGCCGGGCCACGAACGCGGCCGACACTGTGAGCGCCGACAGGGCTGCAAGTAAGCCCGGCGCAATGAAGTCGCCCAAAAAGGGCAGAGCCACTTCCGCGCCAGAGAGCAGCGCAGAAAGCAGCATAAGGCGCACGCTCCAAGCCCTTTGCAGGACCGCGCGCCAGTCTGAAACCAATTTCATTGGAGTGCCTTTCAGGCATAAAAAAACCGCCTCAAGGGCGGTGCGTGTTTCGGTCGGTTGGGCCGAGTTTATTCAGACGTAGACGGAACCCATTCCGGAATGACCCCACCGGAGTTTCGCCAGGCCTGCGCAGCCTGGATTACCTTAATGCTCCACCCGAAGTTTTCGCCCGGCCGCAAGCCGGTTTCGATTGTTTCCGTGTACCCATTTGCGTGTTGCACATCATAGGAGCACGCACCGACAATCTTGGACATATCGGTTAGGGTGTGGTCGGTTTCGTGGTTTGCAAAGAAGCCATGAAAATTGGTGATGACGGTTGTCTTGACGTTGATTTCGGTCATGCCTTTTCCTCACGCAACACGCTGATAGATGGCGACAGCACCGGCTTGCCCTCGGCATCGCCAAGTGCCCGATAGGCCGGAAGATCTGTTACCGTCCGAACTGTCGGCGTAGCCCGTTGATGCCGTGTGCAAGTAGCAGGCTCGTGAAGCGTTTCTGTTGATCCCGGCGGGTGCAGATGCCCAGATGATATGCCCAATCGGAAAGTTGGTTTCGTTTACACTTGAGCCGTCATAAACAAGCGCCAGCTTGTGAATGCCGCCGTCATTCTCTTCAGCAACAAGGGCATTCGCACTGTCGTCCCAGCCTAAAAGGCGGTCTGCACCGCCGCTGTTTGCATCCTTGAACACAATCCAGGCGTCGCCGCTATTGTCCGTGTTCACGTAAACGTAGCCGGTGGCGTAGACGTGACCGTTGACGGTCAGACTACCGCTGATCGTGCCCCCGATGTCGGACCGTAAAAGCTGGCTTGGCGTCAGGCCGCCAACGGTCCCGGCGTCGTAACTGGTTGAACCTTGTGGCCCTTCCGGACCAGTTGCGCCAACCGGCCCCACATCACCCTTTGCAGCAAGCAGGCCCCAATCATCCGGCGAAATGCTTGGGTTCTGTCCGATGCTCACCCGCAACGAGATATACGAAGATCCGTTGTATGTGACCGTTTCGTCAGAATTGTACGTTTCGCCCGAAGTCCAGACACCGCGATAGCTCAACCCGGGATCGCCCTGCGGTCCTTGCGGACCTTCCGCGCCCGTCGGCCCCTGCGCGCCGGTATCACCTTTCGGGCCTTGGATACCTTCCGGACCTTGCACGCCCTGCGGGCCTTCCGGACCCTGAATGCCCTTCAACCCCTGCAGGCCGCGCTCCCCTTTGGCGGTGACAATGTCCCATTCGGCCGCAGCATCTTCCGGGGTGACGCCGGTGTGAGCCGCCACGCAGATGAAGTAAGACCCGTCATGGCTGACCGTATCCCGCTCGACGTAAGCGGTTGCCACGTTCCACGTTCCCCGGTGGTTCAGCCCGACAGGACCAGCCGGGCCTTGAATGCCCTGTGGCCCCTGCAAGCCCTGCGGCCCGCGCCCGAAGTTGACGCCCGTCGACCAGGCGCCGACCGCGTTGGAGAGCTTCCAATAAACAATCCCGGCCTCGGTATCGAGAAAGGACGTGTCTTTGGGTTCGGCGTCATAGGCTGCACGGTCGGCCGTCAGGCCGGTGTAATCCGGGTCAAATGACTTGCCAATCGGCCCCTCTGGCCCGTGTGGACCCTGCGGCCCAATCGGTCCTTGCGAGCCAGTCGGACCGGATGGCCCTTCAGGACCGCGCGGGCCTTCCGGACCTTGATAGCCGGTAGGGCCTCGCGGACCTTCATAACCGAGCGGGCCACGTTCCCCCTGTGGTCCCTGCGGACCCGCAGGGCCTTGCGGACCGGACGGACCCGTCGGGCCTTGGTTGCCGACCGGGCCTTTCGGCCCTTGCGCGCCTGGCAGTGAGGCGATTTCAAGAACCTGCTGCAGCGTCGGCAAGTCCTGATTATCGGCCGCATCAAGCGCGTTGATCATCCGCCGGCCTTTCAGGTCAAAGCCGCCGTTGACCTCGATCAGCGCCCGAGTGGCGACCGACTGCATGTTGATCGCCGTCCGGTCCATGGCGCGTTCCATGACCGCAGGGTCAATCTCACCACCCGCCAGGCTGTAAGGCTGATCGTATTTGCTCACCAGCAGAACCGTCAGCGTTTCGCCTGCCTGCAATGCGCTGGCGTCAAAGAGCACGGTACCGGTGCCGAAGTTGCCGCCGGTAAAGTGCCAGTTGCCCGGGCTTTGCTGATACTGCCAAACGGTAATCACGCCGGTTGCAGTCCGGTGCGATACCTGCAGGTTGTTCTGGTCGACAAACTGGAAAGGCAAGTCGACGCGATCCGTCACGCCGTCGCCCGTGATCTGGGCGCGGCCTTCGGTCAAGGCTGCTACTGTCATGGAGTTCCCTGGTAAAATTTGAGATCAGAAATTGAGCCACGGTCACATTGGCGGCTCGAAAAGGCTCTCGCCGGATTGAACCTGTTGCGCTTATCCGCCAGATCCTTCTGGAATTCTTGTATCTGCAGGTGTCAGCAACTCTTTCAAGGTCTGGCTGCCGAGGTCTTTCCCTTCCCAATCAGGAAACTGCCGGTCAAAAGCCTCCTCCAGATTGTGCGCAGAACCAGAATCATTGCCTTTCGCCAGCGTCTCCGCGGCTTCCTCAGGACTCAGGCCATAGCCTTTTGTCAAAAGGGTCCACTTTTCAAACCTGTCGACAAGGTTGCGTTCTCTTTTTGCCAACACCGCCGACTGCGGTGCCAACGCCAGAACCTTTGCGAGGTTTTCGTATGCTCGTAAAATGACCTCGGGTTCGTTGCTCCGAGTTCCCTTGCTCAAAGCGGCGGCATAACTCTCCGGAACAACGCCCTTCGTTTCCACAATCTTGAGTGCAAGTGTGTCCCGGTCGATTTCGCCATTTTCCAGAAAGATGAACGCCCGGTCTGCGTTCTTCTGGCGCTGCGGTCCCCGATCCCCTTCTTCAGAAGACAAGAGCCAGTTCGCAGCTTCAATGTTCGCGATATGCTCCTTTTTTGCGACTTCAAGCTGAGCGATCAGTCGTGTTTTCTGCCTTGGGTCGAGCAACCCGTTTGCTTCGATCTCGTATTTGTCGAACTGGCCAAAACTCGCCTCGATGCGGCGTTCGATCTTGCCAACTTCCCCAGCAGCAATCGCCGCTCTGCTTTTAACGGCATTTACCTGCATTCGGCCCAGTGTTTCACCAGGCAGCAGTTTCAGCCGCTCTGCCAGAACCTGGCTTTCGTCCGCAAACGCCTCCGGCCCGTCGGGGCCATTGACGGCCTCACCCACCTGGTCGAGCTCATTTCCTAAACCTTCCGGTCCTGCAATCTCTCGCCTTGCAAGTTCGTCGCCGATTGCTGGTAGCAGTTCTTCAAACGGTCTTGTCTCAGCCCACGCCTCTGCCAGTGTCTCGCTTATTTTCGCATAGGCTGCCTCTTTGCCTACGGCCGGCAAGGGAGCAGCCGACAGCAACGTTCTTGCCTGTTCGAATGCTTCTTCGAGACCATCCGGGTTCTCGCGCACCTCTGATGCCAGCCGGATGCCTTCTTCTTCCAAACCCTGCTGGAAATAGCGTTCGTTTTCCCCCGCCTCAATTGCAGCAAAGCCGTTGATATAGCGGTCGCGCTGCGCCTCCACGTGGCGGTTGAACGCATCTCTTGAACCTGCAGGCAGTTCCTTGAGCGCCTGCTCTCTAGACTTTTCAAGATGAGCCATCATGGCCTCGGTGAAGCCGAAGCCGCCTGGTTGCGCCTGCCGCTGTTCCTCCGCAGCCTTTTCCTTCAACCTGGCGTCAAATTCCCGTTGAGCCATTTGAACTTTAAAGTCCTCAATTCGCCTGCGTCTTTGAGCAGCGGTCCCGGCAAGATCACCGAAAGCCCCTGCCGAACGGCGGATTTGTTGTCCCAGCCCTGCCACAGCTTGTCCAACCGCGGTGTCAGCGACAACTTGCGGACTGCCAACGCCCGGAAGGCTGTCGGCACCATTGAATTTCTGCAACCTCGCCATTGTCAGTACCGTTTTGTCACCTGAATTTGAAAGCACCGTTGTAGGCGGCATTGCCAAGCGTCGTGAATGCCTGGGTAACACCACCCAGCATGGCACCGGTGGCGCTGATACGGCCCACGCGGCGGCTCGAATGTGCCCGCTCCCGGGCCGTTTTCGCCTCGAAGGTCAGATTGTCCCGCTTGCCTTCCGCGCCATACCGAATTGCCTCGATGCTTTGTGCCGCTTCAAAGGCATTGTCGTCCGCGACGTCAGTCAGCGAACCGGTTTGCGATAGCCCGCGTTCGGCTCCGGCAGCCCGGTTGAAGCCGAGTGCCCTTTCGTATTTGTCCAGGGTCCGTTTTCGCTCAAAAGAAGCCTGGGTCTGGTTGACCGCCTTCTGGCGGTCGGCCAGTTCTGCACGGCGCTCTTCCGCCTTTGCCTGGGCATCTGCCTGCTGGCGCGCGCCCTGCGCTTGCACGGCGCCGCCGGCCAGCGATCCCGCAACGGAGACCGCAGCCAATATTGCTGGGTGACACATGAATTAAGGCTCCACGTCTCGGCCGAAATTAACGGCCAGGATGGTGCAGGGTTTGCCGCCGCTGGCTGCCAGCGTAAGCTGCCCCCCGTCTTCCCATCGCGTTTCTATTGGCTGGTCGAGCACCCCAGTGCGCAAGGGCGCCGGCTCTCCGGCAGGATCTCCCGCACGGTAGTAGATCAGCTCGTCCAGAAAGGTTTCGTCTGACCCGGCCTTCAGGGTTCCGGTGTTCAGAACCGCGATGCTGCAATTGTCTACGCGCATCTTGCGGCCCATGGCTGAGCCATCCTGCGCATTAATGGGAAACGGCAAGGTCTTCGCCCTCGCCGAAACATTCAGCCCGACCAGGATCTTTTCCGCTGTCTGGCCATTCGGCAGGCTCGCTTCTCCGGCGGTCACAGTTGCCGGATAGTCGGTCCCATCGGCATAAAGGATCACCTCTTCGCCTTCCAGATGCTGAAGTCCCGAGACCGTGTTTGCCGGCTGGCCTTCGTAGCGCGCGCTGCAATCGAGATGCCACGCATCCTCGATTGCCCCGCCCGGAAACGGCCGCTGCATGATTTCGATGTACCGCCGCACCTGTCCGTCGATGGTCCGTTTCACGATCATCCAGACGGTGTCCGCTCCAGCGCCCGAAAGGTCTGCCATACATTCCACCACACCACCGAAATCGTGGCGCTGCATGCCATAAACCTGCTGCTGGCGTTCATAGGTGAAGCCGATCCCGAGGCCTTTCTGGTCCCACTGCCAGATGACGCTATCGGGATATTGCTGGTAGCAGGCCCCGGAAATCCCATCCTGAAACAGATGCGACTGCACCTCGCTCACCGCCTGAGACACCCGGCCATCGGAGCCGAAGTCATAGGCCATTTCGCGCATGTCGGTTCCATAAGGGCCGTAGTAGATCAGCACCGACCCCACCTTGATCGGGCTGACGTCATTGGCGCCGAAATTCGTTTCAGGCTTCTGGTCGACATTCTCCGGCCCGTAAGGGTCCTGATCGGTCGCCTTGCCGACGGCACGCACCGCGCGGGTCGTGCCGACAATCAGGTCGTTATCATCGACCAGCCACTGGATCCGGTTCACCTGTCCGGAAAGAATGCCCGCGGTCACCGCGTCGGATGCCTTCAGGACATGGGATACGGAAAAATTGGTGAAGTCCTCCGTCTGGCTTTCCCAGATCTTCTGCGGTTCCTCGCTGGTGCCCGCGAAGGCGAGCCTGTTCTTGTGCCAGCCGATCGTTTCCGGCCACCCCGTCGTGCCGGACCATGCCCCCAGCCGCCAGATGCTTTGCGCCTTGGTGTCCTGCAGTGCCTGGCCGAAAAGCTGCACCTTGACAGTGGTTGCCGACTGGCGGCTGTAGATCCGGAACCAGCGCCAGAACCCGTCCGACCCGCGAAACCGGATATGCCGCCCCACGTCAGACGACTGAAAGCCGGCACCTCCATTGATCCCTGCAGTGCCTGATGCGGTCAGCGTGAAGGGGTTCTGATCGTTGCCAGCCTGGTGAAACACCAGTTGCCCGATGGCGGAATTGTCCGAAGCAGATCCGCCTCCTTGCGTGAAGCTCAGCCGGTAATGAGTAAAGGCGGTTTCGTTGTGAAAATCATATTCCCGCCATTCGTTGGAGGCCCAGGTATCCTGACCGTCCTGCGTATCCAGAATTGTCCAGTCGGAGCCGTTGTTCGACGCCTCAATGTTCCACTGCCAGGGCATGTCGTCGTTCTGGCTGTTGTCGTTCGGCGCCTGCAGCATGTAGGCGTCGATCACGACACTGCTGGGGAACTGGTATTGCACCCAACCCGTTGCCCCGGATGAAAGCACTGTCTTGCCCTCCGACCGGCTGAACACCTGCCACGCCGAAGCGCTGCCGTTGGAGGCAGACACCACTCCGCTCGGGGCTGAGTTCGATGTCATTTTCGGAACAGCATTGCCCGTGCCGGCCGGTTTCAGGTTCGTCGGCGAGATATTGACATCCAGATAGGGCCCATCCCTGAACGCCATCGGTTCTATCGCCCAGGAAAGTTCCGACAACCGCTTGAGCGCCTGCGGGGCAACGCCGCCTCCGGCGATGAACAGCGTGTCGGTCGACTGCACGAATTTCAGCCGTGGCAAAACCTCGGAGGAATAGGGTGTCGCCACTTCAACAGTGCCGACCCGCCCCTCGCTGGTGAACACCCGGAACATGTAGTGGCCGAACTCAAGCATGTAATATTGCCCGTTTCCGAACTCGAACGGGATCAGCCAGCCTTGCCGACTGCTGTCCTTCAGCTCTGCAATAAATTTGGTGCCGCCGCGCCGGCGCAGACCGCCGCGTTTCAGGGTCAGGAAATTCCGGCATTCGGCCAGGGAGGACCGGAACAGTTCCAGGTCCGAACGGTAGATCAGCTCCGGGTCGAGTTCGCCCCGGCTGAATGTGGCTTGAAGGTGATAGCTCATCTGTTTGCAATGATATCCAGGTCAATCATGGGCAGCGGCGTGCCCTGCAGGGCGTCGGATGTTCCGGCCTGGTCGAAGGCTTCCCGCGCCGCCTGGCGCAAGGCTTCCGCACGGCTGTTCTTTCCGGTGATCGAATGGGCGCAGCCTGCCGCCAGAAACAGGGCGAACCCGTTCACGAACAGCGGCGCGAATTCGGCCTCCCGCACCACCCGGTGCACATGGCGGAGCGGAAACGGCGGCGGATGATCCGACATGATGCGCTGGCCCACCACTTCGAAGGGAATGATCGTCCCTCCCGGCGATCCACCAACACTCTGCTGTGGAATGCGAAGCGTGTCGGCCGGCAGCTTGTACTGGTAGGCCCAGCGAAACGGCGGTTTTTCGGTTTCCGCAGGCAGGTTCACCAGCTCGATGGCAAAGTCCCAGTCGTGCATGGCCAAATAGGCATCCCGGTGCGCTGCATAATGGTTCCTGAACCAGCGCGACGCCACGGAGGAAAAATCGAAGTCGCGGATGGGCGCTTCTTTCAGATGCGCAAGCGCAAGGTTCGCCATCTCAACGGCTGTGTTGACGGTTCCCGACATGAAACAGTTTCCTTGAAAGGATCAGGCGGCGGCAAGGTTGCCGGCTTTGGCCTCATAGGCAGCAAGCGCCTGAACAGCCTCGTATTTGTTGGCGGCCTTCACACCGGCATAATCCGCGGCCATGGCCTGCTGGGTCTTCCAGTGCTCCTTGCGCCAGCCTTTGGGCAGCGGCTTTTCGGCCTGTGGCTGCCTTGCTGCCCTTTGCTTGCGGTTCCAGTCCGCGGCCAGCGCATCCGCCAGGTGTTCCTGCCGCTTTTCGACCTCGGTTTTGGCCGGGGCGCAACGGGCAAGAAAATCGGCTTCGTGTTGTTCTTCCAGGCGCTGGAGATGCCGCAAGCGGCGCATGATGATCTCGTCCATGTCTGGCCTCTTTTTCGAGAAAATGAAAAAGGGCGGCAAACGCCGCCCGAAGAAGTTTGGCAGGCCCTGACTTGATCAGGCCCATGAGGGGTCGAACCGACCAAACAAAAAGCCCGCAGGAAAGGCTACGGGCAGAAACGTCGATCGGTGGCAAAAACGTTGGGGTGGATGTCTGCGGTCGCTCGCCTCCAGACTGCCCGCTGGGTACGCCGTCAGATGTTCACCTTCAGGCAGGCCAGCTTCACGTTCTTGCGGTTGTATTTCCGGTCCCAGTTGGCCGCGTTGCGCAGTTCGGCCAGGCTCGCCCCCTGGGATTTGGCAAGAGAGGACGCCGTAAAGTCCATTCCGGCCGGATGGATCAGCTCGAAACGGCGGGTGGTCAGATAGTCGGCACCACCACCGTCGCCGATGTCCGGATCACGGGTGATTTCGGTGCCTTCGTTGCCGTAGATCGTCGAGCGGCTCGGCACTTCGTCGATATGCATGAAAGCGCCCGGTGCAAACAGGAAGCAGGAGTATTCGTCCGAATTGGCACCCGCCGTCACCGGCATCATTTCCGAATGCACCACCATCATTCCGGCGTAGTAAGGCACCTCGAACGGCGCTTCGGACGGTTTCTTGAACTCGATCTTTTCGTCGTCCAGAAGCGTGCCATAGGCGAAGCTGTGCATGGCGATCACGCGCAGGTCGTCCAGGTTTTCACCCATGGTCAGCCGGGCCCGGTTGATCGCCTGATAGCTGATGCGGTTGGCAGCCGTCGGCGAACCGACATCGGAATAGATGGAATAGACCATGTCGCCGCTGTCATTGGCGACATTGTCGGCGATCACGCCTTCAGCCGTCGCAATGATGCGCTCTTCCTTGCGGCGTCCCCAGTAAGCGCTGATCCGCTCCGCCACCCGGTTCATGGCGCTGTCGCCCCGGCCCGTTGCGGCATAGCTTGCCACCGTCTTGGCACCGTATTTCTTGGCCAGGCGGTGCTTGTAGGCCTTCATGTCACTGGCGGTAATCTTGCTGACACCGATCTTGTTGTCGCTGTCGTCGATCACCGTCGGCTCGGCATCATCAAGGTCTTCCCAATAGGGCACTTCAATCTGGTTGCCACCGGCCTTGAAGCGCTTGCCGATTTCCGGTGCCGGACCGGCCAGAATGCCGGATTTTTCCAGCATGATCAGCTTGGCCGGCTTGTTCTCCGCCATATAGGGGGTGAACACACGCGGGACGACGATGTCTGAAATTTGAGATGTCATTGAATTTCCTTTGATTTTGACAATTTTCCGGCTCGAACGGACTGCTGTCGATGGCGCACGTTTTCTCGCCATGGCCGCAGGCAATTTGCCAAAAAGTCGCCCCTTCCAATTTTGAAGTAGCTGAAGCAACGTTCCGGTTGAAAAAAGTAATACGCAGTTTTGGAGGACTTCCGTTTCCCCGATTAACGGGGCAGAAATCGCTCAAAGCGGGTACGATCGCTCAGCCGAGGTGGCAATATCGCGATGACAGTCACAGGCCTGCGTTGCTTTGACGGCAAAGCGCACAAAGGACTTCGCAAGTGAGCAAGTATCTGGCGTCTGATGGATCCGATTTGTGAGGTAATGCATCGGACCACGTAAATTCGAGGAGTCGTTCAGTTAAACGACAACACCCTTGAACCCGAACAACTCCGGGTTTCGTCCAGCAGAAAGGATAAGCTGCTTCGCCTTCGTCGGCTGATGGTCCAAAAGGAAGGCCTGCTGTTTGAGGTCGGGTTTTCTCACGTCGAATGGATTTGCATTCTTCAGATTATCAGGCTGGAGCATAGAGCGAGCTCTACTCGGTTTGGCGCTCGGAATGGGACCGTTCTCAAAAGCCTCACCGCTCTTCGGTTCGCTCAAGGATGGCGGCGGAATATCACTTTCGCCACGCAACGCGGGCTGACTATCCCTCGAACGGTTGTCATCCGCTGCCAAATGAGGTCTCGGCATCGGAAACGGAGCAGAAACATGGTTTCGTAATCTGTTGCCATGCGCCGACTGACCATCCAATTCAGGATCTGACTGCGCCGATCCTGCAGATAAGACATCTTTGTTGCCGATCAGATCTTCGGTAAAGCCTGGGACTGGTTTTTCAAATTGATGCCTTGTTGAATTCAGCAATTCCTGTGGCGAAATCCCGAAAGACTTCAGGACCGTCCCCGCCACGCTGTTGCTATTTTGGTTGTCGATTCTGTAATCAAGGTTTTGAGCATTGATCCGATCAATAGCCCTGCGAGCTCTTATCCTGTATGCCTCGATTTCAGCCGGCGTCCCCGCGATAATTGTTGTCTGGTTGTCGACGAGATGCCCCATCCTTGAAAAATTATCCAAGTGACCTTTGATCGTATCGCTTCCGTCCCAGGGTTTTCCTATTGGAATTATATTATTTTGCCTGTCATGTGAAAGTCCGTTGACTTCCCAGATCTGCTTGCCGGTTTCATCATGAGCTGTGATGACAATATGTGAGGCAACACCAAACAGCTTGTACTCACCGATGCGTATCGTTTGCTGTCTGTGATTATCCATTACTTGGCCCTTATCTAAATGTTGTCAGTCCAACCGCCCTTTTCGCAATACCATTTCGGTGCGGAAATCAACGAACTTTCCGAGCCCTCCCGACTGAGGCAAAGCTCACCTTTTCGGGATATTTTTTGCGTATAAATATACGGGGGAGGCGGTGGAAAACCGAGAAATGCGGCGGTTCTTTTATCAGCATATTCTTGCTTCACGACATAAGTCATATCTTGAGTTTTGTCGCAAATTCTCACTATTCGAAAATATTCGTTGTATACGCGAGAAATCCTCTCCTGATCCGCGCCAGCAAGACCGGTTTTCATTTCTTTCTCAAGCCGTTCGAAAATCGGTCCGGGATCACAGGCCGAAACCACCGTTTTCCCGTTTGCACCTGATAAATTTCTCTCTTCATCTGACGCACAGGCAACGAGAAACAGGCCCAACAAAATGCCCGATAGTCTTGATAGTTTCACAATCGAACTCTCCGATTTCGATCTTTTGATACCGGTATATTGTTCATGATATGTTCCAAAAAACAACCGTTAATTGCATCCGGTTAGAAAGCCAGGCCTTCGCACCGGAGACTGAAAAGATCGCCAGATTTTTCTGCCGGGGTGTCTGACCTGCTCCACAGACGGGTTGCTGGCATCAGGTGGCACGATTGCTCATGGCACAGCACGACTTTGCAGGCAGGTGTCAGCTTGTGCAGGTTTATGGAAATGCGCAATAAACCGACACCTGCCAGCGAGTTTCATCTCTCTTCGAGCGCTGTGGAAAGTGGTAGGCTCGCAGGCCGCAGGAAGACCAAAGACTGCATCTTCAGGCACTGGAGCTGGTCGGCAGAACCGGGTTCGGCGCCGGAATAGACAACCATGGTATTTTCCTGTCCACCGTCGTCAAACCCGGCGAACTCGAAGACCGATGTGCAAGGCGTTCCGAGAACCTTGTCCCGAAAGGAAAACTCGAAATCGCCGAACTTCGTCATTGGCGGCCCGAATTCGACGAGGGTGCCTCGACCGTCCTTGACCTTCATCAACTCAAAAATCGATAATCCGAGCGACTGAAAGAACCCTCCTTTCGGTGCAAGGACTTCAGTCAATTCCGTGCTGTTCTCGCCACTACCTTCTCCCGACCCCGGCTTCTTGGCCAGATCGACATTGAGAACGGTAATCGTGTTGGAAAGCTGGTAATCCAACTCATCCACCGGAATGCTGTAATAGTCATTCCGTCCATAGGGCAGGTGCGAAATGCGATGCCCCGGGACATCCGGAAACTGCTCCGCATTTTGGTCGATTTCCTCAGGCGAGAAGCCCAGATAAACCACGCGGACGTCCTCCGCGACCCGCACCTTGAACGTGGCGGGATCGAGGCTTGATTTGACATAGCCCTCAATCTCCGAGCGAAGAATTTCAGGCTGCTGTTCCCACGGGATGGCGGAACCATCTGCAGCCAGGCAAACCGACGGGAGAACAATGATCCCCGTCACTTTGAGAATTGCCCCTAATCCTTTGAAACAACGAAAGGTGCTTGTTTTCATTCCGGATCCCTCAAAATATGATCGCTCGCGAAGAAAAGCGTCGAAACGCTGAACAATCAGAATATGTTCATTATTTGTTCCAGATCAACCCTTAATTGAAATCGGCACGAAAACCTCTTCCGAAATCGGCGGCATTTTCAGAGACCGAACAACTGTGGATCCCGCCCCGCCGCGACGATCATCTGCCGTGCCCGCAAGGGGCTGTTTTCCAGAAGGTCCGACTGCTGCCTGAGGTCCGGATTGCCGGTCTCGAAGGGATTGCCGCCCTCGCCACCCGAGCCGAAACCGTTCAGGCCGTCTTCCGAAAAGGCGCTGTCGTGGATGAAGGCGAGCAGCTTTACCGCCACGGGGTCCGTCACCTGCTGCAAACCGTCGCTGCCAGCCGTGGTCAGGGCGCCTTTTTCCGCAAACCATCCCGTCAGATCCACCCCGGCCGTCTTCAGGGTGCTCAGCGCCCGGTCGGCCTTGGCAATGGCGTTCTGATAGCCGTCGCTGTCCGGTTCGCCATATTCCCTGACCAGGGAGAGGTGCGCAGCCTCGGCGGCCTCGCCCTGTTTCTGCGCGGCGTCAACAGCCGCTTCCTCATGGGCGGAAAACTGCTCTGCCATCTTGCCCACCCACCGGTCGTGCAGCTTCTGCGCTGCCTCCGGGTGAAGCCCCGCCTCCTTGAACCAGTCTCCGGCTTCCTGCGCAAAGGCCCGGTCGTAGGGAAAGGTTTCCGGCAGCGTCTCGGGCATCTTGAAGCGATAGCCGTCCTTCGGCGTCCAGCGGCTGGAAACATCGGCATAAAAGGCCGCCTGCTCCTCGCTGCCGGCCTCCTCGCCCGGAACCTTAAGCGCCCCGGACAGTCTGTCTTCCAGCGAGCGGTAGCTTTCCAGAATGCCGGCGGCATCGCGCCAGCCATGGCTGGCGGCCATGTCCCGGTCGGCATCGCTCAGGCCGTCGATGAAACCTCCCCCCTCCGAAGGGCGATGTCCCATACCATCCTGTCCAGAACCGTCATGCCCGCCGGCCTCCGGCCCCGCTGCCGGCTGGATCGCGTCGTACATCGTCAATATTCCTCGTCAGTTTCGAACTCGGGCAGCATTTCCAGCCGGGCGGCTTCCTGCAGCGCGGCGTGCTCTTCCGGCGGAATGCGGATCATGGCCAGGATGCGGGCATAAAGTGCCTTGCGCCCGTCCAGATAACCGCCCGCCCTTGGCTCCAGGTTCACCGGCGGCGCCTGGTAGATGCCACATTCGGCAGCCAGGTCCGCCAGCACGATTTCGCCGTCCGGGCACAAAAAAACGGACCGATAGGCCCGTTCCAGCACTCCAGCCCGCTCCCGGCGCCGCCGGGCGGCTCGTTTGAGGCTACGCCAGACCATCCAGCCCTCCTTCGCCGCCCAGGGCCTGCAGAAGCGGCGCCCCGTCGCGGGCGATCCGCGCCATGCTTTCGCCGGTCGCAAGCTGCTGCTGTTGCTGCTGCTCGGCCGCCCGTTCCTGCCGCAGTGCCTCCACCTCTTCCGGCCGCCGCCTCAGCTTGGCGGGCAGCCCCAGCGCGCGGCGGGTCAGGTCGTACTCGGCTTCCCGGTCGTGCAGATCCAGAATGGAGGGATCGGCCCCTGCTGCGATGCCGAGATATTCCTGGAAGCCCATGATCGCCTCGAAATGCCCGGCCTCGCGCATCTGGTCGATGGGCGCCGTCGGCGTCAGGGTCACATCGCCCTCCAGCACGCTTTGCGGCGGGGCAAGGGGCGAACCGGGGGCAAAAGCGCCCCTTCGGCCCAGAATGCCGATCTCCCGTTCGAACAAGGCTTCGTTTCCGGCCATGATGTTGGTGGAGAACGGCCCGATCATGTCGGCCATTTCCTTGCGGCGGATATTGGCTTCCGTTGCCGTGCGGCCATTGCCTTCCAGCAGCGTCTGCCACAGGTCGCCATAAAGTCCCACCCGCAGCTTCTCGCGGATGGTCTCGATCTGCGCATCCGCCGCCCCCGGGTTCACCGTGTCGATCATCGGCCGGAACAGCGGCCGGCCCTGCTCGTCGATCAGCCCGGGGTTGATCCGGCCGGGGTTGAGGTCAAGCTGGCGCTCCTGCGCATGGGTGGCGATCGGCGGGCGCACCGCCTGCGAACTGGCAATCAGCCCGTCCCGTGCCAGGCTCTGCAGGCTCTTGATGTCGCTCATCAGCTTTGCCTGCGGCGGCGAGCCATAGGGCGACAACCCGTCCCGGTCCCACCGGCTGATCACCAGCGGATATTCGAAGAAGCCGCCCCGCCGGCAGATATGCCCGCTGTCTTCCTCGAAGTGGATGCTCTCGAACCGGGATTTCCTGGTGTCGGTTGCCTGGGCGTGGCCGCCTTCGCGCACAAAGCAGGCATGCACGAAAGTGTAGTCCGTGTTCTTGCGCTTCGCGTCGGCTGCGTCTTCCTTCACCTTGGGCGACACCTTGCCGGCATATTCCTTCACCGCCTGCCACGCCTTCAGCGTGCGCACCCGAAAGAACCCGCAATCGTTGCCCTGGGCATCGATGACCAGGTAAATCTCGTAAAGCGGCACATAGCGGTAGTGAACCGGTGTGCGGATATCGGCCAGGCTGTCCTCGTTTTCGACCGGAAACAGCACACCCGTCCCCAGTTTCACGGTGGACAGCAGACGCGAGCGGTTGGCCAGCGCAAAGCCGGAACGTCCCGAATACCGCACACGAAACAGGTGATCGCGCACCAGTTCGAAAAACTCCTCGTCCGCCTGGCTGGGCGCTGGCGCAAACGGATCGCCGAAGCCGACCCCATGCCAGGGAAAGCCTTCGGGCATGGTCAGCGAGCCGATGCCGGAGGCAAGCCTGTCCAGCAGCCAGACAGCGGTCGGGTCGTACAGCTTGCGCGACCGGTCCCGGGCGGCAGACCCGCGCAGGGCGCTCATGCCATCCCGGGCGCTCACGCCGCCGGGCCGGTTGAAGGCCCGCTCCATGTCCGGCGCCGTATAGGTGACATAGTCCTGCCAGTCCGCCTCCACCCATTGGCGTTCCGCACGGGCCGATTGCAGCTCGGTTTTCAGATCGTCGACAATCCCCATCACGCACGCCCCAAAAGTGTGACACCGGGCCGCGAGGCACTGCCGTAATCGGCAACGCCCAGCGGGCCGGTCAGGTTGGTGGCCCGGGTGTTATAGGCGGCGGCCCGGCGCCGGCGCCCGTTTTCCTGCAGGTTGCGCGCCTGCCGCTGCGGGTCGGGTTCGCGCGGCGGCGGCGGTGTCGGTTCCGGGTCCGGCTGCTTGGAGCCTCCCCCACCAAACATGCACATGGGTGGTCCCTTTCTCTCAATGTCTTGAAAACGTGTAATCGGCGCCGCCTGCCGGCACGGCGGCAGCGCCTCAAGGCCGGTCCGCGCAGGCGGCCGGAAAAAAATCGAACGGACGTATCCGGCAGCGCCAAAGCGTTCCTGCCGGCCAAGCCGCAATTTTCCAAAGTACCGGTATGAGGTCTGTTTTAGCCCTGTTTTGACGAAGCGTCCAGCAAGGCCAGATGTCTGAACCTGTTGTTCAGACACGCATTTCCGGAAAGCTCTTGCCACTCAAAGGCTTTTTGAAGCTTCCCGGTTGTGCGCCCGAGGCGGTGTTTTTTCACCGCGCCCCGGTGGAAGCTCCATCCAGCGGCGCGGCTTTACCGGGCGCTGCGGCAGCCAGTTCCGCCGGAACCTTTCCAGCCGGCGCTGCAGGGGCGTGCCACGCGGCACGCCTGCTGTTGTTTTTGGCGTACGTCTGCCACGCCCTGTCCCGAACCCGGCCGACATTTGCCTGAAAGTCTTCCGTCAGCAAATGGCGCTTTCCGGTCTCGTCGTCATAGGTCAATGTCATGCGCGGGCCGTAGCCGTCCTCGTCCGCCGGGGCCTGCTGCCTGTCCCGGCCGGTCTTGTCATTTGGCATCAGATGCCATTTCGCGGCGCGCACACCCTGTGCTTTCAGCAGGTCCTCAACGTCCTTGCGCACGTAACCATGTCCGTCTTTTTCAAGATCCGGATAGGCTGTCTCGACCGCATATTTCAATACGGTCCCTTCCGCCTCCGGCGCGAAGGCCGAAAGACCCCACATCTGCTTGAACCGGTAAATCGCATAGTCCCTGGCAGCCTCCTTGTGGCCGCCCAGTTCGACATAGCTTTGCCTGAACAGCCTTTCGTAATCCGCAAGCGCTTCCGCCTCTTCCGCGGCAGTTCTGCCGATCTGCCGATATCGGTCATAGGAACTTTTCCGGGCCAGATCAGCAGATGCAGCCAAACCGGCTGAGGCGTCAGCAACATCGGCCGCCGTTGTGGCACTCACGCCGTCCAGCTTGCCGGTGCCCACTTCGGCCCCAACTGCGCCGGCTCCAGACACGCTGCCCTCAGACACGCCGTTTTGGCGCGCCTCCTCAAAACCAGGGGCCAGAATGGCGGAAGAGCCTGGCAGAACCGGCTTCTCGCCCAATGGCACTTGCCCGCCATCCATCAGGATGGTTTCAGAAGAAAGACTGCCGTCCTCCAGCCGCGGTGCCGTAAGCGGCGCATCTGTCGCCGCCACCGGGGCCGCCGACAACAGTTGCCTGACCTGTCCCCGGTGCAGCTCTGCGTCTCTCGTCAGGGTGTCAGTCAATTCTTCGCGTGTTGCGCCGCGGTTTGCGGCCTGCTCCACGGCTCCGCCGGCCTCAAGCGCGTTCTGTATCCCCTGCAGCGCCTGCAAGGCCTCTTCCTCACCCTCGCTGCCGGCAAACGCCCAGTCGATTGCGCTGCCCACCGCGCCTGTCAGCGCGTCCCGGCCATAAACGTAAGCGCCAAATGCCTCCGATCCTTCGACGGTTGTAGCAATTTCGGCCATTTTCCGGATCACCAGGTTGTCCGGATAGGCTTCGCCATAAAGCTGGGTCAAGGCGATAATGTCGTCCAGATTGCCCAGAACGTCCCAGGCCTTTTTCAGCGGCCCGACAGGCGTCAGCGAAACGGCCAGGTCGAGGCCCGCCTCCGCCGCCATGGACTTCAGATCGTCCTCTGTAAACTCCAGCCCCAGCTCTCTTGCCGCCTGCGCAAACGGTATGTTCCGCTCGTCCGCACGTGCCTGAACCTTGTTGAATATCACCGGCGCGGCAAGGCCAAGAACGAAAACCGGCGCGCCGTTCTTGACCAACTTCTTAAACCGCTTGCCAACGTTGAGTTCAATCGGTCGGTGAGCGTTCTTAATCTCGAGCGCTGCCTCGAAGCTTTCAGGAATCTTCGGGTGACTTTGCTCTAGATTGTGAAAAGCACCAAATTTTTGGCTAGTCGAGTTCGCTGCGTGAACAATTGTGTCGTGCTGTTGCGGTGTCAGCGGTACATCCGGATGGGTGAGCATCGAGATCATCAGGGATTTGAAACTCATCCGTCTGAATTTCATGCGCTCAAGTGCATTGTCGGCATTGAATTTGTTATCTAGAAAAGCACCGTCCGCACTAATAACGAGAAAATCGTACTTCTCTCTGTTGTTTCTATTCAGCATGAACTGCCGGACATCCATATCCCAGCCTTCATACCCCCCTCTGGACGAGTTTCGCCTATTATCCGGATCGAATTTCTTCTTGGCCCGCTCGGATTTCACCTCGGATGCTGTGAGGATCTTGTTGTTGTAAGTTCTTTTTTTCAACCAGCCATCGAAATGCGGCAGATATTCAATCGCAATATTGTTTGTGAGTTCTGTTGTTCCAACGCTTGGTACATAGAGAACCTTGTCGCCCAATCCAGCAACGGCATCAAGAACAGAAAATACTTTGTTCCTTATTTGTTCTTTTGGTAATTTTTTTTCGACAGTATAGGCGAGCAACGTCCCGACCTTGGCATGGTCGAGTGCAACGACTGTTTGCTTGCTCATCACAAGCCTCCTTCGTCTTGCTCGATGTAACCACTATCTAGCAAAAATTCGACACACGCCTTTGACCGAACAGATTCGTATTTTCCCGCAAGGACATCGCAGGCAGTAAACATACCAAAACTATACAGGTGCCTGGCTTCGTGAGGATACCCGGATTTCAGGCAGTACCATTCGTAAAAGTCTCCCATGAGTATGTGAGCCTCTAGTGGCCGGTTGTCCCATTCCGGATCCCCCCTGCCAACGGCTCCCCCATTGGCGTCAACAACTTTCAACCACTCCATTTGCTGAGCAGTCGCATCTCTAAGTTCCGGGTCTTTTAGCAGAAGTTCAGCAAAACGCTGCACTTGGGAGAGCCTGGTACTCACAAGGAAGACCTCTGGATCATGTCGATAGATATAATCGACCGCCTCTTGCCCCCCTTCTTCGTAATATGCCTGCAATTCTTCCCGCCAGCCGGTAATATCTTCAAAATCCGCCATGGGTGCTGTGTCCAAATTATCTCAAATGTTACTAATTGTTCCGAAACTCTCTCAGCCCCGCTTTGCGGTGGCGATCAATCCTTCCAGCCCGAAGTTTTTCATGATCGGGCTGATTTCATTGGCATCTATCGCAACAATCTTCTCCATCACGCCTCCTCCCCCGGAAAGGAGACAAAAGACGCATAGTTTTCCTTGATGAAGTCTCGGGCCTGTTCAGTTCTGAGTGATGTCAGCCTGCCCTCCTCCAAATCGATGGCCAGCCATGTCGCAACGATCATGTCCCTTTTGTCAAAGCGAACCGGAGCTTTCATCAGGTACCATTTCCTGAAATCGATAATGGTGTCATGAGCCTCGAGCGGGTTCAGCTCTACAAACTCATCATCGTGAACCTCCAGATCATGCTTTTCGGCATAGGCCGCAAACCAGATTTTCTTCCGTAAAGCCTCGTGCAGCTCTTCATCCCCGCGGATCAGTTCAACCATCTGCACGACGTTCTCATGTGGAACTTTAATGCCACCGTAGCGCTTGTTGCCGGCAAAGAAGGCCCTGCCTTCTTCCGTTTTCTCAAATGCGGCCAGCTCTTCCCGCCAGCCGGTAATGTCGTCAAAATCCGCCATGGGTCCTGTTTCCAAACTCGTCTCAAATGTTCATCAATTGTTCCAAAGCTCTTTCAGCCCCGTTTTGCGGTGGCGATCAATCCTTCCAGCCCGAAGTTTTTCATGATCGGGCTGATTTCACTGGCATCTATCGCAACAACCTTCTCCATCACGTCTCCTCCCCCGGAAAGGAGACGAACGGAGAATATTTTTTCCTCGTGAAATCCATCGCTTCCTCTGTTCGGAGGTCGGTCACATTCCCGGCCTCGACGTCATCCGCCAAATTTGCAGCGATCAGTAGGTTGCTTTTGTCTGCGTGAATCCGGGATTTCGTCAGGTACCAACGTCCGAAGAAAATAAGGGTATCGTAAGCGTCAATAGGATGAAGCTCCTGATACTGCTCGTCATAGGCCTCAAGGTCATGTTCCTCGACGTATTGAGCAAACCAGAGTGTCTTCTTCAAAGCCTCGTGCAGCTCTTCATCCCCGCGGATCAGTTCAACCATCTGCACGACGTTCTCATATGGAACTTTGATGCCACCGTAGCGCTTGTTGCCGGCAAAGAAGGCCCTGCCTTCTTCCGTCTTCTCAAATGCGGCCAGCTCTTCCCGCCAGCCGGTCAAATCTTCAAAATCCGCCATGGGTCCTGCGTCCAAATTCCCTAAAAAATGTTCATTCTTTGTTCCTGAGAGGATTGTGGTTGATCCAGTGAATTTTTGCAACCTGCCGCTGGAGCTTTCCTGAAGGCTTCCCTTGCCGCGGCCCTAGCTATCGTTTCTCTTCGACCGATGCTGCTGGTAATGCCCCCGCCTGACCGGCCAAAGCAGGCAGGGTCAGGCAGGCAGGGGCTCTTGCTGCGGCTCAGCTCATGAATTACCGGTTGCCAGCTCAAAACCTTCGTCGATCCAGCCGGTCACGCCACCTGCCATGATCTTCACCGGGCGTCCCAGTTCCGCAAGCCGCAACGCCCCCCGTGCGGCACCGTTGCAATGCGGGCCGGCGCAATAGGTCACGAACAATGTCTCCTCCGGCCACCTGGCCATCTTGGAACGGATGATCTTGCCGTGGGGAAGGTTGATCGCGCCGGGCACATGGCCTTTTTCGAACAGCGCCGGACTGCGCACATCCAGCAACACAAAGCCAGGCTCGCCCTGAAGGGCGTCGTGCACATCCCAGCAATCGGCCTCGAAGGTAAATTCAGCGGCAAAATGTTCCCTGGCGAGATCGCTCGGTGCGGCCGGAACAGCGGTGACATTGTTGGTCATGAAGGTCTCCTTTCCCGCTGTTTGTCGCTCGTCTGAACGCCGATTGGCAATTGGCGCGATTGACTATATACGTAAATATCATGACAAAAGATCCAGTCCCTCAAACCGCGGCCCCCTCAGCTCTGGAAGGGCCGCTTGTTGTCGCCCTGCTGTACGATGGGCTCTGCACGTTCGAGTTCGGTATCGTCGCCGAGATATTCGGTCTGGCCCGCCCCGAATTCGGCACCGACTGGTACCGCTTCGCCAGTTGCCCGGTCGAGGAAGGCCCCTTACGCGCCCATGGCGGTTTGACACTCGTGCCAGACCAAGGCCCGGAACGCATAGCCGAGGCGGACATCATCGTCGTACCCGGTTGGAAAGGGGCGGATTGCCCGGTTCCCCAAGCGCTTGCCGACCGGCTTTGCGAGGCCCACAGCCGGGGCGCGCGGCTCGTGTCCATCTGTTCCGGTGCGTTCGTACTAGCAGCCACCGGTCTGCTCGACGGTCGCTCCGCCACCACCCATTGGCGCTACGCGGACAAGCTGCGCGAGCGGCACCCCGCCGTCACCGTCGACGAGGCCTCGCTCTACCGTCAGGAAAACCGGATCTACACGTCTGCGGGCAGCGCCGCCGGCATCGATCTGATGATCGAGATCATCCGCCAGGATTACGGAGCCGACAAGGCCAACTCCGTTGCGCGCCGCCTCGTCGTTCCCGCCCACCGCACCGGCGACCAGGCTCAGTTCCTGGAACGCCCCGTCGCCCACCGCGAGGGCAGCGAAATCGCACCTGTTCTGGAGCGGGTCAGGCAGGCGCTGCAGACAGCCTGGACCATTGAAACCATGGCGGCCCTCTGCCGCCTCAGCCCGCGCACCTTCCAGCGCCGCTTCACCGAAGCAACGGGGCTGACACCGGGCGAGTGGCTGGTTCAGGAGCGCCTGGAAGCCTCCAAGGAGATCCTCAGCCGGGGCGACGACGACATGGAAACAATCGCGGCCCGCGTCGGTTTCGGCAGCGCCCACGCGCTCCGCCACCACTTCCGCAAGAAACTCGGCCTGCGCCCGACCGACTACCGCATCCGCTTCGCTGCTCGCACGGCCTGATGCCAGCGGCCCTGCCCCAGGAGTATTGTCCCAGCAGACTTATCAAAGCGGCGGACCATGGACATATTTCCCGAATGCGAGAACCTTCCCAAACGTAATCTAAGTATTTCCTCCGAACCGGATCCTTGTTAGCCTGATTTTGAATAATTCAACCGGCGGGGAAAGCCATGAAACCGGATATTTTTCACCTGGTTCTTATCAGGCCAACGAAATATGACGACAACGGCTATCCGATTCACTGGCACAAAACTTCGATACCGGCCAATTCACTTTCCTGTCTTCTCGGAATTTCCAGGGATTGCGAACATAGGCAGGTTCTGGGGCCTGAGGTGGAAATGGTCATCCAGGCAATTGACGAAGGCAACAGCCGCATCCGACCGGATCAGTTGATCGCCGGTATTCAGCGGCGGGGCGGTAAGGCCCTCATCTGCTTCACCGGCGTCCAGAGCAACCAGTTTCCGAGAGCTGTCGATCTTGCTCGCCCATTTCTCCTGGCCGGCCTCCCGGTTTGCATCGGCGGCTTTCACATCACCGGCTGCATGGCCATGCTGCCGCAGATGCCTGCCGATATGCGCGAAGCCGCAGATCTCGGCATCAGTTTTTTTCTGGGCGAGGCCGAAGGCGGCCGGTTCGACCCGGTCCTGCGCGACGCCTATGCAGGCAAGCTGAAACCCATCTACGATCACCTGAAGGACTTGCCGTCCCTGCCCGGTGAGCCGGTGCCCGTTGTCGATCGGGCGCAGGTCGAAAAATCGACTCTTGGCTATGGCAGTTTCGATCTCGGCCGTGGCTGCCCCTTCGAGTGCAGCTTCTGCTGCATCATCAATGTCCAGGGGCGTGGCAGCCGGTTCCGATCGACGGAGGATCTGGAGAATATCATCCGCGACCACGCAAGAATCGGGGTCACCAAGTTCTTTGTCACCGACGACAATTTCGCCCGAAATCGCAACTGGGAAGCCTTTCTCAACACGCTCATCCGCATGCGGGAAGACGAAGGTCACACATTCACGCTGATCATCCAGGTTGACACCCTCTGTCACAAGATCCCGAATTTTATCGAGAAATGCGTACGTGCCGGTGTTGATCAGGTTTTTATCGGCCTGGAAAACATCAATCCGGACAATCTGGCAGGCTCCAAGAAACGGCAAAACAAGATCACCGACTACCGGGAGATGTTCCTGGCCTGGAAGAAACACCCGGTCATCCTGACCGCCGGTTACATCATCGGCTTTCCCAACGACACCCGCGCCTCGGTCCTTCACGATATCGACGTCCTCAAGCGGGAGCTTGCCGTCGATATCCTGTCGCTCTCCATCCTGACGCCCTTGCCCGGCTCGGAGGATCACCGCGATGCGGTCGCCGCCGGCACCTGGATCCATCCGGACCTCAACCGGTACGACCTCACACACAATGTCATCCGCCATCCGAACCTGCCCGGGGAGGAACTGGACAAGCTCTATCTGGATGCCTGGGCCAGCTTCTATTCACCGGACCATTGCCGCACGATTCTGCGCCGGGCTGCCGCCCTCGGCAGCAACAAGAAGATCGCCACCATGAATCGGCTGATCATTTACGGAACCGCGTCCCGGCTGCACAATGTGTTTTCGCTCGATGGCGGCTTTCTGCGACTGAAATACCGCAAGGACCGCCGCCAGGGCCTGCCTCTGGAAAATCCGTTGGTCTTCTATCCGAAATATTATCTCGAAACCCTGCGGAACCTTACCATCCTGACTGCCACCCGCTGGCGCTATCTGCGTTTCATCAGGAAACTCTGGTCAGATCCGAACCGCTTCGCCTATTCCGATCAGGCAATTGCATCGGTGGAAAAGGCCGAGTTCGAAACGCTGGAACTCTACACCGCGACCCGCGGCGGCCGTCAGGCAGTTGCCACCCATCGGAAAATGGAAGGCATCAAGCAGCGCGCGCGCGGAACGAAGGTGGCAAAAGCTTAAATCGTCTGCAGATACTTCTGCAGCTTCTCGCGCTGCGGATAATCGGCCAGAAAGTTGTCCGAGTTCACCTGAAATATGCCGTCCACGGTCACCACCGTGCCGCCCGGTTTGAAATGCGCCGCGCAGAAAAACGGCAAGCCGGGCTTCTTCAGGTCCCACTGCAGAAAACCGCCGCCCATCGGATATTGATCGCGCGGGGCCATATGTTCGTCATGCCGGATCGTGGGCATGACCTTCACCAGACGCTTCGGCCCGGTCACGGTTGCAAGGCTCAGGGCGCGGGTCTGCAGATCGCGGTATCCCGCAGCGCCGCGGTCCGCCAGAATGCCGTCATGCACGGTCGCGCGTCGCCTGTCCGCCTCCTGCGTTTCCTCCGGCAGGCCATACCGCCCGCCTGATCGCAAGGTCGTGCCCTGAAACTCGAATACTTCCGGCAACGGCAAGTGCTTGAGGACCAGCAGCTTGAAACCCTGGTCCAGGCGGCCCTTGTGATAACCGATGTTTTCCTCGGTCCTGCGATAATCGGACAGAACGATGGCATTCAGTTGAGAGATATTGCCTGCGAAATGTTTCGTCATCTGCCCGACGGGCAGATCGTCCTTGGATGAAGACAAGGCTGAGCCTCCAGATAAAAACGTCAAAATAGCAATGGCCGGACGCTACCAGCCTTCCCGGTTTCGAACAACGCTCATGGCCGCTTGTCCCCCCTTACCCAGGCGTAGACAAAAAAGTCCTCGCCGCCCCGGCCATAGGCTCTAAGCCGCCCTTCCCGTGTTGCGCCCAGCGCCTCGATCCAGCCATGGGCAATGTCATGATTTTCCAGCGTAATCACCTGCAGCCGCCGGCATTCCCGTTCCACAATCTGCCGGATATCCAGCAAGTGCCGTGTGATCGCCGGCACACATCGGCGGAATCGGTCCGTGCCGAAGGCCCAGGCCTGCCAGTGGTCCGGATCGAAGGCGGATGCCCGGCTGAAGCCATAGGCCGCCGCCGGCTGGCCGTCGTACCAGAGCGACCACACCATGCCCCGCACCGCCGTCTGCAACGCGCAGGCCGCCAGCGCGCGCGTGTCCCATTCCTTCCACAGACAGGCGATCTCGCGCAGGTCCTGATCGCGCATGTTGGCAGCGATGAAGCTGGCGTCCCGCAGGCAAAGGTCGCGGATCAGAAACCGTCCAGCGGGTCGCCCAGTGGCGCCATCCGGCTTTCGGCCCCGGTTCTCAGAACCTTCTTCAGCTCCGCTTTCTGTTTCCATCCCAATGCCTCGACAATCGCATCCGCCTCGTCCGGGGAAGAGCCCAGCCGTTCCTTGATCTCTTCCTTGCTCTCAATCAGGATTTTCCCGTTTCGCATTTTCCAGCGATGCGCCGTCAACTGCGCCTTCACCGTCGCCGAACGCCGGATTGCCAGCCCCAGCCCGCTCTTGGGGTGCAAGGCCTCGCGCAAGCGCCAGTAAAGTTCGGCGCGCAAGTTGTAGAACGGGATCCTGCTGTCCTTCGCACTCTCGCCCGACTGGGCGGAGAAGACGCATTTTTCCGCCGGAATGTTGTTTTCCCGCTTCAGGAACCCAACCGTGTCCCCGCCCCAGCCGCCCGTGCAGTCCACCACGATCATCGCATTGTCGCGCCGCTCGCGGATGATCAGCGAACCGACATCCGCACCATCCTTCGTGTCGGCGCCCTTGCGCACGATGTTGGTTTCAAAGCGCCGGCCATGCAGCGGCTGCAGCACCGTCCGGTCCTTCCCGCCCTGGGCAACGTCCACCGCCAGCACTGTCATCGGTTCGTCCCGATCGATGCCCTGGTCGTATCGCTCGAAGGCAAGGTCCACCCAGTCGGACGGGATAACCTGCCACTCGTGGTCCTGTCGGGCCGCCAGAAAGTCTCCCGTCTTCAGCGCCGTGCGCATCGGCTCCGGCATCTGGTCGAGCTGGGCATCGTAGTCCGTTCCCAGAAAGCGGTTGTCCTGCCGCCGGGCCGGAATGAAGGTCCGGCTCTTTGGGGTGCGGACTTCGCCTTCGATCTCCACCGGCTCCGGCCCGTCCACCCACACCGTGCGGATGGCATCGCCGTCGTCGATGAACACCGCCCACAGGATCTCGCCCGGCTGCACCTTGCCATAAAGCGGATGCAGCGGATCGAGCCAGGGCGCGAACCAGTCGCTCAGGTAGTCCCCCTGTCCGCCCAGTGGCGGATTGGTGGCGATCAACCCGCGGCAGCGCTGCCCCTTCCGTGTCGTGCGCAGCCAACCGAGCACGAAGATGATCTTGCGCGGGTCCATCTGCGCCCCTTCATCGAAGGCCTTCAGGTCATGGTCACGGCCCTGCCAGTCCTCTTCCGCGCCCGGCAGACCCAGATGCCCGAATTCGATCAGCCGCTCGTCGGGCCCGGTCCACCTTGGCGGATTGCCGGAAATCTTGCCCATGCCCGCCTGCCGCATCAGCGCGTTCATGCGTTCGCTCAAGCCCTTCAGGGACTTGAGCGACTGGCGGAAGATCGCCGCCTTGTGGTGGGCAAACAGCGCCAGTCCTGCAATCAGATCCGTCTTGCCGCCGCCCGCCGCACCGCCGTAAAGCGTCAGATCGGCTTTTGAGAAATAGCCTTCCGTTTGCGGTCCGGCCTGAGGCCGCCAGACGGAAAACTGGTCCAGCACCCCCGCCTCATCCAGTTGTTTCTGCAAGGCAACCCGCTCGTCCGCGGGCATCTGGTCGATGTGGTCAATCAGCGTTTCGAGGGCCGTCGCCATCCTTTGGCATATCCTTTCCGGTCAGCAATGCCATCACGCCCAGAGCGATTTCCTCCGAGCTGCGCGGTTTCAATGTCTCGAGTGTCTCGAGTGTCTGGCTGTCTTCCGGCCCGCTCCAGACAGGCCAGGCATCAGGCTCCGTCCGGTCCCGCCAGCCAGCACGGTTCTTCATGGCAAAGGTCCAGGCGCTGGCGTTGAATTTCGCCAGCTCTCCCCTTGCGCCGTCCTTGCCGATCCGCTCCCACTCCAGAAGGCCGCGCCGGGCGGCTTCTTCCAGCCTCGCGGGCGGAAAGTCCTCGGGAAACTGTTCGGCGTAATAGCGGATCGTCCGGCGGTCGGCGTCCGGAAAACTGTCGATCGAATATCCGGCGGCAATATGCGCGCAAAACTCCGCGCACACCTTCCGGCGCGCTCTGGCTGTCGGCCACTTCAGCGCGCTGCCGCCCCCTTCTGGCAAAGTCATGGGTCGCACTTTCCTGCAATTCGTCTGGAGGTCAGTTCAAGACACGGTCCGCAGCTTCCCCACCGCCGGTCCTTGGCCCCGGCGCTCGAAGCACCAAATGCAAAAGCCTGCGCCTTGCTGAAATTGTCTTTGGTTTTGGGAAGAAGCGTAAAACCGGTACCAGGCCTCTTGGGCACACTGATCCACGGTAAAATAAGGAAGCCCCTTTTTGCCCGGTTTTGTCGAAGCTGTCCACGTCGCCCCAATGTCTGAAGCCACTGTTTAGACCGCATTTTTCAAAATCACTCTTGCAAACAGGAACTTGGTGACTGCCTCCGTTGTGCGCATCGGAACATTTTTTTCGGCCCTTCCTGCCCCACCCGCAACTGCCTTCACGCGCTTGTCTTTTCGATTGCTCAGACATCGTTTTTCTCTCGCCGCCCCCCTCAACCTGCTTTCAATCTCTCCCGATTTTTCAATGCACCGCTTGACTCGTGTCTCAAAATCTAATTAGTTCGGTAACAGAACGAACTAATGGAGCGTAGCCTTGGCAGACCCCTCGAACATCTCCAGACGCATGTCCTTGAGTGCCATCGTCCAGGCGATTGCCAGCTACAGCCCGATCTCCCGGGCGAGCGTCTCCAAGATCACCGGCCTGTCGAAACAGACGGTTTCGGAAATCGTCGGCAATCTGGAAGAAGAAGGCTGGGTGCGCACGGTTGGCCAGACCGAAGGCCATATCGGCCGCCGTGCCGTGGTTTATGAAATCGTGCCGGATGCGGCATCCGTTGCCAGCGTCGATCTCGGTGGCACCAAGATCCGTGTTGCCATCTGCAACCTGACCGGGGCCGTCGTCTCGGAGCTGGTGGAGCCGACCGACAGGCAGGGCGGCATCGCCGTCGTCAATCAGGTCGCGGACCTCATCCGCCGGGCAGCGACCGAAGCCAGCCCCTCGCTCAAGCTGCCTCGTGTCGCCGTCATTGGCGTTCCGGGCGCTCCGGACCCGGCTACCGGCCACATCCGCATGGCCCCAAACATCCCCGGCATCGGCGACATCGACGCCCCCGGTCTTTGGCGGGAGATCCTCGGCATCGAGGTCTTTATCGAAAACGACGTCAACCTTGCTGCCCTGGGTGAACACTGGCTCACCAAACGCGGCGACAAGGACGACCTGATCTACGTCTCCATCGGCACCGGTATCGGTGCGGGCATCGTCATCGGCGGCCAGCTCCACCGGGGCATGAACGGCGCTGCCGGTGAAATCGGCTACCTGCCCTTCGGCGCTGATCCGTTCGAACCGGAAAGCCTGGAAGTCGGTGCCCTGGAACGTGTCGCCGCCACCCACGCCATCACCGATCTCTATAAAAGCAAGACCGGCAGAACACTGGACGTGCCGGACATCTTCGACGCCGCAAACACAGGCGACACTGCCGCCAATGAAACACTGGAAGAAATCGCCCGCCAGGTCGCCCGCGTCATGGCAGCGCTGGCAGCGGTCATGGACCCGTCCTGCATCGTCATCGGCGGCTCCATCGGCACACGGGACGAGCTCTTCGGCAATGTCCGCAAATTCATTTCCAGATGCTTTCCGCGTCCGGTGCTGATCGAGAAGTCGACGCTCGGCAATCACGCAGCTCTTGCCGGCGGTGCCTCCGTCGCCCTCTCCCGCCTGCACCTGTCGCTGTTCACCGAAGGCCTCAAGGGCGTTGAAATCGCCGTTCCGCCGCCGTCCATCGAAACCTTCAAGAAGGGAGCGGCCTGATGGTTTCCTCAAACCTGCATGAAAAGCTGCTGGCCACGCAGGACCGGGACGCCGACATCGACCTGCTTCGCGGCGCACTGTCGATTGACAGCGTCACCGGCAACGAAACCGGCTTTGCCACCTTCCTGAAGTCGCAAATGGAAACGCTCGGTCTTGAAACCGGCTCCGGCGAATTCCTGCCCGGCCGCCTCAACGTCTGGGGCCAGCACCAGCCGGTCCCCGGTGACGATGCCCCCCACCTCCTCTTCGTCGGCCACACCGACACCGTGCATGTGCGCGGCTGGCAGGAAGCCTGGCAGGGCAAGCCGCAGGAAAGTCCCTTCGGCGGCGCCTTGATAGACGGTGAGATCTGGGGCCGCGGCGCCTGCGATCTCAAGGGCGGCATCTGCGCCGCACTTGGCGGCCTCAGGCTCTTGCAGAAGGCGGGCTACCGTCTCGCCGGCGGCCTCTCCTTCGCTTTCATCGGCGATGAGGAAAGCGGCGAACCGGGCACCGGCGTCAGCGCCGGCGCTCACGATCTCGTCAAAAGGGTCGAGGACGGCACCATCGCAAAGCCGGATTTCGCGGTCTATGTCGAACCGACCAGGCTGGATGTCTATACGGCCCAGATCGGATTTTTCATTGCCGATATCACCATAACCGGCAAATCCGCCTATTTCGGCACGCCGGAGCTGGGCGTCGATGCCCTGAAGGCAACCCACGCAATTCTGGGCAACCTCTGGCAACATGAGGCGGAACTGGCAGCAGGACCGAAGCACGATCTGGTCGGCGCTTCCTCCATCCTCGTCACGCATATCAATGGCGGCGGCTATATTGCCGTTCCGGGCGAGTGCAAGCTCTCCCTGATCCGCAAGCTCCGCCCCGGCGAGAACCTGGATGAGGCGGTCGCCGCCTTTGAAGCGGTCGTCCGGTCGGCTCCAGTGGCCGACGGCATCGGCATCGGGATTGCGTACCCCGCCGGCCGTGATCACCGCTTCGGCGGCTCACCCGTCGAGATCTCCCGCGAAACCCCCGCCGCCCTGCAGTTGTCCCGCTGCGTCGAGGTCGCCACGAACGGCCAGAACCTATCCGGCGGCGCCATCGGCGGCGCACCTTACTGGTCGGAATCTCCCTTTCTTGTCAACGAGATCGGGTGTCCCGCGGTCTACTGCGCACCTGGGGACATCAGCGTCGCACACACATTCGAAGAGCGCATCGAGGTGGAAAGCTATCTGGCAGCCGTCAGGGCTTTCGCGCTGTTCGTGGCCGACTATTGCGGCCTGGAAGAAGAAGCAGACTGAACCAAACATAACAGAGGGTTAGAAATGAAACTGCTAGTCAAACATCTGGCGACATCCGCCCTTCTCGGGCTGATGTCCGTCTCCGCCATGGCCCAGACGGTCGGTCCCAAGGGCGAAGCGGCAACGCTTTCCGCCGAAGTGACGGTTCCCGACGATGCCGTCACCGCCATCAAGGATGCAAAGTACAAGGCCGCCCTGCTCTGGCACGACCAGTCCGATTTCGTGAACGCGGTCTCAGCCGGTGCAACGGACGAGTTCAAGCGCCTCGGCATCGAGGTTGTCGCAACCACCAGCGCCGGCTTTGATGCCGCCAAGCAGCGCAGCGACGTTGAAACGGCCATGGCCAAGGAACCCAACATCATCCTGTCGCTACCGCTTGACCCGGTCACATCCGCCGCCGCCTTCAAGGAAGCCCGCGATGCCGGTGTTTCCCTGGTTTTCCTGTCCAACCTGCCCGCCGATTATGAGCACCCGCGCGATTATGCGGCCATCGTGACCGACGATCTCTACCAGATGGGCAAACAGGCTGCCGACGCGCTCGCCAGCGCCATGGGCGGCAAGGGCACCGTCGGCTGGATTTTCCACGACGCCGACTATTACGTGACCAACCAGCGTGACAACGCCTTCAAGTCGACCATCGAAAACGACTATCCGGACATCAAGATCGTTGCGGAACAAGGCATCAGCGACCCGGCTCGCGCCGAGGAAATCGCCAACGCCATGCTGCTCAAGAACCCGGATCTCGGCGGCATCTATGTGACCTGGGCCGGCCCGGCCGAAGGGGTGCTCGCAGCTCTGCGTGCCAACGGCAACAAGGACACCAAGATCGTCACACTCGATCTGTCCGAGCCGGTAGCTCTCGACATGGTCCGCGGCGGCAACGTTGCAGCCATTGTTGCGGACGAAGCCTATGAACTCGGCCGCGCCATGGCAGCTGCCGCAGCACTGCGCCTCGTCGACAAGGACGTTCCGCCCTTCATCGCGGCACCGGCCATCACCGTGACTGCAGACAACGTTGCCGAGGGCTGGAAGAAGTCCCTCAACATCGACCCGCCGGCAAGCGTTACCTCCGCGAATTGACCCGGCATTCCGGCAGGCTGCCCCATCACAGCCTGCCGGCCAACAGGTCCTCACAACAATTCTAAAAACCCGCACGGACCTCCGAGAAGCAACACCGTCTTTCCGACGGTTAATACCGAACCTTACGGAGAAGTCGCATGTTCAAGTTACAGACACTCCTGGCGTCGACACTGCTGGTCGGCATGACCGCCCTGGCCTCGGCTGCTGACCGCCCGCAAACGGTTGGCCCCAAGGGCGAAGCCCCGACCCCGGTCGCAACGCTCGAGCTGACCGATGCCGAAGTCGCGAAAGTAGCCGAAGGCAACTACACGGCCGCCTTTGCCTGGCACGAGCTCTACGACTGGTCCAACGCGGTCGCACGCGGCGCCAAGGACGAGTTCGAACGGCTCGGCATCAAGGTCGTTGCCGAGACCGACGCCGGCTTTGACTCTGCCCGCCAGAAGTCCGACGTCGAGACGATCATGGCCAACCAGCCGTCGATCATCGTATCCCTGCCGATCGACCCGACCACAGCACAGACCGTTTATGGCATCGCCCGCGATGCCGGCGTGAAGCTTGTCTTCGTCGACAACGCCGTCGATGGCTTCACCCATGGCAAGGACTATGTCACCGTCGTCTCCGCCGACCTGGTTCAGATCGGCGAAAAGGCTGCCCGGGCACTCGCTGCGTCCATGGGCGAGACGGGTACGGTCGGCTACATGTTCCACGATGCGGATTTCCCGGTCACCAACCAGCGTGACCAGGCGTTCAAATGGACCATCGAAAACGAGTTTCCGAACATGGAAATCGCCATCGAGTCCGGCATGACCGATCCCGCAAACGCCGAAGACATCGCCCGGGCGATGTTGTCGCGGAACCCGGATCTCGGCGGCATCTATACGCCGTGGGCGGAACCTGCCCTTGGCGTCCTCTCAGTTCTGCGCCAGCAGGGCAACGACACCACCAAGGTGGTCACCATCGACCTCAACGAGCCGGTTGCCCTCGACATGTTGAAGGGCGGCAACACCGCGGCAATCATCGCGGACGAAGCCTACAGCATCGGCGTCTACGCCGCCCGGTCCGCTGCGGCCAGCCTTCTCGGCAAGTCCGTCGATCCGTTCCTGGTGGTCGACGCCATCACGGTTGGCACGGATAATGTCACCGAAGGCTGGAACAAGTCCATGAAGATGGATCCGCCCGAAAGCGTTGCCGAAGCAGCCAAGTAAATCCCTTTCCGTGCAGGCCGCGCCTTGCGGCCTGCCGTCACCTACCTCTTCGAACTTGAGGCAATCCATGACCCAGGCGGTTTCGAGACTAAGACAACTCGATTACAAGCAAGGCGTGATCTATTTCGGGTTTCTCGGAATCTTTCTTTTCTTTGCTCTCACCCTTCACGACGTCGGCTTCCTGTCGCCCCGCAACCTGACCAACATCGTTCTGCAGACCGCACCGGCAACGATCATGGCCATCGGTCTGGTCTTCGCGCTGTCCGCCGGGGAAATCGACCTCAGCTTTGGCTCAGTCGTTGCCGTCTCGGCTCTCGCCGCAGCGCTTGCACTGCAAAGCTACCCGCTGGTCGTCGGCGTCATCGCCGGCATCGGCGCCGGAGCTCTGATCGGCGCCATGAACGGCGTCCTTGTCGCCTATCTCCGCCTGCCGTCCTTCCTGGTGACGCTGGCCACCATGGGCCTCTTCGCCGGCATCGCCCGCTCCATGACGGACCTGCGCTCGATCCCGGTGCTGAATGACACCTTCGCAGGCATCTTCGGCTCCGGCAGCCTGTTCTCCATCCCCTCGCTGGTCATCTGGACCATCGCTGCCGTCGTCATCGGCCACATCGTCTATCGCAACACCCGCTTTGGCGCCCATGTGGTGGCAACGGGCGACAATCCCCGGGCCGCCCAGGTTTCCGGCATCAAGGTTCCGCGCATCCGCCTCAGCGTGCTGACGCTGTGCGGCGCCATGGCAGGGCTTGCCGGCCTGCTCTACGCCGGCCGCCTTCAGGCTGCCAAATACACGCTCGGCGAAAGCGACCTGATGACGGTCATCGCAGCCGTCATCGTCGGGGGCACCGCCCTCAACGGCGGCAAGGGCTCCGTCATTGGCGCCCTGCTCGGCTCGCTGCTGATGGGCATGCTCAACAACGGACTGATCCTGATGGGGCTCGATGTCTCCGACCAGATGATCGTCCGCGGTCTCATCATTCTCGTCGCAGTCGCCGTCTCCCTGCGCGACACCAGCCGGTAACCTGGAGGACCACGATGTTTCTCGACGTTCTCATGCGCCGCAATCCGGCCTTCATCGAAGCCGCCATGGCGCTGCATCAGGCCGGCAAGATCCCTGCCAATGCCTATGTTCTCGATCTGGACGCGGTCGAACGCAACGCTCGACTTTTCAAGGGAGAGGCCGACAAGCACGGCCTGAAAACCTTCGCCATGACCAAGCAGGTCGGACGCCATTCCGGTTTCTGCCAGGCAGTCATGCGCGGCGGCATAGACCGCTCCGTCGCGGTCGACATGGCCTGTGCCCTTGCCTGCGACCGTGCCGGCCTCAAGACCGGGCATCTCGGCCACCTGGTCCAGGTTCCGAGGCAGGAAGCCGCTTTTGCCGCTGCGAAACTGCAACCGGATTACTGGACGGTGTTCTCGGCTGAGAAAGCACAGGAAGCTGCCGCTGCCGCCAAGTCCGCCGGCAGGACACAGAACCTGCTCGCCCGGATCCAGACCGAAGGCGACACCTTCTATCGCGGCCATGAAGGCGGCTTCGACGCGGAAGACATCGTCTCCGTAGCAGCCGAACTCGATGCCCTGGAAGGTGGAGCCTTTGCCGGCATCACGACCTTCCCCGCCCTGCTTTTCGATCTGGAAACGCGCAAGGTCAAACCGACACCAAACCTGTCGACCCTCGCCCGTGCCGCCGAAGCACTGGCAAGCGCAGGTCGCGGTGGTATCGAGATCAACGCTCCTGGCACCACGTCCTCCGCAGTGCTCGGCGCCCTTGCCGAAGCCGGTGCCACCCAGTGCGAACCGGGCAACGGTCTCCACGGCACGACACCTCTTCATGCAGTGGAAGACCTCCCGGAAGATCCTGCCGTGCTCTA
Organism: Labrenzia sp. C1B70; assembly: GCF_000475395.1. Classification (NCBI taxonomy): domain Bacteria; kingdom Pseudomonadati; phylum Pseudomonadota; class Alphaproteobacteria; order Hyphomicrobiales; family Stappiaceae; genus Labrenzia; species Labrenzia sp. C1B70. The sequence goes on from NZ_AXCE01000012.1 coordinate 782,818, forward strand.
TCTCTCGGAAGTCTCTCACCACCACGGTGGCAAGGCCTACTGCTTCGGTGGTGGCCTCTACATCGATCCGGTCTTCCCGAAGTACCCGGTCAAGGCCCTAGTCTCCTCGGAGCCGACTTCCCGCCAGTCTGATCTGCTTGAGGTCGAAATACCTGACTATTCCGCCATCGACTATTACGCGATGATCGACGCCACCTCGCCCAAACCCGTGCGCGCCGGTGACACGGTGGTCTTCGGCTTCCGCGGTCAGGCCTTCGTCACACGGGCGCTTGTCGTCGGCATTTCCGGTGTCAGCGCTGGCACGCCTGCCGTCACCACAATCGAAAATGGCTTCGGAGATGCCGTCTCCTGGCCGGGAGCGTTTCAGCAATGACCGCCGACAATCCCGTTCTGTCCCTGAAGAACATCCACAAGGCGTTCGGTGGCGTGGTCGCCATCGAGAACTTCTCACTCGACCTTCACGCGGGAGAGATCGTTGCTCTTGTCGGCGACAACGGCGCCGGCAAGTCAACGCTGGTCAAGATCATCTCCGGTGTCCATAAGCCAACCTCGGGTGACATCCTGCTGGACGGCACGCCGGCATCCTTCTCCGACGCCAGCTCGGCCCGCAGTCTCGGCATCGAGGTCGTTTACCAGGACCTCGCTCTTGCTGACCAGCAGCCGGTCTACATGAACATGTTCCTCGGCCGCGAACTGACCAAGCCGCCGTTCGGGCTGCTCGACAAGAAGCGCATGCGCCGGGAATGCCAGGAGCTGGTCGACGAACTCGATGTCCGCATCCCCTCCGCCGGCTCTGTCATTCGAGACCTCAGTGGCGGCCAGCGGCAGGGCATTGCCATCGCGCGAGCCACCCACTGGGCCAGCAAGCTGGTTCTGCTGGACGAACCGACGGCTGCCCTGGGCGTCGCGGAAACGGCCAAGGTCGAACAGCTGGTCGCATCGCTGAAGGAAAAGAACCTCGCCATCCTGATCATCAGCCACAGCCTGGATCAGGTCTTCCGCCTCTCCGACCGCATCTGCGTCCTGCGCCGTGGTCAGCAGATCGGCGTTCGCAAGACCAGCGAGACAGACAAGAACGAAATCGTCTCCATGATCACCGGCGTTTCCGGCCAGGCAGCCTGAACCTTCAGCCTCCGGCAACTGCCGGAGGCTGGTCTGTTCACATCAGAACGGAATGGTGACGTTAAGCGTCGCACCATACGAGCGGAAGTCGGACGTCCCGATCCCGTCGTAAAAGCCCTCCCCGGAAATCTGGATGTTACGGCCGGGCACCAGCAGGCCCGCGCCGGCTTCCACACGTGCCCGCAGATCTTCATCGGAAGAGGCAAGCGTCGCATCCGTCGGGGTATCGTCCTGCAACTTGTTGAAGTCGTAGATCCCGGAGAGCGACAGGAACGGCGAGAACAGCAGCTCGTTCAACTGCAGGTCCCAGGAGACCTTTGGTCCGAACTCGAGCCGCCCCAGATCGAAATCCTGCGACGGGATCAACCGCCCCAATGTGTCCGTGTAGCTTTCCTGCTCTTCGTAGTAATAGGTGATGCGGGCAAATGGGCTGACCCTGGTCGTTTCACTGAGCTTGAAGTCGCCAGTCAAACCGCCCTGCAACAGAAACCGCTGCGTTCTGAAATCATCTTCGAAAAGCCCAAGCGCATTCACGGTGTTGTAGGACTGGCCATACGTCGCCAGACCATCCAGATAGAAATTCTGATGAACCCGGAGAACAGCATAAGGGCCAGCCATCCAGCCGACGCCGTCGGCGGAGGTATCGGCGGCACCGTTTCTTTCCTCGGTCAGGTCGAGCTGCCCCAACAAGCCCAGGACGGCCCGGTCCTTGTAGCGATAGTCGACCCCGGCAAAAAACAGCCCGGTCTTGCTGTTGCTGCTATTGTTATCGGTAATTGCATACGTTCCCTGGGCCCAGAAGTCCCATCCCGACTGCCACTCGGCACTGCCCTCGCCGCCTGAAGGTGCATCTCCGTTGGTGCCGCTCAGGATCGCGAGGGTATCATCCTGCATCACCTGCGGACCGACGGCCGTGTAACTCATCGTGCCGGAGGAAGTGAAATTGTCGAAGACCGCGTACCGTTCCGGCTCGGCATCCGCCGCGCGAACGCCGCTCCCGGCTCCTGCCATTGCCGCACTGTTTCCTGTGCCACCACCTTGTTGAAGAGAATTGGCAAAGGCGCGCAGGGAGAACTGGAAGTTTCCGGACTGCGAGGTAGGCGTAACGTCGAAATTGAACCCGTTGCGCCCACGCTGCCGCCCAAAGGGGCCGCTGGTCAGGCGCGAGACGATATCAGGCTGTCCGGACACGATTGCATTGGCCCGGCTTGTCACGAAGGAGGCAATCACTTCCTTTGTTTTCTGGATATCGGCCGATGCGTCCCGGTCATTGGTGAGAGAGAAGCTGACGCTGCTCAGCCCCGTGGCACTCGCCGTCACCGAATATGGCGTGAGAGCACCACCGCCGTTATAGGACGAGGCAACCGCGTTTGCGGTCATGACGGAACTGGTCGCCGTTCCGTCCGCAGCCGTGGTCACCGTTTCCGTGTTGGTTCCCGTGCTCGCAAATGTCAGTGACGCGCCACCGGCCGGTGCAGTGAATGTTACACTGACACCTGCAGCAGCGTTGTTGTTGACGTCTGTCGCTCTCGCGACGAGAACTGCCTCGAACCGGGTTCCGACTTCGGAACTTTGCCCGGACCCCGACACGACCGACAGCGCCGCCGCCGCCCCGCTTGCCGTCCCGCTCACCGATACGTTGAAGGGGTTTTCGTCCGCATCGTCATTGGCGAAGTTGAAGTCGAACCCGAACGCTCCAGGCGCTGTTGGCGTATAGGCCACAGCCAGCGTCGCCGTTCCACCACCGCTGCTTACGGTGTTGGAACTCAATGTGAAGCTGTCGACTGTGACGTTGCTTGTGCCGGTAACATTCGCACCAACCGTTGGAGTTGTAAGGTTCAGGACGGCCGACCCGGTGTTCGTGATCGTGTAAGTGATGGTTGACGTTGTTCCCGGCATGACAATTCCGGGAACGGTGTCTGTTCCCCCGTCCGATACAGCATTGCCTGTCGACGATGAAACCTCGATTTCCGGACTGCCAATCGCAGTACCGCTCACCAGGATGTCATACGTGGGTTCGTCGGCGTCATCGCTGAGAATATCGAGTTCGAACGAAAAATTGCCAATTGCACTAGGCGTGTAGAGAACAGTGAAGGTGGTCGATGCACCACCCGCGAGCGTTGTGAGCCCCGGCGCGGAGATTGAATCGACCGAAACATTGCCTGCCGAGGCACTGGTTGGCGTTCCGGTCAGGGTGAGCGTCGCGGTACCCGTGTTTTCGATCGTGTAGACCAGTGTTTGCTGGTCTCCCACGTTTACTGTTCCCTGAGCATCCGTTCCGTTATCCGCAATAGAGTTTCCTGCAGGACGCTGCACGTCGATTTCAGGGGTAGCAACCGTCAGAGTGCTTGAAGACGTTCCGGAGTTTCCAAGGCTGGAGGTCAGGTCTCCAGTTGTGTTCGCGAAGGAACCATCTGTGGAGCCGGTAACGTCCGCACTCAAGGAACAGCTGCCCCCGGCCGCAACGGTGCCTCCGGTGTAGGAAATCACACCAGAACCTGTCGTCGCCGTTATCGTTCCCCCGGTGCAGGTGGTTGAGGCGTTTGCAGGCGAGGCAACCGTCAATCCTGCGGGGAGATTGTCGGTGAAATCCAGCGAGGTCGCGGCGACAGCGTTGGCGGAATTGTTGATGACGAAGGAAACCGTCGAGGTTCCACCTGACAGAATGGTCGCTGGAGCAAAGGACTGCGTGAAACTCGGCGTGGACGTTCCCGTGCCCTGTACCCTGAATGTGTAGATTCCCTCGTCGGCATCGTTGGAGTCAATCGTGATCGTCGACGTTTGGGTTCCAAGCGCATTGGGATCAAAAGTGACCGTGAACGTCACCGACCCCAGGGCGGCGATCGAACCGCTCGTCGTACCAGACACCGCAAATTGCGTATTGTCCGAGGATGTCACGCTCGTCAGCGTCAGCGTGTCCGTACCCGTGTTCTGGATCGTGAAGACATTCGCATTGGTTCCGCTGGACACTGAAACACTACCGAAGTCGGTGTCGTCCGCAGCCGACGGCGTCGTATCACCACTGGCGATACTCGTGCCGTTCCCCTGGACGTTGATCTCCGGTGCCACACCCGTGCCTTGAACAGTAAACGTGTATGTTCCTTCGTCGGGATCGTTAGATTCAATCGTGATTGTCGACGTCTGCGTTCCCAGCGCATTGGGATCAAAAGTGACCGTAAACGTTGCAGACCCCAAGGCGGCGATCGAGCCGCTGGTCGTCCCGGATAATGCGAATTGCGTGTTGTCGGAAGATGTCACGCTCGTCAGCGTCAGCGCATCTGTTCCGGTGTTCTGGATCGTGAACGTATTTGCGTTGGATCCGCTCGCAACCGAAACGTTGCCGAAGTCGGTATCATCCGCTGCGGACGGCGTCGTATCGCCACTGACGATACTTGTCCCGTTTCCCTGGACGTTGATCTCCGGTGCGATACCAGTCCCCTGTACCGTGAACGTGTACGTCCCTTCATCGATGTCATCGGAAACGATGGTGATCGTCGCAGTCTGGTTCCCACCGGCGTTGGGATCAAAAGTGACGGTAAAGGTCGAAGACCCCGAAGATGCGATCGAACCGCTTGTCGTACCGGAAATAGCGAACTGGGTGTTGTCCGACGACGTTACACTTGTAAGCGTCAGCGTGTCGGTTCCTGTGTTCTCGATGGTGAACGTATTCGCCACAGATCCGCTCGAAACCGCAACACTCCCGAAGTCGGTATCGTCCGCCGCACTCGGAGACGTATCCCCGCTGGCAATACTGACACCGTTTCCCTGGACGTCGATCTCGGGTGCAATGCCTGTTCCTTGAACACTGAACGTATAGGGACTCTCGTCCGCGTCGCTCGAGACGATCGTAATCGTTGACGTTTGCAAACCCGTCGCGGACGGATCGAAGGTGACCGTGAAGGTTACAGATCCCGAAGACGGTATCGAACCGGCCGTTGTCCCCGACACTGCGAATTGTGCATTGTCAGAGGACGTCACACTGGTCAGTGAGAGCGTTCCATTACCCGTATTCTGGATTGTGAAGGTGTTTGCATTTGTACCGCTCGAAACAGAGACGCTGCCGAATTCGGTATCATCTGCCGCCGAAGGGGTCGTGTCCCCACTGGTGATGCTTACCCCGTTGCCCTGAACGTTGATTTCAGGAGAGGCAACCGTCAGCGTGGCAGATGACGTCCCGGAATTTCCCAGCGATGATGTGAGATCACCTGTGGTGTTGACGTAACTTCCGTCACTTGCAGACGTCACATCGGCACTGACGGTACAAGTCGCACCCGCCCCAGCGGTTCCGCCAGTGTAACTGATTACACCCGATCCGCTGGTCGCCGTGAGTGTGCCACCGGTACACGTCGTGGCAGCGTTCGACGGAGAGGCAACGGTCACTCCCGAAGGCAAGTTGTCGGTGAAATCGAGAGATGTCGCGTCCACACCGTTCGCAGAGTTGTTGATCGTGAATGTGACGGTCGAGGTGCCGTTTGCCACGATCGTACTGGGGGCGAATGCCTGGGTGAATGTTGGAGGCGTCGTCGGTGGAGTAACTTCACCGCTGGAACCGGCATCAAGATAGGTGAAATTAATGCCTGTAGCACCGTAAGATCCGGTGATTGTGCATGTCGTGGTACAATCGATCGTCTGAATACCAGGCGACGTTACGTTGATGGTATCCGTTCCATTGGTAACGGAATACGAGAGTACATTCCCCGGGTCGTTTGGACCATTGTTGATATCGAAATTGGTGAGACTGCTTCCAGAACCCTGATCCTGGATCAATATCCAGTCGTCGTCCGCCGTCGTAGGTCCGATGCCACTTTCCCGCGTGCATTCATCCAGCGTGAGGTTCAACACGAGAGGATCGAGCGGGACAGAATTGCTTGGACAGTCTGTGTAGGCCGCCTTCGCGTCGTCAGGTACGGCTCCCAGAAAAAGCATCAGAAACGCCAGCTGTACAAAGCGCAACAAGACGCCTGCGCGCGCGGCTTTGCTGAGCCTGGTTCCCCATACGTCACAAATCATCAAATCACCACAGAGCGAACCACGGTCGCTGCACCCCAAAAAGAAAGAGCCAAGGCTCGAAGGCCCGGTTTTTGTTAGCTGTCAAACACAACTATAACGTGATTTTTATCAAAACAATCTTTGGTTTAAATTCTACTACGCTCAAACTTAAATAGAATTCAAGCGCAAATCCGATCACATTTTTGACTGACCACATCTGCGTCAGGAAAAAGGATTCAATTCTGACAAATTCTAACTATGGTTGAAAGATTTGGTCAGAATTGGCTTTCATCCTCTTTAAGGCGAATAATTCCCTTAAAAATTGCAGAATTTGGCGATCTTTAACACTATTTCCAGTAACGAACACTCAACAATTCAGGAACTGATTTCAAAATTTTATAATTGCATTTTGAAATACATGTGTGTGAAGGTTGCAATGTAATTTGAGTCCTATTTCTCTTTCATGCAACCTGTGATTCGCAAGAGCAGGAAATCCAGACAACATCTGCAAGACCGAAACTTCCTTCGGAAGCAACGGGAGGAAACATGTCAGAACCATTTCTCGCCGAAATACGGATTGTCGGCTTCAATTTCGCGCCACGCGGCTGGGCTTTTACCGACGGACAGATTTTGCCGATCAATCAGAACCAGTCGCTCTATTCGCTGCTGGGCACGACCTATGGCGGAGATGGGCGGACGACATTCGCCCTGCCCGACCTGCGCAGCCGGACGCCGATCCACGAGGGCGCCGGATATCAGCTCGGCCAGAAGGGGGGAGCGGAAACCGTCACACTTACGGCAGCTGAAATCCCGGAACATTCCCACCCGGTGAAAGCGGTCTCCACCGCAGGAAACAGCAGAACGCCCAACATGGCCCTGTTTGGATCCGAAATCGCACCGGACAAGGCCTATCGGCCTTACGAAGTCGGCACGATGACGCAGATGAGATCAGGAACCGTGACCAACGCAGGTGGCGGGCAGGCGCACAACAACATGCAGCCCTACCTGACGCTCAATTTCTGCATCGCCCTTCAAGGCCTGTTTCCGTCCCGCAACTAATCTCCGAAAGGACATAGAATGTCTGAACCTTTCGTCGGTGAAATCCGCATGTTTGCCGGTAATTTCGCACCGCGCGGCTGGGCCTACTGCGACGGTCAGCTGCTGGCAGTTTCCCAAAACGATGCCCTGTTTTCACTCCTTGGAACCATCTACGGCGGAGATGGCCGAACCACATTCGGTCTGCCGGACATGCGCGGACGAATTCCGCTGCACGCGGGCACCGGCCCCGGCCTCAGTCCGCGGCGGCTCGGCTCCAAAAGCGGGTCGGAAAACGAAACGCTCACGGTTAACCAACTTGCCAGTCACTCGCACGGCTTCAATGCCAACACCGGCCTGGCCGACCAGACGTCGCCGGCGATGCATGTTCCGGCAGCCGGTGCAGGCGTGAGTTTCTACGCCGATGCCAGTCAGGACATTTCCATGGCGCAAGACATGATTTCAAACTCTGGCGGCTCCCGGTCGCACACCAACCTGATGCCGACAATATGCGTGCATTTCATCATCGCGCTCTACGGCGTTTACCCCAGCAGGCATTAGGAGGCGAACCATGTCGGAACCCTTTATCGCTGAAATCCGAATTTTCGCAGGCAATTTCGCCCCTCGAAGCTGGGCCTTTTGTGACGGCCAGCTCCTTCCCATCTCCCAGAACACGGCGCTGTTCTCGCTTATTGGAACGACCTACGGCGGCGATGGACGCAGCACCATGGGTCTGCCGGATCTGCAGGGACGTGCCCCGATGCATCCAGGCAGAGGCCCTGGCCTCACATCCCGCAGACTGGGGGAAAAGGTTGGTGTTACGACCGTCACCCTGACGGAAGCGCAGATCCCCTCACATTCTCATACGGCACGAGCAACCAGTGGCAGCGGCGGCGTTCCCGGCCCCTCGTCATCGACGTCCTTTTCCAGCTCCGGCCTGGATTCGCTTTACCACACGGACACTCAGACGAACCAGGTCGACATGGCCATGGAAACGCTGTCCGCCACCGGCGGTAGCCAGTCACACGACAATGTTCAGCCGTATCTGACGCTGAACTTCATTATTGCGCTCCAGGGGCTTTACCCCTCCCGCGGCTAATCAATGCAGGACGTTGCCGGACAGGCCAGGCCGCCGGCTTCAGATCAGCAAGAGGAAACGCATCATGTCAGTCGAAGAAGCAGTTCCCGAGGAATTTGAAGGGAACGTGACGGCCGATCCGGTCTATTTCCGGATTTTCTTTGCCGCAGTCACACCGGACGGAGCACTTGAATACAAGGATCAGACGTCCGAGAACGGCGCTTTCAGTGCCTCCTTTACCCAACTTACCAATGCAAGCTTTGCCACGGAACGGCTCAACGCATCCGTGACCCAGGAGGGCTATGTTGCCCTGCTTGCGCAAGACAGCGGGTCCGGAAACCTGGCCTATATCCGGGAAAACCGGGACGAAAACGCACCACAGCGTTTTGCTGACCCGCTTGATCTCGGCAAACCGGCCGGCGTTCCAGGTTTCAATGATACGTTGCTGATCAACGGCGTCACCGGTCGGCAGAACATTTTCGTCACAAGTTCGGCGCCGGACAACGCCATCTGGTGGCGCTTCCAGAACAACAACACCGTACAGATGGAAACCATCAAGGTAGTGCCACCGGGCACAACGACACCAATTGAAGTTACGGTGCCGGTCGAAATTCCGCCGAGCCAGCCCTGGGCGGACTGGCAACAAATGGCCGGGGCACTGCGGAGCCTCGCCGCAACCCAGAATGCCGATGGCCGCATCATTCTCACCGGCATCAATTCGGACAGCGTGCCTTATCTGAACTTCCAGTCCACCGACAGGCCGCTTCTGCCGGAGGGCTGGGAAGGTTGGCAAGATATCAGTGGCGGCCTGACCGGCTTCGAACAGCTTGTCCTTTGCATCGACGGCAATGCGCTCGTTCACATCTTTGCCCGCATCGGAAACAAGATTTACATGAAAGCTCAGGACGAAGTCAGTTCACTCGACTTCTCCGACTGGGCACTGTTTGCAACGTTTGATGCGCCTGTCGGCAGCATGGCCGCTTCCAACTCCTCCAACGGAGGAATTTATCTGGTTGCGCTGACTGTCTCAGGATCCGACAGTCCGGTCTACGCAAGCTACCAGACCAGTTCCGTGGAAACCTCCTGGACGGCTCCACGGGTCATCGCCCATGCGGATGGTGGCAGCACGCTCAAACTTCAGCCGAACGCCAATACGCTCCTGAGCCTTTTCGCCCTCGATCCGGCGTCAAACACGGCTTCCTACCTGCCTCAGATATCGCTTGATCACTGGTCGGCGACCTGGACGTCCCTGGGCGGACCGCTTTCCGTAAGCGCGCTGACCCGGGACGTTACACCGAACACCGAATGACGACCGCGTTTGCGATCGATCTGCCGATGCCGCAGACAGACAAGTCCCTGGCCTCGCGCGCACGCGCGGCGGCCCGGGGCATCACCTACCGGGCCTTGCATTCGGGCGATCTTCCGTTTCTGGCAAGCCTATACCGTTCGACGCGCAAGGCCGAGCTTGCGCGCACTCCATGGACGGAAGCCGAAAAGCAGGCCTTTATCGCGATGCAATTCGAAGCCCAGCACAGACATTATCAGGAGCATTATCCTGACGCTCTCTGGCTGGTGATAGAACGAGACGCCAGACCTGTTGGCAGGCTTTATCTGGAACGCTGGACCCGCGAACACCGGATTATCGACATCGCCTTGATACCCGAAGTACAGGGACAAGGCCTTGGCAGCGCCGTCTTGCAGGATCTGATGGAAGAGGCGCAAGAAGTTGGCAAAGCGCTTTCCATTCATGTCGAAAAGGAAAATCCTGCCATGCGGCTCTATCACCGCCTCGGTTTCGAAAAGCGGGAAGACAAGGGCGTCTATGATCTCATGGAACACCCCTGCCAAACCTGAAGAACCGAGCCCGGCCACCAGACTGCGGCGGCCACCGGCCTGTCAGACAGTATGTGATCAGGTGAACACGGCTTCATACTGAATGCCGGCTTCCTTCTGCGCGACCGGAACCAGAAACACGTCCTGCTCGCCGAAATCCGGCCGATAGAGCCTGTAGATGGATTGCTCCAGCAATGGCTCCTGCGGACCTTGCCACAACGTGGAAAAAGCCCCTCCCTGCCGCTCGCCGGAGCCCATCAATTTGACCTCCACGAGCGACAACTGGATATCAGCCGGAACCGACCTGACCTCGAACACCTGATCCAGCAGCTTTTCAAAGTCGTGAAGGGTCAGTGTCTTCAAGTCGGTCATCATTTTCTCCAAACCATCTGTCCAAATGTCCCGGTGTCGACGCGGGGGACGAGCAATTAAAAAGTTGTAGTTCAAACTTCCGACAACCGTAAAGGGGCGATTGCAAAACCTGCTGCAAACCTTTTGAGAACAAGGGCGAAGCCCCTCTTTCAAGTCGTGCATTCCTCCTGCATTGGCGCAACGCAGGAGGAATGACATCTTCTTTCAAAAGCCGATTCCCGGATCAGCAAGACACCAGCCCGCCTCCGGTCCGACGTCGCACCGTTCAGTGATCGACGGGGCTTTCCTCACCAAGCCTTTTCGCAAGCCGGCGCAGAACAGCCTTGTTGCGGCTGGTAACCGTCGAGCGTTTCCAGCCGTATTTTTCGCAGATCCGGGAAAACTTGCCGCCGCCCGCCTTGCACATCACTTCGAACTGCAGGGCGCGGCGCGCATCCGGGTCCTCGATCAGGGAGAACCAGGTGATCGCCTCTTCAGCCCGGCTGATCGCCCGGGGCGGGTAGGTGCGCCGACGCCGGGCGATCTTGCCCTGGCATTCGGGCCAGCTTGCCAGGACCGCCCGCGGTCCGTCACCCTTTCCGGTTACCGCAATCACTTCGACAGCCTCCGTCAACCGGGCCAGGATCTGGTCAGGTACGCTTGTTTCCATATCGTCTCTCTTGAAACTGTAGTGGGCACAGAACCGCGCGGCCGCTCAAACGGCCCCGCGGCAGCAAAGATGCAGGCCTGAGGCGGTTATTTGCCCTGGCCCTCACGCTCTTTCTGGTAGCCCTCTTCCCACAAACCGAAATAATCGGCCTTCGGCGGATAAGGATTGTCCTCACGGGACTTGCCTTCCCGGCACGCGGTCGCTCCGCGTTCGAAGGCAAAAATCTGTGCCTTCGTCAGGTAACCGTTCATTTTCAAAACCCCCTCTCTCAAAATACCGGTGAAAGATCCGTCCGGCGCCGCTTCCCCCGAGCGCGGCAATCCAAGCGTGCAATCCCTGAGCGACTCAATACAGCCGAAGATTGACGGCCGCAGTGTAATCAACCGACACAAACTGACAATAGTGCTCATGCAGCGATCCCCTCCCGGCCCGTTTCCAGGAGTTTGTCAAGTTCGTAGGAGAGCAGAACGGCGAGCGTAAGGGTCGGAGCGGATGGGTTTATATGTCTTGCACTGCCAAGCAACGCCTCCAGATCGATCCTGTCGAACTGGTCCAGAAAACCTCGCCGTTCCACCCAGTCCGGCTTGTTCAAGACAAGCCAGGAAACGGCAGTAAAGCATGGCGCAGACCAGTTCCCCCGGTTCTCGGCGGTGTTGATCAGACCGAAGACGAGGCGCAGATGTTCCGCCCCGTGTTTCGTCAGCAGGGTCTGGCAAGTTCTGCGGGCCTTCGACTGGTGCCGCCCTTGCACCCGTCTGGTGTGGCTGATGAAATGAACGCCATACTCGGCAGCGATCCTGTCGACCAGTCCTCCCGAAGCCATCAGACCCGACCTTTCTTTTCCGCCGCGATACCTTGCACCGCTGCAAAAGCCGCTTCTGCCTTTTCCCTGGCCGTACGCGGCAAATGTTCACTATTTGTTCTTTTTGCGAAGGGCGCTTGCCTCATGTGCTGCCTGCTCCCGACAACACCCGGATTGCCCTTCGGGCTGGAACTGCCGCGCACGTCCCTGCCCTGCTTCAGGTTCCGCAACTCCAGAGTCAGCAACCTGTTGCGCGCTTTTTCCAACGCGAACTCGTCTTCCAGCCGGGCACTCGGTCGTTCCGCCCTGATCCTCAGATGCGCGACCTTTGCCTGCGCTTCCTCAATTTCGTCCTTCAGGTCCCTCATCGGCCGGTCTCCTCTGCCATTTGTCGAAGGATTGTCTGAGCTTCCATCGTCACTCCCACGCATTCACTTGATGACTCAAATTTCGTACGCTTATTGCGTACGTATGTCAACTGGACTCCGTACGTTTTTACTGCTAACACGTATGCATCTTACGTGACCTGGTGACCGAATTATGGATATGGACGAACAATCTGCAGTCTCCCGCCAGCTTGTGGACCTGAAGGACCGCAGTGGCCTGTCGATCCGCGCCATCGCACGGGCCATGGGCTATCAGAATGCCTCTTCCATCCAGCGCTACTTCAGCGCCGACTACCTGAAACCTGCACTGCCGTCGGATTTCGTGGCGAAGCTTCTCCCTGTCCTCCTGGGCAAGGGCGCGCAACCGATCACCCGGGAAGACATTCTTGCGCTCGCCCCCGATTCCATCACCGATCTGGATGCCTCCAGCGCACCCTCAAGAGCCGCCACACCTCTGGAGATCAAGGGCCAGGTGGCTGCCGGCCTCTGGATGGAGTCCGGACTGTTCGAGACGGACGCCACCAAGAAAACCAGTTTCGCGGGAGACCTTCGCTTTCCGAGCGAAAGCCAATATCTGTTGCAAATCAATGGCGAAAGCCTCAACCGGATCGCCTGGAGCGGCGATTTGATCCTGTGCGTCGACTATCTGGAAGCCGGCATCGAGATCAAGTCGGGAGACCTTGCCGTCGTGGAGCGGACCAGAGATGGTGGCCATACCATCGAACGCACCGCCAAGCGGATCATTCGCCGGAACGGCCAGATAGAACTGCAACCGGAATCCAACGATCCGCGCTTTCAGGAGCCGGTGATTTTCAACGAGCACGATGAAGAAGCAACGGAAGTCCGCATCATAGCCAAGGTATTGAGCGTCATCCGGCAGGTCGTCTAGCGCCGCCGACCCCGCCTCCACTTCTTCTCAGGCCGAAACTAGGCCCGCCCCCCCTCGCGCATTTCGCGCAACCGGTCTACCGCGACCGATCACGTCTTGACGCGACGCCAACACTTCGGGGCGGTCATACGCTTTTGTCATATAGCCGATTAACGAAGATTTGACATGTACGCAATTTGCGTATACGTTTTCAACGTATTTCAGATGGAGGCTTTTTTGGCTTTGAACCTCGACATGTCGTTCTATTCAGTGATTTGCGAACTCGGAAACTGCTTCTATACGCCGGAAACCGATCTGGCAGACATGAGCCTGCACAGGATCATCGAGGATCTTCAGGCCGGGCAACTCGAGAAGGTTCAGGCGGTTCTGGAATTCAATCCCGCGGAAGGCTGGTGCAACGACATCACCAGCACGGTCCTGTCCGCCGCCTTCCCCGAGATCGGGGAAGACGATGAGGAAACCGCGGAAAACTGGTCGGACTATCGAACCGAACGTCTGACCGCCCGGCTTGCCGGTGTCACCGCCAGGGTCGCGGCCTGACGCCGAAAGACAAGGCGAAGCGCCTGCCGGTGGTCAGACGGCAGCAAGCAGGTGCCGCGCCCTGGAGAGCCGGCTTTTCACGGTCCCGACGGCCACACCCGTCTGCTTGGCAATTTGCCCGGTGGACAGGCCCGAAAACACCCGCAGTTCGAGAGCATCCCTGTCTTCCGGCCGAAGTCCGGCGATGCCCCTGGCAACATCTTCCAGCTCCAGATGCTTTTCCTGAGCGGGCGCTGCCTGGGTTTCCTGAAGCCAGTCCTCTATGGGCAGGTGGTCACCCCGCCGGGCAAGCCATTTTCTTTCGTCGCGATAGGCATTGCGGGCAATCGTGAAAAGCCAGCGGCGCAGCTGCGTACCGCAGTGGAAGCTGGCGTGATGCCGGAGCGCCTTTTCCAGCGAGGTCTGCATCAGATCATCGCCGGCTTCAGGATTTCGCGTAAGAGAGCGGGCGTATCTGCGCAGATGCGGGATTTCGCTCTGAAGGTCTCTGGTGAAGTCGTCCTTGGTGCAGGCCATCGTGACATTCCTGTTCTGCTGTTTCTGGACGAGATGTAAGACGTGACGGTGTTGGCAGAAGCGCGCTCAAGACCTTGTCATCGCGGTTTGAAAAACAGATGCAAAACGGCCTCTCCGGCTCCCACGCCTTTCACGGGTCGGTGAGCCGGGTACCGCTTGCCGAATGATCATGATGAACGCGTGCGTGGTGTCAAAACACGCGCCTCGCAAGGCTTGAACCCTCTCACAGGGCCTCATGTTTTTGTGTTGATGTTATTACCGCCACCGCCGCAACCGATCAGCATTCGTGTCGTTGTTCCCGGCATGAACAGCCTGCGGGGCAAACAGCGCTCTGCAGTCATTCATGAGTTTAAACAGACACATGGAGCAAGATCATGCGTACTTCTAAGAAAATTCTGTCGACCCTGCTGACCGCAGCCTTTGTATCCGGCGCGCTGGCCGGCAACGCCTTCGCCATCGACCCGGACGACACCCGCGGCGATCTCAACGGCGACAAGCCTGTTTCCGTCCGTATTCAACAGACCGTCAATGCAAAGGCTCTGGCTGAAGCGCGCAGTGGCAATCTGCTGATCCTGCCGGTTGTCGGCAGTTACAATGGCGAAGAGCGGCTGACAGTTGCCCAGCAGCAGGTCGCCGGTGCAAGGGCACAGGGCGCCAGGGCGAAGAAGCCGCTGCATATCCTGCCTTTCCAGGGCGACTGGAACGGTACTGCAAAAGCCGGTTTCCCGCACAAGTAAGGTCTTTTCAAACCTTCCAAGAAAGGGCCGCGCGTCTAGCGCGGCCTTTCTCGTTTATCAGCCGGGACTATCTGCTTCGCCGGTGCTCGCGTGGCGACTGGCCGAATTCCTGCCGGTAGGCTCGGGTCATTGCACTCGCGTTGCGATAGCCGCAACGCTCTGCAATTTCCGCAATCCCCAGCATGGTCAATTCCACAAGCCGGCGCGCCTCGCGCAGGCGGATCGCCTTGTAGACCCCTAGTGGCGTCATCGACATTTCCCGCTGGAACCGGTTCTCCAGGGTACGCTGGTCCACCTTCAGCTGCCGGGCAAGATCTTCAATCGGCATCGGCGCCTCGATGGTCCGCCGCATCAGCGCAGTCGCGCTGCGCACCAGGGCATCCGCCGACAAACGCTTGTGCGGATCGTGCATGTCCAGCTTGTCGCCATACATGAACAGGGCTGCCACCTCGAGCGCGAACATCGGGCTGTGATGCCGCTTGATCAGTTCCAGCGCCAGTTCGAATGTGGTCGACGCCCCGCCGCAGGTACAGATGTTGCCATCAAGTACAAAACGGTCCTCCACTGCATCGACATCCGGAAATCTTTCGGCAAATCCCGTAAGTTCATCCCAGTGGATCGTTGCCTTGCGTCCTTCCAGCAAACCGGCGGCCGCCAACAGCCATGCGCCAGTATCCATGCCGACCAATGTGCCGAACCGTTGCCTTGCGGCCTTCAAGGCGCGCACGGTTGATGGACCTGCAAAAGCCTCGAAACCGTAGCTCGGCATGATGAAGAGATAATCACCACCAGGCTTTGCCTCCGACCAGGCAGACGTCGCCACCGGCAGACCGCTGGATGACGTGACGGTTCCTCCGGCAAGGCTCACATGCTGCCAGGAATAGAGCTGCTTTCGGGCAATCGTGTTTGCTGCCCGGAACGGCTCGATCGCATTCGCCAGGCAGTGGTTCGAAAAGCTTTCGAACAACAGTACGCAGATTTTTCGAACCGAATTCGATTTTTGTGAAATCGGCATGATTTCAAACCAAAATTGCACAATGGAGCAAGCCCGTTTGTCTCACTCTCGTCGGCCTGAGGCAAGAGGAGATTCCGATGCATTTTGGGCTGAGCGAAGAACAGGAGATGATCGTCTCCACGGTCCGGTCCTTCGTTGAAAACGAGATTTACCCGCATGAGGAACTTGTCGAGAAGACGGGCCAGGTGCCCGCCGAACTCGGCGAGGAGATCAAGCGCAAATGTATCGATCTCGGCTTCTACGCCTGTAACTTCCCGGAAGAAGTGGGCGGTGCCGGCCTGAGCCATCTTGATTTCACCCTGGTGGAACGGGAACTGGGGCGCGGATCGATGGCGCTGAACCACTTTTTCGGCCGTCCCCAGAATATCCTGATGGCCTGCAAGGGCGAGCAGATCGAGCGCTACCTTCTGCCGGCCGTGCGCGGCGAGAAGATGGACGCGCTGGCCATGACCGAACCCGATGCCGGCTCGGATGTGCGCGGCATGAAATGCCAGGCGGTACGCGACGGAGGAGACTGGGTGGTCTCCGGCTCCAAGCATTTCATCTCCGGCGCCGAACACGCGGATTTCTTCATCGTGTTTGTGGCGACCGGCGTTGACGAAACACCAAAAGGCCCCAAGAAGCGCATCACCTGTTTTCTGGTCGACCGGGGCACACCCGGCTTCGAGGTGCGCGACGGCTATCGCTCCGTCAGCCATCGGGGCTACAAGAACTGCATTCTCTACTTCGACAATTGCCGCCTGCCGGACAGCCAGGTGCTCGGTGAGGTCGACGGTGGCTTCGAGGTGATGAACGAATGGCTTTATGCCACCCGTCTGACGGTTGCCACCATGAGCGTTGGTCGCGCCCGCCGCTGTTTCGACTATGCGGTAAACTATGCCGCCGAGCGCAAGCAGTTCGGCCAGGCGATCGCCAAGTTCCAGGGCGTCAGCTTCCAGGTCGCCGACATGATCACCGAGATCGATGCTGCCGACTGGTTGACGCTTGCCGGAGCCTGGCGTCTCGACCAGGGTTTGCCCGCCAACCGCGAGATTGCGAGTGCCAAGGTCTATGCGACCGAAATGCTGGCGCGCGTCACCGACACGACGCTGCAGATCTTCGGCGGCATGGGTTTGATGGACGACTTCCCCATTGAACGTTTCTGGCGCGACGCCCGCGTGGAACGGATCTGGGATGGCACCAGCGAAATCCAGCGCCACATCATCAGCCGCGACATCTTCCGCCCGCTCGGAGCCTGATCCATGCGCTCACTCGAACGCCTGCTCCGGCCACGCACGGTCGCTGTTATCGGTGGCGGTTCCTGGTGCCGGAACGTGCTCAGGGAATGCCGCAAGGCCGGTTTTGAGGGTGATCTCTGGCCGATCCACCCGAGCCGTGAAGAGATCGACGGCTGCAGGGCCTATGCCACCGTGGAAGATCTTCCCACCGCCCCCGACGCGGTCTTTATCGGCGTCAACCGGCACGTGACGGTCGAGATTGTCCGCTCGCTTTCACGCCTCGGCGCCGGTGGTGCCATCTGCTTTGCCTCCGGTTTCAGCGAAGCAATCCGGGAGCTTGCCGACGGCGCGGATCTTCAGGCCGCCCTGATCGAGGCGGCAGGCGAGATGCCGATCCTCGGTCCCAACTGCTATGGCTTTCTCAATGCGCTCGACGGCGCGGCCCTGTGGCCGGATCAGCATGGCCTGACCCCGGTCGACCGCGGCGTTGCGATCATCGCGCAATCGTCCAACATCGCGCTGAACCTGACCATGCAGACACGCGGCCTGCCGATTGCCTATCTGATGACCGCCGGCAACCAGGCCCAGACGGGCCTGTCCGCCATTGGCAGCGCCCTCCTGGACGATGACCGGGTCACCGCCATCGGTCTGCACATCGAAGGGCTTGACGATCTTGCCGCCTTTGAGGCTTTCGCACGCAAGGCGCACGCACTCGGCAAGCCGGTTGTGGCCGTCAAGGTCGGCAGATCCGAGGCTGCCCAAGCCGCAACTGTCTCCCATACAGCCGCCCTTGCTGGTAGCACGGCTGGTTCCGACGCTCTTTTCAACCGGCTGGGCATTGCCCGGGTCGGCAGCCTGACGGCCCTTCTGGAAACCCTGAAGCTGGTCCACGTCGCAGGCCCTTTGCCGAGCACCAACATCGTGTCCATGTCCTGCTCGGGCGGTGAAGCCAGCCTGATTGCCGACACCGCCGTCGGCCGTCGGATCACTTTCCCGCCGCTCGGTCCCGCGCAAAGAACCGCGCTGTCAGAGGCCCTCGGCCCCAAGGTGGCTCTCGCCAATCCACTCGACTACCACACCTACATCTGGGGTGACGGCGAGGCCATGACCCGGTGCTACACTGCCATGATGCAGGCGGACATCGCCCTTGGCATCGTCATTCTCGATATTCCGAGAATGGATCGCTGTGACCCGGAAGACTGGTTGAAGGTGATCGAGCCGGTGGAAGCGGCGATGAAAGCTTCCGGCAAACCGATGGCGATCCTGAGTTCGCTCCCCGAAACCATGCCGGAAACCTTTGCAGCCGATCTGATGAAGCGTGGTCTCGTGCCTCTCTGCGGGCTGGACGATGCACTGACGGCCATTGAGGCGGCTGCCTTTCTGGCAAGACCACTTTCGCCGGAACCGATCCGGGTTCCTCAAGCTGTCGCTGATCCCCGTCTTCTTTCCGAGCACGAGGCAAAAGCCTTGCTGCAAAAGCATGGCCTCAAGGTTCCCGCGAGCGCTTTTGCAGAAGGTCCGGAAGCGGCAGCCCGGGCTGCCGAAGGTATTGGATACCCGGTGGTGCTGAAGGGCACCGGCATTGCCCACAAGACCGAAGCCGGAGCAGTCGCCCTCAATCTGCAATCGGCATGCGAGGTCCACTCCGCCGCAAGCGGGATGCCGGCCTCGTCGTTTCTGGTGGAAGAGATGATCACCGCCAGCCTTGGCGAACTGCTGGTCGGCGTTGTGCGGGATCCGGCTCACGGCTACGTCCTGACGCTCGCAGCAGGCGGCATCCTGACCGAACTTCTGGAAGACAGCACCTCGCTGATCGTTCCAACAGGCGAGGACGAGATCAAGAAGGCCCTTGAAAATCTGAAGATCGGCCGTGTCCTGACCGGATATCGCGGCAAGCCGCCTTGCGATCTGGGAGCGATTGTTGAAGCTGTGCAGGCAGTGCAGAGCTTTGTTCTGTCGGCACCGGTCGAAGAAGTAGAAATCAACCCGTTGCTCTGCGGTGCGGACTTTGCCGTCGCCGCCGATGCACTGGTAAGAATGGGAGCGAACTGATGGAAAACCCCATCAAGACCGAAAGACGCGGCCACATACTGGCTGTCACGCTCGACCGGCCAAAGGCCAATGCCATTGACCTGATGACCAGCCGGATCATGGGAGACGTCTTCACCGACTTCCGGGACGATCCGGACCTGCGCGTCGCCATCGTGACCGGTGCCGGGGAAAAATTCTTCTGCCCCGGCTGGGACCTGAAGGCGGCCGCCGGTGGCGATGCCGTCGACGGAGATTACGGCAAGGGTGGCTTCGGCGGCCTGCAGGAGCTGCGCGGCCTGAACAAACCGGTCATAGCTGCCGTCAACGGCATTTGCTGTGGCGGCGGGCTCGAGCTTGCCCTGTCTGCCGATATTATCCTGGCTGCGGAGCACGCCTCCTTCGCCCTGCCGGAAATTCGCTCAGGCACCGTGGCCGATGCCGCCAGCATCAAGCTGCCGAAGCGCATTCCCTATCACATCGCCATGGAAATGCTGCTGACAGGCCGCTGGATCGAAGCAGAGGAAGCCGCTCGCTGGGGCCTGATCAACCACATCTATCCTGGAAAGGACCTGATGGCGGAAGCCTGGAAACTGGCCGAGCTGCTCGCTTCCGGTCCCCCGCTTGTCTATGCGGCGCTGAAGGAAATCGTGCGCGAGGCAGAAGACATGAAGTTCCAGGACGCGCTCAACCGCATCACCGGAAGCCAGTTCGAAACAGTCGAAAAGCTCTATCGCTCTGAAGACCAGAAGGAAGGCGCCCGCGCCTTTGCCGAAAAACGAGACCCGGTCTGGAAGGGCCGCTAGATCATCCTGCGTCGACATGAACGCCATCAAGATGACCTGACACGTTAAAAACAATCAGTTTCCGGCAGTTCAATCGGTTCCGGTTGAACTGTCGCTGATCCAGGAGAACCAAATGCCATTGACCATGAACCGCGAAGTCTTCATCACCTGCGCCGTCACCGGGTCGGGCGGTACCCAGGACAAGTCTCCGCATGTGCCGCGCAGCCCGAAGCAGATCGCCGACAGCGCCATCGACGCCGCCAAGGCGGGGGCAGCCGTCGTCCATTGCCACGTGCGCGATCCGGAAACCGGCACCCCCTCCCGCCGGCTTGACCTCTACCGGGAAGTCACGGATCTCATCCGCGCCGCCGATGTGGATGTGGTCCTGAACCTCACCGCAGGCATGGGCGGCGACATCGTGTTCGGATCCACGGAAAGCCCGTTGCCGCTGGTTGAAAAGGGAACCGACATGGTCGGTGCAACCGAGCGCATGGCCCATATTCGCGAGTGCCTGCCTGAAATCTGCACGCTCGACTGCGGCACCATGAATTTCGCCGAAGCCGACTATGTCATGACCAACACCCCCGGCATGCTGCGCGCCATGGGGGCCATGATGACCGAACTTGGCGTGAAACCGGAAATCGAAGCCTTCGACACCGGCCACCTCTGGTTTGCCAAGCAGCTCGTCAAGGAAGGCACGCTTGCCTCTCCGGCATTGGTGCAGCTGTGCATGGGTGTGCCCTGGGGCGCGCCGAACGACCTCAACACCTTCATGGCCATGGTCAACGCCATTCCGGATGACTGGGCCTGGTCGGCCTTCAGTCTCGGCCGCGATCAGATGCCCTATGTGGCGGCCTCCATCCTGGCCGGTGGCAACGTTCGTGTTGGCCTCGAGGACAACATCTTCCTCGAAAAAGGCGTGCTTGCCACCAATGCACAGCTGGTCGAGAAGGCCGTCGGCGTTGTTGAAGGCATGGGCGCCAAGATCATCGGCCCGCAGGCCGTTCGTGAAAAGCTTGGCCTGACCAAACGCGCGCCGGTGAGCGCCTGACATGAGCCGCAGGGTCCTCGTCACGGCCGGAGCGTCCGGGATCGGCCGCGCCATTGCGGAACGCTTCCTGGCAGACGGAGACGAAGTCGCGATCTGTGATGCGGATCCTGCAGCCGTTTCCGCATTCTCGGAAGCAAATGGCAACGCGATCGCTGCTGTTGCCGATGTCACCAGCGAAGCGGAAATGTCCGCGTTCCTGAACGACCTAGAACACCGCTGGAAAGGCATCGACGTGGTTTGCGCCAATGCCGGCACCGGCGGTCCTGCAGGGGCGATCGAGACGCTGGACTACGCGGAATGGCAACGCTGCGTCGCGACCAATCTCCACGGAGCCTTCCTGACCTGCCGCTGGGCGGCCAGAGTGCTGAAAGCTCAGGGCCACGGTCTGATCACGCTCACCTCGTCGACCGCCGGACTTTACGGCTACCCGTTCCGCTCGCCCTACGCCTCCGCAAAATGGGCAATTGTCGGCCTCACCAAGACGCTCGCAATGGAGCTCGGCCCCCACGGCATTCGCGTCAACGCGGTCTGCCCGGGCGCGGTGGAAGGGGAGCGGATGGATCGGGTCGTCGCGATGGAAGCAAGGGCGCGCGGCGAGACCGAAGAGGCCATTCGAGAGAGCTACGTCAAGGGTGTTTCACTCAAGACCTGGGTCACTGCCCAGGATGTAGCAAACACCATTCACTTTCTGGCGTCCGAAGCAGGCGCCCGCATTTCAGGACAGATCCTGGCCATCGACGGCCACACGGAGACACTTGCACCATGACCCAAAAAGCATGCATCGTCGGCGGCGGCGTGATCGGTGGCGGCTGGGCCGCCCGTTTCCTTTTGAACGGTTGGGACGTTGCCGTCTTCGACCCCGACCCGGAAGCCGAACGCAAGATCGGCGAAGTCATCGACAATGCGCGCCGCAGCCTGCCCGCGCTTTATGACAAGCGCCTGCCGGACGAAGGCAAACTGTCGTTCCATTCAGATCTTGCCGAGGCAGCCGCTGGTGCTGACTGGGTGCAGGAAAGCGTTCCCGAACGCCTTGACCTCAAGCACAAAGTCCTGGGCAGCCTGACGGAGCTCGCGCCCAAGACCGCCGTCATCGGCTCGTCGACATCCGGCTTCAAGCCGTCCGAACTGACCAGCGAAGGCGCGCGCGCCGTCGTCGCCCACCCGTTCAACCCGGTCTATCTGCTGCCGCTGGTGGAACTTGTCGGTGATGCTGCCGAAACCGCTCGCGCGGCCGAGGTCCTGCGCAGCATCGGCATGTTCCCGCTTCATGTCCGCAAGGAGATCGACGCCCACATTGCCGACCGCTTCCTGGAAGCTGTCTGGCGCGAGGCGCTCTGGCTGGTGAAGGACGGCATTGCCACGACCGAAGAAATCGACGAGGCAATCCGCATGGGCTTCGGTCTGCGCTGGGCGCAGATGGGCCTTTTTGAGACCTATCGTATCGCCGGCGGGGAAGCCGGCATGAAGCACTTCATGGCCCAGTTCGGTCCATGCCTCTCCTGGCCCTGGACCAAATTGATGGACGTGCCGGAGTTCACCGACGAGCTGGTCGACCTGATCGCCGGTCAGTCCGATGCGCAGTCCGGCCACCGCTCCATTCGCGAGCTGGAACGCCTGCGCGACGACAATCTCGTCGGCATGATGCGAGCGCTAAAGAAAAGCGGCAGCGGTGCAGGCGGCGTTCTCAACACCCATGAACGGGCTTTGGCGGCACCGGCGGAGGCTGAACTGCCGATCACGGGAGACCGCCAGATCCCGCAGAGCTGGACCGATTACAACGGCCACATGAACGAGGCTCACTACCTGGAAGCAGGTGCTGCCGCAACCGACCGGTTCATGGAGCTTATCGGTGCGGATGCCGACTATATCGCATCCGGCAAGAGCTACTTCACCGTTGAAAATCACCTGCGCTACCTGGACGAGCTTCTGGCGGGTGAACGCCTGACGGTCACGACCCAGGTGCTCCAGGGGGAAGGCAAAAAGATGCAGCTGTTCCACTTCCTGAAAAACGCTGACGGCAAACTTGCCGCGACCATGGAGACCCTTCTGCTCCATGTCGATCTCAACACCCGCGCCAGTTCCCTGCCGGGAGCGGAAGTCGGCGAGAAGCTCAAGGCCTTCGCCGACGCCCACAAAGCCCTGCCTTTTCCGGAAGGTGCCGGCCGCTTCGTCGGACAGAAGGCGGTCTGATCAGACACCGTCCGCGGTCAACGGAACCGCGGACGGGCCTGTTTTGTTGGGCGGTCCTGCTGGCCGGTCCTATTGGGCCGGCTGAACCATGAACCCGGCCACGATACCTTCGGCGTCGGAATAGACACCCGGCCGCGCAAACAGATCGCATCTTCCCGACCCGGCAGACCAGTTGAACCCGAGGCAGGTGCGTTCCGTGCAGAGCGTCTCGCACTGGCCGGCCGATCCCGCCTGCAGGCTTTCATCCGGCTGTCCGGGAAAGCCCTTGTTCTGTTTGGTGAACGTCTGGACAGGCACGCTCAGATTGGGTTTGAGAGACCCGGCGGCAGCCCGCTGCACATAGGTGTCGGCCTTGGAAAGAAGATAGAGCCTGCCATTGCTGTCACCGACGGACTTTTGAATGCAGATCCGGTTCCATCGGTCATGGGTCACGGCATCGCAGCCGCTTCTGGCGCTACAGGACGAGATACAGTCCTCAGCGCTCATGTTGCGGAGCACGCCATCCGACAGATCTCCACCGTAAAGATCATAGCCGCTCAGGCGAACGAAACCGCCCTCGCCTGACGCAGCAGGCGCAGATGCGGGTGCACTTGCATTCTGCCCGGCTACGTTTCTTTCTGCCTGCTGGTCAAGCTTCAGGGAAGCCGGCAGCAGATACCAGTAAGGCGCGGAAAATTCCTCGGCCTCCCCGTCACCGAAATCGTCACCCACGGAATACTGCTCGAAACGGACACTGAGCGGACTGTAATCGGTATCCCAAAACCGTTTCCAGTCGTCGGATATCCGGACCGAACAGCCAAGCGCAGAGAATTTGCTCGGAGTATCATAATTGAAGACCTTGCCGACCAGGTCCTCTCCCTGCCTTGTCAGCACAACTTTCCGGTCTCCATCCGGATCGCCGATCAGGATTTCGTCGTAGTATTGTGAACTGGTCGTATATCCCGGCCGACCATCCATCAGATTGGCCGCATAGGCGTTGTCGCAGATATTTGCGATTTCCCGTTCCGTAATCGAGGCTGGCGGTGTCAGTCCGGTGACGGTGATATTGGCCAGCACCGCATCGCCGATGCTCTCTATGTGGAACATGTTTTCGGGGCGCGTGCCGAGGATCCGCTGATAGAGGAAATCCGTCATGGCCTCGACGTCGTGCTCTTCGCTCAGCTTGATATCGAAAAAGGATTCGGCAGCCTTTAGCGCAATCGCAAAGGCAGTCTGGACTTCGCTGGCAGGGTAACTGTTCTCGTTGGGCAGGTTGAGGCTGGGCGAATGGAAACCGAGCTTGCCCCCTGGACGCAGAGAGCGCATCTGAAAACGGATCACGGCTGTCCCGATCCGCATGCTGCCGCCAAGGAAAGCCAGGGAACAGGCGGATTCGCACCGTTCTCCCGAACGCACCATGGTTGCGATATCCTGGTCCCAGATCGTGTCGAACAGCCGCTTTCCTTCGGCAAAGCTGCCCCCGGGGCTATCGAGGCAAAGCGTGATGCCTTGCGAGTTGATCGGCAGAACCTTGAGCTTTTCCGCATCACCCGAGACGATCTGACCCCGCAAATGATAGTCGCAGCCTTCCGCGTTCGACGGAAACACGTCGGCCGCTTTCGCCACCGTTGCGGCAAGACAGAACAGGATAAACACCAGGCATCTCGAAATCATGGGCACTCCTTCTCCAGGCAGTCCGTTTAAAAAGTTTTGGCAGGGCTGATCGGGCACCCGAAAAAACCGGGGCCTCAGGTCGACCGGTACGGCCGGTCCGGGAATGAAATCGTCATCTCGAAATCGTTTTTCAAAACAGGCGACGAAGCAGCAATAGACCAAATATCGAAGCGTGTCTTCAACCCGCCGGTTGCGGTGACCGGCCCGCTTTCAGGTGCCTCACCAGACGCGCGATTGGGGTATCGACCCCATACTGACACCCCACCCGTTCTGGCACCTTTCTCTCATCGAAAGATCGATACCCCCTCCGAAAGGAGATTATTCAAGAGAAAGGAATTGACCAATGAAAGCCCTTGCCAAAACCGCAACAGCCGCCACCGTTCTTGCCATTGCAGGCGTTGCCTCCCTCGGTGCCGTGACCCCGGCCGCCGCCCTGTTCGACATCTGCAAGAAGGTCAACATCACGGTGAAGAACAACACCGGCCAGCCGATCCAGCTTTACGATCTCGATTACCGTGACCTCGGTTCCAACCGCTGGCGCTCGGAAAACATTTCCAACCGCGTCATCGCCCACGGTGGCACCTACAAGGTCACCCGGAACCTGGAAGGCGTAAACAACGCCAGCACCTTTGTCCGGGTCCAGTTCCGCAAGCTGAAATCCAACGGCCGCTGGAACCTCCTCAAAACCTGGTACGCGGACTCCAGCACCTCGGTTTGCCGCAAGGGCGCAAGCTACCGCATCGTGTTCCGGTAACACCCGGCAAACACACCAAGGCCGCGCCGCAAGGGCGCGGCTCTTGCCCGGCACATTACCCAACCTTTCCACATCACCCCGACACCCGGACCTTTCCTCCGGGCGACGAAAAGGATTTGTCTCATGTTTGGCAAACACATGCCCAGAACCTTGCTGATCAGCTCCGCTTCGCTGGTGACAATCGCCTTCGCCGGCATCGCCTCGCAAACCATCGATTGGCAGGAGCTCGGGAAAAAGCTCACAAGCCCGGCGGAAGAAGCCGGCCGGATGACCATTGCAGGTGAGCGAGACGATGATGCCTCGGTTTCGACAACCCAGCGCAGGAAACAGGAGGAAAGCCACTCCGTCATCGCGGACATCTCCCGTCCGGCCGCAGCCCCGCAGCCCGCCCCGGCCCCGGCCCCGGTCCCGGCTTTTCAGGACAGACTAATGATTGGCTCGGAGGCAGCCACCGGCGGCCTGATGTCGCTTTCCTCCGGCAGTGGCGGCTCTGCCCCGAGAAAGGTGGCTCAGTCCGAACCACCGGCAATGCCAGCCGTTCAGCCTGCAGACCGGGAACGGTTTGCATCCGCAGAAGTAAACCCGCTGAAACGCACGAGCGCGGAACCGGTATCGACCTTCTCCGTCGATGTCGACACCGCCTCTTATTCCTATGTCCGCAGCACGCTGTCCGGCGGCCGATTGCCGAACCCGGATGCCGTGCGCGTGGAAGAAATGGTCAACTACTTCGATTACAGTTATCCCGTGCCCGAAAAGGGCGGTCACCCCTTCTCCACCAATGTTTCCGTGATCGACACCCCGTGGAACGAACACACCAGGCTGATGCAGGTCGGCATCCAGGGCCACAAGGTGCCGCTCGATGACCTTCCCCCGCAGAACCTGGTGTTCCTGATCGACACCTCCGGCTCCATGGCCGATGCCAACAAGTTGCCGCTGCTGCAGCAATCCTTCCGCCTGCTGCTGTCCACGCTCCGCGACGAGGACGAAGTGGCGATCGTCACATACGCCGGCAGCTCCGGTGTTCTGCTGGAACCGACCAAGGTTACCGACAAGAGCCGGATCCTGGAAAAGATCAACGCGTTGACCTCCGGTGGCTCAACGGCAGGTCATGAAGGTCTGAAAGGAGCCTACGCCCTGGCCGAAACAATGACCGGCGACGGCGAGCAGACCAGGATCATCCTGGCCACCGACGGCGACTTCAACGTCGGCCTGTCCGATCCGGACAGCCTGAAACGGTATGTCACTGAACAGCAGGAAAACGGCACGGCGCTCTCCGTTCTCGGCTTCGGTCGCGGCAACTACAACGATGAACTGATGCAGACCCTTGCGCAGAACGGACAGGGCGTTGCCGCCTACATCGACACGCTGTCCGAAGCCCGCAAGGTGCTGGTGGACCAGGTGGTCAGCTCCATCTCCATGATCGCCCAGGACGTCAAAATCCAGGTCGAGTTCAACCCGGACACCGTCGCCGAATACCGCCTGATCGGTTACGAGACCCGGGCGCTCAGAACAGAGGATTTCAGGAACGACAAGGTAGATGCGGGAGATATCGGCGCGGGCCACAACGTCACGGCCCTTTATGAAATCACCCCTGTCGGCTCGCCGGCGGAAAAATTCTCGGACCTGCGCTACGGCCCCAAGGAGAAGATCGAACCCGTTCGCACTTCCTATTCGGGTGAACTCGCCTTCGTGAAGCTGCGCTACAAGCTGCCCGGAGACAAGGAAAGTACCCTGATCGAGACACCGGTCATGGCAGATACAAGCGGCATACCGATGTCGGAAACCCTCTTTGCCGCGTCAGTTGCCGCCTTCGGGCAGAAGCTGAAAGGCACCGATCACCTGGGAGATTGGGATTTCAAGGCGATTGAAAAACTCGCCAGTGAGAACAAGGGCGCTGATCGCTTCGGCTACCGGTCTGAGTTCCTGACCCTCGTCCGTCTCGCGGACGTCGCCGAGCGCTAGGCTCCCCCACCGCCCGCACAGAAACCGGCAGGCCCGCCTGCCGGTTTCCATTTGTTATTCTCCCCCTCAATTGACCGTCGCCATGCGCCGTCACCTCACGCACCATCCCTCCATTGGTCAGCCCTCCCATGGTCAACTCTCCCATGGTCACCCCTCCATTCGTCATCCCGGACGCAGCGCAGCGAAGATCCGGGACCGGGGAGCCGAGGGTCAGCGAAATGGGCACCCGAAAAACAAAAGAAGCCTGTGCCTCCCCGATCCCGGGTCTCGCGCTGCTCGCCCGGGATGACATTCGGGGAACTTCTCCCTCGTCATCCTGGCCAAGCGGAGCGAGACCCGGGATCCACTCCTTCGCAGAGCCGTACGGACGACTGACACATTCGAGAATAAATCTGGTGGCTGCGCGATTGCGCTGTCGGGCCGGTTATCGGTCCCGCAACCAGTCCAGGGACACTTGCGTCCCGTCTGCCTCGACCAGATCGAGACGGCTGGAGAGGATCAGCGACAGGGCACCCAGGTCGTTGGTCTTCCAGAGATAGATCGTATGGCGCGTCGGCTCGAAGCGGGCACAGGCCGTCGCGCCGACATCGGCAACATAGCGCGGCGGACCATCTCGCCGGATATCAAAGCCCTTGGCGCCGCTGGCATCGTCCGGATTGGTCAGGCAGACCGTCACCAGCCGCGCGGAAATCGCATCATCGGCATCTGCGGCTTCCTCCAGTGGCGCAGGTTCCTGCGCTCGCCTTGCGGCGGACTTTTCGATGACAGAGTTCAAGCCTTGGGCGCCCGCACCAGTGGCTTCCCGTTTTTGCGAATTTTGCTTCGGCGCTGCAGCCGGCGCAACCCGTTCCCTCTGGGGGACAGTCCGGTCGATGGCCCGATCTAACTCCGGACTCATGCGGTCCGTCCAGGATGGGGCGTCGGCGGGTGCAGGTGCATGCGCCGGTGGCTGCGGCCGCGCTGGCGGCGGAGGGGCAATCTCGGCAGCAGCCCCCTCGCTGTCCATCAGCCGGTGCTCGGGCACACGCATCTCGGCAGGTTCTACCGGTTCCGGAGCGGCTGACGGGGCGGCCTCCAGTGCAACCGGCGGTGCGGGCACCTCGCCTTTCTGAAAGCGGATCAGGTCGTTGCTGCCGCTTTCCAGGAATGTCGGCTCCGGCAAGCCGCTGGCCAGAACCGCGACAGTTGCGCAAGACATCAGCAAGCCTCCGATGAGAAGGCTTTTGGCAGATCTGCGCTGATGCTGATTTCTGACCGGCATGGGGCTCGTCGATATGTCTTTCAATTGGCGGGCTCAAGGTAGCGGGTATTCACCCATCCGGACACCGCGCCCGAACGGATTTCACACCAGCTTCCCTCACAGCTCTCGGAAAGTTCCACATTACAGGTTCCCGCCGCAAGAGCGCCGGTAACGGCATGCCGTGTTCCGGGGCCCTGCCGTACATTCAGAACATCGTCCTGCGCAATGCTGACGCACATCAACCGGCCGTCAACGGCACCGGAAGACCGGAACATGGCAGGTGGTGATGCGGATGCGGTGCATATCCCGCCGACATTCACACCACGTGCGCACAAGGGTTTGACCTTCATCTCCAGAAGCTCCCATTCGCCCGTCGCCGTGTGAACAACGGTGCCCCTGTAATGCTCACCGGAAAGGCTGTCATCAAGATATCCCGTCATGACGATATCGACACTGTAGCCGCTGTCGGCCTTGCGCATCTTCAGGTCGAGCGCTGCATTGCCTTCGTCACTCTCCGGATGGCCTTGCAGAAACGGCATCAGCACATCCATGAAATTGGCGGCGACCGCTGTGCCGGGAGCAATACGGATCTCGCGGAAACCGTCATCCTGCGCCTGGACCGAGCCCGTGATCAGCATGCCGGCAACGGGTATCGCAGCAAGCGAGGTTGCTGAAAGTCTGAAACAGGGGCGCATGGCACAATCCTTTTGCGGGTCACTTGCAGCAGTAACGCATGGCGGCTGAGTGCCGGCCATGGGGCCGATCCCCCATTCCGGCCAGAACAGGCATTCCCCGGTCAAAGTTCCCTTGATGGATCAATCATGCCTTCCTTCAGCGCCTTGGCCATCAGTTGCGGCACCGAATGCACGTTCAGCTTCTGCATCAGGCTGGTGCGGTGCTTGTCGACGGTCTTGACGCTGATGCCAAGTCCTTCGGCAATTTCCTTGTTGGATCGCCCCGCGAGGATCAGGTTCAGCGTCTGCCGCTCCCGGTCCGTCAGAACCGGCGGCGCGGGCGTCTCTTCCAGGATCTTCAGAAACACGTCTGAAATATGCCGCTGTCCGCGCAGGATACCCGGCAGTTTCTGGTAGAACTCGGCATTGTCCGACGCCTTCGAGAACAGGCCATCGACCCCGGCCTCGATGAGATCCGATATCAGCCCGACAGCGGAAATGCCTGTCAGCACGACCACCCTCGTTTCCTTCGACCAGCGCCTTGCCTCGATCAGCACTTCCACGCCGCCTGCCATCGGCATGGAGACATCCAGCAACAGGAGGTCTGGCCGCTGCTTGCGCACTTCGGCTATCGCGCTGAGGCCGTCGCCGGCTTCCGCCAGCACGTTGATCCCCTCCGGTTCGAACAGGCCCGGCTTTTCCAGAGCGTCGCGCAAACCCGAGCGAACGATTGCGTGATCGTCTGCAATGATGGCACTATATCTTTGATCTTTCACGGCTCTCGATCCAGCAGCTGCAGTCCTTCTATCTGACATGCCTTTGGGGAAATGACCAGAATTCTGCACCTGTGGGCCCTTCTGTTTTTCAGCCTTCTCGTGACCGGCATCGCCCGGGCAGAAACTGTGCGCCTCGAGCCCGGCCAGGGGATTGGCGACCTGAAGCCGCATCTGGTCTATGAGAGCGATCCGTCAGCATCTCTTGCCGACATCCTGAACCGGTTCCGCTCCGGCAAATTCTCTCCGACCCTCAAGGCCTCTCTGCTGGAAACCAACTATGCGCCGGAAGCCTGGGCCGCTGTCGAGATCGTCAACGCAACACTGAACGATGGCCGTGCGCCGGATCCTTTCGTGCTGACGATCGACCTGCCGCTGGTCAGCGAACTGGATGCCTATGTCATCCGCGAAAGCGGCTTTACCGAAAGCCTGATCAGTTATTCGATTTTCGAACCCTTCGCACCGGAAGACCATTCGGTCACGAGGTTGCGCACGCCCGTCTTCGACATCGCGCCGCAAGAGCGGGTCACCCTCCTGGTCAATTTCAAGTTCGGGCCTTTCCAGTCCTTCAAGATGGCGCTGGAAACACCGGTGGAGCTTGAAGCCTCAGCCTTTGCGTCCGGCATCACCCATACGGCGTTCTACGCCTTCACGATCTCCTGCCTGATTTTCTTCTTCGGCTTTCATCTGGCCATGAAAAACTGGATCGGCATGCTTTATGCCGTCCAGTTCGGGCTCGGACTTGCTTTCATCGCTTATATTGACGGCCTCTGGTTCCGGTTCTTCTTTCCCTACAGGCCTGAACTCCAGTCTCCGACAGGCTTCTTCCTGCTGTTCTCCCTATCCGGCCTCGGCTTCGTCATTTCCGGCCGCTCTGTCGCCACCGCGGGCCGCGAGACAAGACTTTCCATCGGCCTGACAGCCCTTTCCGCCCTATCGATCGCCGGTTTCGGGTTGTCTTTCTTTTCACCCGGTACCTATGTCGCGTTTTTCGGCTATCTGCTGCTGGCGCTGATGTTCATTTCCGTTTTCCTGGCAGGCCGCAGCTGGCGACGCAGCGAAGGCGCGGCACATGTCAGCTCGGAACTGGTTTCAGCCTTTGGCACCGTGCTGGTCGTTGGGCTGATTGCCTTGATGGTCGTTGGCCTCGAGACTGAAATCCTGCCAGTTGCGAGCACGGTCAAGGGTATTTTCTCCTGCCTGCTGATTGCCACCATGACCGGTTTGACCGCCCATATCGTTGCCTTGCGCCACAAACACGCAAATGCCGTTCAGGCCGAAATCGCTGCCCTTGAAGCGGAAGCAAAGCGCAGTCGGGAGCTGCTCGTGGCCGAGCGCAATTACACGCGTGCCCGCGATCTGGCCAGCCTGCGTCAGCGGCAACTGGCGACTGCTTCCCATGATCTGAAACAGCCGATCACTTCACTGAGGCTCAGCTTCGACCATCTTGCCGACCATATGGAACCGCCGGTTCGCCAACGTCTTGCAGAGGCATTCGACTACATGGAGGCCCTGTCGAATTCCTACCTGGCGGAAACGGCACCGCGGAACGATGGCACAGAGACAGCCGAAAGCTCCGATCCAAGCGGCGAAGAAGACCAGGCGCAGAAAGACATCGCCATCACCCGCGCAAATTCGGCGGAAATGGAGAGCTACGAACTTTCGCTTGTTCTCGACACGGTCCAGCAGATGTTTGGCGAGGAAGCAATCTCAAAAGGCCTGAAGTTGCGACGAGTTACATCAACCCGCAAGACCGCCGTGCCGCCCATGGTCCTGATGCGCATCGCCAGCAACCTGGTCTCCAACGCGGTCAAATACACCGAAAAAGGCAAGGTCCTGATTGGCGTCCGTAACCGTGGACAGGCCCTGGAGCTTTGTGTGCTCGATACGGGACCAGGCCTGACCGAGACCGAACAGCGAACCTTTCTGAAGGCCTACAAGAAAGGCAGCACGTCCAGCGGACATGGCCTTGGTCTATCGGTCTGTCACGACCTTGCGCGTGAACACGGGCTTGCGTTCACCTGCCAGTCTGTAAAAGGCAGGGGAACGCAATTCAGGCTGTCCTTGCCGGCCTCAAGCTGAGCAAAGCCCGCAGGGTCTCACGTCAGGCGGTCGCCCCGCGCGTGCCTGTTTCGTGGATTTCGATCAGGCTTGGTCCGGACAGGTCTGAAAACCGCTTCAGAGCGGCCCCGAGCTCTGAGACGTCATCAAGACGCACGGACGGCAAACCATAGGCTTCGGCGATTTTGCCAAAATCGGGTGCTGATGGTGTCACGCCTTCCGGTTCAATCCCGCAATCCAGCATGTAGGTGCGGATTTCGCCATAACCGTCGTTGTTCCAGACCAGGAAAATCACCCTGGCTCCGCAATCCCTGGCTGAGCCGATTTCGGCAAGCGAGAACTGAAGCCCGCCATCACCCACAAGGCAGATCACAGGCGTTTCAGGTTCGCCAATGCTGGCACCGATCGCGGCCGGAGGGCCATACCCAAGTGCACCGAACCCTGTTGCCGCGTTGAACCAGCCGTGCGGCCGGCCTGCTTCAAAGGACAAGTTGCCGGAATAGATGGCCTGCGTGCTGTCGCCGACGATGATGCAACCGGGCAGCGTCTCGCGGATCGTCTCCAGAACGCCGATTTCCGCCTGCATCTTGGGGCTCAACCAGGTTGAAACCGCCTCTCGGCAAGTCTTGGCCCGTGCAGCACCGTCCGCCGCCGTACCGGGACCTTCAAGCAGCGGCAGAAGGTCGTCCAGCAACTGGTCGACACTGGAGAGGACCGGCAGCGCAGCTTCAGGCCCCCGGGCAAGCTGGTCTGCATCGATGTCCACCCTCACCAGATCGGCAAGCTCCGGAAAGCCGCCATCGGCATACATGTCGTAATCCGTCTGTCCCATCTGCGTACCGAGCGCAATCACCAGATCGGAGGCTGCAAGCAGGTCGCGGACGGCGGCAAGGCTCGGGCTGGCCGGAACGGAGAGCGGATGTCCCGCAAACATGCCCCGCGCATTGACCGTGGTGATCAGCGGCGCGTCAATCCGCTCCGCCAGCAAACGGATCTTGTCTGCGGCAGCAACAGAACCGCCACCGCACAGGATCGCCGGGCGCTGGGCCTTGCGGCATTTTTCGGCAAGCTCTCGCACTTGTGCCTGAGCCGCCCGCGGGCCGCAGGCCTTTGAGGGGCGCAGGTCGCCAACGGCAATCTTTTCAACCATCACATCGGTTGGAATTTCGATATGGACCGGACCCGGACGCCGCGACTGCAGGATCGCGAACGCACGGTCCATGACAGCCGGAAGGTCCGAGGGCTCCAGCAACGTGTGTGTAATCAGCGCAAGCGGTGCCATCATGGCGCGCTGGTCCGGCAACTCGTGCAGCTTGCCCCTGCCATGGCCAAGGCTTGCGCGTGCATTGACGCCCGAGATCACCAGCATCGGCACGGAATCCTGATAGGCCTGCGCCATCGCGGTGATCGTATTGGTCAGGCCCGGGCCGGTGATCACCAGCGCGACACCGGGTTTCCCGGTCACGCGGGCATATCCGTCCGCCATGAACCCGGCCCCCTGTTCGTGGCGCGGGGTGATGTGGCGGATTTCGGAGGCAGCCAGCCCCCGATAAAGCTCGACCGTGTGCACGCCCGGAATGCCGAAGACGGCTTCCACGCCATTGGCCTCAAGAATATCGATCAGGGCCTCACCGACCGTTTTGGTCACTACGCCCATTTACGGTTCTCCTCGTCCTTGCCGAGACTGTCCGCAAAGGCCGCGATGCGGTCTGTTGCTTCGGAAAGCGTTTCATCGGCCACCGTCAACGACAACCGGATGAAATTCGTCGCCTGATCGCCGAAGGAGGCCCCTGGCATGACCGCGACCTGTTTTTCCTCCAGCAGCCTTTCGGCAAAGGTGGCGCCATCCAGTCCCGTTGCGCTGACATCCACCAGCAGGAACATGCCAGCTTCCGGCATCATGGGCTTCAGGGCACCGTGTCCGGAAAGATGCCCGATGATGAGCTTCGCACGCCGCAGATAACTCTCCCGCATGCGCTCGGCAGTGTCGAAATCCCCGGCAATCGCCATGGCCGTCATGTCCGCGATGAACGGCTGTCCGCCGAAAAGCATGGTTTCGGAAACCGCCAGCAACCGCGTGCAGAATTCTTCCGGACCGATTGCCCAGCCGGACCGGAAGCCGGGGGCGGCGTGAGATTTGGAGATAGAGGACACCACGATAGTCCGGTCCGCCAGCGCCGGCTGGTCGAAGGGGGAAGCGAAACTTCCCTTAAAGATCAGCTTTTCATATACCTCGTCGCAGACGATCCAGAGGTCATGCTTGATGCAAACCTCACCGATGGCGGCAATTTCCCCAGCCGTCAGCGTCGCCCCGGTCGGATTGTGCGGCGTATTGAGCAGGAGCACCCGACTGTCCGGAGTGATTGCCTTTTCAAGATCTTCCGCCTGAAGGTGAAAACCCTTTTCAGGGCGAAGCGGCACCGGCACCATGTGCGCGCCGGTCGCGGCAATAACGCCTTCGTAGGTGGCATATAGCGGATCACCTGCCAGAACGGCGTCGCCGGCCTCCACAAGGCCGAGCATCACCGCAAAAAGGGCAGTCTGTGTACCCGGGAAACACAGGACGTTCTGCTCGTTCACGTCAGGCCGACGCTTGCGATATTTTTCCGTCAATGCAGCAACGATACCCGGCTCGCCCCGACCGTTGGAATAACGGATACGGCCGGCCCTCATCGCCCGGTTGGCTTCCTCGAACAAGGCTTCGTCGGGCAGGATGTCCGGCTCGCCGATCGTCAGCTCGATAACGGGAACGCCCGCAGCCGCCATTTCGCGCGCCTTGATGTGGACAGTCCATTTTCCCGAGCCCAGGTGGGCAAGGCGGTCGGTGATCGACGCATAACGCATAGTCGGTCTCTCAGTTTGAGTGTGGTTTGGCGGCAAGGCTTATTCCGCCAAGCAATGCCTCGACGGACCGGATGGCAACGCCCGGAAGGGGCGTTTCGGAAAAGAGGTGACCCACCAGCGTGCCTTCGATCCACAGACCGTCGATCACGCCGTTGATCGCAATTGCCAGCTCCCGGCACCGCTTTGCATCGGGTGGCTCACCCGATTCGGCCAGCACCTCGGCGACGAGGGTTTCCAGCACAGACCGAAACGCGAGATAGCTCTCAAGGTGGATTTCGGCAAAGGCCGGATCGACGCGCACATGACTGATGAAAGCAGCCCAGAGCGACAACGTCCGTGCGTTGGCAACCGGTGGCGTCAGGTTGGCCACGATGAAATCGTGCAGTCGTGCCCTGGGGCTCTGCTGATCACCATCGGCAGCCGCCGCCACAGTGGATGTCATTCCGGTCATGACTTCCCGATAGGCATCCTGCAGCATCTGGTCCTTACTGGAAAAATAATGGCGGATCAGGCCGGGGGTGACACCGGCGCGTGCCGCGATTTCACGAACGGTCGCGCCGCGCAGACCAAATTCGGAAATGCAATCCAGCGTCGCCCGGATGAGATCCTGACGTCGCTCGGCCTCACTTGCGCGATGGAACGGACGACGGCTCATGACAGGCTCCGGACCGGCAGAATCCCGCGCACTGACGGGTTCGCAGGCGAAGTCAGGCACCATGCTGCAGCCATCGCTTTCGCCTCCCGCGCCATTCTTGTGTCCTCCGCCATGATCTCCGGTGGCGTGACGCACCGGCATCGATTTTTTCGTTATTATACGGTTGAATAATTACGAGACAAGTGCAAAGCTGACAACACTTACCGGGCGGAGAGCTGACGCCGCACCGGCAAAAAAGACGAGGTCAGCGGGGAACAGAAACAACAGTGCACCGGCTCAGGCCGGGCAATGGCGGTAGGATGGAACCAGCGGCGCCAGCCATCGAGGTATGCGACCTCTTTAAACGTTTCGGAGCTCTTGAGGTGCTCAAGGGTGTCTCGCTGACGGCCCGGCAGGGCGACGTGATTGCGATCATAGGCGGATCGGGCTCCGGCAAATCAACCTTTCTGCGCTGCATCAACATGCTTGAGATGCCCAGCGCCGGGTCGGTCACCATCCATGGTGAGACAATCGACCTGAAAAACGACGGCCACCATGGCCTGCGCCCTGCCAACCGCAGGCAGATCGAGCGCATTCGCAGCCAGCTTGCGATGGTTTTCCAGAGCTTCAATCTGTGGCAGCACATGACAGTGCTTCAAAATGTGATTGAAGTGCCTATCCACGTTCTGGGCATGAAACGCGACGAGGCCGTCGGCATCGCCGAAACCTTGCTGCGCCGTGTCGGACTGCACGAGAAGCAGGATGCCTATCCGGCCTTCCTGTCCGGTGGTCAGCAGCAGCGTGCAGCCATCGCCCGTGCTCTTGCCGTCCAGCCGCTCGCCATGTTGTTCGACGAGCCGACATCCGCTCTCGATCCCGAACTGGTCGGAGAGGTCTTGGGCGTCATCGGCGATCTGGCCCGTGAACAGCGGACAATGATCCTGGTTACCCACGAGATGAAATTCGCTCGGGAAGTCGCCAGTCACGTCATCTTTCTGCACAACGGCATCATCGAGGAACAGGGACCGCCGGACCAGGTGTTCGGCGACCCGAAATCGGAGCGGCTGAAGAAATTCATCAGCTCGATCAACTAGACCCTCCCGCAGACGTTTCGCGGGGAGGTCCTGCCGGAAGGTCCGGCACGAGAAGTGTAAAAAACAGGGGAACAGCATGAAACATATTCTGAAGACAGCATTCGCAGCAGCCGCACTGGCCACCACCGCGTTCACCGGCGCCATGGCTGAGGAAGTAAAGGTCGGCGTCGCAGCCGAGCCCTACCCGCCGTTCACCTCTCCCGATTCCAGCGGCAAGTGGATCGGTTGGGAAATCGAATTCATGGACGCGATCTGCGCGGAAGCCAAACTCGACTGCGTCGTCACGCCAGTTGCCTGGGACGGCATCATCCCGGCCCTGACATCCGGCAAGATCGACATGATCATCGGCTCCATGTCCATCACCGAAGAGCGCCTGAAGACCATCGATTTCTCCGACAAGTACTACAACACTCCGACCGGCATCATCGGTGCCAAGGGTGACGATTTCGACGCGACTCCGGAAGGCCTGTCCGGCAAGATCATCGGCGTTCAGGTTTCGACCATTCATGCCGACTATGCCGAGAAGTATTTCGGCGAAGGCGCTGCCGAGATCAAGCAGTACCAGACCCAAGATGAAGCTAACCAGGATCTCGCCGCTGGCCGCCTCGACGCCGTCCAGGCGGACGCCATCGCGCTCGACGCCTTCCTGAAGTCCGATGCGGGTGCCTGCTGCGAACTGAAGGGCAACGTCCAGGACGATCCGGCGATCCTCGGTGCCGGCGTTGGCGTCGGCCTGCGCAAGGGCGACACGGAACTGAAGGACAAGGTCAACGCCGCGATCAAGGCGATCCGCGAGAACGGGACCTATGAAACGTTCTCCAAGAACTGGTTCGACTTCGACATCTACGGCGGCTAAGCGGCCGGATCACCCTTAGGAAACCGTCCCGCGCCCTCGGGCGCGGGCGGACACTTTCAAAGCAAGGTTGACCGCTGCCGATGGCTGCCCCTTCCGGATTTCTCAATCTCGATCTGCTCGCCCTGTCGCCACCGGGCTGGGGCGGAGTTCTACTCGCCGGCTTCGCAGCCTCGCTGCAGCTCGCCGTCGGCGGTTTTGGCCTGGGTCTGCTGATCGGTATCGGCGGCGCCTTCGGAAAGCTTTACGGCGGCCCGATCCTGCGCGACCTGCTTGAGGTCTACACCACCGTCATCCGAGCCGTTCCCGAGCTTGTCCTCATCCTGTTGCTTTATTACGCCGGAACAGACGCGGTGAATTCGCTGCTGATGTTGGTCGGTCTGCCAAGGGTCGACATCAGCGGCCTAGCCGCCGGCATCTTCGTCATCGGCGTCGTCCAGGGCGCTTACTCGACCGAAGTCCTGCGTGGTGCCATCAAGGCAGTACCGCCCGGACAGATAGAGGCAGCCCGTGCCTACGGCATGTCGCCCTTCAAGACACTGCGCCGCATCACCTTGCCGGCCATGCTGCCCTATGCCATTCCGGGTCTTTCAAATCTCTGGCTCATCGCCACCAAGGATACTGCCCTTCTGGCCGTGGTCGGCTTCTCGGAACTGACGCTTGTGACCCGCCAGGCAGCCGGCAGCACCAAGGCCTACATGCTGTTCTATTGCGCCGCCGGCGTGATGTATCTCACGCTGACGCTGGTCTCGAACCGCGTCATCGCCCATATCGAAAAACGCGCAAGGCGCGGCATAGCGGGGCCCGTGTGAGATGAGCGAAACCAAGATCACAATGCCCGCCTATGTTCCGCCGCCGCCACGCCGGCTGCTGGAACCGCACAGGATCTTCCTGCTTGCCGTCTTTGCAGGCATCGTCTTCTGCGCGGTCTGGTTCCTGCGGTGGGACTGGTTGCCGAAATACCAATGGAAGCTCCTCCACGGCATCTGGGAAACACTGTTTCTGCTGTTTTCGACGGCAGCCGTCGGCTTTCTCCTTGCCATAGGCCTGGGCCTTGTCCAGGTCACCGGACCAAGACCGCTCGCCTGGCTGGCCCGTGGTTTCTGCACATTGATCCGCGGCACACCGCTGCTTCTGCAACTCTGGCTGCTCTACTACGGCCTCGGCTCGGTGTTCGCGCAGTATCCGGAAATCCGGCAGTCGATGTTCTGGCCCTATCTGCGCCAGGCCTGGCCGTATGGCTTCACGGCCTTGATGCTGTCATTTGCCGCCTATGAGGGGGAAGTGATGCGCGGAGCGTTTGCCGGTGTACCAAGGGGCGAACTGGAAGCCGCGCGTGCCTTTGGCATGGGCCGCTTCACCATGTTCCGCCGCATCTGGCTACCGCGCGCCATCTACCGTGCCTTGCCGACCTTGAGCGGCGAAACCGTGCTGCAGCTGAAATCGACACCGCTTGTCGCGACCATCACGGTGGTCGATGTCTATGCGATCATTTCAAGAGTTCGGCAGGATACATATCTCACATATGAGCCTCTGCTGCTGCTTGCACTGATCTATATGTGTCTCACCGGGATTCTGGTATTGCTGTTCCGCTTCCTGGAAAACCGTATCCCCAGCCGTGGTGCGTAAATGACCGTTCAGTCGTCCAACTTTCTTCCCGAAATCGTCGCCACAAGGCGCCATCTGCATACGATCCCCGAGATCGGCCTGTCGGAATTCAAGACCTCGGACTACGTCGCCAGTGAACTGGCTGCGATGGGGTACGAGGTTACGCGTGGCCTGGCAAAAACCGGCATTGTCGCAACCCTGCGCAATGGCACGTCTTCGAAAAGCATCGGCATTCGTGCGGATTTCGACGCCCTGCCGATCCTGGAGGAAACCGGGGCGGACTATGCCAGCACCCATCCCGGCGTCATGCACGCCTGCGGCCATGACGGCCACACGGCCATGCTGCTCGGCGCCGCGAAAATCCTCTCGGAACGCAAGCAGTTCGACGGAACGGTGCATCTGATCTTCCAGCCGGCGGAAGAAAACTTCGGCGGCGCAAGGCTTATGATGGACGACGGACTGTTCGAGCGGTTCCCGTGCGATGCCGTATTCGGCCTTCACAATGACCCGAGCCTGCCCTTCGGCCAATTTGCCTTCCGGGACGGCCCGATGATGGCAGCTGCCGACGAGTGCAAGATTACCGTTGTCGGCCACGGAGGCCATGGCGCCGAACCGCAGGCGGCATCCGACCCGATCGTGTGCGGCGCCAGCATCATCATGGCGCTGCAGACCATCGCCGCGCGCAACATCCACCCGCTGCAGTCTGCCGTGATCACGGTTGGCGCCTTCAACAGCGGGATCGCCAGCAACGTGATCCCCGAGCGGGCGGAAATGAGCCTGACCGTTCGAGCTTTGGAACCGGATGTGCGCGACGAGCTGGAAAGGCGTATCCGCATGATCGCCGAAGGACAGGCCGCCAGCTACGGCATGCGAGCCGAGGTCGATTATGAGCGCGGTTATCCGCCGATGATCAACCACACTGCCGAGACCGACTACCTGCGTGACCTTGCCAGGCGCTTTGCGGGCGAGGAAAAAGTCACAGACCTCACCCGTCCGTTCATGGGCAGCGAGGACTTTGCCTATTTCCTGGAAGAACGGCCCGGCTGTTACTTCATGCTTGGCACTGCCAGAACCGATCGCGACCCGCCCCTGCATCACCCCAAGTACGACTTCAATGACGACATCCTGCCTATCGGCACGAGTTTTTGGGTGGAGCTGGCGGAAGATTTCCTGTCGAGCAAGTAACGCACCGGAAATCACCACAATTTGAACCAGCCTGCAAACGGAGCGTCTGGTGAAATTTCACCGGCCATACGCCTTCCTATTGCAACTGGACGACGTTTCCCGAAATAGTGGGCAGGCCACCTGGTCTGCCCTA
Organism: Labrenzia sp. C1B70; assembly: GCF_000475395.1. NCBI lineage: Bacteria > Pseudomonadati > Pseudomonadota > Alphaproteobacteria > Hyphomicrobiales > Stappiaceae > Labrenzia > Labrenzia sp. C1B70. The sequence goes on from NZ_AXCE01000012.1 coordinate 823,520, forward strand.
TCCTGTTGTTTTGCGACAGGAAATCCCTTCTCGGCCGGAGCATTACGCTTCACCTGCGAAATTCAATCGCACACACGTCGGGTCACCACCGCTTCAAAGCTCTCACAGCAGACCATTGGAAGGGAAGCCCGATCGCCAGGCAGGCGGTGGCGCGAATTTTTGCTTCACTAAACCTCTGCACTTGATAGGATGTAGTGTGCCGCCGACAATGCAAATTTTATCAATTATCTGATGAAAGTGTCATAGAACGCTAAGTCAGTTTTAAAAATTCGGTGAAGTATGGCAGAGATTACCAAGCGTAAGATGCTCGGTTTCCTATCATTTATTGCGTCTATTTTGGTGGCCTGGCTAACAGGCGCGACAAGTTCGGCCAAGGCCAGCACCCAGGTCCTGAACGATCCTGTCAAGAATACGCCCTGGCAGCTTTCGAACGCACAGCAGATTTTTTCAAGGAGCACAATGCTGCCCTTTGATGAGTCATTTGACCCGTCAGCCGCAGGCAGCAAGCTGGAAAATCCAAACGGCAAGCCGATCACCATCGCCGCTTACGAAAGCGAATCCCCAAGCGTCAAGGCAGGCTCAGGCAAGGAAGCGGTCAGACCGTTTTTCTTGATTCCGAAAGGCGATGGAGAACCGACAACCGTGGCCCGGGAACGAGCCATTCTCGAGCGGTTCCTGAACAACCGTGTTCGGGTCAACAATGCCTGTGAACGCTGCAAGCAGAAGGTTTTGCGCGGTATCGAACCCGTTCGATGCATTACCGAAGTTCTGCAGGATCTGGAAAATCGGCTGGCGCGCGAAGCGGAAAACGGAAGCGCCGTTGCACAGTCGGCCCTGCCGATTGTTCGCGAAATGGTCGTCAAAGTCGAGCAGGCCGAAAGTGGCGAAGCAGCTCTTGAAGCGGTCCGCGAAGGCATCAGCAAGGTTCAGCGCATTCAGATCGTCCGGTCCCAGGACACTGTGATCACGAACCTGCAGCAGCAACAGCGAGCTGTCCTGACCGAGACCATCGCGGCGGTCGAAGTCAATCTGGCGTCCATGATTTCAATTTGAGCGGAATGCGGTTCCAAACCATGAAATTGCATTTGGTCCGGCAACTTCTCGAGAAGGTCCTGCTTCTGTCAGGCCTGATACTCGTTGTCTCGGTTTCCTTACCTGAAACCTCACGAGCCCAGCAGCTTGTACCCGACACGCGTATGGCGCTGATCGTCGGCAATTCCAACTACAATGGCGAGAAACTCCCCAATGCACGCAATGATGCGGAGAGTATCGCTGCAACCCTGCAGACCCTTCGCTTCGACGTCACCTTGATCCTGGATGCAACGCAGGAGGACTTCTTGAAGAAGGCCGAAGAGTTCTCCCAGGCAACCATTCGGCGCAACGCGAACGTCGTGCTGGTCTATTACGCCGGGCATGGCGTGCAACTGGCGGGCAAGAACTATCTCATTCCGGTTGATTCACGGATCAGTGACATCGATACGCTTGTCAGCGACAGCATCCATTTCGATGAGCTTCTCAAGCTTGTCGGGCGCAGCAGCGCCTTCAAGATGGTCTTCCTGGACGCCTGCCAGAACAACCCGTTTCAGGATCGCATCAAGAGCCTGGAAGTGGGCCTGGCACCACCGCCGGATGTCAGCGGTTTTTTGATCGGCTACGCCACACAACCAGGCAAGGTTGCCTATGATGGCGCGGGTGACAACAGTCCCTACGCGACGGCGCTCCTGTCCTACATGCACTCCTCCGGCCGCGAGGTCCTGTCCGTGCTGGCAGACGTGAACCAGAACGTACGCAAGGAAACCGGTGGCGCCCAGGTTCCTTACGTGCAGTTCTCGGTCAAACCCGATTTCTATTTCAAGCCGGGCCCGGAGTCGGACGGCGACCTTGAAGCGGGCCTGTGGAAGCTGTCGGTGCAGCAGGAAGATCCAAGGCTGATCCAGCTGTACCTGCAGCGCTATCCGGAAGGCAGGTTTGTTGATGAAGCGCAAACGATCCTCGAAAGAGCGCTGAAGGACACGAACGGCGTCCTGCCGACGCCATCGGTCGGCCTCGCAAGTCTGGAAGAGGAAATCTGGTCCAACGCCCTGGCCTCCCGTAACCGGGCCCTGCTGCAATATTACATCGAGCGGTTCCCGGACGGGCAATATCTGGAGCAGGCCAAAACGCTTGTCACCCAGATGATGCCCGACAATCCGAATAATCTGACGCAATCCGAACTGTGCAGGCGGTTCGCCACACACCCGAACGATTCAACCGTCATCTACCGGGGCGTCTCTCTCAACCTTCTGGCAAAGAACTCCGGGGCGGCCATTCATTCCTGCGAGCAGGCCGTCAAGGACTATCCGGATGTGCCACACTACAAGGCCCTGCTTGCGCGGGCGCGGGCAGCCGCCGGCGATACCAAGATTGCCGTCGATCTCTATCAGCAGGCAGCAGCTGCAGGCGACACAAGGGCACTCGTCAGCCTTGGCCTCCTCTACGAACTCGGCCAGGGGCTGCCCAAGGACCTGTTGAAAGCCCGCGAATTGTTCGAACGCGCCTATGCCAACGGCAGCGCCGACGGGGCCATCAATCTTGCAGTTTCCCTCTATAACGGCACAGGTGGCGCGCGCGACGTTCCGCGTGCAATCACCCTTCTGGAATATGCCTCATCGGAAGGCGCCGCCAGAGCGACCTACAATCTGGGCGTCTTTGCCAAGGAAGGCATTTACAAGACCCCGGAAGACGCAGCGGCCTATTTCGAATTGGCGGCGCAGCAGGGATACGCGGAAGGCGCCCTTGCCGCCGCTGCAATTTACGACGAAGGCTTCCACACCGACAAATCACCACAAAAGGCATCGGAACTGTTGTTGTCCGCATTGACGGTGGACAGCGGCGAAACACTTGCGAAGATTTCCTCCGACGCCCGCAGCTGGTCGCGCGATACCATCCTTGAGATCCAGACCAGATTGCAGTCTGCCGGATACTACGAGGGCACGCTGGATGGTGTTCCGGGCCCTCTGTTCAACCGCGGACTGGAGTCCTGGCGGCTCTATGGTGGCTCCCCATCGTGATTTCCGGCAAGATCGATTGATGGATTTCCTGGGGGGCCGACCGGCACATGGAATTTGACGTCCTTTACCTGGCCGACCTGCGCTTTCCCGGCGGGACGTCCACATCGCTCAAATATGATCTTCGCGCCTGCAAGCAAGCCGGGCTGAAAGCCGGTATCATACCGCTGTGTTCCCCCTTTTTTTCCCGAAACCGGACCTTGAACGCATCCGTACTCGCCGAGATCAGGGCTACCGGCACCGTCATTGTTCCGCAGAACGAAAGACCGCGGTCCAGGGTCGCGCTTTTGTATCACCCGACCTTGCTGGACAAACGGGTGCAATGCCGAACCCGTTTCGATGCGGATGTCTGTTACCTTGTCGTGCACCAGACGATACGAAACCGGGACGGACAACGTGCCTTTCCGGCAGATCACTGGTCGACGCTCATCTCCGACTGGTATGGACACTCGCTCAAACTCCTGCCGGTGAGCGAGATCGTGCGCGAAGACCTTTTGATGAACGGCCTGTCCCACGCCGTTCACCAGGGTAGCTGGGCCAATCTGATCGATCTGGCCGACTATCCGGAGAAACAATCCCGGGAACCGAAATCCCCTCTGGTCATCGGCCGCCACAGTCGCCCCAGCGCCGACAAATGGCCGTCTCTATCGGTTGCCACGACCTGCTATCCGCAATCCACTGACTTTGCCTTCCACATGATGGGCGTGCCGCAGAGCTTCGTGGACCAGTTCGAGGAGCTGCCATCCAACTGGCAGGTTCTGCCGTTCTCGAAGGGACCGATTTCCGGATTTCTTCAAGGGCTCGACATCTACAGCTATTTCCATTCCAAAGCGCTGATCGAGGCGTTCGGATATTGTGTACTCGAAGCCCTTGCCACCGGACTGCCCTGCGTCGTTCCGCGCTATATGGAAACCAGTTTTTCCGATGCCTGCCTTTATGCCGAGCCGGACGAAGCACCACTGGTCTATGAGCAGCTTCGAACGGATCCTCAGCTCTATGAAACGACCTCCCGAAAGGCACGCACGTTTGTGGAGGCGCGGTTTGGCTTGGACCAGTTCACCGCGAAATTCGAAAAAATCGCCGAACCCTCCGTCGCCGCCCTGCCCGCCCCGAAAACACGCAGCCCCGCCCCTGCCCCGGTCGTCCTTACGATCACTTCCAACGGCGTCGGCCTCGGTCATCTCTCCCGGCAGCTTGCCATCGCCAGGGCGATCGGCCCGCGTGCGAATGTCGTTTTCTTCTCGCTTTCCGAAGCAATCGAAATTGCAAGATCCATGGGATACCTCGCCGAATTCCGGCCTTTCCGGCAGAGACTGGAATTGGATTTCAAAGCCTGGAACAGCTATTTCTTTCAGGAAATGCGCGAGGCGCTCAGCCACTACAAGCCTTGCCTCACACTGTTTGACGGCAACTTGCCGTACGCAGGTTTCGTGGACGCGGTTGAAAGCTACGGCCGCGCCACCAGCGTCTGGATCCGGCGCGGCCTCTGGCGCACGCCCCAGCCCAACAGCATCTCCCGGGAAGGCTTTTTCGACGCAATCATCGAACCCGGGGAACTCTGCGCGCCTCTGGACGAAGGCTATTCACGCCCCAACCCGAACAGCGTCACCCGGGTCGATCCGGTGTTGATGACGCCAAGAGATCAGCTCTTTGACAGAACCACCGCAAGACGGGCGCTGAACCTGCCGGACGACGCGATCCTTTGTCTCGTGCAACTTGGCTCGGAAGCAAATTTCGACATGTCCCTTCCCCGGGCACGTCTGCTGGAGTTTCTGGACAGGCACCCGCAGGTGATCGCGGTCGACGTCAGGTCCCCACTTCATTTCGAGGAGCACGCGGATTTCCATGAGCGCCTGGTGATGCGGAAGGTCTATCCGCTCGGGCAGTATCTGAAAGCCTTCGACTTTGCCATCTGCGCGGCAGGATACAATACCTTTCACGAAAACATTGCAGCCGCGCTGCCGTCAATTTTCATTCCGAACAGCAACCCGATCATGGATGTGCAGGAGGCCCGCGCAGAATATGGCGCGCGCGCAGGGTGGAACCTCACCTCACCTGCCGAGGATCCATACGCAATCGGAGAGCAGCTTGTGCAGATGCTCGATCCCGATTTCCGCCAATCGCTGGCTCGGTCGTGCCTCAGAAAGTCCGGCTGGTGGAACGGTGCGCAGCAGACTGCGCATCTGTTGCAGGCGGTCGCTCAGCTTCCCGCAAATCCCCTGGAGGAGCGTTGAACCGTGTCTTTCAAACGCAGCCTTCGCAAGATCGGACTACGGGTTGCCCTCGGCAGCATCCGGAAACTTGAAACCAACACCAAGGACAACGCCACTCTTTTGTCGGAACACCGCAGGCAAGGAACAGTCGCGCTTGTCTGGGCGCTCGATGAGGCAGACGATCATCTGTCCAGCGCGCTGAAAAGCCAGTTGGAGAAGCTCGCGGAGTTTGAAACGATCGTCGTCGTGTGCCCGCCCAGGTACTTCTCCGCACTCAGAAGCAGAGGCCTCTTTTTCGAAACCCTGCCGATGTCGTCGGATCTTCCCCGATGTGGTGCCTCGGCGAACTGGGATCTCTATCTCCAACGCCGGATAGCCCGCATCCGGGAAAGCTGGTCGCCGGATTTCGAGTTCACCATCGGCACTTCGCCGGAAGGCTATGTTCAATCGCTGCCGAAAGGGGATCAGACATAACCATCCGCTGAAAAGACGGAGGGCTCGGCAAAGGCGTAATCGAGCAAGGAGGCTTGATGAAGAGCGTCCCGCATATGCTCGCCGTTGCCTATCGACCGGAAAGGATCGGCCTCCCGTTCCTGCTTGAAATCCGGGATCAGGCTGAAATCGAAGACGGACAGTTCACAGATGCCCTCATACTTCCGCTGCAGGCTGTAAAAGGCGGTCCGGGCCGGTTGGTTGAGATCAGCGCCATAGGAAAGATGCCGAACGTTCAGCCCCGCAGTCAGCGCCCTTTCCGACAGGAACTGAAACCAGTCGTCAGTGGCTCTGGCATCTTCGAGAAACCCTTCCATCGTTATTTCCGGTTTCAGGGACGTGGTATCGACCCACTTCCAGGCCCCGAGCTGCCGCGCCTTTACGAGAGAGACATATCTGGCAAACCTCGGCCTTGTGAGAAAGGTGCAGGAGCAGTCAAACCGGAACAGAATGTCTTCGATCGGCCTGCCGGCCAATTGCTTCGGCAGGATCGAATAGCACAGATAGTCATGCCCAAGGCGGTCGCAAACCCTGGCGAGGGCACTCAGCATGAAGACCGGATCGTCCCTGAAAAAGTTGGCCAGCGCTCTCGCCTTGCCCGGATCGACCTCAATGCCGCTTTCTTCTTCCAGCATTGCGATGAAATCCGGCGTCTGGGCTTCAAGACCAAACGGGGACGACGGGTTGAATAGCTCGCCAAGAACGACAGCCTTTTCAAGTCCGTTCCGCATCATGGTCTGGTGCAGATGCGTGCCGCTTCTTCCCGATGAAAGCAGGATGAGATGATGCACCATGGACTTCAGCCTTGCCGAACCTGATCAGGCGTTGCGCCTGAGCACGCTGCCCCGGAAACGTCCCTGTGCCGTGGAGCAAGTTTCAGATCAACCAATTCGACGTCCTGCGCGTTCAGAACCGGGTCTTCGAGGATCAACTGCAACGCTTCACGATCAAAATGGCGAGGGTCCGCAACGTCGACCGCAGGACAGTCACCTTCCTCCCGAACCTGCTGATCGCGAACCCGTTGGAACAGAACACCTGTTGCCCCGACCCGACGCGCAAGACGGACAAAGTCCGGCATCTCTGTGTAGTTTTCCTGCCGGACGACAAACTTCATTTGGAAGGTGTCTATGGCTTTCAGCCTGCGCAAATGGCCGAGAAATGACAGATTGGGCATGAGCTGAACCAACTGCCTGCCTGGCCGCAGTTCATTATAGGTTTCCGGGGTCGCGGCATCGACGGACACATGAACGCTGCCGACATGCCCCCAAAGATCAAGCCGGTTCCAGACAGCTTCCGTCAGCAGCAGGCCATTGGTGTGGAGGTCCAGCGCCTTTCTCGGCTCTATCTCCGCGCAATAGGTCTTCAGAAAGTTCAGGAAATGCCGGCTGGCAAAAGGTTCGCCTTCACGGCCGATGGTTATTCGGTCGGCTTTGGACAGAAAGCGCGCGTACGGTTCGTTGAAGATCCAGTCGAGCCGGTCGGTATCGTATTTTTTCAGTTTAACCGGTTTTGCCGCCCGAGAAGGACAGGCGGTGTTGCTGCTGAGGTCGTGACCGAGGCTGGCGAATGCTGGAGGCTTGTCCAGCCGGGTCCTGCCAGTCTTGATGATCTCCCGATAGTAGGCCACCGCAGGAGACGGGTCTTTTTCCGACAGGATCTCCTCGCGCGCTGGAAGATCACCCCCAGTGATACGCGGGCATTCCAGATGGCAGCAATGCGAGAAGTCACCCGCAAGGATCGATCGCCGTATTTCCTGGGCCTTGGACGAGTTCCAGGCGGTTTCAGGATCGTCAGACAGACTGCCGATTGCAGCCGGTTGCCAGGCTGCGGGACAGAAGTGAATGTCCTGGTTCGGCTGGGTTTCGATCCGCTCGAACGGATTGGAACAGAAGCGCTGGCTCAGCCAGGTGTCGTCAGGCCTATCCATGCAGTTTGCCCGGAAAGGTCTTGAACGCGTTCCCGCGTGCGAATGGCGCATTCGTTGACGTGTCAGACAGCATCCGCCTTCTCAACCTCCTTGAAGGCGACGGCAACCCGGTCCTTGTCGATCCCCTTGAACGCAAGATACCTGTCCGAAAGCTGAAGCTTCTCCACCTTCTGCAACCGCTGCCGGTCGTCTCCGGCATAGTCGTGACGCATCACTGCGCCGGGCTGATACAGGAACTGCTCCGCATCCGTCTCACCCAGCATCCGGCAACAAAGATCCATGCCTTCGTGGCCTGCCAGAAGCGGATCAAATCCGCCGTATTTTTCGAAGGCTGACGCCTGCCAGGCGGAAAACCCCTCCGTTGTGGGCGGTGCCGGTTTCAGACTGTCACCGAGATTGTAGTGGTTACCCGTCAATCCGGCACCGGACTTCGGCGCAATGCGTCCACGCACAGCCTTGGCCCCGCGCTCGATACAGGTGCCGGCAAGCAGATCAAGATCTGCCGCGCCCGTCGATGCATCATCGTCCAGAAACAGAAGGCAGCTCCCCCGCGCGACATAGGCACCGACGTTTCGCGCCGCCGAACAGCCGATATTCTCCGGCAAGCCGAACACCCGAGCCTTGTCCGCATACGGGCCGGATGCCCCCTCAGCGGCTCCGGGCCCATTGCCGACGAAAACCAATTCAACGTCCGGACGGCGGATGAAATCTTCGATACCCCGGCCAACCTCGCAGGCCTCAAGGCCGCTCCGATGGGAAACGACAATCACCGAAACCTTCGTGCCATATATGTTTTGAAGGTTTTCTGTCAGGACGAAGCGATGAATATTCGCGTAGATCTCCTGCAGGCAGGCGGAAACGGCATGCTGCGCCTTTGCAAATTCGCCGTTCTCGAAATGCCCTGTTGCCTGCGTGTAGGAAGCCAAACTCACGTTCCCGTTCATGCCCGATCATGAAGCCCGTCGAGTGTGTACACATCCGTTCATCGTTGCAGCACGTGGCTGACTTGATCGACGATGTGGCCCCCGTGGGGCTCCCTCAGGCCGTCCGATTAAAGCTAAGCGCCTAATATGGCCTCGTCCAGCATCGCGGGGCATCTTTCGTTCCCGTCAGCCATTTCTAACGGGATCGACAAGACCGCATAAACCCATGCCTGCCTCCTTGGAACCTTGCCCTGAGTTTCGCAGCAAAAGTGTGGTCCTGTTGGCGCTCACCGAAGGAGCCGGTGTAGTCGGCAGTGATATTGAGGTTGTCAGTCACACCGAAATTCAGCCCCGCATCGACAAGCGCCACATCCCGGTCCAGCGCCGCTCCAGTGATCGAGAACGGCGAACTGCCGGTCCTCCCCAATGCCGCAACAGCGCCAGGCAGACGCCGGTGTTTGAGCAAATTCGGGACCGCACATCAGCAGAAGAGGACCAGCTTTCTTTGGCCGGCAAATGCGAGTGGGAGAAAAGAAAAATGGTGGGCCCGGAGGGCCTAGCCAAACTGAAGAAAATCAATAGCTTAGCGAAGGGTGGGACAAAACACCTACCTGAAGGATTTCAATGGCTTACAGAAGCCATTGTCCCACCGTTTTGCCGCTCTGCCTCGCTCCGAAATGCCGCCCAGACGGGTCGCTGGAGGTACGCATGAGCGAGCGCCGTCCATTCCGGGAAGTGAAGCTTCAGTGGCTGCGTCTGCTGAGCTGCGATGCCAATATCAACGACAATGCCAAGTGCGTTGCGCTTTATATCGTGACCGCACATGTGAACGGCCACACCGAGAAGGCGTGGCCGTCCTACAAGACCATTGCCGAAGCAACCGGCAAGAGTGTCAAATCCATCCAGCGTGCCATCCGCGATCTGGAAGAAGGTGGCTGGCTTGGCGTTCAACGCGGGAATGGCGTCGGGCACAATACGGAGTATTGCCCTACCGACGCTTCGATCCTAAAGGCCTCCGAGCTTCGAGAAAAGACGGACAAATCTGTCCCCCTTACCCCGGCTGAAGGCGGACACATCTGTCCCCAAAGGCGGTCAGATGTGTCCGGCAAAGGCGGTCAAATCTGTCCACCAAACTTAGAGAAAGAAATAAATAAAAAATCTAACGCGCGTGAGGCGCGCGCGAAGGCCGTCTCTCGCCGCTCCATTCCCGTCGTCGTCCTGCCAACGGCTCAGACCAAGCAGGTCGATGAGTGGAACGCCTGGCTTGCCGAGAAGACCCTGCCGGACCTGGCGCGGTTCAATCTCGCAACCAGCGTCAACGGCTCGTCCGGATACCAGCTTCCAGGACGATGGCCACCGGAAGATGGCTCGGACAAAGAGCAGGACTGCCTGTCCTATTTCCTGAACAGACTGCCCGCGATCGCACACCAATCGGCCTCTCAAGCAGCATACAGGCAAGCGGCATGAGTGCGGCGGATCTGACAAGAGCAAGGCGACCCGTGTCATACGACACAGGACCTTGCGAGGGGCGGCAGGCCTCCCCTTCGAACCCCTCCGGATCGCAAACGGCCCGTCTCGACGAGACGGTTGTTATGCGATGCACGACGGAGGAAAAGAGACATCTCAAGCGCCGCGCCGCCGCGGACAAAATCTCCGTCTCGGAGCTGCTGCGCGGGGCGTTGGGGCAGATCAAAGCCCCTCGCCGCCGTGCCACGCCGCAGGCCGATCCGAAGCTCGTGACGGCGCTCAGCCGCATCGGCACGAACCTGAACCAGATCGCCCGCGCTGTGAATGCCGCCCAGGCGGCTGGCGACATGCGCCAGCTCGATAGCTTGCAACTGCTCGCCGAGCTGATCGGCATCGAGCGCCAGATGGCGGTCCTCCTTGCCAGTCACCGCCAGCGGGACGCCGATCATGCTGATTAAGCTGTTCCGCAGTGGCAAGGGCGGAGGATCGGCGCCGGTCGATTATCTGATCGCCTCTCATGTGCTCGCCTACGACGGCAATCGCGATCTCATCCGCGACGACGCTGGCGTCCCGCTGATGAAAAGCCGCGATCCGTTGCCGGAGGTCCTGGCGGGCGATCCGGACCACACCCGGGCGCTGATCGATGCATGCCCCCACGCCTGGACGTACCGGGCGGGTGTGATCAGCTTCGACAAGGACGACCATCCGACGGAAGAGCAGCAGCAGGCCGTCATGGACGCCTTCGACGAGCTCGCCTTTGCCGGTCTGGATCGCGACCAGGTCGACATGCTCTGGGTCCGGCACAGCCATGAAGGCCGCGTGGAACTGCATTTCTGTACTCCGCGCATGGAGCTCACGTCCGGCAAGAGCCTCAACATCGCCCCGCCTGGCTACCAGAAGGCGATGGATAGCCTGCGAGACATGCTCAACAAGGAGCATGGCTGGGCAGACCCGCAAGATCCGGCCAGGTCACAGGACACCAAGCAGCTTCCGGAAAAGAAGCTTCGGGCCCAGGGCCGCGAGGACATCCAGAATTGGCTGGAAGACCTGATTGTCGCCGGCCGCATCTCATCCCGGCCGGACATGATTGCCGCGCTTGAAGGCGCCGGCTTCGAACTGCCCCGCCAGGGCAAAACCTATCTCACAGTCAAAGACCCCGACAGCGACACCCGCTGGCGGCTCAAGGGAGACATTTTTCATGCAGATTGGACCAGAGAGAAGACCGCTGAGAGAGCGGCTGAGCGAGAACATCGAGCAGATGCACCAGGATCAAAACGCCTCGCTGCTCGAAGCCTTTCAGACCTCCGAGACGAATATAGAGCGCATGTTGAAAAGCGCAGGCGCTACAATCAGCAAAGATATCCGCTCATCCCAGGAGAAACTGAACGCGACCTTAGAAAGGCACTTGAGGTCGAGCGAGGAACAGATCCATCAGCTGAAAATAGGCATGGCGGAAAAAGAGAAATTGGCCGCGAAGAACCGATTTCTAAAGCTGTCAGCAGCGGTCTTGATCTCGGCCGTCCTGACGCTCGGCGGGATCATGTTCCTGAACGATCAGCTGAGATGGGCCCTGATCACCTCAGCCTTCAACCAAACGACATACACAGAATTTCCCATCCTGATCTTCGACACCAAAACCGGCACCTATCAACGTTGCCGGGACGCAACCGGAAAATTCTCCTGCCAACTAACCGAGTAGAGCCCCATGACAGACACCAATCTCCCCTCACCGAACCAGCCATCCCAACAAACCCTGACGCCGCTGGAGCGCGGGCTGCTGAGCTTGGTCGAACGCTTGACCAACGCCTTCGAGCATTCGACCGCTCAGCTGGAGCACTTGGAAAAGCGCTCGACCGGCTTGCTGGACGAGCGGCTGACCGAACTCGAGACGTTGCTCGACAGGTCCATCAGCTCGCAACAGGCCTTCAACGAGGCGTTGCTCGACTTGCTCAGTGCGCCGGAATCCTCAGGCAGATCGGTGGAAGAGTTGTGCAGCGTACATGGCAAAAGACGATGAAGACAGGTCGCCGCAACGAATTGGACCGCTAGCATTGGGCAATAAATTGCTGGTCGTTGCAATCCAATTTCAGTGACCAGACTGGCGCCGACTGCTGACTGGCAGATTGTGACGCTCAAAACCGCAAAACAGACATTCACTGGGGCAAAATGCAGGATGCGTATTTGCCAGCTGCCATCGATACAACACACTTTGAACAGTGTCCGAACAAACCTGATTTCAGGTGTTTATCGGCTTAAATAGCCTCAGAAAGAGGTGCGACTTGCATTCCGACTACGCCGTTCATGAAGCATCCATCAGGTTCTAATATTTCTCTGGTTTCTAGTTCAAGAGTGTGCTGCCTGCTTTGGGTATACCATCAAACTTTTATCGAGATCCGCGAGCCATTCTTTTGGGGAACGGTTGCCATTTGAGGTATTTCCCGGTGAACTTGAACGCCGCGACCGCGCAGACCACAAACAGAACGCCGGCAATTCCTTGGAGGAGAGACAGAGTTATCTGCTCAGCGCCGCTTAGGTGCTGAGGGTGTGCAAAACAGAAATACATCGACACCGCGCACGCTGCACCCGTCAAAGCGACGATTAGGTACAGCCGTTTTCGCGTTGGCCAGCCGGTCGAGGGCCAAAGCAAAAGGCTGGGTAAGAGAGCCGCGGCAGAAAGAGCCGCATAGGCAAGAATTCCGCTAAAACCACTGTTTGTCAGAAGAGCTCCGTAGCCGTAGCCGCAGACAGGTGCAAGGGAGGCATAAACGAGCCGCCACGGAAGACCGCAGCGGGGCAGAAAAGTTGCGGCGATCCAAGTGCTTCCCAGCATGATAAGCATGTCCGGCTCGAATTGCAGACGATCGAACGCCGACTCCCTGTGCTCCGCGGCGGGATTGGGAAAGGCTTCAAACAACAACAGACCGGAAAAAAAGCGGAAAACTGCACCGACGATCGCTGCGAAAACGAGCGTCAATGTAATTGTCGCAAGCAGTTTGAGCGGCCGGCCGGCCGGCGTGCCATTGACGATCACGCTGGTAAAATAGGGCAGCGGCAGCAAAAGCAGCCAAAGTGCGAAGAAAAACAGGGCCTGATACACTATTTGCGGGTTCGCCGTGAGCGGTTTGATCCAGACGGCTTCACCAATATTGATGAGCGCAGCCAGGGTCGCTATCACTAGACCGGTGACGATGGCTACAGCGTCTTTCTTGGCAACGTCGCGATACATTACAGTCAGAAAAACGACCGCGGCGGTGCCGACAGCCAAACCCGCGAGCGCAATTTCAAAGGCAGCGGCATCCTTTGAAGGTTCTCTGTCATAGATGCGCAAGCCGAACTGGGCGAGAATCAGGGACTTCTCGCCTAACAAGAACAGTATGGCGGCGAGCAGGATTGACCAGGCGTGCCCCTCTGCGTCTGCCTCCCTTCCGGCCTCCCCGTCCGCAGGGGCCGGGCCGGCGGCGCCATTGCCGATCGTGCCGCTTTCCCGGGAAAAACTGGAATTAACCGGGCTAGAGGCCACCGCCGACCCGCCACCGCTCCCATCCGGCGTATCCGTCCCGCTTGCCATGAAGTCACCTCACCGGATCGAAACCGACTACACGAAGGTCGCCTGTCGAAGAGAATGTCAGCTGAAGGGCAGATGCCTCGGGCAAAAGACGGAGATCCTCGATGTGCACACGACCACTGCCGGCGAGCGAGAACTCGGGGGTCAACTGACGGTTCACGGCAGCGTTCAACGCCTTTTCCAGGATCGAGATCTCGTCGTTCAACGCGACCGTATATTTGTCCTCCAGAAGCAATTCGACTGCACCGAGCAACACTGATTTTGCCAGCCCGGTCAGTCCACCTTCGGTGGACTCGAGCGTGATGCCGGAGAACTGAAGGTCCTGACTGCCACTCTTAAGGACCGGCCGCGTTGTGACGCGGATTGCCTCGCGCGTCAGCGAGAACGGCCCACCGGTCACATCGACGATCAGATCAAGCGACAGCCAGTCGCCTTTGACGGCAATATCAACGCTGTGGATGGTGACCTTTACGCTACGCTCATCGCCGATGCGAAACGTTACGGGAAGCTGATTTCCGGCCATCGCATTCAGCATCCTCGTGTCGATGCGTACCGGAACCTTTAAGGCCACGCCCTCATCCTCCATGGGCGTCAGGTTGGGAAGAGGTGTGGGCTGCGGCCCGGTCGCATTGCCGGAAATTTGTGCCAGCAACGCTATGTCGAGGCGTGCGCGGAGCGCGTCGGCGTCGAAGCTCGGGCCGGTCAACCCGACGCTGTGCGGCCGCAGATGCAGATACAGTGCTTCTTCACCCGGCAAATCCAGTCGATACGGCTCCTGGACGGCCAGCCAGAGCCGTTCCGCTTCTGATTTCAGATCCACGCGGTCCAGTTCCGCTTTCAGTCTCGCGGTCCTGAAATCATTGATCGCCCGGTCAAGCGGCGGACCAAGCTTGCTGCCGAGTGTGATCGGAAACAGATTGAACAGCTTGAACTCCGGGCGATCCAGCCACCGGTAGGAAATGTCGACCGGCATTTCCGGCGTCCAGTCAGGCGCAATGCGCGGGCTGGCCGAAATTGTCAGTTCCGCCTTTGCCCGAACCGTCTGGCGAATGTTCCTGCCGAGATCCCCTCGCCCCCTGACGGTCCCGGAGCCGAAGATATCCTGACGCAGAACGATCTGCTCACCGGCTCCTGAAATGCGTATCGGACCTTCGCGCCGAACTGTTTCGGTGACTGTGCACTCGATCCGCGGCGAGACGTCAACGCAACGATTACTAAAGGTGACCTTGAAGCCGCGGAACTCCGGCACCTTGGTGCACACCCGCTCCGGCTCGACGCAGGTCCGGCCGTATTCGTTCTGGTGCAGGGTTCCAGGAAGGCGCTCATTTGCATAGCGTGCAAGATTCTGCAGGCCGATCGTAACCGGCACCGAAATACGGCTTTCGGGAACGCTTTCGGAAGATGCCATTGTGGCAAAGCCGGTGAAGAAGAAAAATGGGAGCGAATGAAGCAATGCGTGTTTCATGACAATCTCCAAGATATTTAGAGAAAACCCTCCAGCCTTGAGGATAAAGCATCGCCAGATACTTGCGTTAAGTCAGTGGTAATTGCCACATAGAGAGTTTTCCTTGTCTAAAAAAGCAACTTAGAGGCTGAAGAAAAGCCTGCGCCGATTTTCTCAATCTTTTGTGTCACCTGTCGCGCAAATTAAATCAGACGAAAACGTGTTAAAAAACGAAATCAGCCGACTGCAACTGACTGGCCCGAAGTGCTTCATAGATGGAACTACTGCGGAAACTCCGGACCTTTTGGCGGCAACTGAACCGAACGGTCTTCTCGACAACTTAGAACACCGTCCATTGCCTCAATGTCAGAAATTTTGCTGCTTGAAACGGTAGCTGATATCACACCAACCCGTTTTAGGACCCGATCTATTTCCAAGCCTTGATTTTCAAGATCCCTAACGATGTCTTCAATCGTGCGCTTGCCATTTGTGTCTACTTGGATCAGCACATTAAGATGGTTCATAGCGTCTCTCTAGCTCTGGTTTAGCTCCAAACCAGCTCGCGGATATGCCTTTGTTCCAATCCATGGCTATCTGAACAAGTGCCCCATTGGATCGAAATAGATCAACGAACACCTCCGGGCGCGAAAGCACGGAGGCGTTCCATGTAAGTGAAACCTTCCAAAAGCGGCTTCGATAAAGGGCGCTCAGGATGCCAGCGTTTTCGGCGACGAGACGCTTGGTGCCTGGACAAATCCAGCGCCGCCATCGCGAATAGGCAGTCCGATATCCAGCGCGTTGCGGCGAAGCGTTTCCCAGAGTTCCACACCTCTCAGCTTTGCATCTGATTGCGCAAACATAGCGGCAATTCCGGATACGTGTGGCGTTGCCATACTTGTACCGGCAAGGCGGCGATATGTTTCCGGTAAAGGAAAGGACGACAGGATATCTTCGCCCGGTGCGCAAAGATTAACCTCGCCACCGCTGCCGTTAATTCCGCCGCAGGAAAACCTGGACACCCTCATCTGGTCGTCCACCGAACCGACAGCCATTATGGTCTTGGAATTGGCTGGCGAGCCGACCGGCGCGATATGATTGAACTGTCGTGCGCTCTCGTTGCCTGCCGCCGCGATGATAATGGATCCGTTTTCAAGTGCCAGCTGACCCACCTGTTCGTAAAGCGGATCCGGTTGTTCACCCGGCTGAACCGGTCGTCCTAGCGACATCGAAATCACATCGCACCCGCTATCGATCGCCCAGTTCATGCCCGCCAAAACCCAACTTTCCTGGCCGCTACCTGAGTTGGAAAGCACCTTGGCAGCGAAAATCTCGGCATCAACTGCACAACCGTATCGCGGATGCGCTGCAGTTGCGAGCGGACCAGCAGCCGTCCCGATACAATGCGTTCCATGTCCATGCCCGTCTTGAGCGCTTTCGCCCGGCACGAATGACTCAGCAATTATGGTCCGTCCGGCAAAATCGGGATGCCCCAGATCGAATCCGGTATCGAGAACCGCAATCTTGATGCCCTTACCAGTGTAAGATGAGGTTGAGACACCTGTTGCGTTGATACCCCATGTGGCATCATCGGAGGTAACGTTTTGGGCAACGCGTGCCGCCAAGTCACTTACCGGCACGCGCATAAACGGCGCTCCTTCCGCCAAGATGCGAATACCTTCTTGAACCCATTGTTGATAACGCTGCTCGACATTGCTTGATGTAAACATGTAGAATTCAGGTCTCACCGAGACCACGTCGTCATTACCGGCCAAGGCACTTGACATCGACGAAACGAATTCACTGTCTTTGCTTTGGATGACAGCGACTTTCAAATGGTCGAAATATACGCACCCCTGGTCGCCAAGCATCGCCGCCACCTTGCTCGACTCGCTTTTTGAATCGGAGAAAGACTGAACCTTCATTTCGCTTGATACGCTCGACAGGCTTTTTACTGCTGCGGATGTCCTCATCTTGGGACGCATCGTAACGAGGTAATTGCCCGTCGGCATTGGTGCCAGTTGGTTGGGATTCATTGTATTTGACATGAGACTTCTCCTGTCGGGTCTAGAGGAAATTCATCGCTAAAATCAAATTCGCTCTCGCCTGGATAAGCGCTCAAACCTCCTTCGTTCTGCAAGCCATTGATTGGAGAAAATATTTTCGGAAATCACGTCGAACAAACCAGTCAGACGCCCTTTGGTTACGCCTGGATCGCGGTAGCCAGCCCACCCGTCAGCTCGCAAATCCTACAAGTGCTTTCAGAATAGTTGCCGGTATTGAAATGCAACCGAGAATTTCGCTCGGCTTGGTGATGTCCGCTTTTGTAAGAACGCCGTTCTCGAACGTTAGATCGGACACCTTTTTCACACAGGCCGCGCGTCGAACGTCAAACGAACTGACTTGTCGGGTGTTGACCACCTCAACAGTTTGCCGAGATACGAGTGTGGCGCCATTGGCTTGTATTTCAACGATAATTGGGCGCGTGGTTCGAAAGCAGAAGCTGCCTTGGCACTTCTTGGCAACGGCAACGCTTTCATGTACGGACACCGACTGCCTACTGGGCTTGGGTCGATTTACCTGAAAGAGGAAGTCACCCTCGATTGTCTTGAGCATAAGATGAAATGTGCCCCCGCTTGCAAAGTTTAACTGGCGGGCAGCATATGCAACTTGCCTCGGATCATCTGGATCAAAAACCAAGTCAACACTGAATGGATCGACTGATTTTTTCTCGACGTCTAAACTTTGGACACCAATGAGGTCCTTCACTTGGGTAACGAGCGAGGTAGCCGAGCTGATAATTTCGGCAGTTTTGTCCTCATTTGTGATCTTTGCGGAATTGAGCAGTCCGTTCGCGCCAACTGTTAAAACAAACTGGTCGTTGGCAGTCGGTAATTCCAGAAGGTTCAATCGAAACTGGGCACGGGGGTCAGCAACCCGTTTCTCTGACAATTTGCCGATTGTCACCTTTTTGTCGGCATCACGGGTAACGTTGAGTGACACGATCGACTTAGGCAGATGATAGGCCACATAAGGGGCCTGTTGTTCCTTGATATCAACAAACTCGGATTTCACTGACAATGCCGTGCAGCCAGTGAGAAGGAGTGACGCCGACAAAATGTAGAACGCTTTACTGGGTGCAAAAGTAAAATTCGAGGTAACAGAAAACATCCCCAACGCTCCGGTCAAATTGAATAGCGAAAGCTGCTACTCGTGAGAGGCGTCAGTTTCTTTATGTTACAGAACGCCCTTAACTCTGCCATAAAGCGCAGGTCTGCTGCTTGACGTAAGTGGTAATTGCCACATTCGGAAAACTTCTTTTTTGAAATGCCGTCTTCAATTGCCGTTAATTGCGCCTGTTCTTTCCAACAGCAGGTGTTAAACATGACACAATGCCAGCTCCAGGCAACGACAAACCCATCACGATTATGGCTCTTTCCGCTCAAACAGATGAACAGCGTCGTGCGACCATACCTTTGCGTTTGCTGCCTGGCGCTCCCTTGCGCCACTGCGAGTTGGGGCAACTGCGTTCGGCAATAAGTTCCGAACCGCTGTCTGGCAGAACCGGATGGCTGTTTCCTCATTTCAACCGGGCAAACGGCGACTGGACTTCAAGCTTGAGCCATTTGGGAGTTTCGGGCACTAGACGGCTCAAATATGCCCATCTCCGGGTCGTGATGTATTCCCGCACCCCATGGGCCGCCGAGTTTCGGACCTCGAAGCCGAGTTGTCTTGGATCGTTCACGTGGAACAGAACACCCTGGAAGAGGACTAGTCGATCACGAGAAAATCAAACCGATACGTGACCTCGGGTTCCTCGGTGCAATCCACACGCCGGTATTTGAACTGAAAACCACCGTTCCAGATATTGCCCATCATCGTAACCAGCTTGTCCGGAACCGAAATCGGCTGTCTGTCAATGAGACCTGGCTGGATCAGAACGACAGAAGGACTGAGCGGCATGATTTTCGAGATCACCTCGACGTCATTTTCCGGTCCGCCCGTCGTCTTCACGTGAAAGGTGATAAGCCTCGCGCCGCGGCCGCCTTGCGGGTGTTCCTTTTCGTCAAGGGCCAGAACGGTGATTTCCTTCGTCCTGTGGGCACTCATAAACAGTTACTCCGTGTTGCGATCGACCAATGAGATCCGCAGGTGACTAGGGAAAAGCGCTGGCCCTGGGAGCAGTCAGCCAAACAGCGCTTCACGCACGAGATGAACGACTGTCTGCCAAGCCGGTTGGCGTTGACCGGTTCATGAGCCGAATTCACCTCTAAGGCCGTTCGACGGTCTGGGTTGGCCAAGTTTGAACCGTCCCTTGCCGTGACGCTCCTTCTTCAAACCCGGAAGACGGTTGGGATCACGGCGCCGGCTGCGGCGGTTAAGCTGGTCGTCGTCGGCCTTGGCCTTGTCATCCAGGCGTTTCTGGATTTGCGCATCTGTCTTTCCGCTCGCCATAAGGTCAGCAATCAATCGCGTGACCTGCGGCGCCGCAACGCTGGTACCGTTCAGCGCAACGGCTGAGCCACTGCGGGTACCGGCAGCCAGAATTCCCAGATGCGCAAAGGACGTTTCGGAAACGGCGAGGTAATCCGGTTTGCGGTCTCTCCCCTTGAAATCGGAGGAAGTGTAGCTTGTCGCCCGGGCGTCGGCGGTACGATAGCCCCCGACCACTTTCGGTTCCGTTCCGGTTGCAATCGCGTTGATGGTTCCGGTGCGCCTGACCGACGTTTCGTCATTGTCATCTTCCTCCAGTTCGCCGTCAGAAGCGAACCGCCGGTAGGCAGGATCCTCGAAATACGACTGTCTGCCGAACCTTACATAGTTGATCGGTGAATCGTCCCAGTGGATCCAGCCGTGGATCTCAATCTCCTTGGTGCCGGAACTGCCGACCTTGATCCTCCATGACCCTGCCGGTGCGAGCGTTGCCTCGGCTTCATGAAATGCGGTTGGGGCAAGTGCGATCAGAAAACGGCCGCGTTTGATCGAAGCGTCCGATTTCCCGCCGGTGCCGGGTGATGCGACGGGAACAAGTTGAAAATAGGCCTTGCAGATCAGGCTGTTGCAATTTTCCTCATCCATGAGAGCGATCGACCCGCCTTCCGGGTCGGTTGTATCGGCCGCCAGGGAAGGGCTGAATTCCTCAACGCCGGGTGCTGAAATCGACAGGGTTACTCTTCGGGCTTCGTCAGCGGTCAGGTCTCGCGGTAACCACAGCTCAACGTAGGAGAATGTTCTGTCGTCGGGGGGAACGTGCCAATCGACAGCATGGCTTTCGTTTCCGGCCAAAGCCCGGTCCTTGTTGAGAGAAAAAAGGACATGGCTGCGGGCCTGAAAACTGTTGCCGGCCGGAATTACAACCTGTGTCGCCGGCTTGGCGCCGCCGTTTGCGATGTTTTTCTTCCGCCTGCCCGAGATCAGGCTATCCAGGGCGTGCTCCACATAGGAAGTGCCATCGTGAGGCCCTGCGCGCACCCCTGAACTGAAGTTGATCACAACCGGAAGACTGGTCCCGTCGTAGTAGCGCTTGGATATCTTTTGAGCCCGGTCGAAAATGTATACCACGCCATCAATCATGAACTTCTCGAGACCGAGACCAGACGTGTCCGCCACGATGGATGTCGGCAATTGCACGCTGATGATGTGGCGCTTTGCTTTGGCCTCCGCCATGTCGTATCCGGCGGCAAGATCCATCACATGCGCGCCGTGAGACACCCGCCAGGCGGCCGCCTTGTGTCCCTCGCGGCCGAAATCGGCGACGCCTGTTAGCGTATAGAAAAGGTCCTCGTCAACGAGACCGCCCTGGAGACAGCGGTGGAGCAGGGTGTCGATACCCGGAAGATCGGTGCGGTCCCACTTGGTCAGCTCTCGGCCATACCCAAAACCAGGCACACCGGGAGGTGTGCATTTGCCGTCTTGCAGCCAAGCAAATTCAACCCGCGAGTCGGTCAGCGAGTTCCTGAACCGCTCGTTCCCAAAGGCCAGCCCCTCGTCTATGACACCGACGACGACAGGGAGTTCTTCCGAACATTGAGGTTTCAGCTCGGTACCGGCCTTCGCGACCTCAAGCGCTCTCATTTCGGCGCTCGCGACGCAATATGCGTCGGCGGGTATCGGGCGTCCCACGATGATTTGCTGGTCTCCGTCTATTTCCGGATCGGCCCTGAGCAACTTTACGAGGTCCTGCCAGGTATCAAGCGGAACATGGCCGGTGAAAACTTGGAAGTCGCCGAAAAGGTCGCTCCCAAGAAAGATCGGCGAGAGAAAGGGGAAGATGATTTTCTGCCAAGAGGAGGACCCTTCTGTACCAGTTCCTCGATGCAGAAATTGTTGCCTGAAAGTGTCTGCGGAATCGTTCGTGACGACGAACACGACAGGAACGAGATACTTCTCATATCCGGGTGGAAATTTTTCACCGTTGAGGTCGGTCCAGTCGACATAGGCGTCGATCCTTTGATCGAATGGATATTTGGTCCAGTTCAGAAGCATGAATTTGCCTCACGCGAATGCTGTGGAAAAGGGAAAGCGGCTCGCGGCTTCGCTAGACGGTGCAGGAATTCGGCAAGGGCTCCTCGCATGTACCTTCGTCGCGGTCCCATTCCTTGCGGGCCTCGTCCCACAGCCAGCTCAAGACGGGTATCTTTTCGCCATATCTTGTAGGATTTTGCTTGGTGTGCCCGGATACTACCGTGTATTCGAGATCGAGGTCTTCCTTCAGCTTGCCGGTTGTAACCTCCAGATACCGGTTCCAGAGAAAATCCGCTTCACCCGTGGACGCCTTTGGGAAACACTCGCCCACGAATTTCATGCGACGATAGTGATCGTACGCCGAACCGTGCTTGCACAAGCCGATGAAGTATTCGCCAAGTGTCAACCCGAGTAGGCATCCTGCAACGCTGTCAATGGGATAATGCACTCCGGCGACCGTCCGGTTGATGGCGATGCGGGCCGCTTGCCGCGCGAGCTGTGTGGTCCATTGCACCTCGTTTGGTTTTTTTCCTTTTTGACTTTTTGTCCCGTCAATCAGATGGGTCAGCACCAGTGCGAACAGAAATGCCTCGGTTGCGTGGCCGCTCGGCAGGGAGCCGTGCAGCGGTGCTGGGATCATCGGCTGAATTTGCGGCGAGTATTCATGCGCGCGCCGGCAGGCGAGCGCGTGCTTGAAGCGCATTTCGACCATGTAGGCGAGCCTCAAGGCTGCGTAGATGAGTTCCACGGTCTTCGGTTTGGTGGCGAAATCGAATTGCGCGATCGAGCTGAAAAACGCATTCGGAACACCAAGCTGTGCAATGATCTCCTGCGCCCGGTCCGGTCGCAATTCCGCATAGGTATGCAGAAAGGGAAGCTGATCCAGAAAAGTCTCCTGGTACGGACGGCTCATCGTGACAAGTTCATTCCAGGCGATCGCGGAGGGTTTGCCCGATGAATCCTTTTCCAGATAAACGTGGTTGACGGTCATGCCTACCGGTCTGCCGTCGCCGGAAACAGCGGGCTGAAAGGAAAGTCTCGAAGCCAGTTCGAAATCGAAGATGGCTGCCCTTTCCGTCGAGCCGAGGTACTCAAGGTTTCTCGGATCGTCCTGACAGAGCGGATACTGCGGATTTTCAATTGGGTTTTCGCGATAGCCGACAATGCCGTCACGATTTGTCAGAAGAGCGGCGGTCTCTGTCGGCCCGTAGAATGCACCAGGGGTACCAGAGATACCCGAGATACCAGAGATACCCGAGATACCAGAGATACCTGAGATACCAGAGATACCAGAGATACCAGAGATACCGGAAATGCCCGAGATTCCGGAAATGCCGGAAATTCCTGATCTGATTGCCATTTGAAAGGCTCCCCTAATTTGAAGCCCGCGCCCTAGTCAGGGACGCCGACCTTTTTCAAAACCCGTGCCCATTCGTCGGAAATCGGATAACCGGCGCTCGGTGATCTCGCGCGCCATGCTTTGATCGACAGGTTAGGTTCCATGTCCATCAGCATTTTGCCGACCCTTCGCGCCTCGTCACGCATACCCAGTTGCCAGCAGGCAACCGCCTTGGCGCGCAGCGAAGAGGTATGCATTCGGTTTGCACGCAAAGAGCGGTCCGCGAATTCAAGAGCCTGTTCGAACTGGCGATTTGCGAGAAAAGCCGTCGCCGCGAGCGTGTCGTAATAGTAGCGGTGCGGATCGAGCGGCGAGAGCTGGATGGCTTTTTGTGTGTCGGCGACAGCTGTCACGCCGTCGCCGGTGAACGCATGATCAGTGCCTTTGAGAAGCCAGGCCAGGGAGTTGTTGGGGTTGGCTCTGACCGCCGACTGATAGCGCTCGGTTGCTGTGTCGTGGTCTTTCAGAATGTGCGTTTGAACCAGGCCGTCAATGGTCAGTGCAAGAGAACTGTCCGGATCCGCGTCAAGGGCGCGTTCGGCCGCCACGCGGGCATTATAGGCATCCTGATCCGCATTCTCACTCCAGCCCTGCTGCATTTTCAGGACATGCCATTTAGCCATCCACGAATGCGGCACCGACTGCCTTCCCGCCCGATGAACGACTTCTTCAAGCATCTCAAAGGAAAGGTGAAAATCCCGCCGCGACATCCGGTGCATCAGTGTGATCGCCGCCATAAGAAGAGAATGGGTCTGGAGGTTGGGCAGCGGCAGGCTGCGGGCACGCTTGAGTTCCGCGAGGTTAATGGCATTGCTGACGCTTGCGACAATTTTTGAAATCATTGCCCTGTCGGCGCTGTAAAGGCTGGGCAGGCGATCACGCACTTCGTCTGACCAGATGACCAGACCGGTTGCGGTATCCGAGAGTTCCGCGAAAAGCTCGATCTGCTGTCCATTACAGACAAATCGGCCGGACAGCACGAACTCGGCGGAAAACTTCTTTCTGACGACCCCGAGGTCGATGATCCGCCCCGTAAAGGCAGATGTCGACAGATGGGAAATCACGTTGATCGTCTGGGAGGCCGAAAAAACCTGGATGAGTTCATCCGACAGGATCTCGCCAATGACAAGACACTCAGGAGAAGGCAAACGCGGCACGAAGGGCACAATGGCAAGCGTCGGGTTCAGTGAAACGTGCGTCCCAGGGACGGCGGCAGTTCGAACTTCACCCAGCGGAAGCACACGATAGGTGCGAACGGGCTCTCTTATGTGTTTGAGGTAGCACTCACCGAGATCCTCAAAACCGGCATCGAGCTCATCAATTGCCTGATTGCGGGCTTCGGCGGATATAAGAATGTCTCCGGGAGTTGCGAGCGCCATCAGCCGAGCGGCGCGATTCACGGCTTGGCCGTAAAGGTCGTGGTCGTCCTCGAAGACATCCGCGGCATCAATCCCCATGCGCAAGAGAAAGTGTTGGGAAGGTCGTTTGTCTCGGTTACCTTCCCTGCAGGCTGCCTTGATTGCCAGGGCCGCGGCACACGCGTCGCGTGGTCGATCGAAATCGATCAACAGACCATCGCCAAGCCGTTTTTTGAGACGGCCGGAGCAATTCGGTAGAACATCCAATTCGATTTGATCGACGAACTCGATCCACCGCCCAACCGTTTCCCGCTCATTTTCCTCAATAAGGCGAACAGACTCCACCAGATCAATGATCAGGACGGATCGGGCGCCGATCATTTGGTAGGAGTTATTTACTTCATTTATTGCGGTCACAGCCGGTTCCGGCTGTCTTCTTGCGACAACATCAGCCCCCCGCGCGCAAAAGCTTTTATGACAACTTGAGATTAGCTTATTAAAGCCAGAAATTGTAGGTCTAACTCGTTTCGAGTGAACACGTCTTTGCGGGGGGCAAAAGGCGGCTGCAAAACCACGACGAAGAACTTGTTTGGCACGACCGCTTTTTCCGCTTCTTCCTTCAGAATACAATGAAGGTTGAGCATCAAATTCAACAACGG
Source organism: Labrenzia sp. C1B70 (assembly GCF_000475395.1). Taxonomy (NCBI): domain Bacteria; kingdom Pseudomonadati; phylum Pseudomonadota; class Alphaproteobacteria; order Hyphomicrobiales; family Stappiaceae; genus Labrenzia; species Labrenzia sp. C1B70. The sequence continues at coordinate 848,476 of NZ_AXCE01000012.1, forward strand.
TTTTGCATAAGGTTTTCATCGCATGCTTAGTTTCGCTAAGTGCGCGAAACAGCACTGTGGCAATTGCCACAGACAATCAGTTTGTATTCAGTAAGTCACACAGATTGGCGATTATCTGATTGGAGCGGACGTCAGTGCAGTCGAAGAAGACATTTAGCTGTCGTCATTTTCGACCACCATTCGCCGTAACTTCGGAACATCCTTGATAGTGATGCTTCTGCGTTCAAGCCTGGCAATGCCAATAGCGACCAACCGGTTCAGTTCCTTGGTGACAGCCTCGCGATGCGTGGCAATCCGGGTGGCAAGTTCGTAGTGCGAGGGGGCTGGCGAAAGCTCACATATTCCATCGTAATGGGATTTGGCGTCACATAAACGAAGGATTTCCGCATACAGGCGTTGACGAACTGACAACGCGCTAAACTCGAAGATACGCTGACTAAGCGCCCTGGTTTTCGCCACCAAATGTTCGGCAACGCGCAGGCCGAACGTTCCATTCGAAGCAATCAGCGCGCGAAAATCGTGCGCGCCCATGCGAGCAATCAAAGCTTCTGTTTTGGCTTCAATAGATGCGGAGCGTGGACCACCATCAATTGCTGCAAACTCTCCGAAGATCCCACCTTTGCTGATCTCAAAATATGTGACTTCTTTTCCATCGATTGAATAATCACACACCGAAACAGTACCGCTCAGTATAAGAAAAACGTCAGATGAAACATCGTTTTTCTTGAGAATTGTTTCACCTGAGTTCACATGAAAGATTTGGCAAATTCTATCAAATTGATTGTCGTCAAATACAGAGATGTTTTCGAACAACGGAATAGATTGTTTGATCGAACGCTTTTCTGATTCAGACATTGGCGCAAACCCATTCATCTGCCGGAAGCACGTCTTAGGATAGCATCTCACGGCCGACAACCATAACGATCTTGATGACACTGGCGTCCCGCTGATGAAAACCAGTGATCAGATTCCACCAGGACGACCATCCGACGGAAGAGCAGCAGCAGGCAGTCATGGACGCCTCCGACGAACTGGCCTTTGCCGGTCTGGACCGCGACCAGGTTGACATGCTCTGGGTCCGGCACAGCCATGAAGGCCGGGTGGAATTGCATTTCTGCACACCGCGCATGGAGCTCACGTCCGGCAAGAGCCTCAACATCGCCCCACCCGGCTACCAGAAGGCCATGGATGCCTTGCGCGACATGCTCAACAAGGAACATGGCTGGGCAGACCCGAAAGATCCAGCCAGGGCGCAGGACACCAAGCAGCTTCCGGAAAAGAAGCTTCGGGCCCACGGCCGAGAGGACATCCAGAACTGGCTGGAAGACCTTATCGTCGCCGGTCGAATCTCATCCCGGCCGGACATGGTCGCAGCACTCGAAGGCGCCGGCTTCGAACTGCCCCGCCAGGGCAAAACCTATCTCACAGTCAAGGACCCGGACAGCGAAACACGCTGGCGGCTCAAGGGAGACATTTTCCATGCAGATTGGACCAGAGTGAAGACCGCTCAGAGGTAAGCGCCGTCTGCGGCCCA